>CAMTUI010000012.1:0-26189 GCA_947084985.1 Methanobacteriota archaeon | reverse complement strand
GAGGAACGTGCCCAATGCGACGAGGCCCTTGTAGATCAGCTGGCCGACGTACACGAGGCTGTTCACGACGGTCGTCGCGGCAGCACCGATCTTCTGCCAGAAGTCCTGGGGCATCGCGCCCGTCGGGCCGTTTGTCACCTGGAGCTGCAGGTATCGACGGCTCCGTTCTTTGCGCGCGTCCCATCATACGCGGAGAGATACCGCGTTGGTCCGTTCACGATGAACCTCTTCGGGGCGAACCAGTCCCCGAAACGCCGAGCGCTTGAGGAAAACGCACGACGTGAGTTGTTCGAGAAGCCGGCTTTCCTGCAGAGACGCAGGTTCGCGAGCCGGTCGTACATCCGTCCTGCGGGTCGGCACAAGTTCGGAGAGGTTTCAAAGACCCTTCGCAGCGCATCTTGCGGCGCGGATTTACAGGTCGCTGTGCGCGCCTCCGGCATCACCGATGGACCGGCGTTTCACGTGATCTTCGAGTGCCTCCAGAATCTTTGGTCCTCGCTCACCGAATACCGTGTGAGGTAGGAACAGGCGAGTGTCATCTTGTAGTGTGAGCTCCGCTCCTCGCCGACCAATCGAGTTAACGGTTAGTTCGATCTTGGCGATTTCCTCGATATGAATGCGCCCGACACGAGACCCGGCCTTCCTTCGGATCGGGAAAGGCAGCGTGATTACACCCCGGTCGATGCGCGCGAGATTCTCATTCCATGTGATCACAAAGAGGAACACAAGGACGACGAACGCACCCGCGACTGCGGCAAGCGTGGTCCAGTAGTCCAAGTTGGGCGAACGCTCACTCGCCAGACCTGGCCCGACCAGCCACAAAATGAAAACTCCCATTCCCACATACAATAGCAAGGCGGAAACTTTCTTAGCTCTGTACCTCAGCGCCGCTCGCGGGGTTGGACGATAACTTATCACGTCCACGCTTCCGTCGGACATCCTGACTCCAGCACCACTGGCTAGGCGTACCCTCCCGTATTCCACGTCAATGTTATCTTGGCTGCGCTCAGGGGTGGAGAGAGCACGGTGACGCCATGTTCAATTGCCGAACCCACCGGGGCAACGAAATCCCCAATCTGCACAAGCGGGTCTTTTGAGCTCTTGGCGTATAGCCAGAAACCGTAAGCTTGGAACGCGAATCCCGCGAAGTCGACGGCGAGTCGTCCAAGGCCGTTCTTAGCATACGTGCTGCTTCCGATGAAAACAAGGAAAAGACCGAAGATTGCAAAGGCAAATCCTTTGTAGCGTTGGATTATTGAAATGTCGTTCGCCGTCTTGACAAAAAGCGACTCGTAGAGTTTGAACACGACCTTCGACACGGCATAGATTGCGGTGGCAGCGAGTCCCAGGGTCTTGAAAAAGGCGACCGTTGTGTCTTCCACCCAACCCATTGTCTCCAAAATCGCGCTGAACAGCGCCGTCGTGGCCAGCGCGAAAGCGATGCTCATGAGGATCCTCACGATGAACTCCGCAACACCTTCGGAAATCGCGGCCTCGACGATCCAGGAAACTCCGGCGGTCACGGCTTTGATTGCGACGCTTGCCACCCTAATCGCTACCGGAATCATAGCAAGGGCGATAACAATCACGAAGGCAATTTGCGCCAGAGATATCAGTTTGTTCGCCAGGTCATTCACGTCCACCGTGGCTAGCGCCTCCTCGAGTTCCCGGACGAACCGCCCGACGGTCCCGTCCATCAGCGCCTTTATTCCGTTGAGCAGTTGTGCGATGGCAGTCGTTATCGTGTTGATGGCCATATCGATAATCCAATCCACGAACCGACCAAGCACCTCCCCCGCCTTCTGCGCGACAGCCACGACCGTGTCCTTCAACTGCCCCAGCGCCCGCATCCCCCACTCCGCGATCGCCTCCGCAAGGTTCACGAGGAACGTGCCCAATGCGACGAGGCCCTTGTAGATCAGCTGGCCGACGTACACGAGGCTGTTCACGACGGTCGTCGCGGCAGCACCGATCTTCTGCCAGAAGTCCTGGGGCATCGCGCCCGTCGGGCCGTTCGCTACGCCGGCCCAAGGAAGGACCTTCACGACGTCCGCGGGGAGGTTCGCCAGGACCGCGTAGGACGTGAGGTCGATGTAGCTGAACACCTTTGCGTTCGTCTTGTTCCGGAGGAGGCCGTCGAGTACATTGTATGCGTCGGCACCAGTGATTGTCTTCGCAATCAGGCCCGCAATGCCTTTGGAGATGTCGCTGCGGCCGAGGTCCTGGCCGTACAGCGTCGCGTCGGCGAGGGGCCAATGGCTGCCCGCGGCGAAGTCCGCTTTCAACTTTGTATCGAGGAAGATCGACCTGGGCACGACGATCGCATTCACACCATAGGCAAGTGGCCCATACGAGGTCGTGAGGTCAAGCGCGAGCACAAAGTACCGGTCCTGCGCGGTCAGCCGCTTCTGGCCGTTCGACGCGGTGACCGTCGCGTTCCCGTCGGTAATCAGGAGGGTCTTCGCCTTCGGGAGGGCTTGGGTCCAGGCATCGAAGGAATACCACGAGTTCCCGTTCCATAGGGTGAAGTACGCAGTGCCCGACCCGAGGGTGTACCCGACAAACTGGTCGACGAGGATGTCGTCGCCACGGCCAGGGTTGATGGCCCATGCCGTCGCGCGCAGGGACACGTACGAGGCGTCGTCCGGGACGTCCGCGTAGTACGTGTAGTAGAAGGACGCCGTCGAGTACTGGGTCGTCGGAATGAACAGGGGACATGACCACGACGTGAACGCGTCGAGGTTCGCGATCCGGTGCTGCGTGACCCACGTGTAGTCGTTGTTCACCCGCGCAATGCCGACGAGTTCCGGAGAGCACCACGGCCCGTTCCCGTGGTGAATCCCGTTCACCCGGACCGCGACGAGGAGGTTCCGCAGGGGGTCCAAGTCATTGGAGTCGCGAGCGCCATCCTGATCCGTATCCGTGCTCAGCGGGTTCGTGCCCTTCGTGCGCACCTCGTAGCCGTCGGACCAGAAGTCTCCATCCGTATCCGCCCGGTTCGGATCCGTGAGCCATGCGTCCGACCCGTACGTTGTCTCCTCGGAGTCGTTCAGACCATCGCCGTCCGTGTCGGTCCGAATGGGAGACGTGCGAAGGGTCAGGCTCAGCGCGAACTCCTCGAGGACGCCGCCGCTGACCGGCGACGAAACGTAGAGGCTGTACGTGCCGCCGTGGACGAACGAGTTCGTGATCTCCTTCGAGCTGTAGTTGTACAGGCCGGTCCCCTGGCGGTTCCTGAGAACAAGGGACGTCGTGCCCTTGTCCAGGCGGACATAGAAGTTCGACACGTCAATGGTGGAGAGCCCATAGCGGACGTCGACCCGCTCGATCGCCCCGCTCACGGACACGGTCAGGGGCACGCTGAGCGAGGTCCCTACGGTCTTCCGGGTCGAGAGGGAGATCTCTGTCGCGAACTTCTCCTGCCCGTCGGCCAGCCCGTCATCATCGGTATCGTAGTCCGAGGGATCCGTCTTCACCCCGTACACGGAGGTACCGGACCACTCTTTGTCGTCCCGGAGGCCGTCGCCATCGCTGTCCTCCGCGTACGCGAGGGTCTTGACGGTCCGGTACTGCGTGGCGCCGTTCACCGTCAGGGTGAGCGTCCGAGCCGTGACCTCCGTGTAGTCCGTGATGGTGTCCTTGTCCGTGTCCGTCAACGTGGCGTTGCTGTTGTGCGTCAACAGCTCCGCGCCGTCCGTCAACAGATCGCCGTCCGTGTCGGGAACGACGGGGTTCGTGACGACCCGGTCCACTCCGGGGTTGTATTCCTCCCCATCCGAAAGCCCGTCCCCATCCGTGTCCGCGTTCGTCGGGCTCGTCTTCACCGCCGCGGACCGCGCGACGCCGTTCACGAAATACGTGATTGCCCGCGAGACGACCTCGAAATCATCGCGGGCTCCGTCGCCGTCCGCGTCGACGGTGGTGGGATACGTTCCGTACGTGGTGACTTCCGCGCCATCTCTCAGGCCGTCACCGTCCGTGTCGGCCTTCGCCGGATCACTCCGCTCTTCGAGGCGAATCGAATAGGCGGTGAGGCTTCCCTGGGTCGTCGTGCTCGGAACCCAATCCCGGATTACAATCCGCCAGGAGAGCTGGGAGTGCACGAGGGAGGGGCTGAACTCCGTGGGGAGGAGCCGGTTGTCCCGCTCCACCTGTGTCACTTGGCTCCGCGGCTTTAGCAAGTCTGCGACGACTGTCGAAACAGATTCGACCTGCGCATATCCGGAGGTCGTTCGGGCTGTCGTCGTTGTAAGGGAGGTCGTTCCGGACTCCGGCTTTGTGAACCCGAGCATAGGATCTGTGGAGGTCGGACAGGGAGGCACACAGCCACCGCCTCCGCCCCAGTTGGCCGTCTTCACAAGGATTTCGTGGATTGCGCTACTGCCCGCACTGTCTGCGGCGACCGCCTTAACCGTATGGCCACCGTCGAATTCCCACGGTGTGTACCAGGCATACTCGTAGGGGGACTGGGTGTCGGTCACCCGCCAATAGTTGTCGACGTAGAAGGCGACGGAGGCCAGCGCGGCATTATCGGACGCGCTAGCCGTCACCATGACTTTCCCGAAGACCGTCGCTCCGTTCGCCGGATACGTGATCGCGACCGACGGCGCCGTGTTGTCCACCGTCACGGACACGGTCACTGCGGTCGACACCTTCCCGACCGTGTCGGTCGCCTGAGCCGTCAGCGAATGAGCACTACCGGAGACCGAGACCGTGTTCCAATCGTACCAGTAGTACGTCCCGTCGAAGTTGCCCTTGATCGAGAAGTAGCTCCCGCTGTCGACCTTGAGATTGATGGCGTTGATGCCATTGTCGTCCGTCGCCCGGACCTTGACGCGGTACGTGCCCTTCACGTAAGAGCCCGAGGAGGGCTGTCCGAACGAGACGCTCGGGTACGCGTTGTCGACGGTCACGCTGATCTGGTTCGAGGCCGACTTCCCGGCGTAGTCGACGGCGACGGCCTTGATCGTATGGGATCCCTTTTTCGTCGACGCGTCCCACGAGGCAGCGTAGGGGGCCGTGTTGTCAACGGCCAACCACGCGCCGTCCACGTAGAACTGGACCTCTTTCACGCCAAAGTCGTCGGTCGCAGTCGCCTGAATGCTCACGAGGCCGCTGCCGATCGCGGCGTTCGTGGGCGACGAAATGGACACGGACGGAATCGCGTTATCGATCTTGACCGTGATTGCCGACGCGCGGGTCGCCCCGACTTTGTCGACGGCGACGGCTTTGAGCTCATAGGTTCCGCTCTGATACTTGACGGTGTCAATGGGAATGGAGTACGTCTCGGCGGAGGCCGGCTGGCGCGCAGTCGCGATGAGACCGCCTCCGAGATAGAACTCGACCCGGTCGACGATCTCGTCTTCGACAACAACCGAGGCGGCAGTGATCGTTCCCTGGACAAACGCGTTCGCTGCGGGCTGCGTCACCGACACGCCCAGAAGCCGCGAACCGGGATCCCAGACGTACCGATCCACCCACGCCGTACCACTCCAATACCCGACTTGCACAGTTAGTTCTGTTTTCGCGGGATAATCGATCGTGAACTCCGCGAACGCACCGTTCACGACGCCCTGCCACGGGAGAAGCGACGCCGCGGCAGTCTCTACCCCGTTGTCGATAATCCCCTTCGGCAGCCCCGCGGCAGCGACCCGCTGCGTGTACAAGGTCGTGAGCTCGTAGCTGTCGGTCAGGCCATCTCCGTCGCTGTCGGGATCAGCGCCCCGGACCACCGCAGATTGGAGCACGGAACAGAGCACGAGGAGCGCACAAACAAGGACGAGTGTCCGCAAAACCCTCCGCGCAGGTCCCACTCCATCTATCGGACGACCCGAAGGATGGCCGACCTTCTTTGTATCGGGATTCGAAAAGCGCCGCGGTGACCCGCGGGGCGGCGGCCCCTCAACTCCGATCAAGTCAGGGCGATCGACTACCCCGCTCGTCTCCAACCCGTCAACTCCTCGGTCTTGGAACCGTGTCTAGGTGTAGCACGGCCGGCAGACTAAAGGAAAGTGACCAGAATGTTGGCAAGACTTCATCGGGTCCTCACCATTTACCGACCAAAGCCCAACCAAATGCGAACGATGGGCAATCCTTCGATCTCATTATCAATGGTTGAAAGATGTCCCGAGGAAAATCGATCCCCTTGGGGATCACCACCGTACAGTGGTCGATCGGTTGCGGGAGTCCTGCTACCCCTCCCGGTGAAGGTTGACTCCTCTGGAAACAACCCAAGCGTCCTGGAGCGCTTACCCTGATATTTTATAGGTGCGCGGGTGTATGCGCCACCCCAGGACCCGAACGTTGGGGGAGGGAGGCCTGATGCAGGTCCACGATCGCCTCTGGTCGGATTTCAGCTTCGTGGCTTCAAGCGGCTACCGGGAAAAGGTCATGTCCGGCCTCGCGTCCACTCCCAAACTCCCCGGACAACTCGCTCGAGAGACAAACCTGCGCCTCACACACGTAAGCCGAGCCCTTCGGGAGTTAGCCAGCAGGGGACTGGTCGAGTGCCTGACCCCTTCTGCGAAGGGCCACGGTCGGCTCTACGCCCCCACCAAGAGCGGGTCCAGCCTAATCGCGTACCGGCAGAACTCGAGCCAGCGGTTTTCGCCCTTCGCAAGGGACCAGCGTACCATCGGATTCGTCCCCAAAATCCGCGCAGCGCCGGCCATCCGGGCCATGCAATTCCTCAAGGCCGCGCGGGGCGGCGCCGCCATGATGGACGCCCTAAAAGATTGGTCCGTGACTCCCGATGAACTCACTGAAGACACCTGGTTGTCCGCCGACGCATTCGATGAATTTCATGAGCTGTTGGAATCGAAATTCGGGAGCGGTAGCTACGACTTCATCCGGAACCTGTACGTGCACGTGACCCCTACGGTCTCGACCGTCCGCGAGCAGATCACAAAGGTCATCCCGCTCTCCGCACTTGCCGAGCGGGCACCGATTGTCTACAGCAAGGAGTGGAACTACGGAAGGCTCGTCGTGAAGACAGGCCGCCGACAGGCCACCTTCCAGCATTTTGATTGGATGCCCACTGCTTCCTTTTGCGCCATGTTCCAAGGCGCTTACGAGGGGATCCTCAAGTCACGAGGGGTCGCTGGAACCGTCACTAAGACCCGGTGCGCGCGGTCAGGCGACGACCACTGCGAGTATCTTGTACAGTGGTGATGCGTCTCGCGGACCGCGCCCGCGACGTACCGCGGGTAGGGCGAGATGTACGGTGGCACGCCGAAGTTCGACGGCTCGTCCACGTAGCCGTCGAGGATCACGACCTTCATGGGCCGGAATCCATGCCGCCTTGGCGACAAAAGGGCTTCGCCCCGCAACCGCGATGCCGCCTACTTCTTTTCCGGCTCCTTGCCCGCGATACGACTCACGAGGACGATGAACACGACCATCACCACGGTGATGACGGTCGCACTGACGACAAAGTAGGCCCACCCGCCCCAATTACCTGGTTGGGCAGTTGTGCCCAACGGAATCCCCGCTGTCGCGAACCCTGACTGAACAACAGTGTTCCACATCAGCGCGATTACGAAGCCGAAGGCCGCGGCCAAGGACGTCGAAATCGTCTTGCGCACTTCCGATACCGAGATCTTCTTTTCGTCCGCCACTCCAACACCCCGTTGATTCCCCGGAAACCGAACCGCCGGGAGAAATAGGCTTCGCACAGCCGCCAAATGCCGGCTAGCCGCGCGTACGAGCGGCCGCGCCTTTTTCCTTCGAAAGAACGTGCACATCGACGAGGCGCGCTGTCGGATACTGGCCGCGGGCGTCCTTCTCCATGGACTTCACCATGTCCCACACGGTCAAGAGCGCAACCGTAACGCCGTAGAGCGCCTCCATCTCGACGCCCGTCTTGTACGTCGCCTCCACGTGCGACGTCGCGACAATCCGATCCTTCCGCACATCGAAGGTCACGCCCGCCGCGGTGATCGGGATCGGATGGCAGTGCGGGAGTACCTGCCACACGCTCTTGATCGCCTGGAGCCCGGCGACCTCCGCGGTGGCAAGCGGGTCGCCCTTCTCGACGCAGCCCGCGCGAATCGCCTGCACGGTGGACGGCTTGAGCCGAATCGCACCCGAGGCGATCGCCCGGCGCGCCACGTCGGGCTTTCGGCCGATGTCGACCATGCGAGCCATGGACGGTGGGGGATGGCGAATCGCGCTATATCTCCGTCGCGCCCCTTTGTCAATCCGACGGCTTGCGTCGGACGCCCGGCGTCATCCGCGCCACGCGCGCGCGGGAGCCGTTTGTCAATCCGCGGCGTCGGACGCGGCAAGAGTTATCTACGGTTCGGAGGCCTCTCGACGGCTGCGTGCGCGCCCGACGGCTCGCACAAGGGATGGGAACCATGACGGGGTTCAAGAAGCTCGTCGTCGTGACCCTGGCCGTCGTCCTCGTCGCCGGCATCACGGCCTTCGTGCTGCGGCCCTCCGCGGGCCCGAACACGAGCGCCGTGATCAACGAGCCGGAGGCGGACAACCCGGACACGGACCCGGCCGCGAACGACCCGCCAACACCCGAGCGACTGAGCAACGGACCGAACCATCAGGTGTGCGTCCCGCAGAACGACCACATTCCCGAACACGCCTGGGTGCGAGGCGCCAACTGGTATCGGTTCTATGAATTTGCGGCATGCAGCGCATCCGCACTCGTAGCTCTGGTAATCAACTAGGCCGTTGCGAGAGCACGGCCCTTTAGCCCTCCGGGGCGAAGGCGCGGGGTCGGTCCGGCCCCGGGCCGATCTTTCCTATTTCGAAGTGGAGTGTCCGCGCTTCCGACGCGAGCGGGCCGAGCGGGCCTCCGTCTTCCAGATCGGCACGATTCGCTTGACCTCGTCCATCGCCCACGTGCACGCGGCGAACGCCTCCTTGCGGTGCGCGGCCGCGCACGCGATCACGACGGAATCCGCGCCGACCGGCACGCGACCGACTCGGTGCACGATCGCCATGTCGAGCGCGCCAAACTTCGATTTCGCGCGAGCGACGAGGTCCTCGAGCATCCGGAGGGCCATCGGACGGTACACCTCGTACTCCAGGGCGCCGACGCCCGGATCCGCGCGGACGGTCCCGAGGAAGACGACGATTGCACCGGCGTCGTCGCGGCGGACCCCGTCCACGACTGCCTCAACGTCGATCTGGCCCCGGCGGAGGTCGATCATGGGATGCCCCCGCTCACGGGCGGCATGAGGGCGACCTCGTCGCCCTCCCGCAGCCGCACGGACGGATCCACGAACGCGTGGTTGACCGCGAGGAGCATCGTGTCCCGGTATCCCTCCAGGCGGGGGAACTTCGTCACGAGGTCGTCGACGAGATGGCCTAGCGTGGCACCGTCTCGGCCGGACCATGTGAGCTGCCGTGTCCCTGAGACTTCCCTGTATGTGGCGAAGAGACGGACCCGCACGTGCATCGCCCGGAACCCATGCCGCGCTGGCCATATGGCCTTTGCTCATCCGGGCTGGACGCGCGCGAGGAGCTCGGCCCTGCGGCGGCGCATCTCTCCGGTAGCCCGCTCGAAGTACGCATCGATCGCCTCCGTGAGGCGAGCCCGCGTCGCCTCGGACCGGGCGGACCCGAGGTAGCGAAACACTTGGACCCGACGACCGCCGCGGTCCTCGTAGTGCCAGAAGTAGAGGTACGGCCGGCCGCGGATCTCTTTCGTCGCGACGCCACAACCGATTTGCATCGTCCCGCCATCCTGTTAACCTTACTTAAGGTTAACCGGGCGCCGGACGCGACATCGTCGGGATGGCCCCCACCCCTCGATTTCCGGTGGAAACCATTATCGGACCCGCGGTCCTCTGTCGGGCGGATGGACGTCCTGCTCGTCACCCTGACGGACGACATTGCGGAGATCTCGGCGCTCCTCGCCTCGGCGGGGCATCGGGTCCTCGATGCGGTCGTGCAACGGCGGGGCCGGGCAAATCCACGCACGTTCGTCGGCCGAGGGAAGCTCGACGAGATTCGTGAGCGCGTGGCGAAAGGCGACGTCGAGGTTGTCGTGTTCAATGGAGAACTCCGCCCCACGATGCACCACCTGCTCGAGCGGGAGCTCGGGGTCGAGTGCTACGACCGTCTGCGCGTCCTCCTGGAGCTCTTCGCGCAGCGCGCGTCGAGCCGGGAAGGGAAGCTCCAGGTCGAGCTCGCCCTCCTGCAGTATGAGGTGCCGCTTCTCCGCGAGTGGATCCACGAGTCCGATGTCAGCGAGAGGCCGGGCTTTATGGCGGGCGGCGAGCAACGCGTCGACGCATACTACGAAACCGTGAAGCGACGGATTAAGAAGATTCGGGACGAACTCGACACGATACGTCGGGAGCGGGAGGCCCGCCGCACCGCGCGGAAAGAACGCGGATACCATCTCGTCGCGCTGGCGGGCTACGCGAACGCGGGCAAATCGTCCCTCTTGAACGCCCTCACGGACGAGCACGTCCTCGTGGAAGATCGTATGTTCTCGACTCTCGCCACGACGACACGCGGCCTCTCCGGCACCCGGAAGCGGATCTTGCTCACGGACACGATTGGGTTCGTCGATGGCGTCCCGTTCTGGATGGCCGAGGCGTTCAACGCAACCCTGGAGGAGATCCTTCAGGCGGACCTCGTCCTCCTTCTCGTTGATGCCTGCGACGCTGTCGACGAAATCCGCCGCAAGGTGCGGCTCGCGGCGCGCACACTCTTTCCGAACGTCCCCCCGGAGGCCGTCCTCCCGGTCCTCACGAAGGTCGACCGCTTGACGGAAGGCTCGCTCGCGTCGAAAGCCGCGGCCCTCGCGGAATCGGAGTTCCACCGACCGCCCCTCGCCGTCTCCGCGATTACAGGGACGGGGCTGGATGCTTTGCGCCAAGCGATCCTCCTCTCCTTCGTCTATCCCATGGAAATCCACCTCGTGATGCCCCAGGACGCCGAAGCGGGCGGGAGGCTTCACTGGCTGTACGAGCACACAGAGGTCGTGTCGATCGCGTATGGGCCCGACCGAATCGAGGTCGTCCTCCGGTGCCGACCGCGGAACCGCGCGACGATTGAAACGATGGGGCGGGTCGTGCTCGTGCGGACGTCCGAGTGAGTTAGCCTCTGATCCGGAACTCCCGTTTCTTCTCGAGGAATCGCCGCTCGTATGCCGAGGGCAGGTGGTCGTACGTGAGCTCCTCAAGACGCTTCATGTTCTTCACAAACACTTCCTTGGATGTCGTCGAAACGAGCCGATCGAACTCCCCCTCTTTGCGGAGCGTGTCGATGAAGTAGAAGCCGCCCCCGATGACCGCGAGGAGGCCGCCGAACGCCTCCCAGATGACCCACGGACCGATTGCCCGGTGGATCTGCTGCAGCCAGTCCGGGCTCTGCGTCGGAAAGAAGAACTGGGTAAGGGAGAAGGCCATGGCGAGGATCCCCAGGCCGAAGATGAGGGTACTCAGCTCGTAACGGAATTCCCGAAACAAGCCCATGGTAGCCGCGGGCTATGATGGAGACCTGCATAAGCTTTGCCGGGCGGGGCGAAGGCTTTCATTCGCGGCCGCCCTTGGGGCCATGTCCATGGCATCCCGCACGCCCCTCTACGAGTCGCATCGTGCCGCAGGCGCGCGGTTCATCGATTTCGGCGGCTGGGAAATGCCGCTTCAGTACGCGGGGATCATCGAGGAACATCTCGCCGTGCGGCGCTCCGCCGGATTGTTCGACGTCAGCCACATGGGCAAGCTGTTCGTCGAAGGACCGACCGCTCGCGCATTCCTGTCTCCGCTCAGCGCGAACGACGTCCCTCGCGATCCGGGGCGCGCGCGATATACACATCTCCTGCGTGAGGACGGCACGATTATCGACGACGTAATTGTAACGTGTCTCGCCCCGGATCGGTACTTCGTCGTGTGCAATGCGGGGCCGCGCCCGGCCGTCGTCGCGTGGCTCGAGCATTACCTTGTCGCCGGCGTTCGGCTCACGGACCGCACGGCGGACCTCCTCTGTCTCGCCTTGCAGGGTCCGGAGGCTCCAGGCATCCTTCAGCGGTTCACATCCGTCGAGCTCGGGCGGATGAAGCCCTTCACCGGCGGGGTGATCGACTTCGTGCCGCCGGCGCCATGGGGGGCCCACCCACGGGCCGTTCCACCGGAAATCGAGGGGTGGGGGGCCCGCATCCCGGAAGGGCCTGCCATGCTGCCGGAAGAGGAGCCCATCGCTTCCACTGGACGCGTGGCCTTCCTGATCACCCGCACGGGGTATACCGGCGAGCCGGGGTTCGAGCTCTTTCCGACCGCCGCGGAGGGCACCTGGGTGTGGGATTCCCTCCTTTCGGAGGGGAAGGACCTCGGCATCCGGCCGATCGGGCTCGGGGCCCGCGACACCCTTCGCCTGGAGAAGGGGTACCTCCTCTCGGGCCAGGATTTCGACGGGCGGCAGACGCCGCTCGAGATGAACAGCGCGTGGATCGTGAAGTGGGACCGCCCGTTTATCGGCCGCGACGCGCTGGTGGCCCAGAGAGACCGCGACGACTACGCGCGTCTCGTCGGCGTGAGGATGGACGACAAAGGGATCCCGCGGCACGGGTCGCGTGTGCTCGTCTCGCGCCGCGAGGTCGGCCACGTCACGAGCGGCACGATGTCCCCAAGCCTACGGGTCGGGATCGCGCTCGCCTCCATGGAACGCGATGTCTCGGGCGTCGGCACAGAGGTGGACGTCGAGGTTCGAGGCGCGCCGCATCCCGCGAAGGTTGTGGCGCTCCCCTTCCTGTGACGGCCGCGTGCGACGCCCCCGGATTCACGCCTCCCGGCGGCATGTTCTTATGGAGCCGGGACCATGGTAACAGATGTGGTAACATTCCAGCGGACGAATGGTAACAGAGGTGGTTCAAAAAGAGCTATACCACGAGACCCCATTCGCCGCGCTCACCCCCAGGGATGGCGTTACTGCCTATGCTGTGCCGTGTCCTATCCCTAGTGGAGAGGGTCGTTCCATGGAACAAGTCAAGGTCGCTGAATCCAAAGCCATCGAAGTCGTGGCCGACGAGCCGAATCCGAAGCTCTCGGAGAACGCGCTCCGGGTCCTCGAGAAGCGGTATCTGAAGAAAGACGATCAAGGGCGCGTCATCGAGACGCCGAGAGAGCTCTTCGCGCGCGTCGCCTGGAACCTCGCGCAGGCGGAGGCGAATTACGGAGCGGACCAGACAAGGGTCGAGGAGACCGCGCGGAGGTTCTACCGCATAATCGCGAACCTCGAGTTCCTGCCCAATAGCCCGACGTTGATGAACGCAGGGCTCGAGCTTCAGCAGCTGAGTGCCTGCTTCGTATTACCAGTGGACGATAGCCTCGCAGGGATCTTCCAGACGCTCAAGGAGAGCGCGCTCATCCATCAATCAGGCGGAGGGTGCGTGAGTGGCGACGCCCACGTATTCACAACGTTCTGTGGCGTCGAGCGATTCGAGACGCTCTACAATCGTGTGCGTTCTCTCGGTCTCCCCGAACAAATCGGCGCCGGATACAAGGTAATGGACATCTCAGACCTTGGTGTCCAGACTTTCGCCGTGGATCCCGCAACGGGGAAGTTCGCTGCGAAAGCAGTCACCCACCTGTGGCGCTGGGAGGTCGAAGCGGAGAAGCAATATCGAATCCGCTGCTCCGACGGCACTGAGGTGACCACGAGCGAATGGCATCCGTTCCTGGTCCTGTCGGAAGCTGGACTGGCCAAGCGCCGAGCCGATGCGCTGAAGCCCGGCGACGTCCTCCTCACGGCGAATCGATCCGTACAAGAGGCGTGGCCCTTCAAAACCTATCTGGAACGGGAAGGCTTCTCCCTGGACGAGCGGCTGGCATGGCTGACGGGATTCTTCCTCGGTGATGGGAGCCTCGGCTGGTTCAATAACCGTAGGACAGCCTACCGAGCCCTCCGCCTGCGGCTCTTCGATGGTCGCCCCGAGAACATTCGGTTCGCGCAGGATGTTCTCGCAGGCCACGGCATCGCCCTCACACCACGGCAGGACAATCGCGGCCTGTGGTCGCTGACAACTACGAATCAGCGATTTGTCCCGCGCTTCGCCCGCATCGCTCAGGCGGAACCGGGACCGAAAGAGGCCCTGACCGTGCCGGAGTGGGTGATGAAGTCCCCACTATCAGTGGTCGCGGCGTTCCTCGGCGGTCTCATCGACTCAGAAGGATACGTGTCTTTAAAACGCCGCCGGCTCGAGTTCAGTACCGTGTGTCTCGAACTTGCCCGCCGTCTCGTATCTTTGCTTAGCGCACTCGGGCTCAACCCTTCTGTCCGCGCCAAGCCGCCGGACGCAAAAGCGAGGCATGTCGAGTATCGTGTTCACATGGCGGACGCAAAGAAGACCCCGGAGCTGGTGGCGCTCGTGCGTGAATGGGTTCATGATCCTCTCCGCGGTCGCCGGCTCGAGCTGCTGACGGAGCGGGTGGCACATAATACACATCCCCGAATCCCCGTCCCCTTCGCTCTGCTGGAGAAGTTGTTGTGTGCGGCTGGAGTCCCGACCCGCACCACCGCAATTCACAAGTCCGCATTGACTGTAGGAGGGACGCGCCTTTGGCTCCACCACGCGAAGTGGGGTAACGGGATTGGCGAGGACAAACTTCGTCGTCTCGTTCGAGCCCTGCGACCGCTAGTCTCCGGTGAATACCGCCCGCTCCTGGATCAATTGGATCATCTCGCAGACGGCTGGGCATCCGTGGAGTCCGTTGAGAGGGCGGCCGCCAAGCCGACGACTTTCTACGACCTGACCGTTGCAGATTTCAACAACTACCTCGCGGGGGGCGGACTCGGGAAGCTCGCGGTCGTGCACAACACCGGTTTTTCCTTTTCCCGCCTCCGGCCGAAGAACGACTTCGTGAAGTCGACTATGGGCGTCGCAAGCGGACCGGTTTCCTTCATGAGAGTCTTCGATGCTGCGACTCAACAGGTCAAGCAGGGATCTAAGAGACGTGGAGCGAACATGGGGATCCTCCGCGTGGACCATCCAGACATCCTCGAGTTTATCACGTGCAAGGACAAGACGACGGAGATTACGAACTTCAACATCTCCGTCGCCGTCACGGACAAGTTCATGGAGGCCATGAAGGCCGGCACGGAATACGACCTCGTGAACCCGCGGAGCAAGCAGGTCGCCGGACAGCTCGATGCGCGAGAGGTCCTCGACAAGATCGCGTTCCAGGCGTGGAAGAACGGGGAGCCCGGACTCTTCTTCATCGACGAGAACAACCGCCGCCAGCCGACGCCGAACGTGGGCGACATGGAGGCGACGAATCCCTGCGTGACGGGGGACACCTTGATTTCAACCGAGCGCGGACTCACGCGGATTTCCGAGCTCGTGGAGCGCTACCCGGATGGCGGGATTTCGCTCGTTACGGACCGCCGCGTGCCCGCGGAGGTCGTCACCGAATCGAACGGTCTCTTGCTCGCTAGCCGCGATGAGGCGGAGCGCGGCACGCGCCTCGGGCCGATGGTCGCCGCCTGGCGGACTGGGGTGAAACCCGTCTGGCGGCTCGTGACGAAGTCCGGGTTCGAGCTCACCGCCACGGCAGATCACAAGGTCCTCACGACGGAAGGTTGGGTCAAGGTCGAAGATCTCGTACCCGGGCACCGACTTCTCATTCAATCGGGCGAAGGGAAGTTCCCCGAGGCTCGAGGCTTGCCCTTCGCTCCGACGAACGTGTACATCGGACGGAACGGCAAGACGACGGTCTTGAACCTTCCGACGGAATGGTCCAGGGAGCTAGGCCTCGCGTTGGGATGGCTCGTCGGTGACGGTTGGCTTCGATCCGGTGACAAGAACTGCCGTGTCGGGTTCACGTTCGCAAGGGACGACGCTCCGATGTTCGCAACCTTGCGCCCCATCCTTAATCGCTGGTATGGAAGGAACATCCGTGGTGTCAGACGTGCGAATGGCGTCTACCATCTATCGTATCACTCCCGCTTCTTTGTGGATTTCTTCGAGGGTCTCGGCGTGAGACCCATGGACTCGTCGATGAAGGAAGTTCCCGCGGCGGTCTTCTCGGCGCCCAGAGATTCCGTTCTCGCATTCCTCCAGGCGCTCTTCTCCGCGGACGGAACAGTCAGGGACAGTCCAAAGTCGAACAGCTCTTGGATTGCGCTGACGTCCAAGAGCCGGAGGCTCCTCCAGGGCGTGCAGCTGCTTCTGCTGAACCTCGGAATCAAGTCCCAGATTCTCGACCGGAGCCGCGCGCCCCGAGCAACGGGCTTCCAGCACACGAGGAAGGACGGAACCTCGATGTCCTACGGCTCCGACGGCATCCTTTACGAGCTCGCGATTTTCGGGGAAAGCCGACACCGATTCTTGACCGAGATCGGATTCTTCGACGAGAAGCAGGCTCGCCTCGCCTCTGTCAGGTTCCGCGGTTTCCGTCCCTCGAAGTATGAAGACCTTGTCGTTGCCAAGGAACATGTGGGTGAGCGGGAGGTCTTCGATCTCACCGAGGCGATGTCACATTCAATGATTTGCAACGGTATCGTCGTACGACAATGCGGTGAACAACCGCTCTTGCCCTATGAGTCCTGCAACCTCGGATCCATCGATCTCGCACGTCACATGAAGCGCAGCGCAGCGGGCCGCTGGGAAGTCGATTGGACGAAACTCGAGCGATCGATCCGAACGGCCGCACGTATGCTGGACGATGTGATCGACATGAACGCCTACCCGGTCAAGCAGATTGAGGAGATGACGAGAGCCACGCGAAAGATCGGGCTCGGCGTCATGGGCTTCGCCCGCATGCTGTTTATGCTCGAGGTGCCCTACGACTCCTCGGAGGGCGTCGAGTGGGGCCGCAAGATCATGAAGTTCTTCCAGGAGACCGGATACGACGAAAGCGCGAAGTTGGCGGAGGAGCGCGGCGTGTACCCGGCGTGGGACGGCAGCCGCCACCAGGAGATGGGCCTGAAGCTACGCAACTCCTACGTCACGACGGTCGCGCCGACCGGGACGCTGTCGATGATCGCGGACACCTCCGGCGGCTGCGAGCCGGAGTTCAGTCTGATCTGGTACAAGCGCGTGATGGACGGCGAGGAGCTGCCGTACTTTCTCGACTACTTCGAGGAGGTCGCGAAGCGGGAGGGCTTTTGGCGCGAGGACCTCGTCAAGAAAATCCTCGACAATCACGGCAGCCCGCGCGGTCTCAGGGACGTCCCGGAGAAGTGGCAGCGGGTCTTTGCGGTCGCACACGACGTCGCACCGGAGTGGCACGTGCGGATGCAGGCGGCCTTCCAAGACCATTGCGACGCCGCTGTCTCCAAGACGATTAACCTGCCGCGGGAGGCGACTGTGGATGACGTGAAGAAGGCGTACCTCCTCGCGTACGAGCTCAAATGCAAAGGCATCACGGTGTACCGCGACGGCTCGCGCGAGGACCAGGTCCTGAACATCGGCGTGGCGGAGGCGGAGAAGCCGAAGGAGGTCCGCGTCGAAGTGCCGGCGGAAGCTGCGGCCCTCCGCCCTCGCGCCCGCCCCGACGTGATCACGGGCCGCACGCAGAAGATCCTCACAGGCTACGGCGCCCTGTACGTGACGATAAACGAGGACGAGAGAGGTCTCTTCGAGGTCTTCGCTCAGATCGGACGTGGAGGTGGATACACAGCGTCGTTCACGGAAGGAATCGCGCGGCTCGTGTCCCTGTGCCTGCGGTCCGGTGTGCCCGTCGACGAGATTATCGACCAGCTCGAGGGGATCCGGAGCCCGCGGATCGCGGTGGACCACGGCGAACGGGTGTACTCGATCCCCGACGCGATTGCGAAGGCGATCAAGCGGCACATCGGGATGCAGAAGACGGGCGTCGTGCCGCCCGTCGAGACGTTCGACGAGCTCGGCGGCGTCGTGGAGACGGACGTCGAGCTCGAGAAGGAGTCCCGCGAAGCGGCGGAGATGCTGAAGAAAGGTCTGAACCCAGAGTGCCCGGAGTGCGGCAAGTCCCTCGTCTTCGAAGAGGGTTGCGTGAAGTGCCACTCCTGCGGGTACTCGGAGTGCTGAGCTGAGCGGCGTCGAAAGGCCCAAGTCCGTGGACGCACTCGGGCGGAGCCATGGCCCGCGTCCTGTTTATCTCGCCGATGGATGCGGAACGCCGCGCGGTCCTCGCGGAGACGGCCCGCGGCGCCTTCGAATCCGTGGTCCTCCAAGACCTGCCCTCCGACGAACGTGAGGCCGCCTGGGCGACGGCGGACGTCGTCGTATGCACGGGCTTCGGCTCGGAGTTCCCGCCCGACGTGAAATCGAAAGCGCCCAGGCTCCGGCTCGTGCAGGCGCTCGTCGCCGGCGTCGACCACCTCCCCTTCGACCGCCTGCCTCCGGACGCGGCGATATGCAGCAACGCAGGGGCGTACAGCACGGCCGTCGCGGAGCACGCGATGTCCCTCCTCCTCGCAGCCGCGAAGGGCATCCCCGCGCGGACGGAGGAAATCCGCCGCGGGGTGTTCGATCAATCCGTCATGAACAAGGCTCTGGCCGGGTCCACGGTCCTGATCCTGGGCATGGGCGGAATCGGGACGGAAATCGCGCGCCGGTGCAAAGCGTTCGACGTGCGCGTCGTCGGCGTGGGCCGCTCTCGTCCGCGCAGCACCTTGGCGGATGAGACAGGGACGATGGACGACCTCCCGCGGCTCCTGCCCCACGCCGACGCGGTCGTCCTCGCGCTCCCGTTGACGCGCGCGACGGAGGGGCTGGTCGACCGCCCCTTCCTCGCCTCCATGAAGGACGACGCGATCCTGGTGAACATCGCCCGTGGGAGGCACATCGTTGAAGACGACCTGTACGAGCACCTGCGGACGCACCCTCGCTTCTGCGCAGCCCTCGACGTCTGGTGGACGTACCCCGACCGCGGTCAGGGCCGGCCGTTCCACAAACCGTTTCATGAACTCCCGAACGTGATAATGACCCCGCACATCGCGAACGCGATCCCGATCCAGAGGCGCCGTGCGATGGAGGCCGCCATGGAGAACGTCCAGCGGTTCTTGCGAGGCGAGACCCCGCGGAACCTCGTGGACCCTGTCGAATACGTAACACGACCCGCGTCGCCGAGTCGGATATGAAGCGCGCCCCTCGGGAACCGTTACTCTTCGACGAATAGATTTAAGACACGAGGACCGTACACGACGGCTACCCTCGGACCCGGTCGGGTCTCGGGAGGCGTTAGCATGGCGAAAGCGAAGGAAACGTTGAATCCTTTTGAAATCGCCCGGGCGCAGATCGACCGGGCCGGCAAGAAGCTGAACTTGGACCCCGGAATGCTGGAGCTCCTGAAGCACCCGCGGCGCGAGCTCACGGTTAACTTCCCCGTCAAGATGGACGACGGACGCGTGCGGGTCTTCACGGGCTACCGGGTCCAGTACAACGATGCAATCGGCCCGTTCAAGGGCGGAATCCGCTACCACTGGAACGTCTCCCTCGACGAGGTGCGAGCCCTCGCGTGCTGGATGACGTGGAAATGCGCCGTGATGGGCATCCCATATGGCGGCGCGAAGGGCGGCGTGATCTGCAACCCGAAGGAGATGTCCAGGGACGAGCTCGAGCGGATGACGCGCCGCTATGCCTCCGAGATCTCGATCATCATCGGCCCGGAGAAGGACATCCTCGCGCCGGACGTGTACACGGACAGCCAGACGATGGCTTGGATCATGGACACGATCTCGATGAGCAAGGGTTTCGCCGTTCCCGGCGTCGTCACGGGCAAGCCGCTCGTGATCGGCGGCTCCCTCGGCCGGGACGAGGCCACGTCCCGCGGCCTGATGTACGCGACCCGCGAGGCCGCGAAGAAAGTCAAGCTCGCCGTCAAGGGGGCGACCGTCGCGGTCCAAGGCTTCGGGAACGTCGGGTACAACTACGCGCGCCTGATGCACGACGAACTGGGTGCGAAGGTCGTCGCGGTGTCGGATTCGAAGGGCGGCATCTACAGCGAGAAGGGCATCGACCCGAAGGAGGTCATGGTGTTCAAGGAGAAGAGCGGCTCCGTCGTCGGCTTCCCGGCCACGAAGAAGATCACGAACGAGGAGGTCCTCGAGCTGGACGTGGACATCATCGCGCCGAGCGCCCTCGAGGGCGTCCTGACGTCGGAGAACGCGCCGCGCGTCAAGGCGAAAATCGTCGCAGAGGGCGCGAACGGGCCGACGACGCCCGAGGCGGACGACATCCTGCACAAGCGCGGGGTGCTCGTGATTCCGGACATCCTCGCGAATGGCGGCGGCGTGACCGTGTCGTACTTCGAGTGGGTGCAGAACCTCTCCGAGTTCTTCTGGACGAAGACCGAGGTGGACCAGAAGCTCGAGGGCATCATGATGAGTGCCTTCAACCGCGTCTGGGACATGCGGGAGTCGAAGAAGGTCGACACGCGCCAGGCGGCCTACATGGTCGCAATCAACCGCGTCATCGAAGCGTACAAGTGGCGCGGCATCTTTCCGTAGACACGGGAGCGGGGCCGACGCGCCCCGCCCTCCCCTTTTGATCGAGCGAGACGCGTCGAGTGTGCCCACGACACGATTAAGTATCGTCCCCCGATACGCACGCCCGCCATGCCCCTCAACATGGTCGTGTGCCTGAAGCAGATCCCGAATCCGGACCTGCAGTTCCAGATCGGCCCGGACGGGAAGGACATCCGCCGGGACACGCTGAATTACAAGGTGAACGGCGCGGACGAGTATGCGCTCGAAGAGGCCGTGCGGCTCAAGGAGAAGCACGGAGGCCGCGTCATCGCGCTCACCCTCGGCCCAAAGCGCACGGAACAGATGCTTCGGGAGGCCCTCGCGAAGGGCGCGGACGAAGCGGTCCGGATCGCGTACGAGGACGTCGCCACGTACGACGTCGGCAAGATCGCGCGTCTCCTCGCCGCTGCGATCCGCACGATGCCCCACGACCTCGTTCTCAC
Source organism: Methanobacteriota archaeon (assembly GCA_947084985.1). Taxonomy (GTDB): domain Archaea; phylum Thermoplasmatota; class Thermoplasmata; order RBG-16-68-12; family RBG-16-68-12; genus RBG-16-68-12. Next base: position 5,328 of record CAMTUI010000012.1, on the reverse strand, counting down.
AGGCGTTCAGTCGGACGACCACTTCAACTCCGCCACGGGCGGACTCATCGCCGGAATCCTGGGCCTCGCCCACGCGAGCGTCGTGACGCGTGTCGAGGTGAAGGACGGCCGCCTCGAGGTCGCGAGCGAGCTTGAGGGAGGCCTGCAGCGTGTCTCCGCCTTGCCGCTGCCCGCGTTGCTGACGATCCAGTTCGGCGCGAACACGCCGAGGTACGCGCCGCTCCCCGCGATCATGAAGGCCGCGCGACAACCGATCAAGGAACTCGGTCCGCAGGCTCTCGGCCTCTCGGGCTGGGATGGCGTCGTCCTGCCGTACTCCTTCGGGGTCCGTGCCCTGTCGCTTCCGTCAGCGAAACGTGGCGCGGAGATGATCAGCGGGTCCGTCGAGGAACAGGCGAAGCGCCTCGCGCAGCTCCTGCGAGAAAAGGGCTTCGTGCGGAGGTGATTCGGATCGGCGCGGACGTTCTCGTGGTTGCGGAGCATCTCGAGGGACGTCTAGCGCCATCCACTGCGGAACTCGTGGCGGTGGGCCGTGAACTCGCGGGCCCTTCGGCGGGCGCCGTGAAGGCCGCGCTCCTTGGGCACAACGTCGGCGGGCTTGCGGATATCCTCGTAGGCCTCGGAGTCGAGGTGCTCCATGTTGACGATGTCGCGCTGGCGGAGTACACGGGCGACGGCTACCACCTGGGAGTCCGCGCCCTGGTTGAGCAAACGGACCCGCGCGTCGTCCTCGTGGCGCACACGTCGCAGGGCTACGATCTGGCGCCCGCCCTCGCGGGAGCCATGGGGCTCGCGCTTGTCACGAACTGCGTCGGACTGCGCGCGGAAGGGGACCGTCTCGTCGCGACGAGACGCTTGCTCAATGAGAAGGTGCAGGCGGAGGTCGAACTCTCCTCGGAGCGTCCGATCGTCGCGACCCTGCGGCCGGGGTCTGTCGCGCCCGCCGGCGCGGCACCGGGAGGCAAAGTGACTCCGACCCAGCTCTCGATCGAGACCGGCACAATCCGAACGAAGTTCCTTGCGCTCGAGCGGCCCGAAGTGGCCGACATCGACCTGTCGAGTTCCGACGTGATCGTCTCTGCGGGGCGTGGCATCCAGAAGAAGGAGAACCTCGCGATTGTCGAGCAGTTCGCGAAGGCCGTCGGCGGCGTGGTCGGCGCGTCGCGTCCGCTCACGGACATGGAATGGCTCCCGAAGACGCGTCAGGTCGGGCAGAGCGGCAAGACGGTCCGGCCGAAGCTGTACGTGGCCTGCGGAATCAGCGGCGCGATGCAGCACGTGGCCGGCATGAAGGACGCCGGACTCATCATCGCGATCAACACGGATCCGAGCGCGCCGATCTTTGAGGTCGCCCACGTGGGGTTCGTGGCGGACGTCCTGAAACTCCTCCCCGCAACCTTGAAGGAGCTCAAGGGGTGACGGGCTCCCCGTAGCCTTCATCTGCCTCGACGGCCCATCCCGCCCCGTGGCGCAACCGCCCCCGCTAATGGACCCGCGCTTGTTCCGACCGTCCCAGGTCCGCCCGGTTGACCCGCTGCTCCCGGTCCTTCTGATCCTCGTGGTCATCGTCCTCTTCGCCATCGTCTTCGTGGGCATGTTCGTGGGGCCGATCGGCCTCTTCTCGGTGTTCCCGGCGGTCTTCTGCGGGCTATTCATCGTCGTCATCGTCCTCATCGTCGTGGGGGCCCTCAGCCAGATGGGCGGCCGCCGGATCCCGCCGCCCCCGCCGATCCAGCAGCCGCTCGTGCCCGCGGGGCAGCAGGGGCCTGTGGAGCTCGCCTGCCCGAACTGCGGCGGCCCGCCCCAGTTCGTCGACCGCTTCGGGATCGCGACGTGCGCATACTGCGGGACCCGGTTCCTCGTGCGGTGACCTCCATGCGGATGTGAGGTATCATCATGCCTCGTTCAATCGGCGTCGAGCTGCCTCGGATGTCGTACTATACGGGCGAGGTGATCGAGGGGACCGTGGTGATCGACACGACGCGTGAAGTCCCGAGCCGCGGGCTCTACGTCGACTTCGAAGGGGTCGAGGAGACGGTCATCACGCGAGGCTCGGGGAAGCAGTCCCACACGTACCGCTCGTCCGCCCAGCTCGTCCACTGGCGCCTCCCGCTGCGGGGCGAGGGCCCCGTCCCCGCAGGGGTACAGCGCTTCCCCTTCAAGTTCCAGGTCCCGATTTACGCCTTGCCATCGTACGAGGGTCGCCACGCGAAGGTGAAGTACACGCTGTCCGCGCGGCTCGACGTCCCCCTGTGGCTCGACACGCTCTGGAGCGGCGAGATTTTCGTCTTCTACGACCGACGGAGCGTGCGGACATATGCGCAGCCACTGCGCTTCCGCTCTGCGGGCCAGGGCCCCGAGGTCTACGTCGAGCTGGACGGGGACCGCTTCTTCGCGCGCGAGCTGATCGGATGCCGGATCACCCTGAACCGGACCGGCAACGCAAGGATCCGCCGCGTGTACGTGCGCCTAATCGGCGGGGAATGGGCGAAGGCGGATGGCCAACAGGAATCGATGCAGTCGTACCAGCACGAGGTCCTCGTGCCCATGGAGGTCATCCGCGTCGGCGTGCCGTTTACCTTTGAGATCCCGATCCCGTCGGAGGTCCATTCGAGCTACCGCGGAACCTATTCGTATTACGGATACCTGTTGCAGGTCGGCCTGGACATCGCGTGGGGATTCGACATCGTCGCGCAGACGCCGATCGTGATTGTCCGATGAGGCCATGACGGGGCTTCCGATGAGGCGGCCGCGTTAACCTTGCTTAAGGTTAACCGAAGGCGGCGCCAACCTTTTCCCGCATGGCGTCTTCAGTGGCACTCGAGATGGCGCGCCGAACGCTATTACCGGAAGAGGAGATTCGGAAGAGACTCGCGGAGGTACGCGGCTGGTCCCGCGACGGGAACGCAATCACGCGGACGTGGAAATTCAAGGATTTCCCGGAAGCCCTTGCGTTCATCAATAGAGTGGGGGAGCTGGCCGAGTCGATGAACCATCACCCGGACATCCACAATTCGTGGGCAACCGTGCAGCTGTCCTTGACCACGCACGACCGTGGCGGCCTCACGAACCTCGACTTCGACCTCGCGAAGAAGATCGACGGGCTCTAGGCGAGCGAGAGCTGCTCAAGCGGAAGGTCGGCCGCGGACGTTACAGGGATCGCTCGACAATCTCCGCGATGTCGTACCGCGCGAGGTCCTCGCGGTTCTTCGTCTTCGCGGCGTCGTCCAGCATGATCAGGCAATACGGGCACGCGGTCGCGACCGCCCCCGCCCCCGTCTCCTCGACGTGGCTCAGCCGCCGATGGTTCATCTTCTCCCCCTTCCGCTCCTCCATCCACATGCGAGCGCCACCGGCCCCGCAGCAGAAGCCTTTGTCGCGGCACTGTGTCATCTCGACCGTTCGGACCCCCGGGATGCGCGTGAGCACGTCTCTCGGCTCCTCGTAGACCTTGTTGTACCGCCCCAGGTAGCACGGGTCGTGGTACGTGAGGAGTTCCCGCACCTCATGGGAGGGCCGGAGCCGTCCCGCCTCCAGGAGTTCATCGAGGTACACGGAGTGGTGGACGATCTCGTACGTCCCTCCGAAATCCGGATACTCGTTCTTGATCGCGTTGAGACAGTGCGGACATGTCGCGACGATCCGCTTGACCGCGTACCGGTTCAGCGTTTCCACGTTCGCTTTGATCATCGTCTGCGCGAGGTACTCGTTCCCGAGGCGCCTCGCGGGGTCACCCGTGCACTTCTCCTCGGGACCGAGGATCGCGAACCGCACGCCCGCCCGCTGCATCAGACGAGCGAAGGATTGCGCGACCTTGCGGTTCCGATCGTCGAAGGAGGCCGCGCAACCGACCCAGTACAGCACGTCGACAGTCCCTCCCTCCGCGGCCACCTCGGACATCGTCTTCACGCCGAGGCCTTCCGCCCACCGCGCCCGCTGGTCCCATCCGATGCCCCACGGATTGTAGTTCGTCTCGACGTTCCGAAGCATCCCCTGGGATTCCTCGGGGATCCTGCCGAGTTCCATCGCGAGGTTCCGTCGCAGATCGACGATGAAGGGCACATGGCGGATCGAGACGGGGCACTCCTGCATGCACGCCATGCACGTCGTGCAGTCCCACAGCTCCTCGTACCCGACGTAGTCCGCCAAAGTCTGGCCGAGGCTCTCGCCGCGCGCCTCCTTGACCATCGCCTCCCGCAGATCGAGGATCACGCGCATCGGGTCCAGCGGCTTCCCGGTCGTCCATGCCGGGCAGACGGACGTGCAACGGCCGCAGATCGTGCATGCGTCGAGCTGAAGGCGGTCAAGCCAGACGAAGTCCTTCGTGCTCGTCGCGCCAAACTTCGGCTGCGGCGCCTCGGGCTGCGCGAGCGTGCCGATGTCAAAGGGCTTCGGGAGGCGGCCATAGGGCATCGAGCGCTCGTAGAACGTGTTCGCGGGGCTGAACAGGAAATGGCTCGCCTTCGTCCACGGCAGGACCGCAAGCATGTACGACCACGTGGCGGCGTGGAACCACCACAGGAATCCGTAGCCCCACATCAATGCAGGCGCCGGCATCACGGTGACTATCGCGCCGCTCACGCTGACCTCGACGAGGCGCTCGTCGATCCCCACGGCCCGGAGACCCAGGGACATCGCATACCCGACAAAGGACCATTCCTGCCACTGCGGCTGCGTCACCGCGAGCCGTACGGCCTCGAGGAGGAAGCCCTGGACCATCAGGAGGAGAAGCAGACCCGGGAGGACGAGGTCCGGCCGCCCCGTGCGGAGGAACTTTGGCCGCTGGACGAGGCGGCGGTAGAAGACCATCCCCAGGCCGATCGTGAACGCGAGGCCCATGAAGTCCAAGGCGAACTCGAAGATAAGGTACGGCTGCTCGCGCAGGATGTCGATGCCGAAGTACGCGAGGATGTCCACGTTCAAGAAGACGAGTGTGGTCCCGATCGCGAGGGCGATGAACCCCGTGTACATGAGCGCGTGCATCAGCCCGGAGTATCGTCGCTGTACGATCTTTCTCTGGAACACGCCTACCAGAATCAGCATCTTGAGATGGTGCGTGAACGACGCGTCGAGCTCACCGGACGCGCCCTGTTTCCACATCCGCCAGCGAGACAGGAGGCCGTAAGCCAACACGGCCAAGGCGACAGCGGTCATCGCCCAGATCGCGAGCTGCGTCCAGCTCGGCAGGAATGCGAGATTGAGGCGACACGGGACGTCCCCCGTCGGGTCGCACGCGGGGAGCGGCACCTCAGGCCGCCTCCCATCGCGCGGCTCCGGGGACGCGCATCAAAGGCCTCGAAGGTCACATCGCTATTTAATCCCGCGCGG
>CAMTUI010000011.1:0-83325 GCA_947084985.1 Methanobacteriota archaeon | reverse complement strand
GTCGGGAACTCGCGGGCCATTCCGACCGCGAGGTCGAAGTTGTGGACGGAGACCTCCTCGATGTTCACCCCGAGCGGCACGGGAGGACGGGACAGGCGCGCCGCCGCTTGAAGATGAGACCAGAGCGTTCGCGCGACATCGAGGGATGCGCGGCCGATCGGCCGGCCGTTCGCGGTGAGCAAGGTTTCTTCCGTCTTCGGCGTGACGGTCGCACCGAGCCACACGAGGAACTCGATGTCCTGGTAGTCGGACACGGGCGCGAAGCTCAACAGAATCGTCGCCGGGGGCAGGCCTTCCGACGCGCACCTTTTCCCGTACGCCCGGAGCACCGTGGCCATGGGCTCTGCCTCGAACAGGACTTGCGTCGTGAAGAACTGGCAACCCGCACGGGTCTTCTCCACGAGCCGGTCGACCTCGTGATCCCGCTCCGGAATCGTGATGTTGCCGAGCGCCGTGTCCTCGCGGTTCTTGACCGCCGCGCGGAACGCCTGATTCGCCTCGATCACGGATGGCCCGGAATAACGGACGCGACTGTTCGTCCCGCCGACGAGGACGAAGGTGCGCAGGCCGTGCTCCCCAAGGGATTCGCGAAGCCACCGACGGAGGGCTGCGACAGACGGCACGTGGGCGACGACCTTGTTGACGATCGGCTCGACGCCGAGATCCGGGCCGAGTCGCTCGACGAACTCCTGCGGGTCCATGTTGCGGTAGAACGGCTGCCCGGCATGGTTCTCATCGAGCACCTCCGGGACGTTCACCGCGTCGAGATGCGGAAGCGAGCGGACGGCGTCCTGGACGCGTCGGACGAGGGTGTTGACCGCCTTGTCGCTCGCACGCCGCCCGGGCGGGACGACTTCGAAAACGATCGGCGTCGATCCGAGCCGGTCCCGAAACGGTCCGCGCATCGACGGCCGAATGGGGGATGCGAGCTACTTGAACGTTCGCTGTTCGGCGGTCCGGCGAGTCTCGACCGAACTTTCGCGTCGTCCAAGGAGAAGCATAATGTACCGCCTACGGTTGTCCATTCGAGGCGAAGGGTTGGTGGAGCGGTTCCGGCGGCGGTCCCTCCCGTTCCCGCTGCACGACATCATCCTGAGGGACGCCTCGCCCCAGGAGCTCGGACAGGTCAGCGAGAGGCTCGGCCTCGCCCTCAGCGTCGACGAGATGCAGCGTATCCAGGAGTACTTCCGCTCGATCGGACGCGAGCCGACGGATGTCGAGCTGCAGAGCCTCGGACAGGCGTGGTCCGAGCATTGTTGTTACAAGTCGTCAAAGGTCTTCCTGCGCGAGTTCATCTTCCCCGTCCAGGCGCCGTACGTGATCGACCGGGGCGATGCCGGCGTCGTGGAGTTCGACGCGGACCACGCGTATGCCTTGCGGATCGAGAGCCACAACCATCCGTCGGCCGTCGAGCCCTATGGAGGCGCGAACACGGGGATCGGAGGCATCCTGCGAGACGTGCTCGCGATGGGCGCGCAGCCGATCGCCCTGGCTGATCCGCTCCACTTCGGCCCGCTCGACTATCCGTTCGAGAAGCTCCCGAAGGGCACGAAGCATCCGAAGTACCTCTTCGGCGGCGTCGTCGCAGGAATCCGGGACTATGGGAACCGCGTCGGCATTCCGACGGTCGCAGGGTGCATCATCTTCGACGAGGGCTACGTGGGCAACATCATCGTGAACGTGGCCTGCGTTGGCTTTGCGAAGAAATCGCAGCTCGTCCGTAATCGCGTGACTTCGGATCGGGACGTCTTCATCCTGTGCGGCGGCCGCACGGGCCGCGACGGCATCCACGGAGTGACGTTCGCGAGCGTCGACCTCACGGACCGCGCGGTGGAGGGCTGGGAAGGCGGTGCCGTTCAGCTCGGCGACCCAATCCTGAAGGAACCGCTCATCCACGCCTGCATCGAGGCGGCACACGCCGGGCTCCTCGATGGCCTCAAGGACCTCGGTGGCGGCGGACTCTCCTGCGTGATCGGTGAGATGGCCCTCGCCGGCGGCTATGGGGCGGAAGTCGATCTGGAGAAAGTGCCACTGAAGGAAGAAGGCCTCGCTCCGTGGGAGATCTGGGTCTCGGAGAGCCAGGAGCGGATGATGCTCGCGGTTCGCCCGGAGAACCTCGAGAAGGTGTTGCGCATCTTCGACCTGTACGACGTCCCTGCGACCGCGATCGCCCGCGTGATCCCGGAGAAGGTCTGCCGCGTCCGCTATCAGGGGGTCCCGGTCCTCGAGATGGACCTCGCCTTCTACACGGGCGGTCCGGAATACTGCCGCGCGTACGGGCCGCCGACGCCGATGCCGAGCCAGGAGCTACGGCTCCCGCCCGAGCCAAAGGACTACCGCGCGGCGATTCTCAAACTGCTCGGGTCGCCGAACATCGCCTCGAAGGAGTACGTGATCCGGCAATACGACCACGAGGTGCGCGCCGCCACGGTCATCAAGCCCATGCAGGGCGTCATCGGGAAGGCATCCCACGGGGATGCGGCCGTGATCCGTCCGCTGATCGATTCGTGGCGGGCCCTCGCGATCGCGGTTTCCTCGACGCCGCAATACACGTCCATCGATCCGTTCCAGGGCGGTGCGTCCGCGGTCGACGAAGCCTGCCGCAACCTCGTGGCGGTCGGCGCGAGACCGCACTCGCTGACGAACTGCCTGAACTTCGGAAATCCGGAGAAGCCGGACCGCCTCTGGTACTTCCGCGAAGCGGTCCGAGGGATCGGCATGACGGCACAGGCGCTTGGAATTCCGATTCCGTCCGGGAACGTGTCGTTCTACAACGAGTCCCCGCGTGGGCCGAGTCCGCCGACGCCCGTCATCATGGCCGTCGGGATCGTCGACGATCTTCGGTCGTGCGTGACGACGGACTTCAAGCGCGCGGGCAACCGGATCGTGGTGGTCGGTCGGACTCGGGAGGAGCTTGGCGGTTCCGAATACCTTCGGATGCGCGGCGTGAGAGGCGGCCCGGTTCCTGCGGTCGACCCGAACGGCCTGCGGGCGGCCATGGACCACCTCCTCCTCGCGATCCGCAAGGGGACCGTGGCGGCGTGCCACGACCTCAGCCACGGCGGTCTTGCGATTGCGGTGGCAGAGATGTGCCTCGGCGGAGACCTCGGGGCGGACCTCGATACGGCGGCGATGGAGCCACTCCGTTGGGACGTGCAGCTCTTCGCGGAGTCGAACGGTCGCTGGCTCGTCGAGGTCGCGCCGGACCGGTTCGAAGAGTTCATGCATCTCATGGAAGGCGTCCCGACCACGTTCCTCGGAAACACTGGCGGCCGTGCGCTCCGCCTCCGGTTCGGTCGGAAAGCAGTCTCCCTCCCGTTGCCCAGCCTTCGCAAGACATGGAGCGAGACGATCCCGAAGCAGGTGGTGGTCTCGTGAGGCGGTCCGACATTCGAGTCGGCGTCGTCCTGATCGAGGGGACGAACTGCGAGGACGAGTCCGTCGCGTTCTTCCGGCATCTCGGCGCCGACGCGGAGAAGGTCCACCTCAAGCAGCTCACAGGTGACGTCCCGCCCGAGCTTCGCAAGCGCCTCGACGACTACGACATCCTGATGATCCCTGGGGGGTTCGCGGCGGGCGACTACGTTCGCGCGGGGGCGATCTTTGCTGCCCGCATGCGCAAGCTCTCCTCGGACATCATCGACTTCGTCCGAGCCGGCAAGCCGATCCTCGGTGTATGCAACGGCTTCCAGGTCCTCGTCGAAGCGGGACTCCTCCCGGCCCTCGGCGGACCCATGACGGAGATCCCCGAGGCCGTCCTGGCCACGAACGACACAGGCCACTACGAATGCCGACCGAGCCTCTTGCGCCTCGAGAACGGTGGGTCCTGCGTCTTCACACGATCTCTCACGAAGGGGCAGGTGGTCACGTTCATCTCCGCGCACGCGGAGGGGAAGCTGCTCTTCCCGAGAGATCGGGAGGCGAAGACCCTCAGGGAGCTCATCGAGAACGACCAGATCGTGTTCCGGTACGTCGACAACGCGGGACGACCGGGACGTTATCCGTGGAACCCGAGCGGGACCACGTACGGGATCGCGGCATTGTGCAACCGGGATGGGAACGTCTTCGGCGTGCAGCCCCACCCGGAACGGTGCTTCTTCCGCCATCTGCGTCCGGATTGGACGCGGCTCACGGGCGGCGACCCGTTATACGGAGACGGCAAGGCGATCTTCGATGGTGCCCTCGCGTATGTCGAGAAGAAGTTCTGAGACATCACAGGCGCACGATCAGCTCGACCACGTCGCCGTCCTTGAGTCCGAGCGCGGTCCGCAGGTAGTGCTTCGAGATCACCTCGAGGACATCCGTGTGATGCGTGCGAATCGGCATGATCGCGGCGCAGTCCACATGGCCCATGGTCGCGAGGAAGCATTTTGCGCCGCCGAATGTGCGGCCTCCTGCCTCGAACCCGGAGATCTCGATTCCGGGATTGTCCTGGAGGATCCGGAGCTTCGCGAGGTCCGCTCCGGAGATCCGAAGGTTCAGCGTGCCCTCGTACGGCTCGAACCAGAGCTTCTTGCGGAACTGGTCTTTATAGCCCTTCTGGCGCATGTAGAACGCGCCCTCGCCGAGGCCGCTCGTGGCCGTCCCGGAGATCGTCAGGGTCTCCCGGACCTCGAAGATCCGCTGGTAGTCGGCGTACTCTTTCCGCAGCACCTCCGCTCCCTTCGGGGCGAGCCGGATCCGCTGGCGCCGAGTCGCGAGATCCCGCGCGACGAGGCCATCCCGGACGAGCTCGAGGATCCGCTGGGACGCGCTCTGCTGGCTCACGCCGATCAGCTTGCCGAGCTCCCGCGAGGAGAGGTTGACATATTCCTTGGTGCCGCCCAGCAGGGCGATCGCCTTGAGCGTCTCGACGTGGTACGGTTTCAATGACCGCGGGACAGGTCCCGCCGCGCCTTATGCCTTTCCCGTCACAGGCCCTCGACGACGAGATGGTTCCGGGACCGCAGGAAGACGCGCGGGATCCCCGCGGCCTTGAGCCGGTCCAGGAGCGGCTGATCGTTCGTGACCACGATTGCCCGATGCCTCGTCGCGAGGTCGAGGAGCGCATCGTCCGCGGACCCGTGGCCCTCGATCGTGCGGTAGTTCCCTGCGAGCCGCTCCGCCGCGCGTGCCGCGCGGTCTCGCTCTCCCAGGACGCCCAGCTCCGTGAGGACCGGGGTGGGGACCGCGATGTCCACCTCCCCCAGGACCCGGCGGAGCTCCGCGTCCAGATGGAGGCTGAACTCGAATGGCATCATGAGGGCGTTCGCGTCGAGGAGGACGAGCAGAGGCACCGTTTTCGTGCATCCGTGCCCGAGTATATCGCCTTGCGGTGATAATCGCCGAGTCACGCTTAAATATCCAGAGAAGCATAGCGACGCTATGTCCATAGCGAGGCGAAATCTGACCTCGCGAACAAGGTGACTACAATGCGAAACATGGTGGCTGCGTTGGTCGTCCTGGCGATGTTGGCGGTGCCCCTGACCATAGTGGGCACGGCGAGCGCTCAGGACGGGGGTCGCGACCTCACGCCCATCGTGATCGGTCCGCAGAAGACGGACCGGCTCGGGGGCGGCGCGGTCGTCGGCGTGATGGCGGGAGACGCCCTGTTTGGCGTCCGGTACGGCACCGTGGACCGGCCGAACGACCTCGTGATCTTCGCGGAGTACAAGCGCTTCCTCGGGGGCGCGGACATCGTGGACGCGTCCGGGGACCGCCTTGCGACCCGCGGCATCCCCGTGGTCACGCTCCTCGCCCAGGAGCTCGTGCGCTTCATCGAGTTCCGCCACGTGAACGAGACGGAGGGATACGATCTGTTCAGCGTCGACCGATTCTTCTCGGAGACGCGGAACGTGCCCGTGAAGGCGCTCCACCTCATGACGGCGTGGGAGCTCAGCGACCTCACGAACCGAACGGACGGGAACGTGACGTACGTCGACTTCACCCTGACCGCGCGGGACATGCACTACACCCACGTGCTGAACGACACGAACCTCGGCGACGGCGTGCTGAACCGCGTCGCGTTCACGTTCCACCTCCAGGTGGGCGTCGGGAACCGCCACGCGGAGGTACCCTGGTACCGCGTGACCGTGGATGACGGGGACCACTACGAGATCACGCACGTCGAGTTCCTCGGATACCGCGAGGTGAGCGGGCCCGCGGTCGCGATGGGCGCAAAGTACGACCACCTGATCGAGGGCTGGGACTTCGCCGCACCCGAGAACCGCCTCGCGCTCGAGACGCGGATGATTTTCGGCAACTACATCCCCGAGCGGACCGCGCAGTTCATCCACGAGGCGTTCCTTCGGGACCACGCGGACGACGGGAACGGGACATACGAGCGGGACGCCGACGACCTGAACGAGACGGCGCCCGAGCGGCCTCGCCTGTACACGCGGGATCAAATATACTTCGACGACAACTACACGCGGATCGCGCGGTTCCGGTGGGCAACGAACGTCACGGTGGACGGCCAGGACGCTAGGATGCTCTTCCAGGTCCAGGGTGGCGGCCGTCTCTTCCTGGAGCACCACGGGGCCTACTTCGTGGGCTTCTGGATCCGCGGCGCCTACGTCTACCCGGCGGGCAGTGTGATCTTCCATGACCCTGCGGTCTCGGTGGAGGCGTTCCTCGGCCTGCCGAGCGCCGTGAACCTGACACCCCTCACGCTCCTCGCGGCACAAGCGGCGGTGGTCACGATCGCCATGGGTCCCGCCTTGTACCTGCGAGCGAAGGCGAGGCGCTCGAAGTAGGCGCCTCCCCTTCCCCTTTTTTCATCTCGATCATGTCGGCACACGCGATGCACGGAGGGATGCCACCCGTTGTCGATCCTCCGGTCAGTTCCCGGTGCGCGCCGCAGGGAAAGGGGAAATAGCGACCCCCGGATACGAGGCCCGCCCCATGCCGGAAATCTCCTCGGAGTGGACGGCGGAGCTGAAGAAGGGCTCGATTCAGCTGTGCCTCCTCGCGCTCCTCACGAGGGAGGAGAAGTACGGCTTCCAGATCCTCCGCGAACTCCGCGAGAGGTCCGACGGGTTTTTCGATCTGAAGGAAGGGACCCTGTATCCGGCCCTGCGGAGGCTCGAGGAGCGAGGTTTCGTGGAGAGCCGGTGGCAGGAGCCGGAGCGCGGCATGCCGCGGAAGTACTACCGGCTGACGGACCGCGGTCGCGTCGCCCTACGCGAGGCCCTCGCAATCTGGGATCAAATGACGAAGGGCGCGGAGCGCGTTCTGGAGGGAGCCCGATGAAGCCGTCCGAGGAGTACCTGAATCAGGTGCGCCGGTCGATGGTCGGCATGGACCCGGCCATGCGGGACGATATCCTGCGGGAGCTGGAGAGCCATATCGCGGACGCAACCGCCGCGAACGGCGGGAACGTGGGCATGACCTTATCGCAGCTCGGCGCGCCACAGGTAGTCGGGCGCAGGTACCGCGAGCTGTACGGATACGGTCGAACGTTCAAACTGCTCTTCTACGCGGTCGGATTCCTGCTCGCGATCCCGAGCGTCCCCGTCCTGAGTGCGTCAATCGAAGGCCTGTTCCCCTTCACGTTCTCCCTGGTGTTCCTCGCCCTCGTCGCCGGATGGACGATCTGGGTCAGCGTTGCCGCGGGGTCGCGCGCCGGCTTGGCCGCAGGGCTCGCGGCATTCGCCTCGCGGTTCCTTGCGCTGGGTGCCGCGATCCTCGTCGAGCCCGGGACCGTCGTGACGGCGGAGGGGTTCGTCCTGTTCCTGGCGACGTCCGCGATGGTTATCCTTCTGGGGTGGCTGCCCGGCACAGCAAAGTCGGTCTGGTCCGGGCCGAGGGCGGAGCTTTAGGTCTGCTTCCATTCGGCGAGGATTGCGTTGTGGTCGAACGCCATCGCCGGCACCGCCTTCGGATCGATGAGGACCAGGTCCGCCGCATCGCTCCCCGCCGCGAGGGCACCCCCAACGAGGGCGAGGTCGTACACGACCGCAACGACGTGCCCACGCGGATCCCGCTCCGGGTCCGAGAACACACCGACGAGGCGGACCACGCGGGTCTCCAGTCCGGTCTCCTCTCGGACTTCCCGCACGACCGCCTCCTGCGTCGTCTCACCGAGTTCGACGAAACCGCCGGGCAGCGCGGGCATGCCGCGGAATGGCTCGTTTCGGCGGCGGATCGCGACGATCTTTCCCTCAAAGAGCGCGATGCCGTCGACCGCGACCCGTGGCCGGGTTCCTCCCGCGGCCATCCGATCACTCGAGGGACGGCATCCGGATGCCGTGTTCCTTCGCGAACCGAACCGCGTCGTCGTAGCCCGCATCCGCGTGGCGCACGACGCCCATCCCTGGGTCCGTCGTGAGGACGCGCTCGATTCGTCGCTCCGCAGTCTCCGTGCCGTCGCACACGACGAGCGCACCCGCGTGGGTGGAGTAACCGATGCCGACGCCGCCGCCGTTGTGGACCGCAACGAGGTCCGCACCTGCGGCCGTGTTCACGAGCGCGTTGAGGATCGGCCAGTCCGCAATCGCGTCAGAGCCGTCTTTCATGCCTTCCGTCTCCCGGTACGGAGAGGCGACGGACCCGGCGTCGAGGTGGTCCCGCGTGATGACGATGGGCCCGGACAGCTCGCCAGAGGCCACCATGCGGTTGATAATCTTCGCGAAGTGCGCCCGCTCGCCATATCCCAGCCAACACACGCGCGAAGGGAGGCCTTCCCACGGGAGAAACTTCTCGGCGAGTTTGATCCAGCGGACGAGGGTCTCGTTCGTCGAGAACTCCCGCATCACGACGCTGTCCGTGCGGAGGATGTCGTCCGGGTTTCCGGTGACCGCGACCCAGCGGAACGGCCCGCGGCCCTCCGCGAACATCGGGCGGATGAACAGGGGGACGAACCCCTGGAATGCGAACGCGTCCTCGACTCCCGCTTCCTTCGCCTGGCCGCGGATGTTGTTCCCATAGTCGAAGACGACGCTCCCCGCATGCAGGAAGTCGAGCATCGCCCGCAGATGAGCGGCGACGGACTCCTTCGATCTGCGGAGGTACTCCTTCGGATCACTGGCGCGGAGCTCCGCTGCCTTCTGCACCGTGAGGCCGCGGGGGATGTAGCCGCCGAGGAGGTCGTGTGCGCTCGTCTGGTCCGTGACGACATCCGGCCGAATGCCGCGCCGGAAGAGCTCCGGGTGGACGTCCGCGCAGTTCCCCACGAGGCCGATCGACATCGGCGTGCCGGATCCCCGGGCGTCCAGGGCCATCTCCAGCGCTTCGTCGAGATCGTAAACGATCTTGTCGCAGTACCCGTTCGCCAAGCGACGCTTGATGCGTTCCTCGTCGACCTCGACGTCGAGGCACACGCCCTCGTTCATCTTGATCGCGAGCGGCTGTGCGCCTCCCATGCCGCCCATGCCTCCCGTCAGGACGAACCGCCCGCGGAGGGAGCCGCCGAAATGCCTCCGCGCGCAGGCCGCGAACGTCTCGTACGTGCCCTGCACGATCCCCTGCGAGCCGATGTAGGACCACCCGCCCGCGGTCATCTGCCCGTACATCGTGAGCCCGAGCTTCTCGAGCTCGTAGAACGTTTCCCAGTTCGACCACTTCGGCACGAGATGTGCGTTCGCGATCAGGACGCGCGGGGCGTCCGGATGCGTCTTGAAAACCGCCACGGGCTTGCCGCTCTGGACCAGGAGAGTCTCGTCGTCCCCGAGGCCCTTCAGGGTGTTGACGATCCGATGGAACGCGTCCCAGTTCCGCGCGGCCTTGCCCGTGCCGCCGTAGATGATCAGCTCGTCCGGCTTCTCCGCGTTCTCGAGGTTGTTCTCGAGCATTCTCAGGATCGCCTCCTGGCGCCATCCTCTGCACCGCAGGGTCGGACCCCGAGCCGCCTTGATTCGTTCCATTGACGGCGACGAATGGGGTGAGGCGCCTAAAATGCTTCGCAATTGCCGCTTGCCTGGAGGACTTCGACGCTATGGTTCCGAAATGACCGCTTGGTGTCGAGAGAGACTAGAGTCGTCGCTCGATGATCGCCATCGCATCGTGTCCGAGCGACTGCGCCCGCGCAAGGAGATCGTCCAGCTTCTCCTCGACGGACGAGCGGAACGACTCGTCCCTGATCGATGCGAGGTTCACCCGAACGTTGAGGCTCGCGCCACGGATCGCAGCCTCCGCAAGAAGGACCGCGACGCCGCAGTCCGTGAATGCACTGCGGTTACCCTTCTCCGCAGCCTCCTTGGCGAGTTCAAGTGCCTCGACGCCCCGTTCGACGGTCTCGAGCGGGACCTTCGTGGCCTCGCGATACGCCGCTTGCATGGCTTCCACCCGTGCGGCCTTCTCTCCTTCCGTCGTCTTCGGCATTCGCATCGCAGAGACGACGAGCTGGTACGCCGCGGAATCTTCGTCGACGAGGAGGCGAAGGCGCTCCTGGATCGGAACCGCCTGCTCCTCGATTCGCGCGAGGTCGTCTTGGACGGCTTCGTACCCGGTCTTGCCGCGTGCGAGGCCCGCAACCATGCGGCTTAGGGCGACAGAGAGCGCGCCCGCGAGGGCCGCAACGCTCCCTCCTCCCGGCGTTGGCGTGGCAGCGGCTACGGCCGAGAGGAATTCCTCGACGGTCTGTTCCTTCACTCCCACAGCCGCGTCTCCAGGATTTGCTCGCGATGGAACCGAGCGAGCTTGAAGTATTGGGTCGCGCCGTCTACCAAGGCGTCGAGCGGCACGAGTCCGATGATCTCGCTCTCCTCGATCTCTACGTCTTCCTTCGCCGCGAGCGCACGGATTGCCTCGAAGGCTTGCGCGAGGGAGGTCTTGTGATAGTCCACCATGTTCATCGACACCTGAACGAGCCCGCGGTCCGCAAGCTCGAAGCCCTTCGCGCGCACCGCCGGTAGACCGCCATCGCTTTCCCGGATGGCCTTCGCGATTCGCCTCGCGACGCCCACGTCTGTCGTCCGGAGGTTCACGTTCCACGCAATCAGGACGGGACGCGCGCCGACGATGCACGCCCCCGCGGTGGGATGAATCTTCGACGGCCCGAAGTCGGGCTTGCGATCCGGATTTGTCTCGATCTCGACCTTGAGTCCTTCGTACTCGCCGCGCCGGACGTCTGGGAGGGCGCGACGGTCCGGGCGGGTTGCGGCGGCCTCGTACAGATAGACAGGCACGCGCAACTCGTCCGCGATTCGCTTGCCCACATGTCGCGCGAGCGCGACGCAATCCTCCATGGTGACGCCGGCGACGGGGACAAAGGGCAGCACGTCCAGGGCGCCGACTCGTGGATGTTCTCCCTTGTGCACGGTCATGTCGATGAGCTCCACGGCCTTCTCCGCGCCCCGGAATGCGGCCTCCGCGACGCCATGGCGGTCCCCAACGAATGTGATCACACACCGATTGTGGTCAGCGTCCATCTCCCGATCCAGGACCCGAACCGCAGGGACGGAACCGATGGCGGCGGCGAGCTCCTCCACGACGTTCGGACGGCGACCTTCGGAGAAATTGGGGACGCATTCGACGATCTCGACCATCGGCGCTCCGGAGGCGCGACGAACGTGCCGACGGATTAAAACCTTTGTCGGGACGGGCCAAGCGAGGGGGTCTAGCACGGGCGCACATCCGCATCTGGGAAACGTATAAGTAAACGGAACATCGTCGCGCGCTGGGATGCACGCATCGACGGGGTCGGGATGATGCGACGGACGAGATGCATCCTCGGCCTCGCGGTGATTGCCCTCCTGCTGTTGACGTCCTTCCTCGCTCTTTCTGCGGTTGCGCCCCCACCGATTCCAATGCGGACACAGGGGAATGCATTCGATCGCAGCAGCAACCCGCTGCCGCTCGCTACGCCAATCCGGACGTTCGTCGATGGCGTCGATTACTCGAACGGCGCCGCTGTGCGGACGGGGCAGGGGTCGTTCGTCGTCCTGACCGTCGGCAACTCGATGTCCGCCGCGGACGTTTCCGACACGCCGGATGTCCAGGAGGGCGCGAACATCGGCGATGATGTCATCTTCGCCGCCGGGGACTTCAGCGCGTCCACGGACGTGTTTCGCGAGACGGTCGCTTGGTCTCCCGGGGCGGTGGTCACGCAAGACCTCACCCTCGGATCCCTCGCGACCACGCCGCTCCCGATCAAGATCCAAGGAATCGTTGCCCGACCCGCGAGGGGCGGGGCTCAATACGTGTTCGTCTGCAATCCGACGAGCGGCGCAGTGTCCCTTGCGGATTACTATCTGCAGAGGAACGAGCCCGGGCGCTACGACGGTCCGACGATGTCCTTGGTCGGCGTCCTGAATCCTCTCGCGACCGTCCGCGTCGACCTGCCCTCCGAGACGTTCCTCATTCCCACAGGAGACGCGCTCAAGCTCGCATATCGGAATCCGGGGGGAGTCACCGCGACGGCCAACGGACATGACATCGTCGTCGACCGGGTCGAGTTCAACGCGACCGTGGGCGGTACGCTGTACTGGGAGCCGGGAAACACGATCCTCCCGGATGTTCCAGCACCGGGGGTCGGCCGAATCCTCGAGCGCTTCCCCTCTTGCACGGACACGAACGACCCGAGCGACTTCCGCGTCGCGATGGAACCGGGTCTCCCGCCGAACGAGGCGCCCACGGTGGCGATCACCTCGCCCGTGCAAGGTCAGGCGATCGCCTCGGCCGCACCGTTCACAATCACGTGGTCGATGTCGGATGACATCTTCCGCTCGCAGGACCTGCGGGTTTGGGTCAACGTCACGATCAGTGGATCGAACACGACGATCGTGGATGGCGCCGTCGGTCAGACGTCCGTCGTGTGGACACCGCCCGATGTCGCCGCGACGGGCGTCGGGATTCGCGTGGATGTCGTCGACCCGTTCGACGCCCGCGCGAGCGATTCGAGGATGGTCAGTTTGACGCAACAGACGCCGTACGCGATCCTGATCGCCGTCCTCGTGGTCGCGGTCCTACTGGCATTTGTGATCGTGGGAATCCTGCTCGCGCGTCGGTCGCGTCGGCCTGCGCCTCAGCCGCCATCGCCGCCCGCCACAAGCCCTCCGACTCCCGTGCCGCCGCCCGCGGCCGGGACGACCGTTCCATGGCCCCCTGGCAAGAAACTCTGTCCTCGATGTCACACGGCGGTGAACGTGGACGACCTCGTCTGCTTCTATTGCGGCAACCGGTTCGTGGAGCCGCCAGGCGGCGCACCGTAAGGATATTATCGACCCCCCGGCTTGACCGTCGCATCCCGATGCGCAAGGAAGAGGAATTCAGCGATTGGTACAATGAGCTCATCGAGCGAGCGGAACTCAGCGACAAGCGCTACCCGATCAAAGGGATGAACGTCTGGCGGCCGTACGGCTGGGCCGTCATGAAGCTGATCGACCAGGCGATCCGCGACGAGTTCGACACCACCGGCCATGGGGAAGTCAACTTCCCCGTGCTCATCCCGGAGACGGAGTTCAAGAAGGAGGCGGACCACGTCAAAGGATTCGAGGGCGACGTGTTCTGGGTGACCCGCGGCGGTTTCAATGAGCTTGACGTGAAGCTCGTGCTCCGGCCGACGTCCGAGACGGCCATGTACCCGATGTTCAAGCTCTGGATCCGCAGCCACGCGGATCTGCCGCTCAAGGTCTACCAGATCGTCCCCGTCTTCCGCTACGAGACGAAGATGACGCGGACGTTCATGCGCGTGCGGGAGATTCACTTCTTCGAGGCCCACACGGCGCACGCGACGTTCGAGGATGCGGAGCAGCAGATTCAGGAGGACCTGCAGATGCACGAGCGGATCATGCGGCTCCTCGCCCTGCCGTACATCATCTCGAAGCGGCCGGACTGGGACAAGTTCCCCGGGGCCTTCTACAGCCTGGGCGCGGACACCCTGCTTCCATCGGGGCGCTCCCTCCAGCTCGCGACGTTCCATCAGTACATGGACAACTTCGCGAAAGTGTACGACGTCACGTACGAGACGGAGACGGGCGAGCACAAGTACGTCTATCAGACGACGGACGGGATGAGCGAGCGGCTCCTCGGCGCGGTCCTCTCCGTCCACGGGGACGAGAAGGGGCTCGTCCTCCCGCCCGCCGCGGCACCCGTACAGGCGGTCATCGTCCCGATCCTTGAGAAGGGCCGCCAGGAGGAGATGCTCCGAGAGGCACAGCGGTTGTTCCTCGATCTCCGGTACCTGATCCGCGTGAAGCTAGACGACCGGGACATCCGGCCGGGAGAGAAGTATTACTACTGGGAGGCGCGGGGCGTGCCACTCCGGATCGAGCTGGGCCCGCGGGAGATCGAGCGCAGCGCAGTCACCGTGATCCGGCGGGACAACGGGGAGAAGAAGGACTTGCCCCGGGAGGGCCTGCCCGAGCGGCTGCGGTCCGTCCTGGAGCTCATGCAGGTCGCGATGTGGGAGCGCGCGGAGAAGATCATCCAGGCGAACACGTTCACGGTCACCTCCCTCAACGAAGTGAAGGATGGATTCAACCGCTTGGGCTGGTGCGGAAAGGAAACGTGCAGCAAGACGATTACCGAGCGGACGTCGATGAGCGTCCTCGGGACGCCATTCTTTCCGGAGTCGTTCGAGGGTACGTGCGTGGTCTGCGGCGACGCGGCGAGACAGTTCGTGTACGCCGCGAAGGCGTACTGACGCGACATGGCGGCTGCGTTCTTGGAGTGAACAGTGTCTAGTCCTTGTAGAGCAGCATCCCGACGATGCCGAACCCAACGAGGACGATCGTGACTGCGTACGCGCCGACCCACTCGGGGCGGAGTAGGTTCCACGAGCCGTACGTGAAACCCCAGATCAGGTAGAACAGGATGCCTGCGAGGAAGACGAGCGAGTAAAACCAGAAGGCGATCTTCTTCGGGAAGGCGACCTCGGCCACGCCCTGCGCAAGCGGGTGCGGGTAAAAACCTTTTGCGTCAGGTCTTCGGCGGCTTCTTGCGCCGCATGGGGGCGAACGTCCGCGCGAGCCGACCACGGCTGCGGGCCCACCAGGCCTCGACCCGCGGATATGAGCCGGGGTTCTCCTCGACCCAGAACAGGAACGCGACGACGAGGAAGACCACCGCGAGGGCGATGAGCAGGTAGAACGGCCAGCGAGGAATCGGCTCCTTCACGCCGAACGCGGAGTCGGGCAGGATCCCATCGACGCCGAGCACGGTCAAGTTGACATTTCCGCGGCACGACGGCGGATTGCAGGGGTCCGTGCGCGCCTTGCTGGTTGCGTCCTCCCAGACCGACCGCGGGAAGTAACCCCGCGAAGCCATTACGAATTGCTCGGGCGTTCCGCTGAGATTTCCGGTAAACGTGAGGTAGAACCTGATGAAGTACGAACTCTGGGAGAAGACGGACCCGTGAGGCATCTGGTGGCTGTCCGCCGCGGTGACGACCGTGAAGTTCAGGATGAGCCTCGTATCCGGATCGACCTGCGGCCACGTCCATCGATGCTCCCGATTGCGGCTCTCTTCGATGTACGGATAGGCATAGGGCCACGAGGCATCCACCGGGACACTCTCCTCGATGGTGGCGTAGCGGTATATGCTCACGTTGAGCGTGACTTCAGAGATGGCCTCCGCGTACGTCACGTTGAACCAGAACTCGAACCGACCGCTCTCTCCGGGAGCCAGCTCGGGTGTCGTTCGGACCCCAATGAGCGAGGTCACCTTTCCCACGGCCCCGAAATCCTCCGCGGATGCATGGGGAACGACTCCCATTCCGACCAAGAGGAGGGCGAGGACCAGGGCAGGCGCTCGCATGATGCGCGGCGAAGCGAGTAGGCTCTCATATAGATATCGCGGTAAAGATGAAAGATGCGACGAACGATGTTCGAACGGATGCGCGTCGCCGTTGTCCGGACCATACAGGCGGACGCGCTCCTGCGAAAACTGTGGTCGCTCGGCCTCGTCGATCGAGCCGTCAGGATCACGAAGCGCGGGCACGAGGTTTTCATCCCTCTTCTTGGTGAACCGGAATTCTCTCTCGAACTATTTGGCGCCCGCGTTGAAACGATCGAAGAGCTGGTCGTCCGATCGCCTGCGAAAAATCCGCACGACGTCTTGCGAGGCAGATTCCGCGACGCGAACCTCCGGGAAGACATCATTCCGGGCCGTTGGGAGCGGATCGGAGACATCGTCGTGTTGCGCCTTCCGTCGGATGCGCAGCCGCATGCATCCGATATCGCTCGGCTAATCGGAGAAGTTCTGGGAGCGAAGGCCGTCGTAGAGGATGTCTCCGGCGTCCATGGCCCTCTTCGGACACCGGAAATTCGCATCCTATGGGGCAACGGAACGGAGACGATCCACACGGAAGGAGGGATTCGCTACGCACTTGACGTCGCACGCATCATGTTCTCATCGGGGAATCTTGCGGAGCGGGTCGGGATCGCCGCGCGCATCCGACCGGGCCAGGTGGTCGTCGATCTGTTCGCCGGAATCGGGTACTTCTCGATCCCGATAGCCGTCCGCTCGTGTCCCGCTCGCGTGTACGCCTGCGAAGTGAGCACCGTGGCATACGGGTACCTGCTCGAGAACGTGCGGCTGAATCGGGCCGCAAACGTAGTCCCCCTCCTGGGCGACTGCCGGGACACGGCGCCCTCCGGGGTCGCGGACTGGGTCCTGATGGGACACTTCTCCGCGACGGACTACCTCGACGTGGCCTTCCGAGCGATGAAGGACGCAGGTACCGTGGTTTATCACTGCGTCGCCCCCGCGGAGCGATTCCCCAAGGAGGCGATCGAGCGGATTCGGGAGGCGGGCGCGCACTTGGACTTCGAAATCGGTGGCATTCACTCACGCCGCGTGAAATCGTACGCACCAGGGATCTTGCACGGCGTCGTGGAAGCGTCGGTCGCACGAAGACCGAAAGGCATTTCAAGGGAGAAACCGTCAGGAGGCGCGGTAAGCCCATGAATTGCTCGAGATGTGGCGCGGCGATCACCGCGCAGGCGTCGACCTGTCCGTCCTGCGGCGCGCGGCTCATGTCGGGCGAGCTCGATCGGCTCGCGCGGAATCTCGGCCGTGCAACGAAAAAGGCCATCGACGCAGGCGTGTCCGTCGTCGACAAGACCGTGAAGGCCGTCGAGCCGGCGCTCGATTCCGCCGCCAAGGCGGTGCGCCCCGCAATCGACGATTTCGCGAAAAGAGTGAAGCCGGTGGCCGACACGACGGTACGTGTCGCGAAGGAACTCGCGGACAAGGCGGTCAAGGCCGCGAAGCCCGCCCTCGCGAAGGCCGCCGAGGCCACGGAAGAAACCGCGCGCAAGATGAAGGAGAAGGCGAAGAAGAAGGGCTGAAAGGTTTATCCCCGCCGCCCCGGTTCGGTGGCCCGATGCGCGCCGACGAGCGGATGGACCTCGTGCTCCGCGGCGCCGAGGAGGCCGTCACCCGAGACGAGCTCAGAGCGCTCCTGGCGAAGGGGGGCACGCCCCGCGCATACGTCGGCCTGGAGCCCTCCGGGTTCATGCACATCGGCACGGGCTTCGTGATCGCCTCGAAGGTCACGGACCTCGTGCGCGCGGGCTTCCACACGATCATCTTCCTCGCGGACTGGCACGCGTACATCAACGACAAGCTCGGCGGGAGCCTGGAGAACATCCGCGTGTGCGCGGAGTACTTCCGAGACGGCTTCCGGGCCCTGGGCGTCCCGGACGAGATCGAATACCTGTACGCGAACGAGTTCGTCCGCCATCCGGAATACTGGCAGAAGGTCGTCCAGGTCTCGAAGGCCTCGACGGTCGCCCGGATCCGGCGCGCGCTCACGATCATGGGCCGCAAGGAGGAGGAGGCGGACCTCGATGCGTCCAAGCTTATCTATCCGGCGATGCAGGTCGCGGACATCTCTTGGATGGACTTGGATCTCGCCTTGGGCGGGATGGACCAGAGGCACGCGCACATGCTCTACCGGGATGTCGCGCCGAAACTGGGATGGAAGCAGGTCGTCGCGCTCCACACCCCCCTGCTGCCCGGCCTCCAGGGCGGCGGCCGGATGGACCCGATCGCGGGGAAGATGTCGAAGTCCCGTCCCGACTCCAGCCTCCTGATCAACGATCCACCGGCGGAGGTCGAACGGAAGATCGGGAAGGCGTTCTGTCCTCCGAAGGAGACGAAGGACAACCCGATCCTCGAGACGGCCCGCCTGATCCTCTTCCCGCGTCGCGGTTCGCTCCGGATCCCGCGCGACGCGAAATTTGGCGGCGACGTCGTGTACGAAGCATATTCGGACCTCACTCGGGCGTACGCCTCCGGCGAGCTCCATCCGAAGGACCTCAAGGCAGGCGTGGCGGCGGGCCTGAACGAGGAGCTCGCCCCCGTGCAGCGATACTTCGAGGCCCATCCAGAGAATCTTGCCGCCGTCCAGCGGATCATCGGGGGCCGCTGACCGCGTGCGCCGCAACGACGAGGCGGCCCTCCTGGCCGCGGTATCCGGGATCCTTCTGATCGTCAGCGGCTACACGGGCGCCCGCCCCGTGAACCGCTTCTTCGAGCTGCTCGAGGATGCGTTCGGCTCAGGGCCTTCCCTGCTCGTCCTGGCGTACATCTTCGTGGGCATCGCGTCCCTGGGCGGGTTCGCCGTGCTGTTCGGAGCCGTTCTGATCTGGAAGGACCGGGTACGGCTCGGCCGCATCCTGATCCTCGTCGGCTCGGGCGCGGGGTTCTTCACCTTGCTCATTTTTCTCCTCGTGAACCTGCGGCGGGAAGAGTTCTCGCTCTTGACGAGCGTGCTGCCGGCGGTCCTCGGCGTCCTGATCGGAATCATTGCCCGGATTCGCGCGAAACCGAAGCCGATCCTCTGATGGGTTTCAGACGGAGGGCCCCATCGCTCGCGTCCCCCGCGGAGCGTTCGCCACCTTGCGCCGAATGGCAACCAGGTATGCGAATCCGGCGACCGCGAGGAATCCAAGCAGGTAGAAGGGCGCTGTCCACTCGAGATCCGCAGTCGTGCGGAGGCCTGCCGCGAGGCTACCGGCTGCGAAGGAACCGATCGATCCGCCGAGGAGCTGGAACGCGAAGATCACGCCGAACGCGGTGCCTTGGAGGCGTTCATGGCTCGCCTCGGAAACGAAGGAGAATAGGGCGGGATACGTCACGAACACGGCAGATCCGAGGGTCCAGAAAAGGGCCAAGACGATCGGCACCTCGCTGGCGGCGGCCCCGAGGAGGCATGCGGTCCCGATGAACGCGTACGATGCCGCGAGCGTTCGGAACCGTCCGAATCGCCTGCTCACGCGACCGAAGAAGAACGCGACGAGGGCGCCCGCGAGAATCCACACGGCGATTGAGACGCCCGCGGCCGCGTCCTCGAGGCCGAACTTGTTCTTGAGGAGGGGCGGTCCGAACGTCGTGAAGATCGAGAACGCGGCTCCGCCGAGGCCGAGCGGGAAGAGCCACAGCCGGACGTCGCGCGCGAGAGAGCGGTAGTCGCGCGGTTCCAGGGCTCCTCTCGGAGCAGAACGGTGATGCCGCACGAGCCAGAGCCCAATCGCAACCGCTGCGAGGTTGATGCCACCCCACAGGAGGAACGGCGACTGCCACCCCCACGCGACTGCGATCAGCGCGCTGGTGGCCATCCCCAAGATCACGCCCGTGTCGCCGAATGCGGACTGGAACCCCATCGAGCGATCGAGGTTCTCGCCTGCGAACTCTCGGCCGATCCAGGCGATCCCGACGGGATGGTAGAAGCTCGCCCCGATCCGCGAGAGAGCGACGATCACCAGGAGCACGAGGAACGATGTGGCCGAGGCGACGAGCAGGGTGCCGACCCCGAGGATCAGGATGCCGATCGGCAGGAACCGAGAAGGATCCCGTCGATCCGACATCGCGCCGAAGAGCAACTGGAAGATCGCGGTGATCAAGAGCGCGGCGCCGCTCAGCAAGCCCGTCTCGAACGGTCCGAACGCGAACACGGATTGAAGGACCGTGATTTGTCCCGCGATGACCGTGACGGCGCCGTCGTTCGTGAGGTGATAGATCGAGTTCACGAAGAGCACGCGGCGATCTGCCACGGCAGCGGCCGATGCCTCCCAGGGCTATATCAGTTGAGCCTCAAGACGCCGCCCCGCCGCCTCAGAGGAGCAGGTCGCTGAGGAACACGCGGCTTCGATCAGTGCTCCCCCGAGGATGAGGAGTCCCAGATGTCGTCCGGAACGGCGCATCCGTCGGGAATCGCCGTCGGCCTTTGACACGAGACGGTAGAAAGCGCGGCGACGCGATCGGCGACGGTGTAGGCAAACTCCAAATACAGGAGGGTCCGATAGGCGCTCGGTCAGGAGACCGCGGACGGCCGACGGTGATCCCTCGGGATTGCTGAGGAACGTCCCCCCTCCATAGAGAAGGTGGCCCCGTGCAAGCGGGGGACCCGAGAGGGTCGGCAAGGGCGCAGAAACGACACAGCTCGCGTCGAGGATGATCCGCCCGGCGGTGACGTTGACGCGGGAGTTGGTGAGACGGCGACACCCCACCGGAGCAAGTCCAAGCAGGCGCTCTGCGCCAGGTAGGACGCTCAGTCCAATGCCGTCAGAACAGAAGGGGGCGTACGGCGGTCACCTGGCCCTCGTCTAAAAGGCACTCACTCGACGGGAATGGCGTCAAGGATAAATATACGTATAACGGTATCATTATACATGCCATCGAAGGAGGTTGTCGTAAGCGGACGAATCCTCAAGTGGGGCAACTCCTACGGAATCCGTCTTCGGCGGGCCGAACTCAAGAAGGCCGGATTCTCGCCCGGTGCCGAAGCCGTGGTCCGATTGACGAAGAAGTCGGAGCGGGTTGACCTTTCCGGTCTCCCGATCTTTAGGGGCGGGGGGCCCGATGACTCGCTTCGGCATGACGACCTCTTGGCGCGGGCTCGGCTCCGTTTGTCGAAGGAGAAAAAGGCGTGACCCGGGTCGCAGATACGAGTGCCCTCTATGCCCTCTTCTCCGAGGCGGATCGGTTTCATGGGAGGGCGGTGCACGACGTAGGTGATCCGGACCCCATCGTGGTGCCGACCGAGGTCCTCGTCGAGACCATCGACCTCCTGACCTATCGGTTCGGATTCGGCGCGGGACGAAGCGCTCTTGACTTTCTCGTAGGACTTCCGCATGTCGGGATCGCTGAGAAGGTGGAGGTGGCGGCGGTCCGGGCGATTTACCGAGCTGCCAGAGGGAGACTGAGCCTTGTGGATTCCTTCGTCGTCCAGACCTGCCTGGCCCTCGGCGCAGAGGCCTTGGCCTACGACGAGCGGATCCTTAAGGAGTTGAGACGGCGGCATCCGTGAGGCACGCCCCAGCCGTTCCTGAGGCGGCGTGGTCGGGCGATGATAGCTACATTAGCTGCATCAGCTATTCTCTCTCGAATGCGGACGCAAGGAGGGGATTCTATCGTGTCTTCGCCTAACGCCGGAAAGGCGTACGAGAAGTATGCTTGGGCATTTCTGCTTCCCGGAGGACTACTTTACTTGCTACTCGGCATAAGCTTCTCCGCCTCGCCGGGAAGTGCTCTCGGACCGTTTTCAACACTTGCAGAGGAACTTAGGGCACGATTCTTCGGGCTGGCTCTTATCGGTCTAACCGTGTTTGGTTTAGCGATCACATTGAACAGCTATAGAAAAGGGGAGAGGTGGGCGTGGTACACTCTCTGGTATTATCCGATCTTGTTCGTGTCCATTTTCGCCAATTACAGTAGCGACGCTTACTGGGCTGCCAATTCTTCGCTTTTTCTCGTGCTCTCCCTGATTGGACTGCTCCTCCCCTACAGGAAGTTCTTCCCGAAAACGCGAGTTACGCCGTCATGAGAAAAGGGAAAGGTGCCCGCCTCCACGGACGGGCTTCGCGAGGAACGAACGACGTAATCCGGTCGTAAGGGAGCGTACGGCGGTGATTTGGCCCTCGCGCCGCGGGGCCATTCGAACCGGGCTTCGACCATTTGATCATCGCGGCCCGCGGCATGCGCACACGATCCTTCACGGACGAGGTCGCGGTCGAAGGTCGCCTCGAGCCCTTTTTCGGCGCTTCGAATGGACTTACTATGTACCTACTTCGCCAGGCGGATGGTCCCCCGACTCCTTCGACCCTCCATGCAATCCGACAAGGATGCGCAACGGAGGAAAACCACATGCTAGGTCCGTACCCGATGGTCGTCCCGCGGACGAACGGGATCGCCCGACAGCACGCCGAACTCGCCCGCTACGTGCGGTGGGAGTACGGCCCGCAGGCGGACGTCGCCGCGTTCCTCGCGGAGGTAGCCAAGGAGTCGACGAAGGCGCGAACGAAGGGACACAGCCGCGTCGCCGAGGGTGTCCGCGCGATCGCAAGCGCGTTCCGGTCCCTCGCGGCCCGCCGGTCCCGACCGACGAAGGCGGAGGGCTAGTCCGGTGGCGAGCGCGTACGTGAACTACCGGACGTTCTACGCCTTCCCGGCCCCGGGACCGCCCGTCCCGAAAAGAGAACCCCCGGGGGTCGGGCTCCTGCGGAATCTCGCGAAGGCCGCAACCGTCTGGTTCCCGCGCCTCCAACAGCGGGGGCACGGGGCCGACGCGGACTTCGCGACCTACGCCGCGCCGACAAGGGGCGCGAGAGAAGTACCCGAACGCACGGAGGTGTGACCCATGTTCCTCGCAGCGGTTTTGTTCCTCGCAGCCATCGCGCGGCTGATCTACTGGCGGCCCATCGTCTTCTGAACCCACGGCCCGCATCCCTCTCCCGAGATCCCAACGGCCGTGGGATACCTTTTTCCGTTTACCGATGAATGCCGGACCGCCGAGGAGGGGCATAGGCGATAGCCAAGGCCCGTTCTCGCGGGGAGAGGTGATGCAATGGGCTGCTCAGGCTGCCACGGTAAGGGCTCGGAGGAGGGAGTGCCCACTTGGGGACACATCCTCGGGTGTGGATCGATTCGGTTCCCGGACAAAGAACGCTGGAATCCGTTCGCGAAGGACGAGCAGGAAAAGCTCCTGACGGCCGCGGTTACCCGGTCGGTGCGGGCACTTCCTGCGGCGTGTCGGGAGGCGATGACGGGCGACCGACTCAACCGGTTCGTCAAGACGTTCGCCCGGAACCTGCAGGTCGTCCTGCACGATCATACTCAGGGCGAGGAAGGACAGCGAAAGCGTCGGTGAGGGCCTTCGCCAGAGGCTCACGACCCGGCGGAAGTTCCTTCTGCGCGTGGAGGAGAACGTCCGTCGCTCGAGCGGTCTCGCCCAGAGACGCCAGGAAGCGCCCGTAATCAATCAAGAACTCGATACGATCCTCTAGCTGGGACGCAGGCCACGTCGCCTCGCTGGCCCGTTGGAAGCTCGCCGCGGCTCCCTGCCGGTTCCCGCGCTGCGCGAGGAGCACCGCGCGGGCCCACCCAATCACCGCTTCGGCAAAATCCGTCGGATGCGCCGCAGCGAGGCGAAGAGCCTCCTCAAGATATCCGTCCGCCTGGTCCGTGTGGGCGCATCGCACGCAAATGCGGACCATGAGCGTGAGCACTTCGATGCGATTCGCAGGATTCAGCATCGGACCACTCTCGTCGAGGAAGTATTCCAGCGACTCCTTCGCCTCCTCGTTCCTCCCCTGACGCCGATAGAGGCCCGCGAAGTGCTCGTAGTGGTACACCACCTTGAATCGCTCGTGGGTCTCCTTCGCGAGTCGATACGTCTGCTTGTAAAGCGCGTCCGCCGCCTCGTAATCACCACGATACTCCGAGAGGAACCACGCCTTCGTGAACATCGCCGTCTCTCGCGCCGGCACGTCACCCAGGCGCTCCGCGATGGCGATGCATTCATCAAGATACGAAAGGGCCGCGTCCCCTTGGCCGAGTTCCACCGCGGCCAGGAAGTAGTTGTTGTAGGTCATGCAGAGGCCGCGCTTGTTGTCGATGGTCTTCCAAGCATCAATCGCCTCGCGGAAATCCTCTTGGGCCAACGCGGGGTCAAATCGCGAAGGATCGTACAGGTGAACAAGCCCTCGCAAGTTCGCAAGCCAGCCCCAGAGCTCGGGATCTCGCGGGAGACCTGCGAGCCAGCTTGTGACCCGCTCGACTTCGGTCAACGCCTTACCGTAGTCCTGCCGCTCGTACGCGACGCTTGCACTCTGATAGAACAGCCAAGCGGCCTCTGGAGACGGATGCCCCGGCATGAGCTTCAGGCCCTGCTCGATTTCCCGATCCGCATCGTCCAGCCGGCCGAGTTTTTCGAGACACAACGCGATCTTTTGCAGGAGGCGCGCCTTCGTTCCGGGATCCTGCATACCACCCAGGGCCTCCTGGTACGCCTCCTTCGCTCCGAGATGATCCCCTACGTGGCGCCGAAGGTCCCCCAAGCGGTGGAGGGTCGCCGCAGGTCTCACGCGACCCCGCTCGATTGCGACCGCGTTCCCGAGGTACATGATCGCCTCCTGCAATCGCCCCTTGGTCTCCGCGTTTCCGCCCTGGACGGACAACCAGGCGCTGACCAGGGGGGCGAGAGCCGCCCGCCGTTCCGACGAGAGGGCCTTTTGGAAGTACGTCTGGATCGCGTCGTGGGCCGTGTAGCGATCCACACTGAAGGGGCTGAGGAGTCCTTTTCGTTCCAGGCTCAGGAGGGTTCGCCGACCCGCCTTCCCCTCCACGAGGAGGCCTTCCGATGGCACGGGCACGTAGTAGAACGAAGCGGCCTCCATGCAGGCTCGTTCCGCGTCGTCGAGTGCAGGCTCGATCTGCTCCGAGATGTACGCCTCGAGGGTCTGCCATCCGGATTCCGGCGTGCCTTCGAGGCGGGAGTGCGCGACGAGTTTCAGGAAGAGCGGGATTCCGCCACACGTTTCGACCAGGCTTCCCGCGAGGGGGTCGCGGATCCCCATGTCCCCCAAGAGGGCCGCGCTGCTCGTCGGGTCGAGGCCCTGGAGGGCGAGCTCCCGCACGGACCCCTCGACCGCCACGTCCCGCCGGCTGTAGAACTCCGGCACGGTCCGTGAGAGGACCAATGCCGAGGTCCCTGTCCGACGCTTCAAGATCTTCAGGAGAAGGGTGAGGAACGAGGGGGCATCGTTGTCCGCCTGGTGGACGTCGTCGTAGACGAGGAGGGCGGGCAGGCCTTCCAGATCCGCTTGAAGGCATTCTTCGAGGCGGCCGAGTCCCCGAGCCGCGCCCGCAATCAGGATCGACGAGGTGGCGAGGCGGCCGTGGCTCTTGAGGAACGCCGCAAGCCGCAATGCGAGGTCCGTGGCGGTGTCCCACGGGCGCACCTCGCGCCAGAAGAGGGAACGATGCCCACGGAGCTCCTCGCAGACCATCGCCCCGAGGGCCGTCTTCCCGATCCCGGCCATCCCTGTAACGACGACCATAGGCGTCTCTGCGACCGCCCGAAGGACTCCGTCGATCTCCGCGCGTCGACCATAGAATCGCTCGGGCCGGACGGCCTCCTGGGTGAACTCGATAGTCCCTGGCGCGCGGACCTCCGATGTCTCCGCGATCGCCCCGCTTGCGGCGAGTTCTTGGAGCAACTCGAGGAGGGACGATCCCCGTCGCTCCTCTTGGTAGATCCGGGCGAGGGGCGTCAGGACTCCCTCGCCGACCGCCCGCCGGAGGGGGACCGACTCCTCAAGGAGGACGCCACGAAGCGCGGCGACGCGGCCTCGCCCACCCGGCGTGAGGAAGTACACCTTCCGACGGCGAGCCCGACCGCGGACATGAGAGGTGCGCTCCTCGACGAAGGATTCGGAGATGAGCGGCTTCACGTACTGGCTCACGTGGTGAACGCGGATCCCGACGGCTTGGGCGATCGCTTCCTGCGTCACCTCGGGCGGGGCCTCGTAGCCCTCGGCGAATCGGTTGTAGTCGAACAGGTGGAGGAGAATCTTCTCCTTCACCGTGAGACTTCGAATCGTCACGGTCGATGGGCTCCGCCCAATAGCGACCGTGTGCCTAGATAACATTTCGCACGATTCGCTCCCGGTCCTCCGAAGCGCCCGCTCGTGGCTCACGGAGCGACGGTTCCCTCGGCGGGCGCGAAGAACACGAGAATGACCAGGTCCTCCACGACATCGTGGAACCGATGATCCTCCGCCGCAGGCACGAAGACGATCGAGCCTCCGAGGACCTCGCGGTCCTCCGAACCGACGCGAATGCGGCCCCGGCCGCGGACCACATAGTAGACTTCGTCCTCCGCGTGCGGCGTCTGCGGATCCGAGCCGCCGGCGGGCACGCCGTACACCCCGCAACTCATCGACGGCACCCGGAGGAACTCGTGGTAGAGGATTCCGCGCCGAGCGCGATCTGCCTCGAGGTCCGACATGCTGAACGCCTGCATGGGATCGTCCGGGAAAGGGCTAAAGAGACGCGCGCGCAGGAGGGAGGCGGATGCAGCATCGTTAAGTAGCATCCGCCCTCTTCGTCCCGACGCGATGGCCGATGAGGATCCGCAACCTCTAGCGAAGCGGCGCGTTTCGCCCCCTCCCGTCGAATTCCTGAAACCGGGGGAGGCGCAGACCCCGGCTCCCCAGGAACGCCCGGCCGCCTGGGTTCCCCGGCCGGAAGAATATCAGGCTCCCAGTCCGAGCTGGACTCCGCCCCCGGTCCGGGAGGCGCGCGCCAACCTGCCGACCGTCGCGGGGATCCTCCTTGTCCTCGCGGGCATCCTCGGTATCGCGAGCTCGGTCTACAGCGCGGTGAACTTGCCTTCCGTGGCCGAGTACGCGAACTTCACGAACAACTCGCCGGAGTTGATCGCGTTCGCCCAGGTCTGCGGACTCATCTCGATTTGGTCCCAAGCGGTTGCGATCCTCGGTGGCGTCATGGCGCTCCAGCGGCGGAACTGGCGACTGACCCTCGTGTGCGCGATCTTCTCCGTCCTGACGATTGGTTTCTTGTTCGAGGCGTCGCTCCTCGGGGCTTTCGGACTCGTGCTCGTCCTCCTTTCGCGGTCGAGCTTCCGGGCCTAGGATTTTTTCAGAGCGGCGCGGAGCGCTTCGACGAAACGCTCGTTGTCTTCCGGCGTGTTGTAGAAGTACGGGGATGCACGGATCCGGTCGTGTCGATAGTCCACGATGATCCCTCGGTGGCCGAGGGCCCGGACGATCGACGCGGGATCGTCCGCTGGGACCATCACGATTTCCGCCCGTGCTTCCGGCGCCTCCGGCGTGCGAATCGCGAGGTGCGCGTCCTGGAGCCGTCCAATCAGGTCCGAGACGAGCTCCGTCGTCCGGTCTCGAATCCGTTCGACCCCAATCTCGTGGATGATGTCCAGGCTCGCGGAAGCCGCGTAGACCGCGGCGTTCGCCGTCGTGCCAAGCTCGAAGCGCCGTGCGGTTTCGTGGTACGCGAACTCCTTCGGATTGAAGGCAAACATGCGCGCGTTCCCGGACCGGCCGGCGATCGTCGGCTGGAGATCCCGGATGGGGTCCTTCCGGACGTACATGAACGCGATTCCCGTCCCGCCGAGGAGCCATGAGCGCGACGGAGACGCTCGGGGCGAGGGCGATCTCATCGTGATCGGCTCCGAGGACCCGGGCGACCTTCTTCCTCGGCGCGTCGAGTGCCTCGATCCAGATCTCGTACCAGGCGGCCGCCCCGAGCTCCTCCCATTCGTCGAAAAAGCGCTCCTGGGCGGCCCGCAAGCGACGAAAGGAGAAAAGGGTTGGAGGCCCGCCCGCGGGACGCAGGCGGACCCTCGGGCTTGGCGAACGGCTTGAATCCCTCCGTCCGATTCCCACGACCGATTTTGTGGGCGGCGTTGGAGGGCACGATACGCCCCCTCCAAAGGTTCATGCGATACGCGACGTTCGCATGGCCGTGAAGACGAGGACCCTCGGCCGCACGGGCCTCAAGGTCGCAGAGATCGGCTTCGGAGCGTGGGCGGTCGGCGGGAACGCCCACGGGAATTCGTACGGGCCGACGGACGACCGCGAGTCCATCGAGGCGATCCGGCGCGCGGTCGCCTTGGGCGTGAATTTCATCGACACCGCGGACGTCTACGGCTGGGGGCACAGCGAGGCGATCCTCGGCCAGGCGTTGGCGGGGAACCGAGACGATGTGCACATCGCGACGAAGGTCGGCGGCGACTTCTACCACGGCGGGGTGCGCTTGAACCTCGAACCGGGCTACATCGCGTTCGCGTTAGAACGGTCCCTGGAACGCTTGCGAACGGACCGCGTCGATCTGTACCAGCTGCACAACCCGCCGGCGGAGATGATGGGAGACCCCGTGACGTACGACGTCCTCGAGACCCTGAAGGCGGAACACAAGATCGACCACTACGGCGTCTCGGTCCACGAGCCCGTCGAGGCCCTCCTATGCATCGAGGCGGGCAAGCCGGACGTCCTGCAGGTCCCCTTCAGCCTGCTCCGCCAGGAATGGATCGATGAGGTGTTTCCGGAGGCCCGCAAGGCAAATGTCGGGATCATCGCCCGCGAACCCTTGGCGAACGGGTTCCTCGCGGGCAAGATCCGGCCCGAGGCTCGATTCCCGGCCGGGGACATCCGCCATCACTGGCCCCCCTCCATGATCGCGGCCCGTTCCAACGCGGTTCGGAACCTCGCGTTCCTCGCGCGCGACGGTCGAACGATGGCCCAGGCCGCCCTTCGTTTCGTCCTCGCGTTCCCCGAGGTGTCCGTCGCGATCCCCGGTGCGAAGACGGCGACGCAGGTCGAGGAGAACGTCGCGGCCTCGAACGCGCCCGATCTCACCCCGGATGAGGTCCGGAACGCGCGGGAGCTCTATGCGAAGGACTTCGGGCTCTGAGGGAGGGAGTTGTAAACCTTTTAGTCAAGGGCCCGCTTAGGCACGACCGGAGACGGGCCGAGGATGTGGTCGCGGGACGATCTCGTTGCCGAGCTGAAAGCCCTCGGCCTCCTCCGCAGCCACGTTCTCGAACGGGCCTTCCTGCGCGTGCGCCAGGAGGCGTTCCTTCCGGAAGCGTTCGGATCACTCGCCTACGCGGACATGCCCCTTCCGATCGTCGCGCCGCTTCGCGGGCCAACGATGCCGTCCGCACGGTGTCTCGTCTCGGCCTTGGACCTCCTCGAACCGTCGGAGGACCTCCGCATCCTCGTGGCGGGGTGCCGCGGCGGGTATCCGGCCGCGCTGCTCGCAGAAATCGTCGGTCCGGACCGCGTGGTCATCGTGGAAACGGATGCCGACCGGCGTGAGCTCATGGGGGAGCGATTGCGAGCCGCGGGCTTCGAAGGGATCCGGATCGTCGCGCAGCCGCCCCCGGAAACGTTCGAGCGCGTTCTCGTCCTCGATGCGACCGCGCCCCGCCAGCTCGAGCCCCTACTTGCGGATCCGGGCTTCCTGATCGCCCGCGGCCGGGGCGTGCATGACCTCGCGTTCCTCAAGCTCGTCCGACATGGAGGGGAGACGGCCCAGTTGACGTTCAGCGAGGCGCCAGGCGGCGTCATCGCAGGACCCCGCGACGCGACGGGGCCCGAAGGCGTCGACTTCGGTCGCTTGTTCGCGGTGGAGGACCTGCTCGTCCATGCTTGGGAGGGCCGCGTCACCGGCCACTACGATCAGCACTTCCGGGACATCGTCGAGGAGACGTTCGCCGGCGGCCCCCTCGACACGGCGGCCTTCGACGCCGCCCAGGAGCCCTGCAAGGACGCGGCGCGCCGCGCGTTCCAGGCAGCGTACATCCTGCAGAGCGCCGGGGAACTCGAGCGGGCCGCGGACGCCTACGAACGGTCAATCCGCCTCGCTGCGTCCGCGGAGGCGCACACGTTCCACGGTTGGACATTCAGTTTCATGGGCCACTACGACGACGCGATCGAGGCGTGCAAGCGCGCGATCGAGATGGACCCGACGTTCGGGAATCCGTACAACGACATCGGCGCGTACCTGATCGAGCTCGGCCGGCTCGACGACGCGATCCCGTGGCTCGAGAAAGCAATCGCGGCGCGGCGATACTGCTGCTATTTCTACGCATACACGAACCTCGCCCGCGTCTACCTGCAGAAGGGCTTGCGGGAGAAGGCGCGGAAGTGCCTCCTCCAGGCCCTCCAGGTGAACCCGGAGTACGAGCCTGCCCACGAGCTACTCCGGCGGCTCGACGGGTTGAGCGGCTACTTCGCCTGAGGCCCCACGATCGCGCCCCGCAGGGTGAGGAATTCCTCCCCGGTCAGGGTCGGATCCGGGCCCTTCGACACGAGGATCTCCTCGGGTCCGTCCGCCGTCGTGAGGACGAGCCGGTCCTCGATCCCGCCGCGGCCGTCCGCCGTCGGACGCAGTTCGTGGGCGGCGTCCGTTACGACGGAGCGCTCCAGGGAACGGTGGATCTCGTATCCGAGGAACGCCTTCACGTTCCAGGCACCGTGGGTCTCGAGGTGCGGGCGGAATTCGAGGATGCGGCGGTCCGTGACGATGAGCGTGCCTCCGTGGATCGTCAGGAAGACGACGGGCACCTCGTCCGGTTCCAGATGCTTGGCGAAAAGGGAGAAACGATAAGGGTCGCGCTTCGTAGCTCGCGCAAGGCCGACGAATGTCGTTCGGTCGAAGACGTCCGCCTCGCGCATGCAAGGACGAAGGAACGAGCAAAGATGAAACTTCGTGTGGCCGGGAGGAGTACGCTTAAATCGGATGCCCCCTTGAGGACCGGGAACTGTGACTCCGACGGCACTCGACGAAGCGAAGCAAGCCCTCGATCGGGGGGAATTCGACCGAGCCCTCGCTCTCACGAAGGCGGCGCACGAGGCCTCGCCCGATGACCCAGAAGTCCGGGAACTGTATGCCGCCGTCCACCTCGCCCGGGCGATCCGTGTCGCGGACCGCGCGCGCGAAGCGCGGAGGCAGGACCTGATCCGCCGTCAGATCGACTATGAGGTCGATTTCCAGGACAGCCCGGAGGTCGTGCAGGCATACGACGAGGCGCTCGCGGCGATCGATGACGTCCTCGTGGTCCAGCCGGACCACTGGAAGGCCCTCATGCTGAAGGCAAGCCTTCTGTTCCGCCGCGACCGCGAGGCGGGACGGCCGCAGGCCCTCGAAATCCTCCGACGGCTCGAGGCCGCGGACCCGACGAACCGACAGGTCCCATACACGATGCGCAAGATCGAGCGGCCGTGTGAGCGGTGCACGGACACCGGTTTCTGCCCGTACTGCGCGGGCCGCGGAATTCGCACGTTCCTCGGTCTGGAGCGAAAATGCAGCAACTGCTACGGCCGAGGGATATGCCCCGCGTGCGGCGTCCTCTGATTACTCTTCCTCGTCCGCGAGGCCCTCGATGGCGGGGTCCTTCGCCTCGATCCATTCGACACGGTCCGCGCGGCCGATCTCGCCGCACGAGAGGCACTCCCACCCCAGGGCATAGTCTTCGAACATCACGAGGCCGCGCTCATCCTTGCCGCACTTCGTGCACGGGCCCTCGACATAGCCGCTGATCCGGTACGCGCGGATGACGAGATCTCCCATGGACGGATCACCGCGCCGGATCACCGCGAGGACGAGTCCTTTCCTTCCGGAGACATGTACCAGTCCGGGACGCCCTGATCGCCGCCCAGGTCGCACTTCGGGCAGACGTAATCGAGGATGGGATAGTTCCCGTGAGCGTGCTGGACGAAGAACACCTTCTCACTACCGCACTTCTCGCACTTCTGCGGCTCGCTCCCGATGTTCTTCCGGCTGAACACTCCGAGTGCGACGACCGCCGGCCGACATAAAGTTGCCGGTCACCGCAATGTCTTTGGGAACCGCGGCCCTGCGGGCGAGCGTGTGGATTCGCTTCAGCCGGTTCCGCTTCAAGGAGGGACTGGAGGCGGACGGCCTGGCCGTGCTGCGCCGTCATGTGAAGACGATCGCCGCGGCGGACGGATGCCGCGACGCGTGGCTCGGCCAGGGGCAGCATCCGTCGACGGAGTTCGTCGCGATCGCGCTCTTCGAGTCTGAGGACGCGCTCCGCCATCTCGAGGGCGGTCTCCGGTCCGACCCGTCTCTCGGGAGCGACTTCTTCGTGCTCCTGCGGCTCACGACGCAGCCGCCGGAGGTCACGCAGTATGAGGTCCGCGAGTAGCGAAGTGTCCCGGAGACATGATACGTTTATGGCCTCACACGCTTAGTGACCGCTCGGGACTTCATGGCGGTAGGCTTCGCGGCTTTGGACAAGCGCATCAATCGAGACACGGAGCAGTTGCACGACCACCTGTGGCACTCTCAGGGAAAGAAGGATCCGACGAAACTTCGCGCGAACCTGGCTAGGGACGTGCGGGACGCCGATGCGTTCCTTCGCCTCGGTGGAAAACTCCGCAACAATGCTAATGCGCTCATCGACGCGTGGGCCGCGCCGGGCGCAGGGGAATCCCTCTTCGAGCTGGTGGAGCATTCGTGGGGACTCGCCGCGGCGACCGTCCTCGCCGGTCGGGGTGAGTACAAGCGCGCCGCGGAGCGGTGCAAGAACGTGATCGCGAGCGCGTCGATTGGCGTGTGCGCGAACGTCGGTTGTTTCGAATATGTCGAAGAATGGGAGGCCGGGAAGATCGACTTCGAGACGTACACCGGCAAGTTGGCAGATTTCCTCGAGGCAAAGGGGATCGTTGCGGCGGGACAGTTCAAGCGCATGCTGAACGCCATCTGGGATTTCGGGACGAATTGGAACGAGGGCGCATCCCGCTCGGAAGGGCTTTTGGCCGCGCGGACAGCCGTCGACGCCGTGGGTTGGTCCCTGTTGACGTCCATTCGGATTCGAAAGGAGATCGGCCGTCCTCCGAAGTTCTCTGTCGAGGACTTCGCCGTCATCGTGGACCGTATCGCCGAACGGACGTGACACCTCGGCGTACTAGACTTTCGACCGAATCGTCGGCTTCCAGCTCCGGGTCCCATCGGGCAGCTCCGTGAAGACAAAGTCTTGGTAGAGATAGGGGTAATCGCTCTTGCAGATGCGTGCGACTTGGTCGAAGACCATTCGGATCTCCACTTCCGCGCTCGGATCCGTTCGCATCTCGATGACCCAGCGGAGGGTGCGATGGTTTGCCGTCCATATCATGTGCGTCGCCATGCCGTCCGGGAGAATCCGCCGCAGGGCTGAGGTGAGACGTTTCTTCTGGTCCATGGACAGCTTTTCCCAGGAGATGCCTTTCTCGAGCTTGCGGTACGCGTCTTCGATTTCTGCGACGGTCTCCGTCATCGCCTGGCTCTGGTCTCGGTCTAGCTCGTCCGGCACCCAGAACCCCAGCTCCTTTGGCCGGACATAGCGCAAGGATTCCTGGCTGATAGCCGTCCCGACTCGATGGCGCACGATCTCGTGACTGCACACGCGGCTGATGTTCAGGAAGGCCCAGCTTACCTGCGAGTGCTCCATAATCGATCCGTCGCCCTTCGTCAGGATGTTGGAGAAATAGTCCTTCGGGTCCTCACGGATTTTCGTGACATTGGGGTTGAGCCCGGGTTCGTACGATTCGTAACAGATGCGACCTGCGAATTCAACCAACGCTTGGCCATCGGTGCCACGCGTCGCCAGGAATCTCTCGACGGAACGGTCTGAGACCCCGAGAACCTTCATCGTCTCCTCGAATGCGGCGGGGTCGACGCGGGTCTCGGCGATCTTGATGACAATGGGCCGAACGGGTTTCGTGGTCCTCACCCCTTTCGTCAGAGAGGACCATGGCGGGAACCCCTATAATGTCTTCTCAGGGGATGGAGAAACGCGGTTCACATCCACCGGAAGAGGACCTTCCAGAACTCCGTCTTCTCGGGCTTCTTCGCACCCTTCAAGACCGTCGCGAGCAAATGGGCCTTCTGCGCCTCCGAGGTCTCGTACCCCGCGCTCATCGCGTCGTACTTCGAGAGCTTCTCGATGGTCGTCTTCTCGACGAGCATCGCCTGGCCCTCCCCCACGACTTCGTCCTTGAACTTCACCACGAGGCGGTTCCCGGGAATAAGGCTGATCCGATCGTGCTCCTCTCCGGAGAGGTAGACCTGGTACAGGTACTGCTTCCGGACCTTCTCCTCCGCCCCGGGGTACGAGATGACAATCGTCTTCGGCGGGGGCGCGTTCGGAGGGATCATCCGTATCGCTCCCGTCGAACCCCGCACGCGAGATGAACCTTTCCCCGCTCACCCGAGGGCGGCCAGGACCTCGTCCGTGTGGCCCTCGACCTTCACCTTCGGCCACACCCGGGCGATCCGCCCACCCTCGTCGATCAGGAACGTCGTGCGCTCGATGCCCATGGTCGTCCTCCCGTAGAGGTTCTTCTCCTTCCAGACACCGTAGGCCTCCGTCACCTGCCCGTCGACGTCGGCAAGGAGCGGAAAGTTCAGGTGGTACTTCTCCCGAAACTTCGCGTGGCTCTTCACGTCGTCTCGACTCACGCCAAGGACGATCGCGCCCTTCGAGGTGACGCGCCCGAGGTTGTCCCGGAAGCTGCAGGCTTCCTTCGTGCATCCGGGGGTGTCGTCCTTTGGGTAGAAGTATAGAACGACCTTCTTCCCACGTAGCTCCTTCAACGCGTAAGATCGCCCGTCGTCCGCGGACAGGCGGAAGTCCGGCGCAGGGTCACCGACCGCGATCATGGGTTACCGAACCCACCGAAGCGTCCGACGGATATAACGTCACCGACGCCCGCGAATCCGCGTTCCGCCCTCCCGATGCGAGGACAGTATCAACTTTGGTATTTCTCGGCCCAATCTTTAAGTAAACTAAGCCGGTTCGTTCGAATCACCCTCCTAGCCGCAGGTGCGTGCAGGGACTCTAATGGCCCGCAAGGCGACTTCTCGGAAGCCGGCGAGCGCTCCCAAGCCGGCGTTCAGGCCGACCTATGAGAAGCCCAGGCCGACGAAGCCGTCCCAGCCGTCTCCGGCCGCAGCCGCGGCCCAGCAGGGCCTCTTCCAGCTGACGTTCGCTCGCCATGCCCATGGCTACGGATTCGTAGGGGCCGTTGCGTTCCTCCTGAACGCGATCCTCCTCCTGAGCCTCGCGGGACAGACGCCCCCTCTGCCGCCCGGCGTGGACCTTGATTTCGTCCTCTGGCTCCTCCCCTCCGTGGCGGGGGCCGTGGCCTCGTGGGACGCGGTCCGCCTCAAGCGGGAACCGTACCGGCGACACTACCTGTCAGGGCATTTCGCCACGTCGACCGCGGGCATGGTCCTGTTCTTCTTCGTCGCCGCGGCGATTATCCTCCTGATCCAGCAGCGCATCCCGTCGTGGATCGTCCCCTGGATCTACCCGGTCGCGGTGGCCGGGGTGCCCCTTACGATCATCTCGATGGGGATGACATGGGAAGGCCTCGGGGCGCGCAAGCTCGGGAGCTTCGCCCTCGCCCTCGTGATGCCCCTCCTCGCTCTCTTCCTGCTCATCGGTCAGGTGCCCCTCACGACGCCCGAGGGACGCTACCTGTTCGAGGTCACGTTCCTGATCGGGGCCCTGACAACGGAGTTCTCCGGTTCTCTCCTGCACATCATCGCCTCCTCGACGAGCGTCTACCAGCGAGAGATCCTGAAGGCGGACAACACGAAGCTCGCGATGGTCCAGCAGGACTACGAACGCAAGCGCGAGGCCCTCGACTACAAGGAGCGCGCGCTCCGTGGGCGGGAGGCGCACCTGGAGGCGTTGCAGCAGGAGCTCGAGGACCAGGCGAAGGAGCTCAAGGCGAAGATCACGGACGTGACGACGCGAGAGGTCGCGGCGGAGAAGGCGACGAAGGACCTGAGGGATCTCGACCGCAAGGTCGCGTCAGCGCGAGCCGAGATCGAGGCGAAGGTCGAGGAATTCCGCCTCCGGGACGCGGACCTGACGACCGTGAAGACGGAACTCGAGAAGACGAAGCAGTCCCTTGCGGCACGCGAGGCGTCCATCGCGGAGCGGGAGAAGGAAGTCAAGCGGACCTCGATCGAGCTTACATCCCATGCGCGCGCTTCCGAGTCGAAACTGAAGTCGATCGAGGAGCGCGAGGCGCGTCTCCAAGAGCGCGAGAAGTCCTTCGATTCGAAGCGAACGAGCCTGCTCAAGAAGGAGAAGGAGCTCGAACTCAAGGAGTCAGAACTCCGAATGAAGATGGAGCAGACGGAGGTGACGCACTCCACGGCGGAGGCGACCCGAATCCGGGAGCTGAAGGACTGGGAGGGCAAGATCCTCGCGAAGGAGAAGGAGCTTGGGAGCCGCGAGGTCGAGTCGAGGACCCTGGAGAACCAACTCCGCGAGCGCTACGAGAACGCGACGCGCATCGAGAAGCAGTTCCAGGCGCAGCGCAAGATGTTCGAGGACCGGGAGTCGGAACTCGTCTCCCGAGAGAAATCGATCTCGGACCAGGAGGCCGCCCTGCGGGAGCGGGCTGCGGAAATCGAGCGTGCGGCGTCTTCCGTCCAAGAGGCCCAGATGCAGCTCGACGACAAGACGAAGAAGTACGCGGAGCTGTTCAAGGATGCGAAGATGAAGGAGGCCGTGGCGGGGGCTGGCGTGGAAGACATCCGCAGGCAGAGGGAGACCCTGGACTCACGGGATCGGAAGCTCTCCGAGATGCAGGCGAACCTGCAGGCGGAGATCAAGCGGCTGAACGAAGAGAACCGCGGGCTCCTGGAGAAGGCGAAGGAGATCGAGGAACGCGAGTCGGAACTCCAGCTCCGGGAGATGGAGCTTGAGCAGAAGTCCCGCGAGGCACGCGCCGCCGTCGCGACGCCGGGCATGCGGGACATGGACCGCGACTCGCAGCTCGAGGCGTGGGAGCGCCGGCTCCGCGAACGGGAGGAGGAGTTCAAGCGCCGCATGTACCAGAAGGAGAAGGAGTTCGAGATGCGGGAGGGCGCTCTGAAGGCCCACATCACGACGGGCGTCTCGGAGGAGGCGGCGGAAGAGGCCGTGGCCGATGAAAAGAAGAAGGAGCGGGTGAAGACCGGGACACCGCGCCTCGATGACCTCCTGTACGGTGGGATTCCCTTCAATTCCAATGTCCTCTTCGTCGGCCCGGCGTTCGTGGGGAAAGAAGTCG
Source organism: Methanobacteriota archaeon (assembly GCA_947084985.1). Lineage (GTDB taxonomy): Archaea > Thermoplasmatota > Thermoplasmata > RBG-16-68-12 > RBG-16-68-12 > RBG-16-68-12. The sequence continues at coordinate 46,558 of CAMTUI010000011.1, read as the reverse complement.
CAATCCTGAACTTCGTCGCGGAAGGCCTCAAGAAGGGCATCCCCGCGATCATCATTACGACGACGAAGCTCCCGATCGACATCGCGAGGGACATCGCGCCGATCCTGCCCACCTTCGTCGAGTACGACCAGCTCGGTCTCGTCCGGTGGATCGACTGCACGTCCCCGATTCAGGGAGGCAGACCCATCAAGGAGAAGAACGTCTGGCGCGTGAACGGCCCGACGGACTTCGAAGGGATCTACCAGATCGTCAGCCAGCTCGACGAGGAGTTCCGCGGCAAGTACCCCTACTTCCGACTCGCATTCCTGACGCTCAGCTCGGCGATCACGCAGGCCGACGAACGGGACGCGATGAACTTCTTCCAGCGCGTTGTGAACCGACTCCGGCAGACGAAAGTCGTCAGCGTGATGGCCCTAGAGCGGGGGATGCACACGGACCAGACGCTCGAGGCCCTCGAGCACATGGTCGACGGCGCGATCCACTTCAAGTCCGACAAGCAGAAGACGATGCTGCAGGTCGCCGGCCTGGGTGAGGTCCAGACGCACGACTGGGTCCCGTACAAGTTCACGAACAAGGCGCTCATCATCGGGTCGTTCCAGCTCGAGCGCATCCGGTGATTCCGGCAGGAGGGGCTCGGCGTTGGCCGGCGCGTGGATTTCCCTCCTAGTAGGTGTACATCCTGCTTCAGACACCTCGGCCCTCAGCGGCGAGCGATTTGCTGGGCGAGGACGACCCCCACAATCACCATGCCGCCGCCGAGGAGGCCGGCACCCGTGATCGTCTCCCCGAGGATCGCGATTCCGCCGACGACCGCGACGAGCGTGCTCAGGTACACGTACGCGCCCGCCGCTGCCGCCGGCATGCGCTCGAGTCCGCGGAACCAGATCCCGTACGCGATGAACGTCGGGAAGACTCCCAAGTAGAGGACGGGCCAGAAACCGGCCCAGCCCATCGTCTGCAGGTCCGAGACGAACTCGCCCGAGGTGATGAGGACCAGCGGCACGGTCAGCAGGGTGCCGAGGAAGAGGGTCCACGCGACGAAGACGAAAGGCTTGTATCGCCGCAGGTAGCCCTTGCCGAGGACCGCGTAGAGGGCCGTGAAGAGCGCGGGCGGCAGGATCGCGAGGGCTCCCGTGGACACGCGGAAGGAGTACTCGCTCCCTGGGTTGGCCAAGGCTACCATCACCGCTAGGCCTGCGAAGGCCAAGGCAATTCCCGCGGCCCGCACGGGACGCAGGCGCTCCTTGAGCAACGGCACCGCGAGGACCGCGATGAATGCGGGCGCGGACGCGATGATGAGGGCCGCCGTCCCCGCCGACGTGTTCGGGTCCGTTTCTCCCAGGTTCAGGAAGAGGTGGTACCCGGTGAACCCGAAAAACGCGAGGAGCGCGAGCGTGGGCCAGTCCTTCCGTTCGATCGGGACCCGGGCCTCCGGCCGCGCGAGCAGGTATGCGCCAAAGCAGACATCCGCGGCGGCGAACCGCAAGAACGTGAGCGTGATCCACGACATGTGGACGAGGGCCTGTTTGATCGCGACGAACGCGAGGCCCCAGAAAATGACGAGCGCGATCATGGCGGCGTGCAGCGCCCAGCCGCGCTCGAAGCGGTCCCCGAGTGGCACGCGCTGGGGAGGAGAGGGTCCGATAAAAAGGTAGTCCCACCGTGGGCCGGCCGATTTTCAGTTTTGTTTGAAAAGGGACAACGCGGCGCCTGTGGCGACAGGTTTCAGCAAAAACTGAAAACTCATCCCAGCGTCGCGGCCACGCAATCATGATCGACCCGATTGCGCCCGAGAAACCGGGTCAGTTCGCCGATCAGGTGCGGACCTACAAATACGACGGACTGTCCCAGGTAGCGGACCCCGTCGCGCTCAACGAAGCCGGGATACCGATACGTTTGGCCATTGCTCCGAACCGTGTGTCCGAACACGAAGTAGAAGAGCCGATTCGACGTCGTCTTGTCGAGACTATCCACGTCCCACGTCACGATGTATCCCGATTCTCGACTCCTCGCCTTTCCTGCGCGCACTCGGCGCATCGTTGACCGACGTCGCATGTGGCACCGTTTTCAGTAATTGCTGAAAGGCGCGCGGGGCCATGATAGCTCGCCGTGGAGGGAGATGTGAAAGTGAAAATCCCCCTTATGGCGTCCGAACGGCTCACAGTAAGTACACGTTCGGGAAGTCCGCGGGCTCCGTCTTGAAGACGTTCGGCGTGTCCGGGGTGACGGCGGGCACGCCAGCGAGGCGCCGCGCCAGTTCCTTCTGCCCGCGCTCGAGCGCCTCCGGGTTGTACGAGTACTGGATGCGCACGTAGTTCGTCGATCCGACGGACGTCTTCCGGTTCAGGAACTTCGCGAAGTCCTTCCAGCCCGGCGGCTGTCGCGAGAAGACGTTCGCCATCTCAACGCCGAAGCGGCCACCGATGAAGAATGCCTTCCACTCGTTCACGTTGCGTTCGTCGAGGCGGCCCTCGACGAGACGTGAGACGCCCTCGGCGTAGGTCGGGTTGATGTACTGGCGGAAGGCTTCCATGTTCGCGAGCGCCTCCTCGATGTTCCCGACGTCCTCCGGCTGCATCACAGGCTTCGGCGGGGCGGCGTACCAGGCCGCCTGGTAAGGCGAGTACTTCGCCTGACCGCTCTCCATCTCCCACCGGGCCGCGACGCGGTCGACGAGGAAGTGGATGCGATTATGGGCGAGGAGGTAATCGAGGACGAGCGTATACTCGACCTTCTCCGCGACGTCCTCCACGGGCTGGTCCGCATACTTGCCCAGGTCGCGCCAGATGATCCGGTGGTACTCTTCCTTCAGCGCGCGCAGGCCCGCCTCCCGCACATAGATGCCCCAGCGGTCCGGGGCCAGGCGGAAGCTCACGTAGAAGGCGATGGCCTCGGCGCCGATCTTCAGCATGTTCGGCAGGGTGTTCGGATCCTTCGGCACCTTCGCTCGGTATGCGGCGAGGTTGTCGGCGGTGAGTTCGAAGGGACGGGCGCCGTCCAATGCGGGGAGGGTCCCATGGCCGGGCACGCGCACCCCCGCGGGATCGCAGAACTGCGGAAACGCGACCGCGAAGGTCGACAGATCCTCCATCGGGGTCCCCCAAGGACCGAGCGGACTTAAGCCCTTGGCCTCAGTACAGGAGACATTCGACCATGCGGCCTTCGACCTCCTTCGGCTCGAGCCGCGCAGGCAGCCGGAACCGCACGAAGACGTCACCCGAGGAGGTCCCGACCTCCTCAACGGCCTCCCGAAGCGGATCCGGCGCCTCCTTCAATGTGTCGAGGATCCGAGCGACGAGGGCCTCGGGCATGTCCCTCGCGACCGCACGCGTCGCGACCAGGTCCTCCGCATGCCACGCGTCAATAGCCCCGAGGGAGGCTTCCTCCTCGTGCAGCCTCGCAGGGTCGATCCGCCGCTCCTCGAGGTAGTCGATGAAGTCCCGTCCTTCCCAGCCGCACGTGGACAGCGCCACGGGGCACCGGGGGTGGAACCGACATCCAGCCGGCGGGAACACGGCATCGGGGACCTCACCCTTCGGAATCACCTTCCTCGCGCGCCGGCTCGGGTCCGGGATAGGGATTGCTTGGAGGAGGGCGCGGGTGTACGGGTGCTTCGGGTCCGCGTAGATTTGCGAGGACTCGCCCATCTCCACGATCCGGCCCAGGTACATGATCCCGATCCGGTCGCACACGAGCTTCGCGGTCGCGAGATCGTGCGTGATGAACACGTACGTCAGGCCGTACTTCCCCTTCAGGTCGAGGAGGAGTTCGAGCACCTTCGCGCGGATGCTCATGTCGAGCATCGCAACGGGTTCGTCGGCCACCAGGAGGAGGGGCCTCGGCGCCAGCGCACGGGCGATCACCACTCGCTGCTTCTGTCCGCCGCTGATGTCCGTGCCGAGCTTTACGTAGAACTGCTCCGGAGGCCTGAGCCCAACGTCGTCCAGGAGACGGAGAGCCTCTTGGCTGATCTCCTCACGCCGGTCCCGAGACCCGCCCACCGACCCATCGATCGCCGATGCGTGGGCCTCGATGGCGTGAGCGAGGAGTTCCCCAATCGTGAGAGCGGGATTCAAGGCCGCGTGGGGATCCTGGTAGACCATCTGCACCTTGCCTCGCAGCTGCTTAAGGACCCACGAGAAGCCCGTCGTCTTGACGGCCCTCGGACCAACGAACCACCGCTCGAACCTCGAAGCCGCCTCGTCCTTCGGCGCGCCCTCGACGATGCCTTTCCCGTCCAGCCGAAAGCGGGTCGTGGGGATCAGCCGGCCTCTGCGGCGAAGGAGGCCTGTCGGGTCCGGCGTCCCGAGGTACACGAGGACCGCCACCTCGATCCCAACGGAGACGAGGCCCCACGGGAGCGCGAAGAAGGAGAAGAGGGCGCCGAATCCGGCGACAACCCGCGCGGGACGCCGGGACAAGGGACGCATCATCCAGATCGCGACACCGAGGAACGCCTGCAGGGTCCCGATGACCGCGAGGGACGCGACGTACGAGTCGGGGACGGACGCCATGAGTCCGAGCGGCAAAACGGATTGCCCCGTGAGCCAGAACGCCACCGCGTTCCCGAGGAAGGCTACCGCGAGTCCCCACCAGACCGCGCAAGCGATCTTCAGTTCTCGCGGGCGCACGAAAATAGGCGACCCGTCCGATGTCGGGAACTCGAGTACGATCTCCCCAGACGTGATCGGCGTCAGGCCCATCAGTGCCCGGCCCGCGGTGCTCTTCCCGCACCCGCTTTCTCCGACGAGCCCGAAGATCTCCCCACGCTGGACTTGGAAGGAAATGCCGTCGACCGCGTGGACGAAACGAGCGCCACCTCCGAGCAGCCTCTCCACGAAACCCTTGAAGAGTGGGTAGTGCACTTTGAGGTCCCGCACCCTCACGAGGATGTCGGCCATGATCATCCCGGATGCAGGTAGCACGCGACGGATCGGCCCGGCCTCGGGTGAGTCGTCGGCGGGATCTCGCCCGAACAGTGGGGCATAACCATCGGGCAGCGCGGGTGGAACGGGCAGCCACTCGGCGGGTTCAAGAGGTCCGGTGGCTGGCCCGGGATCGAGTGGAGTTCCGTCGTGTCGAGGTCGATTACGGAGGCAAGGAGGCCCTGCGTGTACGGATGCAACGGCTCCTTGAAGACCTCGTGGACCGTCCCGCGCTCGACGATCCGCCCCGCGTACATGACAGCCATTTCGTCCGCATACTCCGCGACGAGGCCGAGGTTGTGCGTGATGAGGACGACTCCCATCTCGAAGTCCTTCTTGATCGAGTCGAGTAGCTGCAGGATCTGCGCTTCCACGATCACGTCGAGGGAGGTCGTCGGCTCGTCTGCGATGAGGAGGGTCGGATTGAAGGCGAGGGCGAGCGCAATCATGATCCGCTGCCGCATCCCGCCGGAAAACTCGTGGGGATATTGGTCCTCCCGGTCCGGCGGGATTCGGACGGCCGTGAGGACCCGTCGGGCCCTCTCGACGGCCTCGTCGTCCTCGACGTCGGGCTGGTGCGCGCGGATGAGCTCGATGAAATGCTCGCGGACCGTCATGAGCGGGTCGAGCCGCGTCATGGGATCCTGGAAGATCAGGGAAACGTCCCGGCCGCGGACCCCCTGCATCTCCCCTTCGCTTGCCTTCGCGAGGTCCTTCCCCCCGAAGCGGATCGAGCCGTCGACTGTCGCCGTCTCCGGCAACACCCGGAGGATCGCTTTCCCGAAGGTGCTCTTACCGCAACCACTCTCGCCCACGAGGCCCAGCGTCTGGCCGGCGTCGAGCGACACGTCGACGTCCGCAACGGCGCGGATCGGGCCCGCCTTTGACGCATACGTGACGTTGAGCCCCTCGATCTCGAGGAGAGTCAACGCGCCTCCCTCCTGCGGAGGAGCGGGTTCAAGATATCGTTAAGCCCCTCCGAGATGAACGCAAGCGCCGTTGTGAGCGTGATGATCATGATCCCGGGGAAGAATACTGCCCACCACATCGTCCGGATGAGCCCCGCGTACCGGCTCACGTCGAGCCCCCAGTCGGGGATGTCAACGGGCAGGCCGAGCCCCAGGAAGCTGAGGCCAGCCTGCGTCAGGATCGCGTCGGCGGCGCTCACCGAGAAAATCACTGGGATGCTCTGTGCGACGCTCGGGAGGATGTAGCGTGCGATGACGCGCGTGCGAGGCAGGGCGAGTGCGTCGGCGGCCTCCACGAACAGCTGCTCCTTGACGGAGACGACGTGGTTTCGAATCACGCGGAAGTACGTCGGTGCATAGACGAGGGCGATCACGAGAGAGACGTTCACGATCCCGGGACCGATGACGGCCGCAACGACGATTGCAAGGAGCAGGCCTGGGAACGCATAGATGGAGTCCATCACAAGGACGAGAACGCGGTCCAGAGGACCGGCGTAGAAGCCGGACAACAGCCCGACGGGCGCACCGATCGCGAGGGCAATCACCGAGGACAGGGCAACGACCATGAGGGGCACCCGTGCGCCCCAGATGACCCGGCTCAGAACGTCCTGGCCCAAGCGGTTCGTCCCGAACCAGTGAGCGGAGCTTGGCGGCTGGGTCGGGGCCCCCGCGAGTTCGTTCGGATCGTAGGGAGACAGCCAGGGCGCGAACACCGCGATTACGATGAATCCCACGACGATGCCGATGCCGATCCATACGAGTACGCCCGCGAGGCTCCTCGACTCGCCCCAGAAGACGTGCAAGGCCCGGCCCATCATTGAACGCCGGCCAATGTCCACGGTCGCAGTCGCCATCCTCGCCCCTCAGTATCGAATGCGCGGGTCAAGCCACGCGTTGAAGATGTCGATCGCCACGGAAAGGAAAACCATGATCAGTGCATAGTATACCACAGCGCCCTGAAGCGCAGGATAGTCTCGGTTCGAGATCGCTGTGAAGACGTACAGGCCGATTCCCTCCCACGAGAAGACGGTCTCCGTGAGGATTGCGCCGCTGAACAGCAGCGCGAACGTGAGGCCCATCGTCGTGGCCACGGGGACCATCGCGTTCTTGAGCGCGTGGCGGTAGAACACGTCGAACGGTCGGACGCCTCGCGCTCGGGCGGCTTCGACGTAGTCCGATTGAAGGGACTGGAGCATGTTCGCGCGCACCATGCGCGCGAAGAATCCGGCCAGGACGAGCCCGAGGGTCGTCGCGGGCAGGATCAAGTGCTTCACGGCGTCGAAAAACGTGTGGATCTGGCCCGCGAGCAGGCTGTCCACGGTGTACATCCCCGTCACCCGCGGGGGCACTGCGAAGTTCCGCGCGTCGAGGCGGCCGCCCACGTCGAACCATCCGAGCGTGACTCCGAAGACGAGCTGCATCATGATGCCGAACCAGAAGATTGGAGTGTTGTACATTACCGCGGCGACCAGTCGCGCGCCGATGTCCGCGGGTCGGTCACGGCGCGTGGCAGAGACGACGCCCAGGAGGATCCCCACGACGACCGCTACGATCATGCTCGACACCGCGAGTTCGATCGTCGCTGGCAGCCGCTGCGCTATGTCTTGCGCGACGGGACGTTGGGTGATGATCGAGGTCCCCATGTCCCCCGTGAAGATCCGACGAAGGTAGTCGAAGTACTGAACGTACAGCGGATCGTACAGACCGAGCTGACGACGGATCGTGTCCGCGAACGGGCCGCTCCGCTCGCCGAGGATCGCCCCGACGGGATCCCCGGGAGCGGCACGCAGGAAGTAGAAGACGAGGGTCAGGATGATCAGGATCATCGGTCCTGTGAGGAGGAGACGCTGAATCACGTAGGCGCGGAGAGAACTCTGCGTCCGTGGCATGGGGGGCACCGATGGCCTAGTCTCGTCAATGCGAGAAAATGTAAAAGGGTTTGGGGAGGGCGGGTTTCGGCCGCCCTCCGATTCGCGCCCTAGCTCACCCGGAGCGTGAAGTACCGGAAGAACTGGGACGCGTCCAGTACGACACCAGAGACGCTCGGCTTGTACACGACCTGCTGGGTTGTCTGCCAGAGCGGCAGGTAGGGCACGTCGTCGGCCAAGACATCCTGGATCTCCGAGAGGGTTTGCGCCCGCTCCGTACTCTGGATCCCCTGTGTCGCCTGCAGTTCAATCAGGCCGTCCAGCGTATCGTTCCGGTACCACGACCCGAAGCTCGTCGTGCCGCCCGAGGAGTAGTGGAGGAACGGCGTCACGTAGTTGTCCGGGTCCAGGTAGTCCGGGAACCAGCCGAGTAGGAACACCTCGAACAGGCCGGTGCGGAAGCTCTGGCGGTAGGTGGTCCATTCCTGGCTGTTCAAGGTCACGGTGACCATCCCGGTCGCTTCCCACGCGATCTTGATCAGCTGGGCGACATCGGCTTCCGTGGTCCCGTAGCGCTCCGGGGTGTACCACAACGTCATGCTGAGCTTGCTCGCCGTGGAGTATCCCGCCTGCGTCAGGAGGGCCTGCGCCGTGGCCAGGTTCCTCGGATAGCGCTGCTCGAACACGGGCACGTGTCCGAACATGCCCTCGGGGATCAGGCTGTAGAGGGGCGCCGTCGAGTTCAGGAAGACGGTCTGCACGATCGAATCGCGGTTGACCGCGTACGCGAGGGCTCGGCGGACCAGCACATCGCTGAACTTCGCCGAGTTGTTGTTGAAGACGATGTACCGGATGACGGCACTCGGACCTTCCTCCGCGCGGAACGCCGCGTCGGCGCTGAATTCGTTGAAGTCCTCCGGGTTCAGGTTCCGGTACGCGATGTCAATCTCCCCGCTCCGCATCGCGAGCGCGAGGGCCGGTGCATCGCGGTAGAACCGAATCACGACGCGCTCCATGATCGCCGGCTGACCGAAGTAGCGTTCGTTCCGGACGAACTCGGCGCGCTCACCGGGGACAAACGCATCGACCTTATACGGACCGCTCGCGGAAATGTCTGTGGCCTGCGGCTTGAAGGCGTCCACCACGTACACGTTCGGATTCACCGGGGCGACGCTCGTGAAGGCAAGCATGAGGGCCATCGGGGACCAGACGCGACCCATGTGGATCCGGACCGTTGTGGGGTTGACAACCTCGACTCCGCTCTGCGTGTAGTCCGTCCACGCGGCGTCGACCTCCGCCTGCGTCGCAGTTCCTTCGACGAAAGCCGTGTAAGTCGTGAAGTAGGCGTTCGCGCCATCGATTGCGTCGAGCAGGAAGGACGGCACCGGGAGACGGTCCTCTTGGGCGACGGGGTCGAGCTTCGCCTTCACGGAGCGGTCAATCGAGTATTTGACCGTGTCCGCCGTGATGGCCGTCCCGTCCTGGAACGTCGCGCCCGATCGGAGCCGCAGCGTGTACGTGAGACCGTCCGTACTGACCCCGCCGTTCGCGACGGTCGGGACCTCCGTGAGCAGCATCGGCCGCAGAGACCCGTCGCCGGTCTCGCTGTACGTCAGCAAGGTGGCCAGCGTGTTCTGCAGCAGATTCACGGACATGTAGTTGTACGCGTCCGCTGGGTCTAGCGTCTCCTCGCGCTCCGTTGTGCCGACCACCAGTACGGAGGGCCGCGGTGCCGGCGGAATGAGATAGACCGCCACGACCGCCCCGACTACGATGATCGCGATCACGATGCCGACAATCGCGTAAAGCGTTCTCCTGTTCAAAGTCCCTCTCCTCCTAGTCCGCCTTCAACTCCCACAGGCAGGACGCGGCGGAATCAGGGTCCGCGTAGTTAACCGTTTCGAGCGGCGGTTCGAGCGGCGTCCGAGCCTCAGCCGAAATCCTCCAGGCGCCGAGTTGCCGGAGCGGCGGAGCGGAGCCGGGAGAACGCGGATTCCACCCGCGGACGCGCAAAGTCCCGTTCGTCGCACAGGAACCGCAGCGCTTGATCGAGATGAGCCGGCGTCATCCGAACGTCGACCTCCGTCGTCACGGGCGGATTGAGGAAGAACGACCGAATCGCGGCGATGTTCGGCGGAAGGTGAGCTCGCACGTCGGGCGGGGCGTCGTCAAGGGAGCCCCACTCGCGCACGTGCTTCACTGCCGTCTTCGGACCGATGCCCTGTACGCCCTCGTTGAAGTCCGTGCCGACGAGGACCGCCACGTCGATCAGCTGCTCGCGAGTGAGGCGGAGGGCCGTCAGGTTTTCGTCGAGGTCAAGGATCTCCGGCGGCACGGAACGCGAACGACCTCGACTCGGCAGGAACTCCTTACCGCCGATCGCGAGGAGACGCACGAGCCTAGGCGCCCCGAAGAGGAGAGAGTCGTAATCCTTCGAGCTCGCGGCCCAGACGTCGCCGCGGCGCGCGAGGAACGCGGCCTGGGCTTCCCCCTCGCTCGGCGCCTGAACCCACGGAATCCCGAGGAACGAGAGCAGGGACTTCGCCTCCTCCACCATGGGCCGCGTGAGCCGCGACGTCATCACCGCCTTGGACCATGCGGCCGCATGATCGCCCGCGGCCACCGCGGCCTCATACTCCCGCTGTGACTTCTCCCGCGCTTCGCGCCTCTTGCGGATTTCGTCCCGCTTCAGTTGCGGCGGCGGCCCGTCGAAGACGAAGACGGGGCGGATGTCGTAGTCTGCGATCAGACGCGTCGTCCGGAACAGGAGGCCGCTTAGGTGGGACGTAATGCGTCCCTTCGAGTCTTGTAGCGGCAGACCGTCCCGGGTGCGCATGACCGAGAGGAACTGGTAGAGTTCGAGGTTGCCGTCCACGGCCACCGTGCGGCCCCGTAGCGCCTCGAGTGTCGTCGGGTGGCGGATCATGATCGGCGTGAGGCGAACGCCCATGGTCGTCGCCGCATCGACGTCCCCCGTTAACCTTTTCCCGCGTGGCCCTGGGGACCGGCGCCTGCCCGGCCGTGTCACAAATCACAGGCCAGATGCCTGATCGCGTTGCTTCGATCATGTCGCAGGCAAGGTGAAGGACCACCCGTCTCGGTCTGCGGCGATGGCCTCCAGATAGGTGACGGCTTCTTCGCGAGGCAGACTCAGGAAGAACCGCCCGACGTGCTTGCAGAAGTCTTTGCGCGATGCGGTCTTCGACCAGTCCTCGCAGTCATGGACGATTGTCCGCGCGACGGGATCGAGCTCGACGCGATATTCCTTGACCCTCGCGAGGACCTGTCCGCCGTCGCGGGTGATCTCGACGTCCCGCGGATCGATACGCTTCGCCCGCTCGAGGCGGTTCGCATCCATGAACCGTCCGAGGGCGCCGATCACCTTCGAGTCGGAGGGCACGTCGGCCCCGAAGTCCTCGAGGGTGAGGGCCTTGAGCCGCACTTCCTCGCGGGTTGCCTGTCTCCGGAAGGATGCGATCCGCTGCAGGGCCCTCGAGTGTTCCTGATTCTGGATTCCCAGCATCCGGAGGACCTGAAGGCAGTTCTCCGGCGCGTACCCGTGGTAGTGGTTGTTGAAGAAACCGTAGACCGTGCCCGCCTGGGACGCCACCTGCTCGACGCGCGGGACCCAAGTCTTCAGTTCGTCCTCCGAGTAGCGGTAGTTGTACCACGGGTCCGTCCCGTGGCCGTGCCAGCGGAGGTACGCGATTGGGGCGGTCACGTGCAGGTCCGGCGGCAAGAGCGGCTCGTCGACAATCGTGTACGCGACCCCCGTCGATCGGAGCAGGTCGAAGGCCTCCATCGTCATCCAGGACTTGTTCCGCGGCTCGAGGGCGAACGCAAAGTCGCGCGGCAGGTGGTCGAGGAACCGGTGGATCGTCGGCTCGACGAACCGCAGCCGCGGCGGCAGCTGCAGGAGGAGAGGGCCCAGCTTGCCCGCGTCGAGGAGGGGCCGCATCAGTTCGCAGAAGGCCAGGAGGTCCTTGTCCGCGCCTTTCGCCACGTCGACCAGTCGGTCGTGTGTGACGGTCTGCGGGACCTTTGCCGCGAAAACGAACTCCTCCGGTGTGAAGCGGGCCCACCCCTGCACCATGCCCGGGTCCGGGGCGCGGTAGAACGTCGAGTTGATCTCCGCCGTGTCGAAGACGCGGGAATAGGCGCGGAGCTTCGACTCGCTCGCGCTTCGGTAGAAAGGCCCGATCCACTCCTGGTAGTCCCAGCCACTGCATCCGAATCGGAAACGAGCCATCGCCGCCACGGAAACGACGCGTCGCTACATTATCGTATAGTCAGGAGGTCTGAACCCGCTGGACTCCGCCTCAGCCCGGTTCACTGCCCTCTCCGCTCCGGACTTAAGGTCCGTCACGCATCCGGCACGCGCATGCGCGATGCGCTCATCGGCGCCGGGGGATGGGGGTACTTCGCCGGTGGACTCGAACCGTATTCGCGGGCCTTTCGCTTCGTCGAGGTGAACGCGACCTTCTACCGCCAGATCCCGGAAGGCCGCGCCCGTCGATGGCGCGCTAGCGTCCCGCAGGAATTCGTGTTCGCGGTCAAGGCGCACCGGGACGTGAGTCATGGAGACCGTCTCCGGGCGAGCGCTCCCGCGCGAGCGGCCTTCGCTCAGACCCTCCGCGTCGCTCGGATCCTCCGGGCCCCGTTCGTCATCCTGGAAACCCCTCCAGGCCTCCCCTTCGACCGGGACCAGGTCGACGGACTCCGTGAACTTGCGGGAATGACGGACCGCGGGATGCGGCTCGGCCTCGAGGCGCGCGCGCATCGTATGGGTCCGTTGCCGGGCCCGTTGCGGAAGGCCATGATGGATCTCCGTGTCCTCGACGTCGTGGACTTGTCCCAGACGAAGCCACGCGTCGCGGACGACACGGTGTACACGCGTCTGTTCGGCCCGGGGCCGCACAACGTCCACGAATTCGATGACGAGGAGCTGCGGGAGATCGACCGCACGTGCCGGGACGCGGTCCGCGTCGCCTTCACGTTCCATGGCGTGCGGATGTACAAGGACGCGGCGCGCTTCCTGACGTTCAAACGGACGGGCTCGTTCCCCGCCGCGACGTCGTCGCAGGGTCTCGCATCCCTCGCGGAGGTCCTCCGACCCGATGCGACGTTCCCCGCGACACGGGACGAGCTCGTACGGCAGCACGGCTGGAAGGTGATCGACCTGGATCCCGCAACTCGTGTCCACGCGGAGAGCGTGCTGAAGGTCCTCCCGCTGCGCACGTTCGGCGCCCTCGACGACGTCCTTGCCGCGCTCTCGAAAAGGGAGGCCGTTGCGGCCCCGGCGACCGCTCCGTTTCGGCGCTCCTAAGGCCTCCTCTAAGGGGGGCAGGATCCACTGAGAATCTTGTAGTAGCATAAACTACAAAACGGTTATTATCCTCCCTCAGAATACTCGCGGAACAAGAGGTACCAAGATGTCACTCTGCGGAACGGACTACGCGATCGGCGCAGTCCGCAACATGTACCGCGAATCGCGGCAGGACAACGCGATGGTCGTCATGCCATCGAAACTCCAGAAGGGGCTTCCCCGCCGCACCGGATCCCTTTGTCCGGAATGCCTGAAGGTCATCCCCGCGACGCTGTACATCGGTGACGGCGCATTGAAGATGAAGAAGACGTGCAAGGAGCACGGCGAGTTCGATGAGGTCTGCTGGTCCGATGCAGAAATGTACCTCAAAGCGGAGAACTGGGCCTTCGATGGCGTCGGCCTGGAGAACCCCCAGATCGTCGACGCCAAGGTGTGTCCGTACGAATGCGGCCTCTGCAACCTGCACTATTCCGCCACATCCCTCTGCAACATCGACCTCACGAACCGATGCAACCTGAAGTGCCCGATCTGTTTCGCGAACGCGAACGCGGCCGGGTACGTGTTTGAGCCGACGTTCGAGCAGATCGTCTACGAGTTCGCGGTCCTGCGCGCGCAGCGGCCGATCCCCGTCGCGGCAATCCAGTTCGCCGGCGGCGAGCCGACGATCTATCCGCAGTTCCCGGAGATCGTGAAGGCGGCGAAGGACATGGGCTTCGCCCAGGTCCAGGTCGCGACGAACGGGATCCGGCTTGCGACGGAGGACGGCTTCCTCGACAAGGTCGCGGAGTCCGGGCTGAACACGATCTACCTGCAGTTCGACGGCCTGCGCGAGGAGAACTACATCAAGGCGCGCGGCCGGCCGCTCCTGGACATCAAGCTCAAGGTGATCGAGCGGGTCCGCGAGCGCAAGGCGAAGGGCATCATCACCCCGACAATCTGCTTCGTGCCGACGATGGTCAACTCGTTCAACGACGACCAGGCCGGAGAGATTCTGAACTACGCGATCAAGAACCGCGACGTCGTGAAAGGCGTGAACTTCCAGCCGGTCAGCCTGACGGGCCGCATCCCCGAGGAAGACCGCCGCAAGCTCCGCTACACGCTGAGCGACCTGGCGTACGACCTCGAGGAGCAGACGGGCTACTTGACCCGCGATGACTGGTACCCGGTGCCCTTCGTCTCCCCGATCTCGGAGCTCGTGTCCGTCCTGACGGACACCGCCAAGCCGTCCTTCACGTCGCACCCTGCGTGCGGCCTCGCGTCGTACCTGTTCCTCGAGAACGGGAAGGACCCCGTGCCGATCACGCGCTTCGTCGATGTCGAGGGCCTCATGGAGGACCTCTGGCTCCTGGCGCAGGACACGAAGGAGAAGAAGATCAAGTTCACGTCGAAGATCAAGGCCCTCCAGCTCCTGAAGCGGCACTTCCGGGAGGACGAGGCGCCCGACGGAATGGGCCTGTCCAAGATGTTGAAGATCCTGAACCGGATGTTCACGAAGGGCGACAAGGCCGGCGCCGCGGAGTTCTCCTGGTCCACGATGTACGTCGGCGGAATGCACTTCCAGGACAACTACAACTACGACATCGAGCGCGTGAAGCGCTGCGTCATCCACTACGCAACGCCCGACGGGAAGGTCATCCCGTTCTGCGCGTACAACACGGGGCCGAACTTCCGCGAAGAGATCGAGAAGAAGTTCGCGGTGCCGATCGAAGAGTGGCGGAACCGGCATGCCTGAACAGCTTGTCGCGATCCGTCCCTCCGTTCGGGACAACGGCATCATGGTGATCGACGACATGCTCTGCATGCACTGCGGGGCCTGCGTCGGCACGTGCCCGACGAACGCGATCTTCCTGAACGAGGTCTACCTGACGTTCAACGAGGACTGCACCCAGTGCGGGATGTGCGTGAAGGTCTGCCCGGTCGGGGCGATCGACTATCCGCGCGGGCACAAGCTCCACACGATGAAGTGAGTCCGTCCCGGCCGACAGGTCGCCTCGATGAGGCTCTGTCCCCTAATCGGGTGATTTGACTTTACCCTCACTCTCGGCGGCGGCGTAACACTTCGGGTGATGGCGGCGTTGAGGATGGCTTTCCACCGGAACCCGTTCGGCAGAACCACCCCGGCGGCGTCCCCCGGCGTCGCGCTGCCAATCCCCATGTGCCGCTTGACGAGGTTGTAGTGGGCCCGGAAGCCCTCCGCGATCATCGCCGCGCCCCCGTCCGTGTCGAACGCCCGCATGACCTTCGTCCGCTCCTTCTCCGTCCCGTGCAGGCGCTCGATGCGGTTGTTCGACTCCGCCGCCCGGATGCTCGGGACGCGACGGAGTGACGAAGCCGCTCAGGTCGTCCGCCGTCAGCTCGACCTGCCCCGACGATCCCGTGAACCACTTCTCAAACTGGAGTTACCCGAAAGGTGACCGAAGGAAATACGAGACGAAGCGGGAATCGAAGCCCGAGGTTGGCCGGACGATGGAGATATGGCCCTCCACAAGAACCGGTTGGTCGCACTCGTACATGGCAGCCCTGCCCATTGAGCCGTAGCCGGTCGAGGTTGCGCGAGGGAGCCTGATAGGGCGGTCCGGTGGGGCGGGGCTCGGGGCGCGGGGCAGAAGCACGGGGCCTGGGTAATCCGGAACTCCAAGGTCTCTTTTAATTAGCTCCCGAACATTCGCGGGCTCGCAATGGGACGCGACTTGACTTGTCTCGCGCCCCGAAAGACGTGCGATGGGGGTCGGCCTGAGTGGCGGTGGAGCTGTGGGTCTGGGGGGGCTTCGTCGCCTTCATCGTCGCCATGCTCCTCCTCGACCTCCTCGTCTTCCATCGCCGCGCTCACGTCGTCAGCATCCGGGAAGCCCTCGCGTGGACGGCGTTCTGGATCGTCCTCGGCGTCGTGTTCGGCGTCGCGGTGTGGCTCTGGCAAGGACAAGAGAAGGGCCTGGAGTACCTCACAGGATACATCATCGAGAAGTCCCTCAGCGTCGACAATCTCTTCGTCTTCCTCCTCATCTTCTCCTACTTCTCCGTGCCGAAGCGGGACGAGCACAAGGTTCTCTTCTGGGGGATCCTCGGGGCCCTCGTCTTCCGCGCCATCTTCATCTTCCTCGGCGTGGCGCTCATCGAGCGGTTCCATTGGGTTCTGTACGTCTTCGGGGGCGTCCTCGTTTTCACCGCGGTGCGGATGGTCGTCGTCCGGGAACGGGAGGTCCACCCCGAGCGGAACCCGGTCCTCCGCGTGTTCCGGAAGTTCGTGCGGATCACCCCCGACTACATTGAGGACAAATTTCTCGTCCGGCGGAATGGCTCTTGGTTCGCCACGCCGCTCCTCGTGGTCCTCCTCGTCGTGGAGACCACGGACATCATCTTCGCGGTCGATTCCGTCCCGGCCATCTTCGCCATCACCGTGGACCCCTTCATCATCTTCACGTCCAACGTGTTCGCGATTTTGGGACTGCGAGCCCTCTATTTCGCCCTCGAGAATGCCTTACAGCGCCTCCGTTACCTCCATTACGGGCTCGCTGCGGTGCTCGCTTTCGTGGGAGCGAAAATCTTCGTGTCGGACTTCTACAAGGTGCCCGTGGAGTACGCCCTCGGCGTCGTGGGACTCGTCCTCCTGATCACGACCGTGGCCTCGCTTCAGAAGACACGTGACGAGGCACGGTCGGCCAAGCCTGCCCCACAGCTGCCTCAAGATGTCCACCCCCATGGGCCGCAATCTATGAAGGAGCGACCGGACCAGCCCCGTGAGCCCGGAGGTGCCGAACGGACAGAGTCGTCCGAGGAAAAGTGAGCTATCATGCGGAATCCTTACCCCGCGCCAGAACGAGCGCCTCCCGGAAGGACCTAGCGCAAGCGGAACTGCGTCTTCAGTCTGATGGGCAACTGCGACCGTAAGCGTTCGCTCAGAGCATCCCCCTGCCAAGACTGTTGAAGGTGACCTTACGGTCGAGGCGTATAGGTAGCATACCCCCACGTGCGCGGCTGCTTTGCCGTCACCCGACTTGTTGCACCCCTCCCCGTCCATGCCGCCGCGGCGTTCATCACCCGACTTCAGACAGAACCCCTCGATGACTAGTTTCTTATAGCCTCGGCGGATGGACGCAGTCGGCGACGGGAATGCCTTCCTACGAGTACGACGTCGTGGTCGTCGGCGCGGGACCCTCCGGCTCGATGACCGCCCGCTACGCCGCAATGGGCGGCTGCCGCACCCTTCTAATCGAGAAGCGCCAGGAGATCGGCTCGCCTGTCCGGTGCGGCGAGGGCCTCGCTCGGCACTTCGTGGAGGACACGAAACTCCCGTTCGACCGGAAGTGGGTCGGCCGTGAGGTGAAGGGCGCGAAGATCTTCTCCCCGAACGGCACGGCGCTCACAATCGAGGAGAAGCACGCGGGGAACGAGGTCGGTATCGTCCTCGAGCGGGACGCATTCGATAAAGCGGTGGCGAAGGAGGCCGCCAAAGCCGGTGCAGAAATCTGGCTCAAGACCACCGCCACGGCGATCCTCAAAGACGACGGCTGGGTCCGCGGGGTGCGCGGCAAGCGCCTCGAGGACGAGTTCAACATTCACGCGAAGTGCGTCGTCGCGGCGGACGGCTACGAGAGCCAGGTCGGCCGCTGGGCCGGCTTCAAGACCCTCCTCCGCGCGGGCGACATCACGGGCACCCTGCAGTACCGCCTCACGAACATCGGCCCCGGGCACGACTTCCCCGACTATTGCGAGTTCTGGCTCGGGACCTGCGCGCCCGCGGGCTACATCTGGGTCTTCCCGAAGGACGAGGCGACCGCGAACGTCGGGATCGGCGTGTCGCTGGACCGGCTCAAGAGCCGGATGGACATCAAGGGCTTCCTCGATCACTGGATCGAGAAGGATCCGCGGATGAAAAAGGCCCAGCCCCTCGACATGGTCACGGGCGGCGTCTCGACGGCCCCGCCGATCAAGAAGTCCGTCGGGAACGGGATCGCCATCGTCGGCGACGCAGCGAGGATGATCGATCCGATCACGGGCGGCGGAATCGGGAACGGCATGGTCGCGGGCATGTTCCTCGGGAATGTCTTGTCGCAGTGCAACCAGACCGGGGACTTCAGCGAGTCCGCGCTCATGGAGTACGAGAAGGCGTGGCGGACGAAACTCGAGGAGAACCTCTATCGCAACTGGCTCGCGAAGAACAAGCTCGTCACCCTGTCGGATCAAGAGTTCGACGACATTATCAAGGTCCTCGCCGAGGTCGGCGTGACGAAGCTCAGCGTGCGCGCGATCCTGAAAGTCCTCAAGGAGACGCGGCCGGAGCTCGTCGCGAAGTTCGCGGAGTTCATCTGAACCCCGGATCCGCTTCTGGACCTCGAAGTCGATCCCGTCCACCGCGCGGATGTCCTCATAGTGCTTCGTGAGCCCACGAACCTCGATGACCGGGCCGGCCACGAGAGCCGTCCTCGCGCCACCCGGATGAGCGGGTCCAAATAGCCTCTTTCCCCTTACCCTTCGTCCCCACCTCCGGACCTTTCACCCCTGATAACCTCGGCACCGGCCTTATATAAACCGAGGGACGGTGAGCGCAATCCGTGAAGATCGCGGACTGGCGGAAAGCGCGAGCGCTCCTCTGGGTCGTCATCACAGCGATCGTGATGTTCGCCCTTTTCGTCATGGCGGGCGTGATCCAGATTCCCGGCCTGCCGACGGCCCGAGTGGACCTCGCCGCGCTCGGCCCCTGGGTCTACATCATCCCCCTCCTCATCGCAACGAAGGCCCTCCTCGAGGTCCTGCGTCCCGTGTTCCGCACGGCCCTTCGCACTCACGTTCGCTATGAGGCGGACATCTTCGCGCACTTCCAGATCGTGTCGTACGCCGTCTGGGGCACGGCCTTCGCGCTCGTGCTCTACGTATTGGTCGGCGGCGGCGGCCAGGAGTTCGGGTTCCTTGGGACCGCGTTCGTGTCCGCCGCGCTCATCTACGTCATGCAGGAGCCGCTGCTCAACCTCGTCGGCTGGATCATCCTCGTCTCGATGAGCCTGTTCAAGCTCGGCGACCGGATCGAGATGAACAACACGCGCGGGTACGTCGTCGAGATCACGCCGATGAACACGACAATCCGCGAGTTCGGCGGCGTGCTCTACGGCGATTCCTTCACAGGCCGGTACGTCACCGTCCCGAACAGCCATGTCCTCAAGGGGAACGTCTTCAACTACACGAAGGACACGCCGTTCATCTGGGACCAGCTCGTCCTGAACGTAACGTACGAGAGCGACGTCAAGCTGGCAGAGAGGCTGCTCTTCGACGCGGCGGAGGAGGTCGTCGGGCCGATGATGCGCGAGAACCGCGCGCGCCTTCGGTCGAAGTACGAATTCGCGGACCTCGCTGACTACATCGCCGAGGAACCGCGGGTGGGCTGGGCGTTCGGGGCGTCCTCGATCGACCTGAGCCTCGTCTACTTCTGCCCGGTCTTCGCGAAGGGCTCGTACCGGACACGCCTCGTCAAGCGAATCTACGAGAAGGTCAATGCAGAGCCGCGCGTCCAGTTCGCGTATCCGCACGTCCAGTTCGTCCCTTCGCATGGTGACAAGGACGCGAATGAGAAGGAAGCTGTCCGGGCGAAGGAGAAACTCCAGCTCGCCCGATGACGGCGGTCGTCTCCGCTGCATCTCCACCGCATCCTTTAATAGACCCCGTCCATCTCCGCGCCTCCATGGCCGGCCCGCTCCGCACGATCGACTCGATCGGGTCCGCGGACCATGGGTCGGATGTGTCCCTCGCGGGGTGGGTCGAGGACGTGCGGAACCTCGGCGGGATCGCATTCCTGATCGTCCGGCAGCGGACCGGGACCTTCCAGGTCACCGTGAAGAAAAAGCCTGACGAGGACCTCTTCACCCGCGCCTCGAAGATCGTCCGGGAGAGCGTCGTCGTGGCGCGCGGGACAATCCAGGCGAATCCCCAGGTGCGGAACGGGTGGGAACTCGTCGCTTCGTCCATCGAGGTCATCAGCCCCGCCGCCGCGCCCCTGCCCTTGCCTGTTGCCGACAAGGTCGGCGCGGAGGTCGACACTCGCTTCGACAACCGCATCTTGGACCTTCGGAAAGCGGAACGGCGGGCGATCTTTCGGGTACGCTCCATCGTCACGTCGGCCCTGCGGTCCTATCTGGACCGGCACGGCTTCATCGAGGTGCAAACGCCGAAACTCGCGGGCGCGGGCGCCGAGGGAGGCGCGACGCTCTTCGAGACGAACTACTTCGGGCGCCGCGCGTTCCTGAGCCAGAGCCCGCAACTCTACAAGCAAATGCTCATGGGGAGCGGTCTCGACCGCGTCTACGAGATCGCGCCGGCCTTCCGCGCGGAGCCCTCCGACACCGTGCGACACGTGACGGAGTTCACCTCCTTCGATGGGGAGGTCGCGTGGATCGAGCGACAGGAAGATTTCTTCCCGTTCCTCGAGGGCGCGGTGGACCACGCGATCGAGCGCGTGCGGTCCGACGCGACGACCGAGCTCGAGATGCTCGAGGTGGACCCGAAGCGCCCGAAGCTCCCCCTCAAGCGGCTGCCGTACCCGGAGGCGCTCGAGATCCTGCGGGGTCGTGGCAAGCACCTCCGGGACGGGGGCGACATCGACACGGAAGGCGAGAAAGTCCTCGGCCAGGCGATGTCGGAGGAAGGCCACGAACTGTACTTCCTCACCGGGTATCCAAGCGCCATCAAGCCGTTCTACGTGATGACGAACGCCGACGACCCGGAATCCTCGTATTCGTTCGATTTGGAGTACAAGGGCGACGAGATGGCCTCGGGCGGCCAGCGGGAGCACCGGTACGACGTGCTCCTCGATCGGATGAAGGGCAAGGGCCTGAACCCGGAGAGCTTCGAGTTCTACCTCAAGGCGTTTCGGTACGGGATGCCGCCGCACGGCGGCTGGGGCTTCGGCATCGACCGCTTCGTCCAGAAGCTCCTCGACCTCCCGAACATCCGCGAGGCGATCCTGTTCCCGCACGACCGCGCCCGTCTCGTGCCCTAAGCCCCGGGTACGCGTCGCCGTGGGGAAGTCTTTAGTAGCTCGGCATCCGTTTCACCGCGCACCGGATTGGGGGGGTTCGACATGATGGAGTTCAAGGTTTTTGTGGCCGACAAACCCGGCGAGCTGGCCCGCGTCACGGAAGCCCTCGCCAGGGCGGCGGTGAACATCCGCGCGATCGCGAGCGAATCGAAGCACGAGTCGTCGTTCCTTCGCGTCGTCACGTCGGATGTGCAGACGACCGAAAAAGCCCTGTCGAATGCAGGCCTGAAATTCGAGCTCAGCGACATCCTGAACCTCGAGCTGATCGACCGTCCGGGAGAGCTCGCGAAGGTCGCGCGGCGCCTCGCCCGCGCGGGGATCAACGTCCACTCGATCTACATCCTCGGGTCCAAGAACGGACGCACGGAGATCGCCATGGTCGTGGACAATCCGGAACGCGCGAAAACGGCGCTCAAGTGAGCCAAGCTCATCGCGCGCTTTTCACTTTCGGCCACCCGCCCGAATGATTTATATTGCCTGGCGCCCAAGAAAATGCCATGTCGTGCCTCGACGTGCCGCTACGATTAAAGGGTCGAATCCCGATAGGGAAGGACAGCAAGGCACTCGCCGGCTTCCCGGGTCGTGCGGGTTAGGGATGGGATCATGGCCGAGCCCCGAAGACGCGCGGATGTCGCAGCGACGTCCTCGCCCAACTTTGGAATCCAGGAGATCGCCGCGGGCGGCCCCGGCACGCCGCGCGCACGCCCCGAGAGACATCCTTCGCCTGACGACGGGAGCAACGAGCGGGACCACCCGGTGACAGGGCGCGGAACCGTTTGGAATAAGCGCATCAGTGACGAAGAAGTCATCGCCGCCTACAAGGACACGGGCTCGGTATGGAGAGCGGCGAAGCGCCTGGGGCTCGTCGGGCAGAGCGTGCACGAGCGACTGCGCAGACTCGGTTACCCCATGGCACACCAAGAATGGACCGAAGAGGAGGTGAAGGAAGCCCGCTCGCTTGCGGGACAAGGAGAACCACTCGGTCAGATCGCCGCTCGCTTAGGACGCACCTACTCGGCGGTTGCCCTGAAGCTCTCGCGACTCGAGGTTCGCTCACGAAACACGGACTGGAGGGAGAAGAAGCCAAAACACGGGACAGGACTCACGAAAAAACGCATTGCTGCTTTCGCGAGGAAGTTGGAAGGTGGGCGGACGACCGTCCGGCGTCTGGCCCGCATGGAGGGAGTTGCGATCACGCCCCTTGTCGACGCGCTGCAGTACTATGAACCTGAGAGATGGCAGCGATACGTCATGGAGCACTCGGACCTTGGGATGGAGAAATGTCCGGGTTGCGGGCGCGACTTCGTGCCGTTGACGAAAAGGCAGCAGTTTTGCACGGTGCGATGCCGCGAGGGGCATCGCCGGAACGTAGCCTACTTCGGCGGAAGACGTCTGGAAGCGATCGGCCTTCGAGAAGGAGTCTGCCAGCTCTGCCGCAGGAAGGTCGAAAAATGGCTCTCCGCGCACCACGTCCTCGGCAAGGAGAACGACCCGAACAACGAGGTGCTGATAGCGCTATGCCGCGGATGCCATGACATCCTTACGCGGCTCTCTGCCCGGCCCTGGGTCGAGAATCCGGATGTCGTCGCCGACTTGATTGCCCTTGCGCTCGCCCGGCGCGGCAGAATGAACGCGTTTGTTCACGTTGTCCTCGAAGACTGGACCCCCGAGGAGCTGCAAGAGTATGTCGAATCCCTGAATGCGGTAGCAGGCGAAGAGTCGGCTGGCCCCCTCTAGTGGACGCGATGGGATAGGGGACTGTCCTCGATTCTTTGGTCCCTAGAACGTCCTGCGGAGACGTGTGGCGCCTGAGCTCCCTGACCAGGAGGACTTCGGCCTTTCGGGCTCGGTTATCGCGGTCCCCCTGGATCTGGGTGGACGGGGCTACCGACCGTTGACGCCGTGCTCGATCCCCATGTGCGTCGTGGTCACGGATGTCAGCCAGGTCGTCGAAATCCGGGCAAGAAAGGACTACAGTCCGCCGGGCGTCGTGATCGACATCCGAAGGGCCGACGCCGAATCGCCCGGGGACGAATGAGTCTTACGGCGGACCCGCGGGCGGCTCCTCGGTCATCGGTCCGTCGTTGGCGAGTCCGGGGTCGACCCGCTCCTCGACGATCTTCTCCGAATTCCGTGCGAGGGGTTGCACCGGCTCCATGCCTGCGAGGGCGACTTCCGCCTCTTCCTTTTCCTTGTCCTTGCGGCGCTTCCACCAGAGGAGCAGGAGGAGCAGGAGGGCAATCACGACCGCGAGGAGGACCAGCAGCGGCAGGCCCCGATACGGACCCGTGAGGCTGAAGGGGTTCTTGTCCGTCTGGAACGTGACCGAGGCCTCGGCGACGTTGCCTGCGCGGTCGAACGCGCGCACGTAGAAGGTGTGCTGCCCGTCCGCGATGCCGCCGATCACGACGCGCTCTTCGGCGATCGCGATCGGGACGCCGCCGTCGAGCCAGACCTCGTAGTGGTCGATACCCGATGTCGCGTCCGTTGCAGACCAGATGAACGTGTAGTCGTCCGTCGTGACGAACTCGTCCGGAGCCGGCAGGCCGATCGCCAGGTTGGGCGCGACCGTGTCGACGACGAAGGTGACGCTGTCCTCCGCGAAGTTTCCTGCGCGGTCATAGGCGCGGATCGTCATGCGGTGCGTGCCTTCGGACAATCCCGTGACGTTCCGGGATCCGGCGACCCCGTTCGTCACGAAGGCGCCTTCGTCCAGGCGGGTCTCGTAGTGGTCCAGGCCGGACGTGGCATCCGTCGCCTGCCAGGCGACGAGGGCGTAGCTCGTCCGGAGCAAGGCCCCTTGCGCAGGGGCGTTGAGCGTGAGTACCGGAGGTGTCGCGTCCAGGATCATCGACGCGTCGGGTGTCCCGTTCACGGGAGCTGCCTCCCGGTTCGACGCATTGTCCACGGCGATCGTGTAGAACTCGTAGTGGCCATCGCCGCCCGTGAAGGTCGTGTCGAACGGGATCGGATCCGACAACCACGGCTCCCATTGTCCAGCCGGATTCGCAGGACGCGTGTAGAGCGTGTACGGGCCCGTAGTCCCGATCCGATACCACAGCTCGACGTAATCGACGCCGCTCGCGTTCGGGTTGTCTTGCGCGTCGTAGGGAATGCCCGCGGGCACGGAGCGGTTGTATGTGGGCAGAGGCTGGACGCTCGATGAGGGGGCGGCATCCTCGATGCCCGTCAAGACGACGTCGTCCACGTAGGCTCCCTCGAACCCGTGGTTCGCGGAATCCGTGTGGAAGCGGATGATCAGCCGCTCGACGTTGTTCGGAACGGACACGTTGACGGGCGCCCAGTTGTTCCCGGACGATCCGCGCGGGTTGAAGATGTTCGTCTGCACGCCGCCGGCCTCGTACCAGGCCTGGATCCAATCGCCGCCGCCGTTCTCCGCCTTCACGTAGTACCAGAAGGATAGGAAGAGGTTCGAGTATCCGTTCACACGGAGGTCGACCACGAGATCGGCCTGCATCTCGTCGTCATAGAGCTGCACGCCCGGCGCGGAGTTGTTCATGCCGACGGACGAGCCGCTCGACTGGTTGCCGATCTCCGCGGCCCACGCGCTGTACGTGCCCGTGTGGGCGCGGAAGGACGTGATCCCCCAGAAGTCCTCCCCGCCGGCCGGGTTGGAGTCCGAGATGATCCACCGTGGGTTCATGATTCCCGTCTCGAATCCCTCGCTGTAGACGATTGCGGCTCCCGCGCTCGCGCGCGGCGCGACGACGGCAAGAGCGAATCCCGACAGCACAATCGCGAGGACCGCCACGAAAGCGACGTGGCCCTTGGGAGACCGTCCCATGGTAGTTTCTCCGAGGCCCTGGCCAGCCGCCTCCCTCATAAAGGCGATTGTGAGCCCCGTATCAGCGATGATTCCACGGGTCCGCGCCCCGGAGGTGCGTCTTGCACCACGTGCCTCCGGGTCGGAGCGTTTCAGCACTCATAGACGTCAAATGGTTTTGCTAACACATGATGAGTACAAATGTGCACCGAGCTGCGCATTCTTTGGACTGCGTGTATGCTACTGCCCCCTCTCGAGCGCCGCAATGTCGCGATGCCGATCTTCCGGTCATGGGCCTCGCTGTCGCGAAGCCCTTTAATAAGCTCGTTCGCATGGCCGTGGCGGGGAGAGGAATGACATCGCATACAAACGAAGCGGTCTTGCGCCGCTTCTACGACGAGGTGTTTTCGAAGGGCAAGCTGAGTGTTGTGGACGAACTCGCGGATCGGAACTTCGTGGACCACGAGCCGCCGCTCCCGGGGTTCAAGTCCGGAATCGAGGGAGTAAAGCAGCTCATCAGCGCGATGCGGACCGGATTTCCGGATCTCCAGGTCGCGGTGAACGAGGTGATTTCCCACGGCGACAAGGTCGTTGCCCGAGCGACCTTCAGCGGAACCCACAAGGGTGCATTCATGAACATCCCGCCAACGGGGAAGCGGGTCGCGTTCGAGGGAATCGACATCGTGCGGTTCTCCGGCGGCAAGGCCGCGGAGCACTGGGGGGTCACGGACAACCTGGGGCTGTTGACACAACTCGGAGCCATTCCTCCGCCCGGACAGTCGCCTAAGAAGTGACCTGGCGGAAAAGTTCGCGCGCGGGCGGGATGAAATCGCCGGTAAGTCCACCCGATACCAGCGGTGCACCGTAGCATATGCGTTTCAGCACTCATAGAGGTCGTCACGCCGCCGTCGGTTGACCCTCTTCTCATCACGAACGCGTCGCTGCCATTGCGGGACCGCTACAAAACGATTGTCCGAGCGCCGAGCGACGTCCTCGATTTCAGGCCACAGAATCTCGTGGGAAGTTTCTTAACGTGATAACATTGTCGGGCGCGCGATGGAAGTCCCTCCCGGTCGAGTGGAACGCATCGCCGACGGGGGACCCGAAGCGATCCGCACGATCCTCGCCGAGCTTCGGGCGATGAAGTTCAACGGTCTCCTCAAGACGTCCGTCTTCCGCGGCGACACTCCGTCGCAGGGGGTCCTCGTCCTGCGGGACGGGGATGGTGTCCTTGCGGAGCATCGATCGAACCTCGACGTCGTCGGCCGGGACGCCCTTCCGGAGATCCTTCGCGACGCGTCAAGCGAGCGGGCGCAGCTCGAGGTCCGCACGTACGACTACGGCCATTCGACGATCAGCATCGAGCAGCTGCAGAAGAGCTACCCCGACGCCGCGGTCGAGGGGATCGGCGACGCGGACGGCCTCCTGTCCGAGGTCACCACCCAGGCGGCCCAGGAGCGGGAGGCCTACCTCCGTGACCTCGAGGCCCGCCGGGACCAGGAGCGGCGACTGATCGATCGCGAGGAGGAACTGTACCGCCGCAAGTGGGAGCTCGAGCAGGAGTACCAGAGGAGCGGGATGCGGCAGCGGGAACTCGAGGCCCTCCGGTCCGAGCTGCAGGCGGTCAAGGAGGCGAGCGGGATGATCATGAGTCGCCTCGAGGAACGCCGCACGTCGGAAGACGTCGAGGTGGAGTCCCAGAAGAAGCTCGTCGCGATGGAGGCGGAGAAGGGCCGCGCGGAGCTTGAGGCCCAGCGTCGCGCGTTCGCGGAGCGTCAGGCGAAGCTCGACGAGCGGGAGCGGGAATTTGCCGCGCGCGAGACGATGCTCCGAGACCGAGAGGGCTCCCTGGGCGTCCGCGAGGCATCGGAAGACCGCGAGCGGAAACAGGTCAACGAGCTGTACGCAAGCCTGGAGGCAGAGATGGAAAAGATTGCCGAGGCCCGCAAGGCGTTCGACGCCCGGGTGGCCGAGGCGGAACGCCGGGAGAGAGAGCTCCTCCTGAGAGAGCAGGCCCAGCGGGAATGGGAAGAGAAGCTCCGGGATCACGATACATCCGTTTCCAGTCGGGAGGAACAGGTCGCCGACCGGGAACGCTCCGTCGCGGCGCGGGGGAAGGATTTCGACGGTCGAGAGGCGGCGCTGGCCGCCCAGGCCAAAGCCCTCGCGAAGGGACAAGAGGCGCTCGAGGCCGAAGATGCGAGCCTCGACGGCCGGAGGGACGAACTCGCCCGCTCGACGAAGCGCATGCAGAAGGTCGCGAAGGAACTCACCGCACGGGACTTGAAGGTCGCCGCGGAGGAGCGCGAGGCGCGCGAACGGCAGGTGGATCTCCGGCGACGGCAGCGCGAGGTGGCGGCACAGACGAGGGACCTCGAGCGTCGCTTGCGAGAGGTCGCCCACGTCGAGGAGGACCTCGTCTCGACGCGGAACCGCCTCAAGGAGCAGGCCCTCAAGCTCATCCGCTCCGAACGAGACGTCCAGGAGCGATTACGGTCCATCGAGAGCCTCGAACGCGACCTCGAAAAGCGAGAGGCCGCGTCGAACCGACGGGAGACGGCTCTCGACAAACGGGAGCGGACGGGGGAGGCCCACGAAGCGCGGCTGACGGAGCGATCGGATGCGCTCGACGTCGCGGAAGAAGAGCTCCGGGCGCGCAAGGACGGCCTGGAAGGGGACCTGGCCTCGAAGCGGACGGAAATGGAACGGCGGGAGCGGGAACTCGGGGCGAAGGAGAAGGCGGTCGCCGCCGAATCCGAGTCCCTGGAGTCCCTGAAAACGACCCTCGAGGAGCAGGAGACCGCCTTCCTCGCGGACCTGCAGGACATCGAGTCGCGACGCGCCGCAATCGAGAAGGCGGAAGCGGACCTCGCGAAGGAAAAAGACAAGCTCACGAAGCGCGACGCCACGATCGCGTCGCGAGAATCGCGGTTCAAACAGGAATCCCAGCGGCGGGACGCCGCGTTGGAGGACCGCGAATCGGACCTCGAAGAGCGCGAATCCGGGCTTCGCACGAGGGAAGAATCCATGAAGACGCGGACGACGGAACTCGACGAGCGGGAGTCGGACCTCTCGGACCGGTCCACTCGTCTGGATGGGGAGGCGAAGAGACGTCAGGACGCCGTCGCGACCCAACGCAAGGCGGTCGAGGCCCGCGCGGCGAAGCTCGCCTCGATGCGCGACACCGTGGCGGCCCAGCGGCGGGACCTACTGGAGACCCGGGCCGAGCTGAAAATCCGCGAGGAGAAGCTGAAGGAACGCGAGGCCCGCGCGGCAAAGGCCGACAAGGACCTGGAGCGTCGCCGGCGGGAGCTTGCGCGAATCAAGGAAGGCCTCAAGCGACTCCGCTAGGACGGTACGGCACATGGCGCACATCGTCACGCTCACAACGGACTTCGGACCCGGAGAGTACGTCGGCGCGATGAAAGGCGCGATCCTGAGCGTGGACCCCGAGGCCACGGTCGTCGACATCGACCATAGCGTCCGGCCGCACGACATCCGCCATGGAGCGTACGTCCTCTACGCCGCGGTGCCGTACTACCCATTCGCCGCCCACGTGGGCGTCGTCGACCCGGGCGTTGGCACGAAGCGGCGTGCAATCGTCTGCGTGTGCGAGGGCGCCTTCCTCGTCGGACCGGACAACGGCCTCCTGATCCCTGCGGCCAAGCGGCTTGGGCTCAAGGAGGTCCGTGAGATCACGAACCGGAAGCTCGGGCGACCCGAGGTCTCCGACACGTTCCACGGTCGGGACCTGTTCGCTCCCGCAGCGGCGCACCTCCTCTCGGGCTCGAAGGTCAAGGACGCTGGCCCGGCCATCCGAGACTTCGTGGACCTGGATTTCGGGACACCGACGAAGCGGAAGGGCGGCTTCGAAGGCGTCGTGATCACGCACGACCGCTTCGGGAACGTGGTGACGAACATCCCACGGGCCGCGGCCGAAAAGGCGTGGGCGTTCGGCGATTTCGTCCAGGTGACGATCGGCGGGTACGAGATGACCGTGCCGTTCGTCCGGACGTATGGCCAAGTCGCGTTAGGCGACCTGCTCGTGACGATCTCCTCGAGCGGATTCGTCGAAGTTTCGCGGCGCGAGGCGAATGCGGCGGGCCAGCTCCAGGCGGGACCGGGCATGCCCGTCACGGTCACGAAGGCATGAGCGCGGCCCGCGGCATCCGGATTCCAAAGACATATCTAGGGACCCAACCTTCCGCGCCTTCGCGATGGATCAACGGAAGATCCTCTTGGTGATTTTCGACGGTCTCGGGGACCGGCCGCTGACGGAGCTCGGGCACAAGACGCCGCTCGAGGCGACCCCGAAACCGAACCTCGATTGGTTCGCGGCGAATGGCGTGAATGGCCTCCTCGATCCGATCGCACCGGGCGTGCCGGCGGGGAGTGACACGAGCCACCTCGCGTTGTTTGGGTATGATCCGCACGAGGTGTACACGGGTCGCGGGCCGTTCGAGGCCGCCGGGGTGGGGATCGACCTGGAGCCGGGCGACATCGCGTTCCGCGGGAACTTCGCGTCCGTGGACGAGAAGATGCGCCTAACGGATCGTCGTGCGGGACGCATCCGCGAGGGCACGGACGAGCTGGCAAAGGCCCTCGACGGTCTGAAGATCGGTCGCATCAAGGTGATGTTCCGGGCCGGTACGGACCATCGAGCGGCCCTCGTGTTGCGCGGCCGCGGGCTATCTCCGAGGGTCTCCGACACGGATCCCCACGAACTTGGCGCGGAGGTCCTCGACTGCAAGCCGCTCGAGTCGGCCGCGAAGGCGACCGCCAAGGTCGTCAATACGTTCACGAAGCAGTCGCACAAGATCCTGAAGGACCATGCCGTGAACCGGGCGCGGATATCTCGGGGCGAGCCGCCCGCGAACGTCGTCCTGCTGCGCGGCGCCGGTGTATTTCCAGATCTCACATCGATGCCAGAGAAGCTCCAGATGAAGGCCGCGGGGATCGCGGGAGTCACCCTGATCCGCGGCATCTTCCGCATGGTCGGGATCGACGTGCTAGAGGTCGAGGGCGCGACGGGCGGTCTAGACACGGACATGATCGCAAAGGCGGACGCGGCGCTTACCGCCCTCGAAACGTACGACCTCGTCGTCCTGCACATCAAGGCCCCGGACCTCTGTGGCCATGACGGAAATGCCTCGGAGAAAATTCACGTAATCGAGAGGATGGATCAGATGATGGGTCATCTGAAGGCGAAGCTCTCCGCAGACGTGATCGTCGCGATGACCGCCGATCACTCCACGCCGGTGGCGGTGAAGGACCACTCCGGCGACCCGGTGCCCTTGACCGTCTTCGGGGAAGGGGTGCGCGTGGACGGCGTCCTGTCGTTCGACGAGCGCAGCGTGGCCCACGGCGCGCTGGGCCGCCTTCGCGGACGGGAGCTCATGGACGTCCTGCTGGACGCCGCCAATCGCTCGCCGAAATTCGGGACCTGACACCCGGTTCCGCGACATTCGCCCTGGGTCAGCAAGGCTTATTACAGGTCCGCCCTTCCCCGCGACCGAGGGGTTCGTCGTGGTCGATGTCACGATCCTCGTCCCCGCGGCGGGCCTCGCCGCCGTCGCGGTGGCGGCGTATCTCGCATGGAGCGTTTTGCGCCTCTCCCCGGGCGACGACGCGATGCGGGGCATCGCGGCCCGCATCCAAGAGGGTGCGCGGGCGTTCATGCGACGCCAGTACAGGACGATCGCGTTCATCGCTGCGGTCGTCGCAATCATCTTCGCGACGGCAATCGGCGCGACGCGCGGTTGGGAGAACGGCGCGAAGACCGCGGTCGCGTTCTCGCTGGGCGCGACGCTCTCGGCCGCCAGCGGCTACATCGGTATGTACATCTCCGTCCGAGCGAACTCCCGCTGCGCGAACGACGGCCTTTCCTCGTTCGGTCGGGCCCTTCGGACCGCCTTGCGTGGCGGCGCGGTCTCCGGACTTACGATCATCGGATTCAGCCTGCTGGGCGTCTGGGGCATCTACAGCCTCTACGGACTCGTGACGCCCCCTCGGGCGGACGAGGCCGCCCGGCAAAGCGACATCGTCCTCTCAATCGTCGGCTTCGGATTCGGGGCGTCCCTCGTCGCCCTGTTCGCCCAGCTCGGCGGCGGGATCTACACGAAGGCGGCCGACGTGGGCGCGGACCTCGTCGGGAAAATCGAGGCCGGGATCCCGGAGGACGACCCGCGAAATCCGGCGGTCATCGCGGACCTCGTGGGCGACAACGTGGGGGACTGCGCCGGCCGCGGCGCGGACCTGTTCGAATCGACGGCGGCGGAGAACATCGGCGCGATGGTCCTCGGTGTCGCCCTGTTCCCGGTCTTCGGGGTCGGCGGGATTTTTTTCCCGCTAGTGGCGCGTGCGTTCGGGCTCCTCGCGACAATTGTCGGCGTCTTCACCGTCCGGGCGCGCGAAGACGAGGCGCCCATGGCGGCCTTGAACCGCAGCTACTACGTCACGATGGTCCTCGCGACGATCCTGTTCGCCGCGGCCGCATACATCCTCCTCCAGGGAGATCCGGCGCGGGGCGCCCACGCGACGACCTGGATCTACCTGTTCCTGGCGGGCGTCGTGGGGATCGTGACGTCCCTCGCGTTCGTCTACATCACGCAGTACTACACGGAGGCGCGCTACCGGCCCGTGAAGGAGATTGCGCGGGCTTCGGAGACGGGCCCGGCGACGACCGTGCTGAGCGGGTTCAGCGTCGGGCTCGAGGCGACCGCACTGCCCGCTCTGATCATCGGCATCGCGATCCTGGTCTCCTTCTACCTCGGGGAGCACGCCCTGCCTGGGGGCGGCTTCTACGGAACCGCCGTAGCGACGATGGGCATGCTCGCGACGGCCGCGTACATCCTCGCGGAGGACACGTTCGGACCGATCACGGACAATGCGGCTGGGATCCTCGAGATGTCCGGGAAGTCCGGTGAGGCCCGGACTCGGATGGATAAGCTCGATGCCGCGGGGAACACGACCAAAGCCCTGACGAAGGGCTACGCGGTCGGCAGTGCCGCGCTGGCGGCCTTCCTCCTGTTCACGGCGTACCTCGATGAGGTGCGAATCCTCCGAGAATCAGCAGGCTGCACGGTGGACTGCGAACCCGTCATCAACCTGGCGGTCCCGGAGATCTTCGTCGGTGGGCTCATGGGCGTGATGATTGTCTTCCTGTTCAGCTCCCTGGCGATCCGCGCGGTCGGCCGCACGGCCTGGGAGATCATCAACGACGTCCGCGCCCAGTTCCGCGAGAAGCCCGGCATCATGGCCGGGACGGAGGACCCGGACTACGCGCGGTCCGTCGACATCTGCACCCGGGCGGCTCTGAAGCACATGGTCGCCCCGGGCCTCCTCGCGGTCCTCGGGCCCACCGTCGTCGGGCTCGCGTTGCGCACGACAATCTACGCCGCGGAATCCGTTGGGGCCGTCCTCATGGTCGGCACGCTTGCCGGGGTGATTCTGGCCCTGGTCTTCAACACGGGCGGAGGCGCCTGGGACAACGCGAAGAAGTTCATCGAGCTGAGCGGCGGCAAGGGGAGCGATAGGCACAAGGCCGCCGTCGTGGGGGACACCGTCGGCGACCCGTTCAAGGATACCGCCGGACCGTCGCTGCACATCCTCGTCAAGTTGCTCTCGACGATCACCCTCGTGATCGCGCCCCTCCTGATCTGAGCGTCTCACGGCGAAGAGATGTTCGTTCTTCCCCTCCGACCGACCGTGTGTCAGATTCGCAAGCGTTAAATGCGTAACCCCGATTCCCGCGGTCGGAGGAAAGGGGTAGATGGCAGACCAACCAGCGGAATCTGAGAGCGATCAGGACGTGAGCCGTCGCGACGTGCTGAAGATCGGCGTGTTCACTGCGGCGGGGGCGGCCGTGGGCGGTGCCCTCGGCTTCTTCGGTGGATCGGGGTCTCGGCAGCAAGAGATCGACAGCCTCAATGCACGCTTAGCGGCAATCAGCCGCATCGTCAACTTGCCACCGCTGTCGCAATCGATCTCGATGTACAATTGGTCTCTCTACACGAACTACGCGCTTCTCGACGATTTCGAGAACAAGTTCAAAGTCGAGATGGTCTACGACGACAGCGCGCAAACGCAGGAACACTTCCGCTCTCGCCTCCAACTCGGAAACCCGGATAAGTTCGACATCATGGTAGTCACGGGGTATGCGGTTCAGGAAGCCATCGGGCTCGGGCTCCTCGAGCGCCTCAACCATGACTACATCCCAAACATTGACCAACTCGATACGAACTACCTGACGCCGTGGGACACGGCCCGTGAGTATAGCCTCCCGTACCTGTGGGGCACGACGGGCATCGGATGGAACACCCTCCTGACCAAGTTCCCCCCCGGCCAGACGACCGTGAACAGCTGGAACCAGATCTTCGACACGTCACCGGGCGGATTCCTGGACAGGAACCAAGGCCGGGTCACGATCCAGAGGGATCGGGACGAAGCCCTCGCAGCCGCCGCGATTTGGCTTCAGTCCCAAGGGATAGGAAACGGAGTGAACGATCTGTCCCAGTCGACCTTGGATGCGGTCAAGCAGGCGTTGCTCGATGTGAAACCGATGCTTGCGGACTTCGCGGATGCGGAGCAGTACTACTTGGGACTCGGTGGGGACCCGCCCGATTTTCATGTCTCCCACGCTTGGAGCGGGGACGTCCTCTTCATTCGGGAGGCGACCCCGAAGCCCGAGATCACATATACGATTCCGGATGAAGGCGCGGTGCTCTGGACCGACAACTACGTCATCCCGAAGAATGCTCCGCACAAGGAGACCGCGATGGTCTTCATCAACTATATGTGGGAAGCCGCGAACGCGGCGGTCCTCGCCATGTTCCGGAACTACGGCATCGCGCACAAGCTCGCCCTCTTCGGCGGGCCCAAGAGCCAAGAGCAACTCGCCATCCACGAAGAGCCGGCGGGGATGGTCCTTCCCTACGTGTGGGGCCTGCCGGACTACAACATCCTGGTTTCGGATCCACCCGACCCACGTGCGGCGAAGCTCCAGACCTTGAGGGCCAGGACGCCCTCCGAGAACGCCCAGCTTGCCGCGATATGGGACGAAATCCTGGCGTGAAGTGAGCTTTAAGGCTCGCGACGGGTTCCTTCGGGCCCAGGGAGTATGCCGTGAGCGGGACACCGGACATCGAACTCATCGAGGTCACGAAGCGATTCAAGGACACCGTCGCCGTGGACCACGTGAGCCTGAGCGTCCCGCGAGGCAGCTTCTACTCGCTCCTCGGGCCGAGCGGATGCGGTAAGACGACGAGCCTCCGCATGATTGCGGGCCTGGAGAGCCCCGACGAAGGGGAGGTCCGCCTTCGCGGGGCGAGGGTGAACGAGTTGCCACCCTTCAAGAGGAACCTTGGGATGGTGTTCCAGGGCCTCGCCCTCTTCCCTCACCTGAGCGTCTTCAACAATGTCTCGTATGGCCTTCGGGTGCGTCGGAAAAGTGCCTCCCACATCCGGAAAAAGGTGAAAGAATACCTGGGACTTGTCGGCCTGGAAGGGCTCGGGGACCGACGCATCTCCCAGCTGAGCGGGGGCCAGCAACAACGAGTCGCCTTGGCCCGAGCCCTCGTGACGGAACCGTCCGTCCTCCTCCTGGATGAGCCGCTGGGCGCTCTAGATCTGAAGCTCCGCACACAGATGCAGCTCGAGCTCAAGCGGCTCCACCGACAAGTCGGCACGACGTTTGTCTTCGTCACGCACGACCAGGGGGAGGCGATGGCCATGTCGGATCGGGTCGCGGTGATGTCCCGCGGGCGGGTCGAACAGGAGGGCACCCCGGAGGAAATCTACTACCACCCGCTCACCGCATTGGTCGCCGATTTCATCGGGGAGACGAACCTCTTGGAAGGTATACTCGAAGACGGGATCGTCCGGCTACCTGGCGACGTGTCTTTCCGCGCCCCCGAGGAACTTCGCGATTCCGCCGGGGGCCGGGTGTTGATCTCCGTCCGGCCGGAGGCGATCGCAGTTGGCGAGGAGGCGGGTTCTCGAGACGTTCGAGTGACCGGCACCCTGGAGGAGTCCGTGTTCCGGGGGACGAATGCAGTCCTGGCGGTTCGCACGGCCGACAATGTTCGGCTGACCGCACAGGTTGGTGGGCGGGCGGCTAATCGCCTCGGCATCGGCAGCGCCGTGGAGCTCGGTTTCGACCTCGACACGGTGCGGGTGTTCCTCACCGGCGGCTGAGTCGTCGCCCCGCCAAGACGCGCGCGAGCGCCGCGGAAATGCTGATCGCGACCATCACGGCCGAGAGTGCGGCCAACGAAGTGGAGATCCCCCCGCGGCTGGCTTGCGCGAAGACGATCTGCGGGAGCGTGCGCGAAAGCGGGGTTGTCGTGAAGCCCGATTTGATGACGTCATCGAACGAAGACGCGAAGGCGAGGAAGGACCCGGCAATCACCGCGGGGGCCGCCATGGGCAGGAGGACGTTGATGAACGTATGCAGCCGGCCGGCGCCGAGTACCATAGACGCCTCCTCGTAGGCGCGGCCGAAGTCGGCCATCCGGGCGCGGACGATCAAGGCGACAAAGGACACGGAAAACACGGTATGGCCGATGATCGTGGCTCCCGTACCGAGCGGGATCCCGAGGACCCGGTAGAATAGGAAGATCGACAGGGCCTCCACGATCTCGGGGACGATCAGGGGAAGCAGGACGAGGGCGCTCCAGACCAGTTCGAATCGCCCGGAGGCGCGCCGGGACGCGCTGAGTCCAGCGAGGGTCCCCAGGATCACAGACAGGACGGTCGTCCCCACGGCGATGAAGATGCTGGACCAGAAGGCATCCACATAGGACTTGATCGAAAGAACGATCTGATAGTTCTCGAGTGTGAAGCTCTCCCACACGTAAACCCGCGACCCGGAGTTGAAGCCCAAACCGACGAGGACTGCGATTGGCCCGTACAAGCCCGTGAAAAATAGGCCGACGTACGCGGCCAACGCGACGCGTCCGAGCTTCAAAGGCGGACCCCCTCCCGGCCCGCGAGCCGGAGGTATACGATCGACAAGGCGAGGACAACCCCCATGAACAGCAGGGAGAGGGCCGCCGTCGTTCCCGGCGTCAGGCCGTACCGCTCGTAAATGGAGTTACCGATCAGGTACCCGTAGTCCACCCCGCCGGTGAGGGCGGGAATCACAAGCTCCCCCATCGAGATGATGAAAACGAGGAGGCTACCGGCCATGATCCCCGGAGTCGAGAGGGGCAGGATCACGCGGAAAAACGTCTGGATGCGGCCCGCACCGAGGATGTACGAGGCTTCAACCGAAGACCGGCTCAGACGTTCGAGGGTCGCATACATGGGGAGGATCATGAACGGCATGAACGTATACGTCTCTGCCCACACGACGGCCGCGAAATTTCGGGTCAGGAAGAACGGTTCCTGGCTCAGCCCAATCGCCGCGAGGAACTGGTTCGCGAGACCGAACTCCGAGAAGATCGTCATGAGCGACAGGGTTCGGAGGAGGAAGCTCGTCCAGAAGGGGACCATCAGGAGCATCAGTAGGAACTCGCGGCGCGTCCGCTCCTGCTCCGCGATGAAGTACGCGACGGGGTACCCGGCCACGAAGCACAGGAGGGTGACGGCTCCCGCCACTTGGACCGTCTTCCAGAAGAGGCGTCCGGTGGATTCGGCCCAGATGAGTTCGAAATTCCGGAGGGAGAAGGCACCAGTCCACTGGTGCGTGGCGCTGTAGGCGTCGAAGGCGTAGAGGATGATGAACACGAACGGCGCGATGAAGAACACCAACAGAAATATGGTCAGCGGGAGGGACAGGACAAGATTCCACTGGCGATCTTGGGCCTCCAGTTTCGGTACGGGCCTCGACGTGCGGCGAAACAGCACGCGGAACGCGGCAGAAATCCCCTCTATCCATCCCGGTTGCTTGCGGCCGAGCAACCTGTGGGGGAACTGCGCGGGCCTATATCGAGGTACGGAGGCCGGGCTCCCCGCAAAGGCCTAAATACGAGCACCCTCTACGCACCGCGCCGGTTTTCATGTATCAACGGGTCCAGCGGGAGGACGTCGTCCGGATCCCGCCCGAGCGCTTGGGGGAAGACATCGACGCGGTCGCTCGGGAACTCACGCGCACAACCTTGGAAGGAAAGATCGGCGCGGACAAGACACTCACCCTGATCGCAAGCAACATCGAGCGGGTCGGCGAGGGCCGGATCGTCCATGGGGACGGTGCGGTGTACCAACGCGTGCGGTACGACGCCCTCGTCTTCGCCCCGACGCTGCAGGAGATCGTCGAAGGGACCATCGTGGAGGTCCTGAAGTTCGGAGCGTTCGTGCGGTTCGGACCTCTGGACGGCCTGCTGCACATCTCTCAGGTCATGGACGACCGCGTGGACGTCGATGAGGAAGGCCAGCGGCTGATCGGCAAGGACACGAAGCGCGACCTCCGGATCGGAGACAAGGTCCGCACGCGGATCGTCGCGGTATCCCTGAACGAGCGCGCGCCGCGGGAATCGAAGATCGGCCTCACGATGCGCCAGCCCTCCCTGGGGAAGCTTGACTGGATCGAGGAAGACCGCGCGAAGGCGGAAGGCCGCACGCGGAAGAAGAAGGGCTGAGCGATGGTCGTCAAGATCCCGAAGGCGTGCAAGAACTGCTCCGCGATCACGGACGAGGACAAGTGCCCGCTCTGCGGCAACGCGACGTCGAAGGACTGGCAGGGCTACGTGATCATCGTCGACCACCCGCGGTCCGAGATCGCCAAGAAGATGGGCATCCATGTCAACGGGAAGTTCGCCCTCCGCGTTCGATGAGTTCGCGGGTGCGACGCTTCGCCTCCCCGAGTCCTTGAGAGAATTCCTCCGGTGGCCGATGGGCCCTTTGGTCCATGGCGCCGACGTCCTCCCGACAATCGGCGCCGCCTCGCCTGTCGTGACGGTCGGGGACTTCTGCACCCTGGACCTTGTCGCGCGAGGCCGACCGCCGGACATCTGCCTCGTCGACTTCAAGACGAAACGGCAGGAGGACCCGGAACTCCGGGACGCGCTGCAACTCGTGGGGGCGAAGGTGTTGCGCGTCACGAACCCCGCGGCGACGATCACGCCGGACGCCTGGCAGGCCGTGTCCGAAGCCTTTAAATCGAAGGAGCGGGTACGCGTCGAAGTCCGGGGCGAAGAGGACCTTCTGGCCCTGGTCTGCATCGCCCTCGCGCCCGAGTCGGCCGCCGTCTTGTATGGGATGCCGTCCCAGGGTGTCGTGGTCGTGCGACCGGACCAAGGGGCGAAGTCGAAGGTCCTGGACATCCTGCGGCGGATGGAACGGTAACCCATGCAACTCGAAGTCCTCCAGAAGAAGGAGAACCTGCTCCTCAAGCGAGTCGAGGTCCGCTTCAAGGCGATCCACAAGGGCGAGCCGACGCCGACGCGGGACTCGTTGCGCGCATTCCTCGCGAAGGAACTGAAGGCGACGAAGGACATCGTCGTAATCGACCACCAGGCGTCGTCGTTCGGCAAGTACGAGACCCTCGGGTACGCGAAGATCTACAAATCGAAGGAGGAAGCCGCGTCCGTGGAACGGAAGCACATCCTCATCCGAAACAGGCTCGCGGAGGCCGAGGTCAAGGAGAAGGAAGGCGCTCCCGCGAAACCGGAGAAGCCTGCCCCCGCACCGAAGGCGGAGAAACCCGCAGCGGCGCCGAAGGCAGAGGCGAAGCCCGAGAAGGCGGCTACAAAGGAAGAGAAGAAGCCGGCGGAAAAGAAGGAAGCCGCCGGGAAGAAAGAGGACAAGAAGACGGGGAAGAAGGAGGAGAAGCCTGAGGCGAAGAAGGCCGAGCCCAAGAAGAAGGAGGGCAAGTGATGGCCGAGGCGAAGAAGGAGAAGGGCACGGCAGGCCTAAAGCGCAAGTTCTACAAGGTCGAGGGAGAGCGGCTCTCGCGAGATCGCCAGAGCTGCCCGAAGTGCGGTCCCGGCGTGTTCCTCGCGCGTCACCAAAACCGCGTGTCGTGCGGCCGATGCGGCTACACGGAATTCGCGAAGAAATGAAAGCTCGTCGCCAGCGGCTCCCTGGAAAGCCTTATTGCGTCGACTCCTTTCGGTGGCCCAAGGGCCTGTAGTCTAGCCTGGATAGGACAGAGGCCTCCGGAGCCTCTGACCTGGGTTCGAATCCCAGCAGGCCCGTACCCTTGCTTGCCGTTCACGATTGCTACGCGGACTGTCACCAACAAACCTCGGAGGATTCACTCGCGGTCTCAACACAGCCTAATCGCGACACGGGAACGACGCGTTCCCCAACAATGCTTACGATGATCCAGGCGGCGAAGGAGGCGCGCGGACGCGACCTCGCCATCGCCATAGGATGGCGCCACCAATGCCGACGGCGACAGCCGTCACGAGAGCATAGGGGACCCACGGGGGTATGTCAGTACCCGCGACCGTTGAGCCGGCCGGGCTTGCCGTGATCTGAATCGTCTTCGACATCGTGCGACCGTCTGCGGCCGTTGTGTCCAGCGTGACGGTGTACGTCCCTGCGACCGGATAGGTATGAGTCGGGTTTTGGGTCGTGCTCGAGCTCCCGTCGCCAAAATCCCACTCGAAAGAATACGGAGGGACGCCACCCGAAGGATTCGCGGCAAACGAAACGGTAAGGGGGACCGTTCCGGTGATTTGATCCGCAGAAATCTCCAGGCTCAGTGGCGCGACGACTCGTACGTTTGTGAATTTCGTCGTCACGCCGCCCTTGCCATCATCGACGGTTAGGGTCACCGTGTAGGTATCTGCCTCCGCGTACGCGTGGGTCGCGGTAATCGCGCCGCCTCCGGGAGCCGTCGTCCCCGTGGCGGTCATGCCGTCTCCGAAGTCCCACGTGTACGTGAGGGGGTCGCCATTGGGGTCGATGGCCGCGACGGTCAGAGTAACGTTTTGGCCAGGGATGACCGCGGCGGGCGCGGTCGTGATTCCGGCGAGCCTTGGCGGTGCGTTAGGTAGCACGATCTTCGCGATAAACCCGTCAAGGCCTCCGGCTTTCGGCTGGCCCGGGAATCCACCACTCGTCCAGCCGACGACGTATACCGCGGATCCATCGACGGCGACGTCCCTCGGCACTTCCATACGGTCCGTTGCAAACTGGCGGGTCCACGTGTCGCCGTCGAAATAGTTCCCCTGGACGAAGGTGTTGGGGCAGCCGCCGCCGACTATCGCATTCCCAGCCGTGTAGACGCCGCTGGCGCCGACAGCTGCAGCTCTTCCAGACGCGATGTAACGCCCCTGATGCGTCTCGAACGTGCGATTCCAGGAAAGGTTGCCATCCTGGTCGTATTTCTGGACGACAATGCCGGCAGGCGTGAAGCCGGCGAGGTACACACCCGAGAGGTCCACGCCGGCAGCCCAGCTTAGGGCCGTCTGCCGGGTCCAGACTTCCCTCCCATCAGGGTCTACCCTCCGAAGGAAACCGGAGCCGGCCACGTACAGACCGGACGCACCAACCGCAATCGCCTCAGCTTGGTCGTCAGCCGAAGTTCCGAACTGGCTCATCCAGACGAGGTTGCCCTCGATATCCAGCTTCGCAACGAAGGCGTAGTTGCCCGCCACGTAGACGCCCGTTCCGTCGGCGGCGATCTTGGCGCTTCTGTAAGAGTTCGATCCGCCGATTTGCTGCGTCCAAACCGGGTTCCCTTCGACGTCGTACTTCCAGACATAGTTCGATCTCGTTAGGTACACGCCAGAGGAGTCGGCTGCGAGCGCGACGCCGTAATCCCAGCGCGTCCACAGGACGTTGCCAGCACTGTCATACTTGCGGAGGAAGGCGGGCCCGGCGGGAACGTCAGGCGCGCCCCAGCTGACGCACCCCGCCTCGTAGTACGAGACCCCACGCCCGACCACGTAAACGTTCCCTGATGCATCGGACGCCACGGCGTCGGCGGACTCGTTCGCTGACGTCCCGAACTGCCGAATCCAGGCAACTTCGACGGCCGCATTCTCGCTCGCGAGCTTAGCCAGAAGGCCGGTGCCACTTCGGCACCATTCCCTCACACCGATGGAATATTCGTCAGCGCACACGGCCACGTAGATCCCAGAGCCCTGCGCATCGATACCGAGGCCCCAATCTGGGTAGAGACCCCCGAACTGAATCGTCCATCCCTCGTCGCCGTCCAGACCGAACCGGTGGACGAAAGCGTCGGCGTACCCCGCGTTTTCTTGTCCTGGGAAAGCGCCATCCGTGGCCCCTGTGACGTAGACGCCCGTGCCATCGACCGCGACCGCGAAGGCGGTGTCATTGCCCGACGTCCCAAACTGACGAGTCCAGATGGCGTTGCCGTCGGCGTCGTACTTCTGGACGAAGGCGTCAAGGCCTCCTGCGGCGACGTAGATGCCGGTGTCGTCCGCCGTGATTCCTTGCCCTGAGATCGACCGTGTCCACACCTCCTCGCCATTGGGATCAAGCTTTCGGGTGAAGGCACCACCAGTTCCGGTCACGTAGACTCCGGACAAATGGACGGCGATGGCTTCGGCCCGGCCGTATGGGGAACCGTACTGGCGCGTCCACACGAGGTTACCATCTAGATCAAGCTTGGTGACGAACGCCTCCCCGTTCTGTGCCCCGGGAATTGTGCCCAGCGTGCTGCACGTGGAACCAGCCACGTAGACGCCCGTAGCATCGACATCGATCCCATTGGAGACGTCGTACTCCGACCCCCCATACTGCTGTGTCCATACCACGTTGCCATCGAGATCGTACTTTCGGACGTATACATCTGACTTCCCCGCTTTTTCGAGGCCGGAGAAGTTTCCGAACGTCGGTCCCGTGACGTACACGCCCGTAGAATCGACCGTGACCGCGGAGGCGCCAGTCCAGCCCGAGGCCCCGAATAGGCGCGTCCACAGCTCGTTGCCGTCGGCGTCGTACTTAGTGAGGCTGGCAAGTGAATAAACGCCATCTCCCGTGGACCAGCTGATGCAAGTTGCGGTGTCTACTCTCCAACTCTGGACGAGGTGGCCGACGACGTATGCGCTCCCTTCGGCATCGACGGCGACTCCCTCAGCGGGCCTGTCGAACTCGCGGATCCAAGCGATCTCCGCGGAGGTGGGACCCTCCGTCACCTCCGGGGAACCATCCGCCCGGGGCGCCTGCGCGTCCGCCAATGCGGCGTGGGGTCGCACGGCGGGGATTGCACCGGCGAGGAGGAAAGCGATTGTCAGCACGAGCGCGACGAAATGCGACGGATTCGCCAAGGGGTGGAAGGATTTCCGCATCGTCGGCCCCTTTACGGAGGACCTTTCCGTAATCGCCGCCGCAGGAGCAGGACCGCGGCGCCGCCCAACGCGACGGCCGCGGGGGCGGCGTACACGACCCCGAGCGGGACGGATTGCGGGACCGAAGGAGGAGTCGGAGGCGGAGACTGCTGGCCGCTCACGACGACCTCTCGGGTGGCACTGCCCACGAGCCCACCCGTATCGCGGACCTCGAGGCGGATCGTGTGGGTACCTGCCGACGCGTATTCGTGCCATGCGGTCTTGACGGTGGACCACTGAGTATCCCACACGCCATCGCTGTCCCAGTCCCATCGCACTTCCAGGAGGTCGTCCCAATCCTCCGCGTCCGCGGAGTTCGACGCGTTTACCAGGACACGCGAATCCTTCTCTCCCGGAGGTGTGACATCGAAGTATGCGACCGGGGCCCGATTGGGCTCCGCAATCGGCTCCATCCGAATGACGAAAGCGTCGCTGCGGCC
This sequence comes from Methanobacteriota archaeon, assembly GCA_947084985.1. Lineage (GTDB taxonomy): Archaea > Thermoplasmatota > Thermoplasmata > RBG-16-68-12 > RBG-16-68-12 > RBG-16-68-12. The sequence continues at coordinate 3,975 of CAMTUI010000011.1, read as the reverse complement.
GTTGTAGGTCGTGTCGAATGCTCCTTCCGGTACGGGGAAATCAATCGATCCTGTGGCGCCCACCACGGTGACGTTGCCGGTCGGATCGAAGGCGATGGAAAGAGCTTCGTCGTCCACGTAGGCAATCAAACCCAGCTCGGTGGGTTCGAGAAGGACTTGGTCCCCGCCTCCGAGGAGCGTGGAATAGAGGAGGGTGCTGCCCTTGGCATCCATCTTGGCCACGAAGGCGTCCCGTCCCCCGTTGGGGGTCCGGTCGTAGGCTCCGGGCGTCGTCGGGAAGTCCCTCCATGCGATGCCCGTAAGGTAGACGTGGCCTGCGCCATCCAGATCGATGCCGAATGTGCCCCCATTCGAGGTGGGGAGGAACGTGCTGGAGAGGAGCATGCCGGATCGGTCGAACCCAGCCAAGAAGGTCGCGCCGTCACAACCCGGATAATCCGGGTGACTGAGGTCCCAATATCTGCACGTCAGGGAGGTGTTGTAGGCGCCGGGCGTTACGGGGAAGTCCATGGACCAAGTCGACCCGGCTACCCAGACGTTCCCGAGAGGATCCGTTGCAATCGCTGCGGGCGCATCAACGTTGAACCCTCCGATGAAGGTCGAATAGACCAATGCCGACCCATCGGAGTTCAGGCTGAACAGGAAGCCGTCGTAGGGACAGCACGCGTTCCAATCCTCGGGCCAGGGCGGATTGAATGTCGTATCGAAGGCCTCGAGCGTCACCGGGAAATCGGGGGAGTCGGTGATCCCCGTGACGTACGCATTCCCGAGTGCGTCCACAGCGATCGCAATGGGGGCATCTCCGTCCCCCCCGCCGATGGCAATCGAGTAGACGAGGTCGGTGCCGCCCGGGTTCAGCTTCCCGACAAACACATCGCCCATCCATCCTCCGACGAAATAGACACTTCCCGATGGGTCCACTGCGATGGACAAAATCTCACCCAGGTTGCCTCCGACGAACGTCGAGTAGACGAGGTCCCCGTCGGACTCGAACTTCGTGATGAAGGCGGCCGGATTGTCCAGATTGATCACTGTGCGCTCGGTCTCATAGGCTCCATGGGTCGTCGGGAAATCGGACGAGGACGTTGATCCGGCCACATAGACGTTGCCCAGCGCATCGAGCGCGATTGAGTGGCCGAAGTCACGGCCGGTCCCGCCCAGGAACGTTGAGAAGACAAGTGCCCCGGTCGCATCGAATTTGGCAAGGAACGCGTCCGAGTTCAGTGGCGCGACCTCTCCGTTCAACGTAGTATCGTACGCGCCGGGGGTTGTGGGGAAGTCTGGGGATAAGGTAGCCCCCGTAACATAGCTGTTCCCGTCGGCGTCCACGGCCACGTCACTGGCGTAGTCTGCATTACTCCCGCCGAGGAAGGTTCCCGCCCCGATCCCGGGACAAGGGGACAGGATGCGCACAGGAGGACTCGTGCTGAGGGTTTGAGGGCTTGAGCGCAGGATGTTAGGGCAGGGGATAGCCTCTGGCGTTTCAGAGGGGGCCGAGGGGACCTTGAAAAACGCGAACACCACGGCGCCGAGAACTACAATCAGCAATGTGGCCGCTACAAAGACGGCCCGCCACCGGACCCCTCCAATCATGATCCGTGCTATGGCATGGCAGATTAATCAATCCCAGTGGTCACGGGAGCCCTCTGCCGTGTCCGCAACCTTCTTAATCCCCGAGGTCGGCTCTCGGCGCAGACCATGCTACTCTGGGACAACCGCATCCTTGGCCTGCTGACATTCCTGACGCGCCGCCAAGCGTGGTTGTCCCCGGTCGACGTCAGTCGCGAGCTCAGGGCGGACGGCAGCCGGGTGTCGCCCAAGACGGTCCACCGATGGTTTTCCCTCCTGCGGGAGCAGGGTCAGTTCGTCTACTATCCGTATCCTCGGGCAAACCGCTTTGGACTTCAAGACGTGCTCGTGCGGGCCCGCGGAATCGGACACCCGGAAATCTTCTCCCTCCTTCCGTTCGCTTCGTCTTTCGCGGTGGAAATCGGCCTCGGCGACACGGAGCCCTTCGTAAGCCAGGGATATTGGGTCCCCGGAACCGCGCACTCCGAATTCCGGGAGTTTTGGCGAGCCGCACGCGAACTCGGCCTCGTCTCTCGAGTCGACTTATTCCCGTCGCGGAATACACACTATCTGTATTCGCCGTTCCAGCAGATCATCCGCGAAGACGGCTCGGTCGACATCCCCGACGGAATCGACAACCGCCATTTCGAAATGCTGCTGAAGGCCCACCTGGGCGAGAAGCACGAGCTGCGGCTCGGCGAGCGGATCGCGGCTTCTCCCCTCATCGTCCCGATCGTGGTGGAACATGTCTGGACCCATTACTCGTCCCGACAAGTGTGGGACGAAATCCGGGCGAAAGGGGAGAAGCCGATCTTGGCCTATGGAAGGAAGGAGGTCGCCAAGATGATTCGGAAACCTGGGGCTGCGATCCAGATGCTCCACGAGCAGTGGCGGGACCTGCTTGACCACTTCGACGAGGTGTTCCTCCAACCCCGCATCGCGCTGAACTGGTGGTCCCTCAAGAAGTGCATGTTCCTGAGCGTGGTGCTCCGTGCGGGATCCTTGGATGAGATGGTGAAGGCTGCCATGCGAGCGTCCCAGCTTTCCGTCTACGTGGCCGTTCGCTCGGCTCTCGAGGCGGAAGGTCTCTGCCACTTGTCCTGCTTCATGCCGACCGACCAGCTCCTCCCGATGCTTGACTTAGTGAGAACATCCCACCGCGGCCTCGAACCGCCGTTCATCGCGGTCCAGGACCCGAAGGCCACGTTCGATTTGTTCCAGCCCTCCTACTGCCGCCTTGATTGGCGGCTTTTCGATCCGAACGAATTGACATGGAGATTCGACGGCGAGGTGTACACGGAGCGTCTCAAGCATCTCTTGTAGCGCGCGGACCAGGGACATGAAGTGAACTGGGTCCCAGCAGGCCCGTACCCTCCATACGGCTTTGCGAAAGCAACTCTGAACCTTCGGCGACGTCTCGCGAGGTGAACGAGGTGTCGGCTGTTCGGACCTTGTCCCCAACATGCCCCTCAAACGCACCGTGTGACTACTGAGGCTTTTTCTTTTCCCGGAAGAACGTTCGAATCACGTGCCGGAGATTGGCCTTGTAGTTAGCCTCCCTACCCACATACTGGATTTCCTTGGCCCTGCTCAAAATCGTTTGCTTAGTCAACCTGTGTATCTTGATGCACGCTTCGATGTCCTGCATGTCCCGATCGTCGAGCCGGCCTAGCTTGGTGACAACGATGTCTAAAGGCTGGAGCGCACGCAGCTCTATCCTGCCTATCCGTTTGATGCGGATGCCCTTCTCTAGGTAGTCCTCGGGGAGGATCTGGCTGAACACGACGCCGTCCTTGTAGAGATCGATTTTGAAGCCATGGCTGATGTTCTTCAATGCTTCCTTGAAGTCAGCTATGTCCTCTCCTGGGCCCGTGAAATCTATGTCTATAGTCGAGGGCTTCAGGTCCAACAGCGTCATCGCAGTGCCTCCTGCACCCACGAGCGTTATCTGACGACTCAGCTCCTTTTCAACGACTCCCAGAAAATCGAGGAGCTGCGTCTTATCCAATGGCATTGTACAATCTCAACCTCTCTCTGATGCTTGACTGGTCGGCCTCGACCTCTCCCACTTTCATGGCTTCAAGTGTATCAATCGCGGTCTCGAGCCGTTTCTCTGGCTTGATCCTGTTCAGGGCCTTGAGCAGTCCGAGTAGCCTTCCTGACACGTTGTATTTCTGAGAAAGGAAGACGAGCAGGTTGTAATTGGCCTGGTTCTTTGCCAGGATCACCGGAATAGCATCGAGGCGCCTTGCGTCTTTCCCTGTCAGCAGCGATGTTACGACGAGTTCGATGCAGATGTTCTCTTCCCGCTGAATCTTAGTTCCGATTTCCTTGTAGCCGAACCTTGCCAGGTTGTAGGCCACCGTTCGCTCCGGTATCTTCCCAGGATTGATCGCTTCCCTTTCG
>CAMTUI010000010.1:0-42462 GCA_947084985.1 Methanobacteriota archaeon | reverse complement strand
GCGGCGACGGACAGCATCTGCGCGTACGCCTTCGCGAGGAGGAACTTCACGGATTCCTTCGTGGGGAACTGGGATTCGATCGCGAGGCTCAAGGCCTGCCGGTGCGCCTTGCCCAGGAGGGGCCGGATTGTCCCCTTCGACGGGTAGGCGGCCGCCATGGCGAGGCCGAGGCCCTGCCGGCCCGCGAGGGAGATTTGCGAACGGACGAGCGTGTCGTCGATCGCGAGGGCGTCCCGACGGAACACCGTGCCGTTCTCGTATGCGCCCCGGAGATCGAGACCCACGGTCAGCGGGAAGATCTCGAGGCGAGCGAGGCTCTGGGCGACCTCCCGCGGAATCCGTTCGCCCGCCTTCACGAGCAGCTTGTCCTTCTTGATCACGACTTTGCCGCGCTCGATTGCGGCCGGGATGCCCGCCTTCTGGAGATCGCCGACAATCGGGCCCGGCTTGAAGGGAGTCTCCCCCTCCCGGACCCACAGGTCCTCAGGCGCGGCTTCGCCGCCGCGGGCCGGTGCGCGCGACTTCGTCGCCTCGAGTTCCTTGTACAGCCGGAACGGATTCACATCCGCCATAATGACGGCCGTCTGGCCCTCGATGACTTCCGAAAGCTTCGCGAGATCGGGCTTCTCGCTGCTCGCCTGCTGAAGCGCCAGGCGGAGGAGGTTGTTCTTCGTAACCGTGATCGTTGCGCGCCCGGCGAGTTTCTTCCGGATCGCCTGGAACTGCGGCGCCGGGATGCCCTTGATGTTCGCAATTCCGATTACCTTGCTCGATGTGAACCGACGCGCGAGGTCCTCGACGATCTGTTTCTTGATCGGAGCGACGTGAGCCATTCCCATCCCTCACAGGTACCTCACGGCGGGGCCCATCGTCGTCTTGACGTAGGCCGACTGGATGTTGAACCGTCCGCGCTCGAGCTTGCCCATCACACGCCGCATGAGGGCGTCGAGGTTCTCGGCGATGTCCTCCGGCTGCATGTCCCGCGTGCCGATGGGAGCGTGGAACGTCCGTCGGTCGCGGCTCCGCACCCGCACCGTGCTGCGCATCGAATTGATTAGGTTCGTCGGGTCCGCCGTCGGGGGAACCGGGCGAGGCATCTTCCCTCGCGGGCCCAGCACGATGCCAAGGCGTTTCCCGATGACGGGCATCAGGGGCGCCTCTGCCACGAAGAAGTCGAACTGCTGAGCGAGGGCGCGGGCTTTCCGCTTGTCGCTCGCATACTCCTCGATCTCCTGCGGCTGGATGACGAGATCCGCCGCCCCACGCGCCTTCAGGGCGAGCTCCCCGGACGCGAAGACGCAAATCCGGATCGCCTTGCCGCGTCCCTTCGGGAGGACGACCTCCTCGTCGACGCGGTTCTTGGGGACGGAAAGGTCGATGTCCCGTAGGTTCACAGAAACCTCGACGGACTCCTTGAACTCCCGAGGCTTTGCGGCCTCGAGGGCCTTCTTGATCGTTTCGATCGAGTGCTTATCCGCCAAGGAGACACGCCTCCTGCAGTGCACGCGGCCACGAGGGCCTCCTGCAAGGGAAGGCGACGAAAGAGGGCACCCCTAATAAGGTTTTGCGGACCGATGCGGCCGCGAAGCGGCGTATCCATCGGCCCTGCCGAGCGACCTGGAATTATCAGTGCCGGGCTGATAAACTGGCCAAGGCTTTTGTGACGGTCCGCCATGGGCCCCTGCGTGCGGGAGGAGGACATCGGCCGGGCCCTGGAGACCCTTGGCCTCACGGGAAAGGAGGCGAGGGCCTACCTGAACCTCCTGCGGAACGGCACGTCGACGGCGCAGCAGGTGAGCCAGCTCCTCAGCGTCCAGTATCCCGCCGTGTATCGAATCCTCCAGTCCCTCCAGACGAAGGGATGGATTGAGGTCTCCCGCGAGCGACCGAACCGGTATCGGGCGCGGCCTCCGAGGATCGTGGCCGAGGACGCGCGGCAACAGAAAGGGGACGATCTCATCGCGGCCGCGGAGGTCGTCGGCGGCCTGAAGGAAGCGCCCGCCTCGAAGTCACGCGACGCAGACACGGATCTGTGGATATACAAAGGCGCGGAAGGCGTCGGCCGGAAACTGCGAGAGGTCGTCCTGTCGAGCGGGGGACAGATCCTCTGCGTGAGTCCGTTCCCCCTCGCGCCAGAGATCCTCCGTCTCCTCTTCGATGCGCTCGGCCGCTCGCGGCACCTCGTGCGGATCGTGCTGAACGAGTCGAACCGGGAGGACATGGCCGAACTCGGAAGCCTCCTGCCGCGGAACATGCGCGTCCAGTTCCGCTTCCCGTCCCGTCCGCTGCCGAAGACGCGGCTCGCGCACACGTACGTGTTCCCGAGCGACCAGGAGGTTTTCATCCTGAATTCCTTCTACAGAGACGGAGAGCTCGTGGCAGACAAGCTCCAGGGCCTGTGGGTCGGGGACGCCGACTTCGTCCGCGTCCAGCTCGAGGCGATGCTCCTGGACCTGCGGGAGCGCGGTCCGCGAGAACGGAAGGCCGTCGGGAAGGCGCAGTAGGCGCGTCACCCGGCCAGCTGTCTGTCGTATTTGCCCGCGCGGATGTCCTTCGAGATTTCCTTCGCCGGCTTGCCATCGACCGTAACGCCCATCGAGACGCACGTGCCGACAACCTCGAGCACGCGGGTCTTGAGGGATTTCGCCTGCATCGCGTCCGTCTTCATGTTCGCGATCTTGATCGTCTGAGGCAGAGACAGATTGCCGACCTTCGTCTTGCCCGGGTCGCCGGAACCTTTCTCGATTTTTGCCTCTTTCTGGATCAGGGCGGACGTCGGGGGCGTGCCGACCTCGATCGTGTACGCCTTCGTCTTTGAGTCGATGAGGAGCGTGACGGGGACCTTCATCCCCTCGAAATTCTTCGTCTTCTCGTTGATCGCCTTGACGATCTCGACGATGTTCACACCGAGAGGGCCGAGGGCGGGACCTAGCGGCGGGCCCGGCGTCGCCTTCCCGCCGTCGACGAGGACTTCGAGCTTTTCGGCCATGCCTGCGATCCCGTGGGGGACCGCCCGACAGAGCGGACGGGCATAAACGTTTCGTCGGCAATTGCCTCTACGCGGGCCATCGCCTTCGCGGGATCATGGCGTCGAACCGGCGGATGTCCGGCATGCTCGCGGGCATCGCGCTGGCCGCGGCCATCGTCCTGATCGCGGGCGGCGTGCCTGCGGTGCCGTTCCCGGAACACCTCGCCGTGTTCACGGGGATCCTGTGGTCCGGCTGGAACGTCTGGCGGCTGTATCGGTCCGCGCCGGCCTAGGGACCGGGTGGCCTACTTCTCCTCTTCTTTCTGCAGAACCCGCACGCTGTCGCCGCGGACGGTGACCGGGATCCGGACCATCGCCTCGAACAGCTCGACGGTGATCTCTTCCTTCGTCTCGTCGATCTTCATGACGCGGGCCTTCTCTCCCTTGAACGGACCTGCCACGAGCTCGACGATGTCCCCTTCCATCATCCCGCTCACGATCGGCTTCGGAGTGAGGTAGGCCTCGATCTCCGAGAAGGCGATCCCCGTCGACTCGCCCTCGCCCTTGACGACGCCGCGTGCGCGCCTCAGGCCGCGGACAATCTCCTCGAGCCTGTCGGGGTTCATCGATTCCACGTAGACGTAGCCGCGGAAGTTCGCCGGCACGAGGATCGAGAACACGCCGACGTCCTTCGCCTTCGCGCGGGCGTATATCGCGTCCGCGACCGTGCGCTCATGGCCAATCGACGACTTCACCGCGAGAACCGCCTGGCGCGCGCTGAAGCTCAGGGTCTTCGCGTCGAACGCCCCCACGTCGCCCTTCGAGATCGCGTTCACGACGACGTTCAAGCGGTCCCCGTAGCGGGCGCCCTTCGGGCACGTCACCGTGAGGGTGATCTCCCGCTGGCCGTCCGCGATCAGCATGAACTCCTTCTCGGTGATTTTCGTGTACGTGACGTCCCAGAGCTTGTCCTCGACGCCGAACAGCTTCACGGTCCATTCCGGGGGATCCGGCATGTCCGAGTTGTAGACGAGGTCCACCTTCACCCGAATCGTGTCGTCCTCCGTCCCCGTGTTCGTCGCAAGGACCGCATACTCCTTCGTCTGCCCGGCCGTCAGGGAGACCTTCTCCTCGTTCAGGTCCAGCTTCACGCCGTACCGGCCGGCGACGGGGGCCTCGGGCTTTGCCTCGGGCTTCGCCTCGCGGCCCTTCGCGAAGTCGTCCAGGAGGCCCATGCTAGCCGATCCCCACGCTGCCGAAGAGTTCCCGCAAGATGCCGGGAGCGTGGCGCATGATGAGGTAGATCAGGAACCCGAGGGCACCGATGGCGGCGATCCCGAGGCCCGTGATGAGGACGACCTTCGAGTATTCGTCCGACGTCGGCTTCCGGGCCATCTTGAGGACGCGGCCGTACTTGCCCTTCCCGAGGCGCTTCATGCGCTCCTCGATTCGCCGTTGCGTGTCCCAGCTCCGGTCCACGAGATCCGCCAACGCCCTCACCCCACGATGTCCAAGCCGGCTTCGCGACCTCGGAGGTGCTCCCCGGGGCCGAGGATCTGTTTCGACCGCACGCCGGTCAGGATGAGCATCACGCGGAGCTTGTGCTCCAAGCTCGGGTCCACGGCAGCACCCCAGATGATCCGCGCGTTCGGGGCGATGCGACCCTGGACGATCTCGGCCACCTTCTCCGCTTCCGTGACGCTCATGTCGTTTCCGCCCGTGACGTTCACGAGGGCGCCCGTCGCCGCGCTGATGTCCACGTCGATCAGGGGCGAGTTGATCGCCTCTTCGATGGCCTCCTCCGCCCGATTGTCGCTGTCCGATTCCCCGAGACCGATCATCGCCACGCCGCCACCCTTCATGATCGTCTTGATGTCGTTGAAGTCCAGGTTCACGAGCCCGGGCCTCGTGATGACCTCCGTGATTCCCTTGATCGCCCTCATCAACACGTCGTCCGCAACCTTAAAGGCCGCGTTTAACGCGAGCCTCGGGACGATCTCGAGCAGCTTGTCGTTCGGGATTACGACGACCGTGTCCGCGAAGTGGCGGAGCTTCTCGAGGCCGTACTCCGCGTTCTCCGCCCGGATCGCGCCTTCCGCACGGAACGGGAACGTGCAGATCGCAATCGTGAGCGCGCCCACCTCCTTCGCGAGCTGCGCGACGACGGGCGCGCCGCCCGTGCCCGTGCCGCCACCGAGGCCGCACGTGAGGAACACCATGTCTGCGCCGTGAACGATCGACCGGAGTTCATCCGCCGCCTCGCGGGCGGACTCCTCGCCGATCTGTGGGAGCGCGCCCGCCCCCAGACCGCGGGTCACCCGTCGGCCGAGGAGGACCTTGTGTGGCGACCGTATCGTCAGGAGATGTTGCGCGTCCGTGTTGCACGCATAGAGCTCCGCACCGACGATCCCCGCCTCGACGAGGCGGTCGACCGTATTGCAACCCCCGCCGCCGATTCCGATGATCTTGATGTTCGTCCGCAGGCTCGCGAGAATTCGCTCAAGCTCGGCGTCCTGCGTGCCCACACCAACGGCCTGGGTGGGGGACTCAGGCATCCGGGGCTCTCCACCCGTTCGGGTGACAACTTCCCTGACGATGGAATCCATGGTTCAGCCTCCGGCTGCCCTAGGAAGCAAGTGAAGCAACCGCGGAAGGCACGTAAAGGAGGGCCGCTAATAAAGGTTTCTTGGTGCGACCCATGCGCGTTCCCTCCCGGTGGCGGCCGAGCGCTCGGCCTAGCGGATCACATCGACGCCGACCCGGGCGCGTTCCTCTGCGGGGTCGCGTCGACCGACGATTTGCTTCGATTTGACGCCCGTGGCGACGAGCATCACGCGCAGCGTGTGCTCGAGGCTCGGGTCCACCGTGGCGCCCCAGATGATCCGGGCAGTGGGGGACACTTTCGTCTGGACGACTTCGGCGACCCGCTCGGCCTCCGAGATCGTCATGTCGTTCCCGCCGGTTACATTGATCAGGACTCCATGGGCCGTCGTCACGTCGACCTCGAGGAGCGGCGAATTGATCGCTTCGTCGATCGCCTCGATTGCGCGGTTGTCGCCGACCGCTTGGCTCTCCCCGAGTCCGATCATCGCGACGCCGCCACCCTTCATGATCGTCTTCACATCGTTGAAGTCGAGGTTGACGAGCCCGGGCTTCGTGATGATCTCTGTGAGGCCCTTGATGGACCGCATCAGGACTTCGTCGGCGAACTTGAATGCTAGGTTCAGGGATTGCCTCGGCACGAGGTCGAGGAGCTTGTCGTTCGGGATCGTGATGACGGTGTCCGCGGAATCACGGAGCCGCTCGAGGCCCCATTCGGCGCTTTCCATCCGGAGCTTGCCTTCCCCGCGGAAGGGCAACGTCACGACTGCGATCGTCAGCGCACCCATTTCCTTCGCGAGGCGGGCGACGTATCCGCAACTCCCCGTGCCGGTCCCGCCGCCGAGGCCGCAGGTCACGAATACGATGTCCGCCCCGTGCATGATCGCACGAAGTTCCTCTTCCGCCTCGCGCGCTGCTTCCTCGCCGATTTGCGGCAAGGCGCCCGCTCCGAGGCCTTTCGTGATGCGGCGGCCGAGGAGGACCTTCTTGGGCGCTTGAATGTGAAGGAGGTGCTGGGCGTCCGTGTTGCAGGCAAACAGCTCCGCTCCGACGATCCCTTCGTTGTATACCCGGGAGATCGTGTTGCATCCGCCTCCGCCCAGTCCGACGATCTTGATGTTCGTCCTCATCTTGCTGAGCATCTCTTCCAGCTCAGCGTCCACACGGCTATCCTCGAACGCGGGGGCGCTCCCTTCCCGGGCCAGCACATCCTCTAGCATTGAGTTCATCGCGTCACCTGTAGAATTTGCGAGCTCATCCCATCCCGCAAGATTGGGGCTCGTATCCGGAGTGCGCTATTTAAAAGTTGTCCGACGAACGTCCGCCGCGTTGACAAACAGGCGGCGCCTGCGAGGACTCGAACTTCTTGCGACCTGCATGAGGTGAAGGAACCCACAGATGACTCGGGGTTGCAGTTTCCACGACGACAGAGAGCACGGGGAAGCAGGCCCCGCTGGACTTGGTGTTCGGCTACCCCTTGGTGAGTGCGTGGTAGTAGTTCACGCCGTACAACGGGTTGCTATAGAACCCGCCAATCCACGAACGGAAGACACTCGGGCTGTTCGCCTGGGCCAACCAGAGGTACGGAACGTCGTAGTATGGAGCGAGCTGTATCTCCGCCAACAAGCGGAGCCGAGCAGCAGGGTCAAGTTCCGTTGACTGCTGGTCAATCCTCGCGTCGAGAGTGATGTTCGAGTAGTTTACCCACTTCGGATAGGACTGGCCGGTTCGGAGAATCCGCGCGACGTAGTCGTCCGGATCCGCGTACGCCGGCGCCCATCTGAGGAAAAGGACGGATGAGATCCGGCGCTCCATGTACTCCGTGAGCGCAGACCGATCCAAAGCCACGGATTGCAGATTGAACCGTGGGTTCAAATTTCGGAGCGTCGTCGCCAACCTGCGCGCACCCTCCTCCCAGGGCCTGTTCCCGGAGTCGTAGTAGATCGTCATGAGAAATCCGTTGTCCCAATACGAACCGGAGTGCCCGGGGCGCGTGTCGCCGGCCAGCCGGAAGTGCTGCTCCGCCCTCGCGAGGTCATAGCCATAGCATGGCGTCGGTTCGTAACCGAACATACCCTGTGGGATCGGCCCGCAAATGCGCGAGCCGTAGCCGTACAAGACGTAGTCGATGTAATCGTCGTATTGCCACGCGTAGCTGAACGCCTTCCGGAGGTTGATATCGGTGAAGAAGTCAGCCGGCACGTCGCCGTCCGTCAAAGGGGTCTCGGCCACGTTAATGTCCTGATTGAAGCCCAGGAAGTTCACGGCGAACGTTGACCGGCTGTACTCCAGGATGCCCGGCAGGAGGTTTCCCTGCACGTCTCGGATCTCGTTCCTTGAGTCCGGGCTAAGGCTGATGCTATCGGCGTCGCCGGCCTTCAGCATGAGCACTCGCGTCCCCTGGTTGCTCGCCTTGATGATATGGACTTCCCGGAACACCGCCAGCGTGCCCCAATACCGGTCGTTCCGGTCCAGGATAATCTGCTGGTTGGGCTGCCAAAGGCGCAGCATGAACGGTCCGGTGCCGATAGTTTGGTCGTGGCAATACGAAGCCATCAGATCCGGCTTGCCAGTCACGGGGTCCGCAGGACACTGGGGCGTGACACGGTACGAGTCCGGGCTCGGGTCGATCACGGAAGCGACCGCGGACGCGAGGGCCGCCAGGAACCCATAGTGCGGGACGACCAAGTGCAGCTGCACACGGAGACCCGTGTTGCCAGCAGGGCATGTCACGGATGCGTTGATCACCGCCTTACGCTCGTCGAGGGATGTTCCGGGATCGTCGTCGGCAAAGCCCGTAAGGGACTGGTCCAGAATCCAAGCAGGGCTTCGGCGGTCGTTCAGCACGAGAACACGCACGAAGGAAAACCGCACGGCCGCGCAGTTGACCGGGTTCCCCGAATGGAACGTCAGTCCCGACTTCAATGTCAAGTTGTACGTCATCCCGTCCGGGGAGATGTCCGCGGGGTTCGCGAAGTTGGGCACCTTCGTCGCGAGCTGGGGGACGAACGCGTCCGCCCGATCCCTGTCAAACGAGATGAGGGTCTCTGCGACATTCCGGAGAACTTGGTTCCCGGCGCTCTCGTTTTCGAAGGCTGGGTCGAGGCTCTGCGGCTCCCCGAACAGGACATCCGTGAATATACCCGGGTTCTTCACGACGCCCGAGGGCGGGTCTCCAGGCGTGACGCGTACCGTGTATCCCACGACGTCGGACTTCCCGAGATAGTTAGTGACGGACAATCGGACAAAGTGGCTGCCGGTCGTCTTGAACTGATGGCCAATAGTGCCAGCTTGGCTCGAGGTGCCGGTCGCGGGGGCGGTGTCTTCTCCGAAGTTGTAGGACAGCGCCGACATCGCGCTCTCGTTCGCCGCGGCATCGTTAAAGACCCATGCGCTGGCCAGGGCATCGTAGGCCCAACTCCAAGATGAGTTCCCGTTGAAGATCACAGTGCCGTTGACCTGGACCATCGAACGGTCGGCGGCAAGAATCGCCACAGGATTCGGCTGGGCGGTGGAGCTCGTGGGCCTAGGTCGCTCAACCCGGTTCACAAGCACGAATATAGGCCAGGATTCCGACGTCACCGTGGCGCCTCTGCCGTCCGAGATCGTCACGATCGCGATATATTGTCCAGGGTAGAGGAACGGGTGTGTGGCGGTCGCGCCGAAGGCCGTCATGTTGTCGCCGAAGTCCCATTCATAGGTCAACGTGTCTCCATCCGGATCGATCGCACTCGCCGTGAAGCTCACTTGCTGATAGATGTCGACGGCACCCTTGTCCGCTGAGACGGTCTGAATCGTCGGCGGGCGATTCACAGGGGAGCGGGTCGAGGCCTGGAATGCGAGATACACCGCGATCCCGCCCACGACGATCGCCGAGACAACGATCAGCGCGGCAACTTTGCGCCACGGCATCTTGGTGGGCTCCATCGATGGCGGAGCTTCTCGCTTAGAACTCGTTCGTTCCGTTCCCATCCTCCCCCATGAGTATGAGTCGGCCCGCGACGAAAAGGACCTCGCACTAAAGCCCTTTTGGTACGTGACGCGAACGTCTCCAGACGGCGTTTTCTAGGACAAGGCCGCAACAGCAGCCTTCTGCACTGCGTCCACGCGCTCCGACGGACACGCCACCATAACGACCCAGTCAACGACTTGCCGTGTCTGGAGAGCCCGACCAAGCGGGCTCACTCTGGAAAAGGGAAGGACCTCCCCTTCGTCGAGGACCGGGACCTCCGTCTTCGCGATCCGGGGCTCGCTCACGAGGAGCTCCGGCAGCGGCACATCGATGATCACCTGTCCGGGTTCGAGTCCCGCTCGGCGGGCGATGCGGTCCTCCGCGCGTTGACGCTCCGCGGGATCCCGGAACGTGCCGAGAATCTCACGAGCCCCCTCCGTCAGTTCGTCGCGACCGTACGAGAGGGCGCGCTTGTACAGCTTGCGGTACTTGAGGCGACCCGCGATCTCCCGCTGGAACGGCCCTTGCTGGACGAGCCACGCGAAGAGCTCGTGGTCGACCATCCGCTGGATGTCCACGATCGGGGCCTCAGAGCGCTCGACCGCGCGGGCGATCATCTGCTCCGCAATCCGGACCGTCTTGTGGAAGTATACGGAGGAATACATGAGTGCCCGGGCCACGAGCATGCCCTCGAGGGCCGGGAGGCCCTTGCGGTCCAGGGCGAGTTCCCCGCGGTGCAGGGTCAACGTCTGCATGAGGCGCGCGAAGTCGATCATGCCGTGGGCCGCGCCCGTGTAGTGGGCGTCGCGCATCAGGTAGTCGATCTGGTCCGCATCCATCGGGCTGTGGATCACCTGCGCAAGGTACCGCTTCGGGTCCTTGTCCCGACCCGGGACAAGAAACGCGGCGCCGCGGTCCGACGGCCCGCGGATCAGGGCTGCGACATCCCGTGGATCGATTCCATGCGACTCGAGCACCTGCGGGATCCGGGGCACGTCGCGGAACGCCATCCGGTCCTCCGGTGAGACATTGTCGTCCTCGCCCGTCAGGATGCGTTGTGTGATGTGCATGTGGTCCACGTCGAGCTCTCGGCTCAGGACATGCTCGAGGGTGTGGGAGAAGGGCCCGTGCCCGACATCGTGGAGCTGGCCCGCCGCCTGGACGAGCTTCCGCTCATCTTCGCGCAGGCCGAGGGACCTCGCCATCTCGCCGGCCACATGGCCGACGCCGAGGCAATGCTCCAGGCGGGAGTGGTTCGCGCCCGGAAAGACGAGATAGGTCAGGCCGAGCTGGCGGATCGAATTCAGACGCTGCAGCTCGAGGGTCTCGAGGAGGTCCCGGGTGAGCGGCTCCAGGCGGATCGTCCCGTGAACCGTGTCCGTGATGACCTTCGGAGCCGCCATCCGCGCGAGCAACGGGACCCCGTCCATAAATACGTTGGTCGAGACCGTATCATGCATGCTGCGTTGATCGCCCGCGTGAGAAGATTCAATTACCATGGCCCGGATGGCTCGCGTGCGCCGGGGTGACAGAGCGGCTAATGTGACCGACTGCAGATCGGTTTCCTGGGGGTTCGACTCCCTCCCCCGGCACTCCGGATCTCGGAATCGTCATGGCGGCATCCCTGGACGGTCTCGCACGTGCTCGCCCTGAGACCCGAGATAGACGAAGCCCGACGCCCACGTCGCCCACACCGCCAGAACGGGCCACGGCGATGAGGAGTCGACGTATACAACCGCGGTGACAAGCAACAGGACGCCGGCCGAGGCGTAGAAGATCCACGCGAGCCGCCGGGCGCGCGTGAGGAACATCGCGGGTCCGCATTGCCTCTGAAACAGAAGAAGGGATCGCCCGCGCGCACGTTCTTATAGCGACCCTCCTATGCTTCGCCACCCGGAGGGGAGCCCGGCCGTGCGGTACTTCGAGAGCATCCTCGATACGATCGGCAACACACCCCTCGTGAAGCTCCCGCGGGTCATGTCCGACGTCCCGCCCCTCGTCCTCGCGAAGCTCGAGACCTTCAACCCCGGCGGCAGCGTGAAGGACCGGATCGGGCAGAAGATGATCGAGGAGGCGGAGCGCAAGGGCCTCCTGAAGCCCGGCGGGACGATCATCGAGCCCACGAGCGGGAACACGGGCCTCGGCCTCGCGATGATCGCCGCAATCAAGGGCTACCGGGCGGTCTTCACGATGCCGGACAAGATGAGCCGGGAGAAGATCGATCTCCTGAAGGCCCTCGGGGCTCGCGTCGTGGTCACCCCGACGGCCGTCCCACCGGACCATCCGGAATCGTATTACAGAGTCGCCGAGCGGATACACCGCGAGACACCGAACTCGATTCTCCCGAACCAGTACGCGAACCAGGCGAACCCGCAAGCGCATTACGAGACCACGGGGCCGGAGATCTGGCGGGACACGGACGGCCGGGTGACGCACTTCGTCTGCGGAATGGGGACGGGCGGCACGATCAGCGGCGTGGGGAAGTACCTGAAGGAGCAGAATCCGAAGGTGAAGATCATTGGCGTCGATCCTCTCGGATCGATCCTGAAGGACTATTTCTATAAGAATGAGCTAATTAAACCACACACATATAAAATTGAGGGGATCGGAGAGGACTTCGTGCCGGAGGCCACGTGGTTCCAGTATATCGACGAGATCGTCAAGGTGGGGGACAAGGAGGCGTACCTCGTGACGCGTCGCCTCGCGCGGGAGGAAGGGATCCTCGCGGGCAGCTCGAGCGGCGCGGCGGTCGTCGCGGCCCATCGAATCGCGGAGGCCCTCGGCCCGGACGACGTGCTCGTCGTCCTCCTGCCCGACACGGGAGAGCGTTACCTTTCAAAGGCCCACAGCGAGGAGTGGCTGAAGGAGCAGGGCTACCTTGAGGAGCCCGTCGCGCCCCTCATGGCGATCCTCCGGACGAAGGAAAGAACCATCCCGGGCGTCATGACGGTCGATGTCGCCGCGAAGGTGCGGGAGGCGATCGACATCATGCGACAGTACAACGTCTCGCAGCTGCCCGTCATCGACACGGGGATCATGGTCGGCAGCCTGCGCGAGGAGGTGCTGATGAAGGCGCTCCTCGAGAACCCGAAGATGTACGACGACTTCGTCGCGAAGGTGATGGAGAAGCCGTTCCCGATTGTGGAGCCGGGCGCGGACCTGGACCAGGTCTACAAGCTCCTGATGCGGGGCAATCCCGCCGTCGTCGTAGGGAAGGAGAATCGGCTCGAAGGCATCATCACGCGGATCGACGTGATCGAGTACCTCGCGGGACGGGCGTAGCAAGGGTTTTTACGCCGGGCAGGCGACTCCCTCCCGGGCGAGCGCGATGCGATTCGCAACGAAGGCCATCCACGCGGGACAGGAACCGGATCCTCGGACCGGCGCGGTGACGCCACCGATCTATGCCACGTCGACGTATGCACGGAAGGACCAGGACGCGTATGCCTACGCGCGAGGCGCGAACCCGACCCGGGACGCGCTGCAGAGGAGCCTCGCCGCCCTCGAGGATGCGAAGTCCGCGCTCGCGTTCTCGAGCGGGATGGGGGCGATCACGACCGCGCTCACACTCCTGAAGAAAGGGGACCACGTCGTGGTGACGGACGATTGCTACGGCGGCGTCTACCGGATCTTCACGCGGTTCATGAGCCAGTACGGGATCGAGTCGACGTTCCTCGACCTGCGGGAGCTCGTCGACGTCGAGGACGCGTTCCGTCCGGAGACGCGGATGCTCTGGATGGAATCCCCCACGAACCCGCTGATGAAGGTCGTCGACCTGCGGGAGCTCGCGGTCATCGCGAAGGCCCATGACGCGATCAGCGTATGCGACAACACGTTCGCCTCGCCGGCGCTCCAGAATCCCCTTCGTCTCGGCGTGGACCTCGTCGTCCACAGCACGACGAAATACATCGCCGGGCACGCGGACCTCCTCGGCGGTGCCCTCGTGATGAACCGCGACGACCTGCATGAGAAGCTGAGGTTCGCGCAGAACGCCCTCGGCGCCGTGCCGAGCGCCTTCGACTGCTGGCTCACCCTGCGCGGAATCAAGACCCTCGCCGTGCGCATGGAGCGACATTGCGACAACGCGGAGGCGATCGCGACGTTCCTGAAAGAGCATCGGACCGTGTCGAAGGTCCATTACCCGGGGCTCCCGGAGGACCCGGGCCACGGCCTCGCGAAGAAGCAGATGCGGCGGTTCGGCGGCATGCTGAGCTTCGAGCTGAAAGACACGAACGGCATCGTCGCACGCCTCAAGCGGCTCGAGGTCATCCTGCTCGCGGAGAGCCTCGGCGGCGTCGAGTCCCTGATCGAACATCCCGCGTCGATGACCCACGCCAGCGTGCCGAAGGAACAGAGGGACAAGCAGGGCATCACGGACGGGCTTGTGCGCTTCTCCGTCGGGATCGAGGACGCGGAGGACCTCGTCGAGGACATGAGCCGGGCCCTCACCTGACGTGGCCTGCCGATCATCGGACCCGCACGGGCGTCCACGAACGCACCCGCGGTGCTATCGGCGCGACGTGTATCGTCATCCCCGAGGCGATCAGCACATACCCGACGAGGGCCGAGGCCGGGAGGATCCCGCGGCCCACGGACCAGGAGCGGAGGAACACGAGCGCCTCCGGGTTCTGCAGGATTAGCACCGTGGTGGCGGCCGCGACCGCGAACAATAGGATAGCGCCCGCATCGGCCAGAAGTCGGGATTTCGGATCCAGATGCGTCGCGACGCGACCGAACAGGATCCCGTGCAATGCAAGGACGGGGACGAATGTCCAGCCGAGATACGGGAATGCGGTCACGTAGATCACGAGGAGCCATGCATCCGTCGACGCGATCGTGTGGTACTGGAACGGCAGCAGCACGACGGCGGCGAAAATCAGGCCGAGCGTCAGGAGGAATGCGCGCCACGCGAGGACCGCGCTGTCGTCCTTCGTGTGCCGCGTGCGAAAGTCCCGCAACCCAATCCAGAGGTTCGGCCACGCTGCAACGTGGACGATCACCGCGAGCCACGCGAGGAGGAGGTCCACATAGATCGGCCCGCCGCCCGGACTCCCGACAATCACGCGGCCGAGGGCGAAGGAGGACCAGTAGAGGGTTGCGCTCGCGCCGAGGAGGAGGGCCGCTCGATGGAACTCTCGGGGCCAAGCTGCCCGGCGAGAGGCCGTCCGCGGGTGGGGGAGGAAGCCCGCCATGGCCGACCCCGCATTGCGGACGCGCGGTGCATAAGCCTTCCGCAGGAAAAGCGGACGCGGGTTGACAAACATCTGCCGTCACGCGATCCGGCGCGGAACTCGCGAACATTAATACGGACCGCCCTCATGCGGACCGCGCCATGCCGATTCGCATCCACAACACCCTCTCCCGCACGAAGGAGGAGTTCGTCCCTTTGCGGGGGAACCGCGTGTCGATGTTCGTCTGCGGGCTGACGCCACAAGACGACACGCACATGGGTCACGCGAAGACCTACGTCGCGTTCGACGTGATCGCGAGGTACCTGCGGCACAAGGGCTACCACGTGTTCTACCTGCAGAACGTGACGGACATCGAAGACCGGATCATCGACAGGATGCAGTCGACCGGACGGGACTGGCAGGACATCGTGGGACACTACTTCCGGGAGTACCTCGATGCGATGGCGGCCCTTCAGTGCACGTCCGTCGATGTGTACGCGTATGCGACGGACTACATCGCAGACATCATCGAGCAAATCCGAGGGCTGATCGACAAGGGCCACGCCTACGTCGCGGAGGACGGCAGCGTGTACTTCGACACGACGACCTTCGGAGAATGGGGCAAGCTGAGCGGGCAGAAGGTCGAGGAACTCCGGCCCGGGGCGCGCGTCGCGGTCGACGAGCGGAAACGACATCCGGCGGACTTCGCGCTCTGGAAGGCCCAGAAGCCCGGGGAGCCGGCATGGGACAGCCCCTGGGGGAAGGGTCGTCCGGGGTGGCACATCGAGGATACGGCGATCACGATCCGACACTTCGGGGCGCAATACGACATCCACGGCGGCGGGACGGAGCTCCAGTTCCCGCACCACGAGGCGGAGATCGCCCAGGCTGAGACGTACACGGGCGTGAAGCCGTTCGTCAAGTACTGGCTCCATGGCGGCATGCTGATGGTCAAGGGAGACGAGATGCACAAGTCCCTCGGGAACTACTGGTCCGTGAAGGACGCGCTCACCCGCTTCGAGCCCGAGGTGATCCGGTTCTTCCTCGTCAATGCCCAGTACCGGTCGCCGATCGACTTCACGATCGAAGGGATAGAGGAAGCCGGGCGCTCGTACGCCCGGTTGCGGGAGACGATTCGCACACTCGAAGCGGAGCGCCGCCGCGCTCCCGACACCGGCAAAGGCGATCCGGAACTCAAGGCAGCGACCGCGGAGGCCCTCAAGGCGTTCGACGACGCGATGTCGGACGACTTCAATACGCGCGAGGCGATCGCGGCGATCTTCGAATACGGGAGGATTGTGAACAGGGCCCTCGAGGCCGGCGCGGGGAGGGACGCCCTGGACGATGCGGCGGAGGCCTTCCACACGTTCGGCGACGTGCTCGGCCTGTTCCGCCAGGAAGGCACCGAAGCGGGCCTCGGGGACGGGCTCATGGACCTGCTCGTCGCCCTGCGCGAAGACGCGCGGAAGCGGAAGGATTTCGCGACCGCGGACCGCATCCGAGAGTCCCTCGCGAGCGCCGGAATCGTGCTCGAGGACACGAAAGACGGCGTGCGGTGGAAGCGGAAATAGCGGGACGCATTTCGGTGCGCCGAGACGACTTCCAACGTGGTCTCAGAGATGAGAATGACCGGGCGTCTTCGCCCGTGCCACAGTATTTAAATAAACTTGTCCAGAACGACCCCCTGCCAAGACCCCGTTTTTCTCCATATGAACTGCCTCAGAACGTTTATAAAGGCCCTCCGCATACTCACAGTGTCCGAACGGATGGGGTGCGCGAGGCACTCACAATTACGCTTCAGAAGGTTGCAGTTTAGATGGCAGAAGAGGCCTCTCAGCCCAAGGAAACGACGGAGTACCTTTCCGATCAGATTCAGGTCCTCGAGGGCCTGCAGGCCATCCGCAAGCGGCCCGCGATGTATATCGGCAGCGTCGACGCGCGAGGCCTGCACCATCTCGTCCACGAGGTCGTCGACAATTCGATCGACGAGGCCATGGCCGGGTTCTGCAAGAACATCCAGCTCACGCTCAACCCCGACGGCTCGGTGACCGTCGCGGACGACGGACGCGGCATCCCCGTGGACGTCCACCCGAGGTACGGCGTGCCTGGTGTCGAGCTCGTCCTGTCGCGCATGCACAGCGGCGGGAAGTTCGAGCACAAGATGTACCGCGTGTCCGGCGGCCTGCACGGCGTCGGGCTTTCCGTGGTCAATGGCCTGAGCGAATGGCTCGAGGTCCGCGTGCGCCGGGAAGGGAAAGAGCACCGCATGCGATTCGAGCGGGGCGTGAAGGCATCCGACCTCGAGGTCGTCGGCAGCGCCGACGGCACCGGGACGATCGTCACGTTCAAGCCGGACGCCCAAGTCTTCGAGACGATTGAGTTCGACTACGACACCTTGGCCGCTCGTCTGCGCGAACTCGCGTTTCTCAACGCTGGCCTGACGATCATCAGCGTGGACAAGGTCCACGACCGCGGGGACGTCTTCCAGTTCCAGGGTGGCATCGCGGAGTACGTGAAGTGGATCAACCGCGCGAAGGCGCCGCTCCATCCCGATCCCATCCGCTTCACGAAGGAGTCGAACGGCACTTTCGTGGAGGTGGCCATGCAGTACCACGACGCCTACAACGAGTCCATCTTCACCTTCGTGAACAACATCGACACCGTGGAAGGCGGCACGCACCTCGTCGGATTCAAGGCCGGGCTCGCGCGCACCTTCAACAACTACGCGAAGGAGAACAAGTACCTCAAGCAAGGCGAGGGCCTCGAGGGCGACGACGTCCGCGAGGGCCTCACCGCGATCCTGAGCGTGAAGATCCCGGACCCGCAGTTCGAGGGCCAGACGAAGATGAAGCTCGGGAACTCGGAGGTCAAAGGCATCGTCGAATCCGCGGTCTACGAGAAGCTCACGGAGTTCTTCCTGGAGAATCCGAAGGTCGCGGAGACGTGCATCGGCAAGGCGGTCCTCGCAGCCCAGGCGCGCGAGGCGGCACGGAAGGCGCGCGAACTCACGCGGCGGAAGGGCCTCCTCGAGGGGTTCAACCTCCCGGGGAAGCTCGCGGACTGCCAAGAGCGGGACCCCGCGAAGTCAGAGCTTTTCATCGTGGAGGGGCCGAGCGCGGGCGGGAGCGCGAAACAGGGGCGCCGTCGGGAATTCCAGGCCATCCTCCCGCTGCGGGGTAAGATTCTCAACGTCGAGAAGGCACGGCTGGACCAGATGCTCAAGAACGAGGAAATCCGGGCGCTCATCACAGCAATCGGCGCGGGAGTCGGAGAGGATTTCAATCCCTCGAAGGTCCGGTATCACAAGATAGTCCAGATGGCCGATGGGGATGTTGACGGCGCCCACATCAACACTCTGCTCCTCACCCTCTTTTTTCGGTACATGCGATCGCTCATCGACGCGGGCTACGTATATATCGCACAACCGCCCCTCTACAAGATTCGCAGGGGGAAGGAGCTGTACTACGCATACTCAGAACGCCAACGGCAGGACCTCGCGAAGCAGCTCGGGGACAAGGGCGTCGTGTACCAGCGGTACAAAGGCCTCGGGGAGATGAACGCCGAAGAGCTGTGGGAGACGACGATGGACCCCGCAAGGCGAGTGTTGAAACAGGTGACAATCGAGGACGCGGCGGCGGCTGACGCGCTCTTCTCCGTCCTCATGGGAGAAGCGGTCGAGCCTCGCCGCCAGTATATCCAGGACCACGCGAAGGAAGTCGTAAACCTGGACATCTAGGGTGACGGATGCCGGAGGAGAGCCAGGAGCCGCAGCGGCGGATCATTCCGCAGCCCATCGAGCAGGAGATGGAGCGCTCGTACATGGACTATGCGATGTCCGTCATCGTCGGGCGCGCACTACCCGATGTGAGAGACGGTCTGAAACCCGTGCAACGCCGCATCTTGCACGGCATGAACGAACTGGGCATGGGGCCGGGATCTCAGTACAAGAAGGCTGCCCGCGTAGTTGGATCAATACTCGGCCAGTACCACCCGCATGGAGATCTTGCGGTCTATGACGCCCTTGCGCGGATGGTCCAGGACTTTTCTCTGCGATATCCACTGATTGATGGACAAGGTAATTGGGGAAGCACCGAGGACGAGCCCGCCGCGATGCGGTACACGGAGTGCCGTCTGGCTCGGACCGCGGAGGCGATGCTCCAGGACGTCGAGAAGGACACAGTCGATTGGATGGACAACTTCGACGGGACTCTGAAAGAGCCCACTGTCTTGCCCTCCATGTTTCCAAACTTGCTTGTCAACGGCTCGAGCGGCATTGCCGTTGGCATGGCAACCAACATGCCACCTCACAATCTTAGAGAGGTTGTCGACGCGCTCACCGTCCTAATCGACAATCCGAACGCGGATCTCAAGGACCTTTACGATCCTGAGACAGGGCCGATTCGCGGACCTGATTTCCCCACGGGTGGAATCCTCTACGGGGTTGACGGACTCTGGGACGCGCATTCGTCAGGACGCGGGTTGCTACGTATCCGCGCGAAAGCCCACTTTGAAGAAGCCGGCCATGACAAAGCTCGAATTGTGATTGACGAGATTCCCTACATGGTCAACAAGGCATCGCTCGTGGAGTCCATCGCATTGCTTGTCAAGTCAAAGAGAATCGAGGGCGTCACCGACCTGAGGGACGAGAGCGACCGGGACGGCATGCGGATTGTCCTTGAGCTCAAACGGGATGCAATGGAGGATGTGGTCCTCAACCAGCTCTACCACCATACCCAGATGGAGACCACGTTCGGAGTAATCAACCTCGCCCTTGTCGACGGGAAGCCGAGGTACCTCCCGCTCAAGGAGGAACTCCAGTGCTACATCGACCACCGGATCCAGGTCGTCCGGCGGCGCACGGAGTTCGACCTGAGGAAGGCCCGCGAGCGCCTGCACATCGTCGAGGGCCTCATCACCGCGGTGGACCACATCGACGAGGTCATCCGCCTCATCCGTCACTCCCAGACCGTCGAAGAGGCCCAGAACGGCCTCATGAACCGCTACCTCCTCAGCGAGGCCCAGGCCAAAGCGATCCTCGCCATGACCCTTCGGCAGCTCACGGGCCTCGAGATCGAGAAACTGCGGCAGGAGCAACGGGACCTCACGAAGAAGATCGAGGAGCTCGAGGCCATCCTTGCGTCGCACGAGCGGATTCTGGGGATTATCAAGGACGGACTCAAGGAGATGAAGGAGAAATTTGGCGACGATCGACGGACCACCGTGGAGGTCTCGGCCTACGACATGGAGGTCGAGGACCTCATCCCCGAGGAGGACGTCGTCGTCATGATCACGAACACGGGCTACGTCAAACGCATCCCCGTGGCCACGTACCGCACCCAGAAGCGGGGCGGCAAGGGCGTCACGGGCATGGAGACGAAGGAGGAGGACTTCGTCGTCGACCTCTTCGTCGCCTCGACCCACGACTTCATCCTGTTCTTCTCGAGCAAAGGGCAGTGCTACTGGCTCAAGACCTACAAGATCCCCGTCGGGAGCCGGTACGCGAAGGGCAAGCCCATCGTGAACCTCCTGCCCCGTCTCCAGGCCGGGGAGAAAATCCAGGACATGATCCCCGTGCGAGAGTTCGACGAGCTCCGCACGATCGCCTTCGCGACGAGGCTCGGTAAGGTCAAGCAGACGCGTCTGGACGCCTTCAAGCGCCCGAACGTCCGCGGGATCCGTGCGATCGCCCTGAGGGAGGCGGATGAACTCGTGGAAGCCCGCATCGCGGATGGGGACGAGGAGGTCATCCTCGCCAGCGCCGGCGGATACGCGAACCGATTCAACCTGAGCGAGGTGCGCGCGATGGGCCGTACCGCGGCGGGCGTGCGCGGGATGCGCATGCGAAAGGACGACCGCGTGGTCTCCATGGCCCTCGTGAAGAGCGAGGAGACGGAGCTACTGACCGTCCTGGAGAGCGGTTTCGGCAAGCGAACGAAGGTGAAGGAGTACCGCAAGACGCGTCGCGGGAGCCAGGGCGTCGTGACGACGAACATGAAGGTCGCGCAGAGCCCCGTCGTTGCGGTCGTCGAGGTTTCGGCCGAGGACGAGCTCCTCGTGACCACGGTGGGCGGCATCGTGATCCGCTGTCCCATCGTCGACATTCGCGAGACGGGACGGGCGGCCCGGGGCGTTCGGATTCAGCGCCTGAACGAGGGGGACAAGGTTACGGCGGTGGTCCGACTCGTCAGCGCCCAGGAAGAAGCCGCAGCAACGGGAGAACCGTCGCCGCCCATTGGGGTCTGAACGACATCACGCGAGCGTGATCCCGAGCCCCGGACGGGGGGACGCGACCAGTTCGCCGTTCTCGAATCGCAATCCAGAGGACGGGTCCTCCGCGAGGTTGAAGAAGGAATCGAGGTCGAGCCACCGGACGTTCTTGTTGGCGAGGGCGAAGGCGAGCCCTGCGGCGATGGACAGCTGCGGTTCGCCCATGCAGCCCACCATGGTCGGGTAGCCGGCGGACTCGCAGATCGTGTTCACGTCGGCCGTGCGGACGATCCCTCCGTGCTTCATCAGCTTGAGGTTCACCGCCTTCGCGCAGTTCGCCCATCGGACCTTCTTCGCGTCGTCCGGCGTGAGGACCATCTCGTCCGCCATGACGGGGATCGGGGACGACTCCGTGAGGACGCGCATCCCCTCGTAGTCCGACGCGGCCACAGGCTGCTCGAAGAACGCGACGCCGATGTCCTTCGCGGCGCGAGCGAAATTCAGGGCCTGGCTCCAGGTGTAGCCCTGGTTCCCATCGATCCGGAGTTCGACGGAGGGCCCGACGGCGCGGCGAATCGCGCGCAGGCGCTCCAAGTCGACCCTCGGGTCCGTCCCGACCTTCACCTTCAAGGATCGGAAGCCTTCGCGGACCCAGCGCGTTGCGCGCTCCAAGGCATCCGAACTGCGCATGATACCGATCGTCATGTCCGTCGCCATGCGGTCCTTCGTGGCGCCGAGGAAGCGATGCAATGGAACGCCGGCATGTTGCGCGAGGAGGTCGTGGATCGCGATGTCGATCGCCGCCTTCGCCGAAGGGTTGCCCGGGATGATCTTGTCCATCTTGTCGGCGACCTCCCTCGGCGTGTCGAACGGGAAATCCTGCAGTGCGCGCACGAGCGCCCGGACCGCGTCCATCGCAGACGCCAGGTTCTCCCGAGTCACCTCCGTCGGCGCGCCGCACCCGTGCCCTACGAGGGAGCCGGCATGGACGCCCACAAGGACGTTCGGCGCGACCGTCGTCGAGCCCCGCGAAATCCGGAACGGCTCCGTCCGGGCAAGCTCCATGGAGGTGAACTCGATGAAATCGATCCTCATCGCGTGCGGAATGCGGCGACCGGATATGAAACTGCACGTAAAACGTTCCCATTGGATTCGCTGCGGGCACGGACAGAACGGGAACAATCGCTCAGGATTATCATTGAAGCGATGATAATCCTGACAAGGAACGTTCTTATACGGATTTTGGGTCACCCGAAATCTGACGCGCATGGAGTCCCCCTCCTCCAGCGACCACGCGCGCCGTCTCCTCCTCGTTGGCGCGAACCACCGCACGTGTCCCATCGACGCGCGAGAGGCGATCTTGCGTCGCGTATCGTACCGGCGGATAGCCGCCGCCCAGACTCGAGGCCTCTTCTCGGACCTCGTACTGCTGACGACGTGCAACCGAATCGAGGCGTACTCCCTGACGTCCCAGCCGGATGCGGCGAAACAGGCCTTGATGAGGGTACTTCGACCGGAGAGTCCTCGCCATGTCTACGAACTTGAGGGCGTCGATGCAGCCTCCCATCTGTTCCGCGTGGCCGCGGGACTCGATTCAGTCGCCCACGGGGAGGAACAGATCGCTGCTCAGGTGAGAGGCGCACCGGACGCCCGCCCGTCTTCGTGGAGGCAGGCGAACGGACTCCGCGAGCTCTTCGTGCGGGCCGCCCGCGAGTCGACGAGGATTCGACGGCTCGCACACCTCGAAGGCACACCGATGTCCGCGAGTCACGCCGCGGCGCGATACCTCCAGGAAGTCCTTCACATCGAGCGGCCGATCGTGGCACTGCTCGGGAGCGGGAAGATGGCTCGCCTCGCGGCGGAGGCCCTCCGTCCCCGCGCGCATTTGGTCGTCGCGAATCGAGACCTGAGAAAGGCTCGGACAACCGCCTCGCGGCTCGGGGCCAATCTCATGACGCTCCGCGACCTCCCGCGAATCCTCCGCGAGGCGGACGCCATCCTGGCGGCGACATCGGCGGAAAAACCACTCGTCCGGAAAGCGGCCCTCGAACGGGCTATGGCGGTGCGCCGCGGACGGCCCCTGTGGCTCGTGGACCTCGGCGTCCCGCGAAACGTCGAATCCGCGTGTGGGACGGTCAACGGGGTTACCCTCCTCAACATCGACGACCTCGCGCCCTGGGCTTGGCATCCGCCAGATCCCGCGGCCCTTGCGCACGTGGAGGGGGCGATACGGGACGAAGCTGTCCTCGCGGTCGATGCACTCCGACCCCGCCCGGCGGATCTCGTCGCGACCCTGCGGCGCGCAGCAGAGGCATGGCGCCGACGGGAGGTCGAACGAACCCTGTCCCGCCTGCCCGGAGCCTCGGAGGAGGAGCGGCGAATCGTCGAGAAGATGGCGGACCGGCTCACGAACCGGCTCCTCCACACGCCGACCTCGATGCTCCGCCGGATGCAGGCGGAAGGCCAGACGGCCCTCGTCGCGGAGCTCCTGGGCGGATGGCGGGACCTCGAGGCGGCGGAATGACGGCGGCCCTGAAGGTCGGCAGCCGCGGGAGCCCCCTGGCCCTGGCCCAGACGGAGGATGTGGTCGCTCGGCTGCGCCGCGCCCACCCGGAGATCCATGTGGAAACTGTCGTGATTAGGACCTATGGGGACGAGGGTTACCGTACGGATCTCGGCTCCTCATATGACGGCAAGAGGGCATTCACGAAACGGATCGAGGACGCACTCCTCGGCGGCCGCGTCGACTTCGCGGTGCACAGCCTGAAGGACCTGCCGGCGGACCTCGTTCCCGGGCTGTCGATCGCAGCCATCCCGCCACGCGCGGATCCCCGGGATCTCCTCGTCGCGAACGACGGGCAGACCCTCGCGAACCTGTCGCCGCACAGCCGGGTGGGCACGAGCAGCCTCCGGCGCCGGGCTCAGCTCCTCGCTCGCTGGCCGGGCCTGGAAATCGTGGAGCTCCACGGGAACGTGGGCACGCGCCTCCGGCGCCTTGAGAAAGGGGAGTTCGACGCGGTCGTCGTCGCCGCCGCGGGAGTCCAGCGCCTCGGGATCAAACGGGACTCGATGGAACCGATCGATCCGGATATTGTCACGCCGGCGCCGGGGCAGGGGGCCCTCGCCGTCGAGGTGCGGTCGGGCGACCGCGAGCTAATCGATGTCCTCCGGACAATCGACGACGTGGCGACTCGGAAGACCACAGAGGCGGAGCGGGCCCTGAGCGCGCAGATCGGCGGGGGATGCAACGTCCCGCTCGGCGCCCTCGCCACGATAGACGGACCGCAGTTGAGGCTGCGCGCCGTCGTTGCGACCCCGGACGGCCGGCGGATCGTCCGATCGGACGCCTCGGGTCCCGCGAATTCCCGGGAGGGAATCGTGTACGCGGCCCTCCGGCAGCTCCTCGATGGCGGGGCGAACGACATCCTCCGGGAGGTGACCTGATGGAGGGAGGCCTCGAGGGTCGGACGGTCCTCCTCGTCGGCACGGAGGTACGCGTCGCCGCATTGGCCCGCGCCCTCGCGGACAGCGGGGCGACCCTCCTGCCGTTCCCAACGGTCCGCATTGCGCCTCCGACGGATCCCCGTCCTCTCGACGAAGCCCTCCGGCGATGGACGTCCTACGACTGGGTCGTCTTCACGAGCTCGAACGGCGTCGATCAGGTCATCGTCCGAGCCGGGTCCCTGGGAGTCCCGCTCCGCGCGGATGGTGGGCCGAAGATCGCGGCCGTAGGGCCGGCGACGATGGAGGCGGCGGAAGCCGCGGGTCTCCTCGTCCAAGCGATGCCATCCGAGTACCTGACGGACGCGATCGCGGATGCGATCGGGACGGTCGAGGGGCGGCGAATCTTGCTCCCCCGATCCAGTCTCGCGCGCCGGTCTCTGGCGGATATCCTGCGTGCACGCGGGGCGCACGTCGACGAGGTCGACGCGTACGATAGCCTCGCAGCGTCCTCCGACCCTTCACGCCTCGGTCGCGCGCCTCGCGTGGACCTGGTCGTACTCACGAGCGCGTCCGCGGCCCGCAACCTCGCGAGCATCCTTCCCTCGTCGACCTTCGAGCGAATCCGCGCGACGGCGGTCGCGGCATGCATCGGACCGGTGACCGCTGAGGCGGCGCGGGAGCTCGGTCTCCGCGTCGCCGTGGTGGCAGACGAGCACACGGTCCCCGGGCTCGTCCGGATTCTGCAGGACGTGATGGCGCATGGCTGAGACCCCCCTGCCGACCCGTAGGCCCCGCCGGTTGCGGCGCACCGCTGCACTCCGGGATCTCGTCCGCGAGACGCGATGGGACGTCGGGCAGCTGATCCAGCCCCTCTTCGTGCGGGAGGATGCGAGGACCGACGCCGCGGTAGCGTCGATGCCCGGGATCTCGCGCCATACGATCGAGGACGTGGCGGCCGAAGCGAAGGATCTGGAGGAACTCGGCGTGAAGGCCCTCCTCCTCTTTGGCCTGCCGACGGACAAGGATGAGCTGGGGAGCGGCGCGTACGCGGACCACGGCGTCGTCCAGGAGGCCCTCCGGGCGATTCGCGCGGATGCGCCGGACCTCGTCCTCTTCGCCGACGTGTGCCTCTGCGAGTACACGGACCACGGCCATTGCGGCGCGGTTGTCGACGGCCGCGTGGACAACGACGCGTCCCTCGACCTCCTCGCTCGGACCGCGGTGAGCCTGGCGCGCGCGGGCGCAGACATCGTCGCGCCGAGCGCGATGATGGACGGCCAGGTAGGAGCGATCCGCGCGGCGCTGGACCGCTCCGGACATCCGGATGCGATCATCATGGGCTACGCGGCCAAGCATGCGTCCGCGTTCTACGGCCCGTTCCGGGACGCGGCGGAATCTGCCCCGCGATTCGGGGACCGCCGCGGATACCAGATGGACCCCGCGAACGCGCGGGAGGCGCTGCTGGAGATCGCGCTGGACATCGAGGAAGGCGCGGACCTCGTAATGGTGAAGCCCGCCCTCGCGTACCTGGATGTGATCCGCGCCGCGCGGGAACGGTCCGATGTGCCCCTGGCCGCGTACTCCGTGAGCGGGGAATACGCAATGGTCAAAGCGGCGGCGAAGAACGGATGGCTCGACGAGCGGGCCGTCGTCACGGAGATCCTCACCGCGATCCGCCGGGCGGGCGCAGACCTGATCATCACGTACCATGCGAGACAGGTCGCGGAATGGGAGCGGAGGAAGGGACATGGAAGCGGATGAGGCCGCCGAGCGGCAGTTCCTGAAATTTACGTTCTACAAGGTGGAGCCGGAGTGGCGACGCCTGCCCGCGGAAGAGAAGAAGGCGGACAAGGCGGAGCTGGCGGCGGCGATCCACGACCTCGAGGAGGAGATCCCCCTGCGATGTTACTCCCTCCAGGGGATCCGCGCGGATACGGACTTCCTGATCTGGGCCGCGGACCGGCGCCTCGAGGCCTTCCGGAACATGGCGCAAACGATCTCCTCGACGGACCTCGGGCACTACCTCGACACGACGTACGCGTACCTCGCGGCCACGCGTCCCTCGCCGTACCTGGGGGGCCACCGCCACGAGGGCCAGGAGGGAGCTGGCGGGAAAGCCGTCCTGAAGGGCAGCCGGTACCTCTTCGTGTATCCCTTCGTGAAAAAGCGCGAGTGGTACTCCCTCCCGTTCGAGCGCCGACAGGAGATGATGCGGGACCACTTCCGCGTCGGCCACAAGTATCCGTCGGTCACAATCCACACGGCGTACTCGTTCGGACTGGACGATCAGGAGTTCGTCCTCGCGTTTGAATCGGATGAGCCTCACGATTTTCTCGCGCTCGTGATGGAGCTGCGCTCGAGCGAGGCGAGCAAGTACACGGAGCGCGAGACGCCGGTCTTCACGTGCCTCCTGTCCACGCCGGAGCAGATCCTGGACGCGCTGGGGACGTGACATGGGGACCGCGGAGCCGAGGATTCTGCGCGCGCCGCGATCCGAGCGGCTGTTCGCCCGAGCCCGGCGGAGCCTGGTCGGCGGGGTCGACAGCCCCGTCCGCGCGTTCCGGGCGGTGGGCGGCTCCCCTCGGTTCATCGTACGGGGGCGGGGCGCGTGGCTCGAGGATGCGGACGGCTGGCGGTACCTCGACTACTGCGGCTCGTGGGGCGCGCTCCTCCTTGGACATGCCCATCCGGCCGTCGTCCGCGCGGTCCGGGAGGCCGCGACGCGAGGCACGAGCTTCGGAGCGGCCACGGAGGCCGAGGTCGACCTCGCGGAGGCCGTGAAGCGCGTCCTCCCGAGCATCGACCTCCTGCGGTTCGTGAGCTCGGGGACGGAGGCGACGATGTCCGCCGTCCGCGCGGCGCGGGGTTTCACGGGGCGAGATCGCATCCTCACGTTCGAAGGGGGCTACCATGGCCACGCGGACGCCTTCCTCGCGAAGGCGGGCTCCGGGCTGGCCGCGGCGGGGTTGCCCGCGTCGGATGGCGTGCCGTGGGGGGCGACCCGGGACACCCTCGTCACGCCGTATAACGAACTGGATCGGGTGGAGGACCTGTTCAATCGCCACGGAGAGGACATCGCCGCGGTCGTCGTCGAACCGGTCGCGGGGAATATGGGGGTGGTCCCGCCGGAGCCTGGTTTCCTGGAGGGGCTTCGCGCGGTCACGGAGGCCCATGGCACCCTCCTCGTCTTCGACGAGGTGATCACCGGGTTTCGCGTCGGACGGGGCGGCGCTCAAGGACGCTTCCGCGTCCGTCCGGATCTCACGTGCCTCGGCAAGGTCCTCGGCCATGGCCTCCCCGTCGGGGCGTACGGCGGCCGGCGTGAGATCATGGAGGTCGTCGCGCCGCTCGGTCCCGTCTACCAGGCCGGCACCCTGGCGGGGAACCCGCTCGCGATGGCCGCAGGACTCGCCGCCCTCCGGGCGCTGGACCCCGCCCTGTACGCCCGACTCGAGCGGGCGTCGGGTCGGCTGGAACGTGGGATTGCGGACGCCGCGTCAGATGCGGGAGAGAGTCTGCGAGTTCAGCGTGTCGGGTCGATGGTGGGCCTCTTCTTCCGCAAGGCGCCCGTGCGCACGTTCGAGGAGGCGAAGGACTCGGATGCGACGGCGTACGCGCGCCTGTTCTGGTCCCTCCTCGCCCGCGGGGTGTACCTGCCGCCCGCGCCGTTCGAGACGCTCTTCGTCTCCGCGGCCCACGGGCCCGAGGAGATCGACCGAACGATCGACGCGTTTCGGGACGGCCTCCGAGACGGGAGGTCCGCGCAATGAAGGATCGCTTCCTTCGGGCGTGCTGGCGCGAACCCGTCGACATGACGCCGGTCTGGTTCATGCGCCAAGCGGGTCGTTCCTCCCCGTCGTATCGCGCGATTCGGAAGGACCACGGAATCCTGGAGATCGCGAAGGATCCCGGGCTCGCGACGGAAGTCGCGCTCCAGCCCGTCCGGGAGCTCGACGTCGATGCGGCGATCCTGTTCTGCGACCTCCTCATCCCGCTCGAAGGGATGGGCGCCCGCGTGCGGATCGAAGAGGATGTCGGCCCCGTCCTCGATCCGCCGATCCGGACCCCGCAGGATGTCGACCGCCTGCAGCCGCTCGATCCGGAGCGAGAGCTGCCGTTCGTCCGAGAGACGATCCAACGACTCCGCGGGAAGCTCGACGTCCCGCTGATCGGCTTCGCGGGCGCCCCGTTCACGCTCGCGAGCTACCTGATCGAAGGCGGACCGACACGCGACTTCGAGGCGACGAAGCGGTTCATGCACGAGCAGCGCGGTGCCTGGGACCGCCTCATGCGGCTCCTCGCGGATGGCGTGGCGGCGTTCCTCCGGATGCAGGCCGATGCCGGCGCCCAGGCCCTCCAGCTCTTCGACAGCTGGGCAGGAGCCCTGAGCCCGCGGGACTACCGCGACCGGGTCCAGCCGCACACCCGGGCGGTCTTCGCAGGTATCCGGGAGACGGAGGTCCCGGGGATTCACTTCGGAACGGGGACCGCGGGCTTCCTCGATGCGTTCCGCGCCGCCGGCGGGGACGTGATTGGCGTCGACTGGCGGGTGCCGCTGGACCGCGCGTGGGCGCTCGTGGGCCATGACGTCGGGATTCAGGGGAACCTCGATCCGACGGCCGTCCTCGGCCCGTCGGAAGAATGGGAAGCCGCCGCGCGGGACGTGATCGAGCGGGCGGAAGGCCGGCCGGGTCACGTGTTCAACCTCGGCCACGGGGTGCTTCCGTCGACGCCGCCTGAGAATCTGCGCGCTCTCGTGCGACTCATCCACGAGACGACGAAACGGTGAACGAATGGTCGAGACCCCGGTCGCGGTCCTACTGATGGCCCTCGGCGGTCCGGATTCGCTCGCGTCCGTCGAGCCGTTCCTATCGAACGTGCGCCGCGGACGGCCCACGCCCAAGGAGATGATCGACGAGTTCCGAGAGCGATATCGCCGGATCGGCGGGAAGTCCCCTCTCCTCGAGATCTCCCTGGCCCAGGCCCGAGCGCTCGAGGCGAGGCTGAACAAAGAGACGGGCCCGTACCGATGCTACGTCGGGATGCGGCATTGGAAGCCGTATGTCCGGGACACGGTCCTCCGGATGCGGGACGACGGCGTGCGACGCATCGTGGCCCTCTGCCTCACCCCGTACTACTCAAAGATGAGCGTGGGGGCGTACTTCGCGGACCTGGACACGGCGATCGCGGACGCCGGCGCGACGTTCGACATCGCGCGGGTCGAGAGCTGGAACAATCGACCCGATCTCATCGAGGCGTACGCGGGGACGGTTCGGAGCGGACTGGAGAAGCTTGCGGCAGAAGGTCATCCCGATCCCGCGGTCCTATTCACGGCCCACAGCCTCCCCGAGCGGATCATGGAGGAAGGGGACCCGTACGAGAGGGAGCTGCAGGAGACGATGGCGGCGATCCTCGCGCGCCTCCCGCCGATCCGGGCACGCCTCTGCTACCAGAGCGAGGGCCGGACGGGGGACCCGTGGCTCGGACCGCCGCTCGAGGACGTCCTCGAAGAACTCGGCGGCGCGGGAGAGGAGGCGGTCCTCGTGGTCCCCTTCGGGTTCGTCTCGGATCACCTGGAGATCCTGTACGATGTGGACATCGAGGCGAAGGACCGGGCCCGGACCCTCGGGATGCACCTCGAGCGGGCGGACTCACTAAACACGAATCCGAAGTTCATTGACGCCATGGCGTCGGCGGTCCGGGAAGCTCTAGCGGCGGCCCGCGCCGCCTGAGTCACGGCTCGGGGTCCGGCGACGGTGGCCCCGCTTCTGCGATCCCTTCCCCTTCGCGGAGCGTGCGGCCTGCGCCCATTTCGTCCGCGGGTAATGGCGGCAGAACGTCGTGAAGGAGCACTGTGGACAGCGCGGTCCGATCGGCCGACAGATGTCTTTGCCGAACCGGATGAACAGTTCGTTGATGTGGAGCCAGTATTTCATCGGGACGGTCCGCATCAGGCGCTGTTCCGTCGCCTCCGGGGTCTTCGTACGAACGAAGCCGAGTCGATTGCTGACCCGGTGGACGTGCGTATCGGTCGGGATTCGGGGCTCTCCGAAGCCGTAAACGAGGACGCAGTTCGCCGTCTTCGGCCCGACCTGCGGCAGCTCGATCAGCTCGTCGTACGTCCGCGGGACGCGGCCGCGGTGGCGGTCGAGGAGAGCTCGGCTCACCTTCTGGATCTGTATGGCCTTCTGCCGATAGAACCCGACCGGTTTGATCAGGCGCTCGAGATCGTCCACATCGGCCGAGGCGATTGCCTCGGGCGTGTCGTACTTCGCGAAGAGCTCGCGGGAGGCCTTCTCCGTCATCTCGTCCCGCGTCCGCTGGGAGAGAATCGTCGAGATGAGGACGCGGAACGGGTCTTCCGTCTCCGCCACAATCTTGGCCAGGGCGGTCTCGCCCTCGTGGAGATCCCCTGCCGGGAGGTATCGCCTCGAGAGGTCGCGCATCACGAACGCGATGCGGTCACGGGCGCGAGCCGAGGTGCTCAAGGGCCTCCCCTGCCGTGTAGATGGACCCCGTGATCAGGACGACGTCCTCCGGTCCCGCGGACGCCAAGGCCGCATTGATCGCCTCCCGCACGGCCGGGACGATAGTCACAGGGGCGTACGGCCGGAACGCGGACGCGACCTCCTCGGGATCGTACGCCCGGTGCGTCTTCGGGCGGCACGCGTAGACGTGGGATGCGAGCGGGCCCAGGGAGGCGCTCATCCACTTCAGGTCCTTGTCGTTCAGGATGCCGACGACCAAGCGGACCTTCCGATGGGGCAGGAGTTCCGCCACACTGACCCCGAGCGCGCGGGCTGCGGGTCCGTTGTGCGCTCCATCGACGAATACCCGGGGCGCCTGACGGACGAGCTCGAGCCGCGCGGGCCATCGGACGCCTTCGATGCCCGTATGAATTGCCTCCTCCGGGAGATTGAATCCCGAAGCCCGTAGCTCGTTCAAGGCGGCGATCGCGATGGCCACGTTCTCTATCTGGAAGGAGCCGAGGAGCGGCGTGCGGACTTCGATCGGGTCGAAGGGACCCGTCACGCGGACGGCCTGTCCCTCGAGACTGTAGGAGAGGCGCTCCGCCCTCACGTCACGGCCGACGACCGTGAGCGGTGCGTGGACCTCCCGGCACCGCGCCTCGATCACCGGGAGGGCCACCTGGTCCACCGTGACGGCGCGGGACGTCGGCTTGATGATCGCGGCCTTCTCCCGCGCGATCCGGTCCACACTTTTCCCGAGATGTTCCGTGTGCTCCAGGTCGACGCGTGTCACCACGGAGACCAGGCCGTCCACGACGTTCGTCGCGTCCATCCGACCGCCCATGCCGACCTCGACGACAGCGATGTCCACCTGTCGCTCGCGGAAGTGCTGAAAGGCCATCGCGGTCGTGATCTCGAAGAACGTCGGATGGTCAATCGCCCGCTCGGCGGTCATCGCGCGGATGGCAGGCTCCATCCCGGACCACAGGCGGAGGACGTCCGCGTCGGCAATCGGCTCGCCATCCACACGGATCCGCTCGTTGAAGCGGATGAGATGCGGCGACGTGTACAGACCGACGCGGTACCCGGCGCTCCGCATGACGGCAGCGGCATACGCACATACGGAGCCCTTTCCGTTAGTCCCCGTGACGTGGAGCACCTTCAGACCGCGGTGCGGGTCGCCGAGGAGGGAGAGCAGCTTTCGGATGTTGTCTAGGCCCAGCTTGATTCCGAAACGCTCGAGCCTGTACAGGTGATCCAACGTGGCCTGGTAGTCCATCCGGCCCCCCGGCCCGGCGCAAACCGCCGCAGGAGGTTAAAGGTTCGGTCTCTCCGCGCACTCAGAAGAAAGAGAAGCGGAAAATGCTGAAGGCGGAGAGCGAGAACAAGATCCAGAGAACGAGGAAGACGGTCGCAAAGATGTAGAGACCTCGTCGGGTGCCCTCCGGGACATCGGCGCCAGAGGTCCCGACCAGGAACGCGAACGCAACGGCCAAGGCGACCGCGAGGTCCATCGCGATGGCCGACACCCAGCCCAGGGCCCGGACCAAGTTCCGGTAGTTGACTACGTCCGGGTCCGTGGAAGGAGGAGACCCAAAGCCCGGAGGCGGAGCAGTCAGGTATGCCGAGTGGAAGGCGATGAGACCGACGAAGATGAGCATCCCAAGGAGGGCACCCAGAAATGCCAGCGTGCTGCTCCCCGGCCGACGAGGCCGGACCGTCGGAGACTCCATCGCGGGCACCCAAGCGGGTGGAACGGGCGGCGAGGTGTGGTCTCCACAAGCGTCCCTCGATTCTCGCAACGGCACTCAGTCTTTATACCATTGCGTCCGGGACCCCACGGTTCGGTCTCGGAGTGCTGGGACCATAGATATAAATCGA
This sequence comes from Methanobacteriota archaeon, assembly GCA_947084985.1. GTDB lineage: Archaea > Thermoplasmatota > Thermoplasmata > RBG-16-68-12 > RBG-16-68-12 > RBG-16-68-12. The sequence goes on along the minus strand of CAMTUI010000010.1, from coordinate 9,768 downwards.
CGGGCACGAATCGTCACGCGATGCATCCGGCGGAACGCCTGCGGGGCATCAAGAGCCTCAAGCTCCAACGCAAGACCGTCGTGCTTGGGGTGACGGGCAGCATCGCTGCCGTCGAGACGGTCAAGCTCGCCCACGAACTGATTCGGCATGGGGCTGACGTCCACGCGGTCATGACCCGGGCCGCGACAGCGATCCTCCATCCGAACTCCCTCGAATTCGCGACGGGCCATCCCGTCGTCACGGAGATCACCGGCTCGATGGAATACCTCGAGATGTGCGGCCGGGACGGGAAGGCGGACCTCCTGCTTATCGCCCCCGCTACCGCGAACACGCTTGGCAAGATCGCCCACGGTATCGACGACACGACTGTGACCACGTACGCCGCGACCGCCCTGGGGGCGGGCATCCCGATCCTGATCGCGCCCGCGGCGCACGAGACGATGATCGATAACCACGCCGTGGCCCCGAACGTTCGCCGGCTGCGCGACCTCGGTATCGAGCTCGTGGAGCCAAAGCGCGAAGAGGACAAGGCAAAGATGGCGGAGGTCGAGACGATCGTGGCGCGCGTTATCCGCCGCCTGGGCCCGAACGACCTCGCCGACCTGAAAGTCCTCGTCGTCGCAGGAGCGACCGTCGAGCCGATCGACGATGTCCGCGTCGTTACGAACCGATCCACTGGGGGGACGGGAATCGAGCTCGCCCGGTCGGCCTTCGAACACGGGGCGGACCTCGAGCTCTGGCTCGGCCGCCACGAGATCGCGGTCCCCGGCTGGCTGGCGTACAGGTCATTCGAGACCACGGCTGATCTCGCGAAGATGGCCGAAGGGGCGTCGGCGGACGTCACAGTCGTCCCCGCCGCGATTTCGGATTTCAGCCCGAAGAAGCGGAAGGGCAAGATCCGGAGTCGCGTAGGCGCCTTGAGCCTGGACCTCCAGCCGACCCCGAAGGTCCTCGAGCTGTTCCGCAAAGGAACGAAGAAGGCGCTGGTCGGATTCAAGGCGGAGTCAGGTGTGACCGAGGCGGATCTGCGGGCGCGGGCGATGACGCTCATGAAGGAGGCCGATCTGGACTTCGTCGTGGCGAACGACGTCTCCCGATTGCGGGGGGACGCCACGGCGATCACAATCTTCGACCGCAAGGGCAAATCGGAGAGCTTCGAGGGCTCGAAGAGCCTCGCGGCTGAGCGGGTGTGGCGGGCGGTCCTCCATGGTGTCCGAGGGTGAGGCGTTCTGCCCCGGACACGTGACCGCGTTCTTCGAGGTCGTTGACGACCCGAATCCGCGGAAGAAGGGGTCGCGCGGCGCAGGTCTCTGCCTGAGCCTCGGCGTTCGCACGGTCGCTCGCGTGCGCGAGGACTCGCGGCCCTCACTGGACGTGATCGTGAACGGCAAGAGGCAGAAGGCGGACGTCACGGAAAGCGTGGCCCGAAAGATCCTCAGGGATCGCGGGTATGAGGCGAAGATCCTCAGCGAGAGCCCGCTTCCTGTTTCCCAGGGTTTCGGGGTCAGCGCGGCCGCGGCCCTGAGCACGGCCATGGCCCTCGACGACGCGCTGGGCCTTGGGATGCCTCGGGAGGAACTCATCGCGATCGCACACGAGACGGAGGTGGAATGCGGAACGGGCCTGGGGGACGTCGTGCCCGCGTCCCTCGGAGGGATGGACCTCCGCCTTGAGCCGGGAGCCCCTGCTCACGCGGACGTGCGGAAGATTCCGGTGGAAGCGGACCTGCTCCTCGCGGTCCTCGGTCCGGAGATCCCCACGCGGTCCGTGCTTCGCGATTCGACGAAGATTGCCGCCATCAATCGCGCCGGAGGCTCCTGCGTGGACGCGTTCTCGAACGGCCCCTCTCTCGAACGCCTCTTCGAACTCGGCGCGCGCTTCGCGGAGGAGACGGGGCTCGCGAGCAAGGTCGTCCTCGAGGTCATCCGCGCAAGCCGCATGTTCGGCCGGGCCACGATGGCGATGCTCGGCAACTCCGTGTTCGCGACGGGCAATCGCGAGCAACTTGCGACTCTCTACCTGAAGTTCGGGACGCTGCAACGCTGCGAGGTGGACAACGAAGGTGTGCGCGTCCTTTAATCACTCGCCCAACGTGAAAAGCTGATCGTCCCCGCCCACGTCGAACAGGCCGAGCCGCGCGCCCGCGTCCAACCAACCATGGGAGTAGTTGATGTTCGCCAGCGCCTTCTCCAACTCCCCCTTCTCGCGGAAGTGCTTCGCATCCTCGTAATACGCGCGGGCCATCGCGACGAAATCCTCCGCGACCTTGCGGAGGTGGGACCGCGCGGGGACGGCGATCGCCGCCTTCGCGAGCGCCCGCTCCGTGAGCGCGATGTCCTTGTCCACCAAGGTCAACAGATTCACGGGCTCCCATACGCCGGTTCGCGCAAAATCCTTTCTGGGCCCACGGAACAAGGGCCGAGCCTCTCACGTCCGCGTCCCCTCGAGTGCGCGGACGCCGAGCTTGGAAAGGAACTTGGACGCCCGTCGGGAGGAAACCCGAGGCGTGAAAGTGACGCGGAGTTCAATCGCGGCTCCTTTTCGGAGACGGATGTGGACACGTGTGTCTCCGAGCTTCCCGTGGAAGGCCTCCGACTCGGCGGAATGCTTGCGGCGCGTGAGCACGGGAGGGAAATGGAGGAAATCGCCTCCGACCCTCTCGAAGCCGAGTCCAGCCAAGCGCCGGAGCAACCTCCCCTCGGCGGAGCTAGGGCAACGGCCGACGAAGCTCTTCACCCGAATCCGGCGGCCGGAGCGGGAGTCGCCCCTCGAGGTCGGACCGGCGGTGGAGGCCAACCATTCCGCGACCTCGGATGGCGAATAGCTCCAAGGCGGTTGGGGAAGAGTCCCTGTTCGTCGTCTCCTCGACATGACGGCGGAGACTCAGTGCATGGGGCGCCATAAGCGTTGTGTGGGAAGCCCCGCCTGTGGGAGTGAGGCGGCCGCAAGGACTTTCGGCACCAGGGCCTCACGATACCCCGAAAGAGGGCACCGCTCAGTCCTCGATGACCTTCACACTCTCCCCGCCATGGCGGGTCTCGCGAGGCCGGACCTCGACCATCAGAGGCATCTGCAGGCCACCCCCCGTGGCGATCGCCACGCCGATGGGGAGGCGCGGGATCTCCTCGGCCATGGCCGTCGTGAGACCTTCGACGCTCGCGACGATCGCCTTGAGGTCGTTCGGGTTCGTGACTTTCAGGATGATTTGCGTGTTGCACTGGCTCAGGACGTTCTTGTCGACCTTCGCCGCACGCTGGGTGATGATGACGAGTCCGAGGCCGAACTTGCGGCCTTCCGAGGCGAGTGTGCGGAAGACCTTCGAGGACGCGACCTGACCGACCTGGGGACAGAAGTTGTGGGCCTCCTCGACGACGAGCATCATCGGCGGGATGCGGTCGACCTTCCGGAGCTCGAACATCGCGGTCGCGAGGCGGTTGACGACGAGCTCCTGGATGTCCGGAGGGACGCCCTTCAGGTTGATGATCGTCGTCTTCCCCTTGATGACGAGCTCGTCGATGCGCGTCCCCTCCTTGGCGAAGATCTCGACCTCGCTAAGGTATTCGAGCTCGTCGATGAGGGACGCGCTCTGCGGATCCTCCTCCCGCTCCAAGACTCGGATGATGTCCCGGATCGTGTAGTCCTTCGTGGCTTGGCGCAGCAGGTCCAAGGCCTTTCGGAGCGCGGTGAGGTGGGTGCGGACTTTCGCGGACCCGGTCAGGGACAGGATGTCCCGCGCATCGAGGTTGCTTAAGGTGAACTTCAGCGGCCGGGAACCTGTGTTGATCTTCGTGTCCGGGGAGAAGACTTGGATGACGTCCGTGTAGCCGCGCGGCTCGACGTGGAAGCGCCCCGAGCCTTCGCCCGCCTTTCCTTTCTCGCGCAGGGACGAGTACTCCCCGTGCGGGTCGAGAATCACGCACGTCACGTGATGCTTCATCAGTTCCTCAATCAGCACGCCGGCGATGTACGACTTCCCTCCGCCGGTTTTCGCGACAATCGACACGTGCTTCTGGACCATCGCGTTGATGTCGAGATACACGGGCACGTCGTGGCCCGCGAGTAGCCCGACGTAGGCCCCATGCTTCTTGTCTTCCTTGAGGCCGATGACCTCCTGGATCGTCCCCTTCTCGGCGCTGTAGACGGGCTCGCCTGCACGGAAGGGCGTCCGGGGCACTTGGAGGAGTCCGCGGTCGTCCCGGTATCCGATCACGGAGATCTGGGCCGACACCCGTTCCTCGACGTCGATGGGATCGCCATCGCCGAGGAGCTTTGCCCGGTCCAGGGAGAGGTCCGTCTTCCGCTGGATCTCGTCCACGTGGCCGAGCACGGTGCCGCACGTCTCGTGGGCGACCTGGACGAATTCGTTCCGCTCCACGGGTTCGATGACGGAGCAACGGAAGGCCGTCGGGCCGATGTCGCCGTAGATCACGCCGACGAATCCGTCGCCGTGATGGGAAGAGGGCCTAGAATGAGCGGCGGACTCCATGCGTGCATCCCATGGACGCGCGATAATCGGACGTCGACTTAAATAGCTTTGTCCATGGGACGTAGACTTGCGCCGATCGAGGAAGTGAGAATCGCCTCTGATATTCTTGAGTGGCGTGTTCATGTCGCTCGGATGGCAATCATCACGGGCCATGGCGGACCCGGGCTCCGACGCGGCCCTGAGACTTCTCTTCGGCAGGGCGTTCCTCGTCGAGCTCCGGCGCGGAGATATCGAGACGGCAAAGGTATTCGCGCGTGCCTTCCTCCTGCGCGGGATGGCGACGTCAGCCGCGCCCATCACCGTTTCCGCGGCCGTGCGAGACGCGTCTCGATGAGCTCGATCGACTCCAACGCGACAGTCTCGATCGGCCGCGTCGCGTCGACCGCCACGAAGCGCGGATTCTTCGCGAGCCGCTCGTAGTTCGCGGCGACCTGTCTCAGAAGGCCGGGATCCTCGAGGCGGATTCGATTCGCCCTTGGCGCGATCCGCTCCGCCGCGAGATCCGGGGGAATCCGGAGGAAGATTGTGAGGTCCGGCGGCAGGAGCCAAGGATCGCTCGCCTTCTGAAGGAAGCCGACCGGGTCGGGCACGACGCCTTCGAGGCGCGCGCCCTGATACGCGTACGTCGAGTCTGCGTAGCGATCGCACAGGACGAGTTCTCCCTTCGTGAGATGCGTGCGAATCTCCCCGACGTGGGCGGCACGGTCCGCGAGGAACAGGAACGATTCTGAGATCGGGCCGACGTCGTCATCGTACGCGTGGCGCACCGCTTCGCCGAGCCAGGAGTTCGTCGGCTCTCCCGTGAGGAACACCGCATGGCCGCGGGATTGGAGGCCGTCCGCGACGGCGCGACTCACGGTCGTCTTGCCGGAGCCATCGATCCCTTCGAACGTGACAAAGCCAGAGAGCACGCGCGCCGGCAATAGAACGACCGGGCATTAAACCGTCGTCCTCCCCCAGGGGGCTGAGCCGTCTCACAACGTTTTTATAGAATTCATCGGCTCCATGGCCGCGGTGTCGATTACCTCAGGGGGCGGGTACGATCTCATGGAAGATTCGTCCGGATGTGCGCAGGCTTTCGGAGGGAGGCGATCGCGAGGCTCGCTGTCGGCGCTGCCATGTGCACATCGTCCTGCTTCCTGACGATCGGCGTCAAGGGTTTTGCTTCGACTGTTACGATTCGCTCGAGACCCGCTCCCACGGGGCGGTCTAGTCGATCGCCTGGCCCATGAGTTCCCGACGCCGATCCTGACGCTGCCTCTTCCACTGTCGCAGGTCTTCCTCGATCCATGCCGGCGGTCGACCCTGCGCGCGGAGCCAGTCCACGTTCGGCTTCCATACGAGGTCCCAGTAATGAAGCGCCTGCTCGACCTCGTCGGAGACCTCGTCCGTCGACGGCGAGGCATCCTCCGTCGTCTTGCCGCCCACCTGCCAGGCCCATGCCTTCAGGTCTTCGAGCAAGGGAGATTTCTTGCGGCCCTCCCAGACGAGGGCGGCGTTGCGGAGGACATCGTTTTCCTGGTCCCGGTCGAAGACTGCGCTCACGCGCTCGGACCCGCTCGCCCACAGAGGCTGCTCGAGGGTGCCGCGCCATCGGAGCCCGTGCTTCGCGAGGAGCCGTTTGAACGACTCCTTGGTCTTCGAGTAGGCCACACCGTCCAGCTCGAAGCGAAAACGCATCCGAACGAGGACGCCTTCACGCGTAATTAACGGTTTCGCGCGGCGACGGTACAACGGAGGCGGCCGACTCCTTGAATCTCCGCGTCGAGGATATCGCCGTGGGCGATCGGCCACACGCCCGAGGGCGTGCCCGTGGCCATAACGTCGCCGGGTTCGAGGGTCATGATCCGCGACGCGGTGGCTATCAGCCTCGGGATGCCGAACACCATCTCCTTCGTGTTCGAATCCTGACGGACAGCACCGTTCACGCGGAGACGGATCTGCAAATCTTCCGGGTCTGTAACTTGATCCGCGGGGACGGGCTCCGACATCGGCGCGAAGGTGTCGAAGCCCTTGCTCGCGGTCCATGGGGATCCGTCGTGCCGTGCCTTTGACTGCAAGTCCCGCGCGGTGATGTCGAAGAAGACTGCGTAGCCCTCGACCAGGCTCATCGCCTCCCGCTCCGCGATGTCGTGTCCGGCCCGACCCAGGATCGCGGCGAGCTCCGTCTCCACCTCCACGCGCTTCGACTCCGGCGGAAGGCCGATCTCCCCGCCGCCCAAGAGGAGGGCGGTCGCGGGCTTCAGGAAGAATATCGGTTCCTCGGGAAGGGGTGTCCCCATCTCCTTCGCGTGGTCCGCATAGTTCCGCGCCGCACAGAGAATCTTTGCGACGGGCAGCCGGCGCCCACCGATCGTCATGTCACGTGCCATCGGTCACCTGGCGGCCGTGGGCCGATGGGAAGCGAGCTTGGACCGGACAATCGTGATTGCAACGACCGCGAAGCCCGCCGCTGCGGCGAAGGCGATCAGCTCGCCCATGTCCCCGTACTGCTGGAAGTACGTGGGGCCGGCCACGGTTAGGAAGTTGAACGCGGCGTGCATGATGACCGCGAGGAGGTAGAACGGCAGGAATGCCCACGTCCGCCGCGTGAGCCACGTCTTCGCGATCCCGTACCCCATGGCGGCGGTCGCACTCGCGTGAAGGAAGGACGACGAGAAGGAGCGGATCGCGATGACCGCGAGAGATGCGGTCGGTCCGCCCCCAGGAGCGAAGAGCACCACGAGGCCATACAGCAGGTTCTCGGTCGCGGAAAAGCCGAGTCCTGCCGCCGCACCGTACACGAGGCCGTCCGTTCGAAGCTGGGTGGCTGGCCGGCCCGCGCGGACGCCGAGGCCTTTCGCGGCCTCCTCGGCGAACGGCGCGACGATGACCGCACCGATGAAGATCGTCGGATCTCCGAAGCGGCGCGCGACAAAGTCGTTCAGGGGTTGTACGCTCCCGAGAATCGCCAGCAGGATCAGGCTGAAGACGATCGTCACGATGACGCTGAAGACCGCCCCCCAAAGGAACGCCTTCAGGACCATATGCCACGGTTCCCGGCTGAACCGCGCCGTGTTCCGGATCCACACGATGAACACGAGGGGCAAGGCGAGGGCCGAGACGACCAGCACGAGGAGAAACAGAGGAGAGCTCGCCAGGTCCGCCATGGCTCACGCTCGGGTCAACGATCCTCCATCCGCTCGACTTCAGGACGGAGCTTCGCGTGGGCGGCCGCCAGGCGCGCGACGGGAACGCGGAAAGGAGAGCAGGAGACATAGTCCAGGCCGAGCTCATGGCACAGCTCGATGCTCGCGGGATCCCCGCCATGCTCCCCGCAGATCCCAATCTCGAGGTCCGATCGGACCTTGCGGCCCTTCTGGACGCACACCCGCATGAGCTGGCCGACGCCCTCCCGATCGAGCGTCTGGAACGGGTTGAACGGGAGGATCGCCTTCTCGACATAGTCAAGAAGGAACTTCCCTTCCGCGTCGTCCCGGCTGTAGCCGAAGGTCGTCTGCGTGAGGTCGTTCGTGCCGAACGAGAAGAACTCCGCATACTTAGCAATCTCGTCCGCCGTGAGGGCGGCACGTGGGATCTCAATCATCGTGCCGAACTTGTAGGCGACCCGGACGCCCTCGCGCTCCATGACCCTCTTCGCCTCCGCCTCGAGGGCCTCCCGGGCGGCCTTCAGCTCGTTCACATGCCCGGCGAGGGGAATCATGATTTCCGGCCTCACGTCGAGCCCCTCTTTCGCGAGCTGGCACGCGGCCTCGAAGATCGCGCGCACCTGCATCTCCGTAATCTCCGGGAACAAGATACCGAGGCGGCAGCCTCGGAGGCCGAGCATCGGGTTTGTCTCGCGGCTCGCGGCGACGGCCTCGAGGAGCATCTGTTTCTTCGGGATCAGCGCCTCGATCCCGCGCGCGAGGTCGCCTCCGGCTGCCTCGCGGATCTCCTCCAGGAAGGCCTGGTCCTCGTCCGACCGGGCCGTCCTCACGAGGACGTCGGGATCGCCACGGGCGAGCGTGAGCTTCGTCACGTGGACCAGGAGAGTCTCGTACTTCGGTAGGAATTCATGGAGCGGTGGATCGATCAGACGGATGATGACCGGCAGGCCCTGCATCACGCGAAGGATGCCGGTGAAGTCCTCCTTCTGGAGGCGCCCGAGTTTCTCGAGCGACCCGAGGTACCGTCGTGAGAGGTTCTCGAGGACGGGCTCGAGGAGGGACAGCCGCTTCGCGAGTGCGGGCCGTTTCTCGTCCTTCGCGGTTTCCATCTCGGCCTTCAGGGCACGGACCTCCGCGGAGACGCGGCGGTACTCGGGCGCCGCGAGGATCATCTCATGGACGATGTCGAGTCGATCCGTCTCCATGAACATATGTTCCGTGCGGTCGAGGCCGATACCCTGGGCACCGAACTCCCGCGCCCGCTCCGCGTCCCGCGGGTAGTCCGCGTTCGCCCAGACCTGGAGCATCCGTTCGTCGTCCGCCCACTCCAGCAGGGTCTGGAGGTCCGCTTCCTTCCGGAAGTCCGGCTCGAGCGTCGGGATGCGGCCCTCGAACACCTCGCCCGTGGTCCCGTCAATCGAGACGAAATCCCCGCGACGGATCACCTTGTCTCTGACGCGAAATTCGCCCACGTCGTAGTCGACGACAATCGCTTCGCACCCGGTGACGCAGGGAATCCCTAGGCCGCGTGTGACGACCGCAGCGTGGCTCGTCGCGCCGCCTCGCGCCGTGAGCACGCCTTTCGAATGGAGGATTCCGTGGACATCGTCGGGTGACGTCTCCACGCGCACGAGGATCGTCGGCTTGTTCTCGTCGCGGCCCATCGTCTCCGCCTCGTCGGGATCGAAGACCGCGTAGCCGGAAGCGGCGCCGGGAGAGGCGTTCAGGCCCCTCGCGAGGAAACGCCCCTCCTTCCGCGCGGCGCTCTTTGCCTTCTCGTCGAACTGGGGGAGAAGGAGGTGGACGACGTGGAGCGGCTCGACACGGAGGATTGCCTCCTGCTTCGTGATGATGCCCTCCTTCGCCATGTCGACCGCGATCTTGACGGCGGCGCGGGCGGACCGCTTGCCCGAGCGCGTCTGGAGGATCCAGAGCTTCCCTCCCTCGAGCGTGAACTCGATGTCTTGCACGTCGCGATAGTGACGCTCGAGCAGGTCCGCGGCACGGGCGAGCTGTTCGTACAGTTCGGGGGCGCGGTCCTTCAGTTCCACGATCCGCATCGGCGTGCGGATCCCCGCGACGACATCCTCCCCCTGGGCGTTCGCCAAGTATTCACCGTACAGCTCCTTCGCG
>CAMTUI010000009.1:0-24984 GCA_947084985.1 Methanobacteriota archaeon | reverse complement strand
TCGAGGGAATCGGACCGCCGTCTTTAAGGGGGGGAACCTCCATCTGCAGCGTCCCTTCTGCGAGTGCAAAGGGGGGAGTGTCATCGGTCCACCGCTTCGGCGGGGCCTGGGCTATCTTGCCCCCGGTCCGGAGGACGTCGTCGTCCCGTTCGTTCGGTCCCTCGCGACCGCGCGGACGCCGTTCCTCTGGGTGACGGCCCGCGGGGCCCCGGAGGTTCCGGACGGCGGCCAGACCCTCCGCGTGTCTACGATTCCAGGCGCAATGGGGACGATCGACCCTCGGCGGCTCCAGGAGATCAAGGTCGCCGCGAGCGCGTTCATCGACGAGCACGGCCCCGGGACGGTCGTCCTCGACTGCGTCGACGCCCTGACGCTCCATGTCGGCGTGGAACGCGTCCTCCGGGTGATCGACGACCTTCACGAGGAAGTCGCGATGCGGAACGCGGTCCTCGTCGTCTTCGTGGACCCCCAGCGCACGAACCCGAGGACGGTCGCCTGGCTTGCGCGGGAGCTCGATCCGATCCCTTCGGGTGCGCTGCAGCCAGGCGTCGAGGATCGGCTCGTCGCCTGAGCGGTCACGGGCCGAACACGAGGCCCAGTCCGGACGCCGCGTCCTCGTCCTCGGACTTCAGCCTCCGGTACACGTCCTCCGCTGTGGCGCCGTCGAGCGCCGGCACGTCGGTCAGGAGGGTCGCGGCCCGGGCCACGCCCGCCTCGCTTCCTTCGACGAGCACGAGGGTGTCCGCACCCGGGAGCCCGAGGGTACGGGCCTCCCTGCGCGTGATGCTCTGCCGGCTCACGAGGTCATCTTTCAAAAGAGCGTCGATCTTCGCGATCTGGCCCGGCGGCACCCGGAAAACGCGGTACACACGGTCCGCACCGCCGCGTCCGTATTAAGATTCACTCTTCGTCGCGGTCGTGTGTGAACGGGATGATCAGGAGGAACGCGCCGACGATGAGGACGCCCATCCCGATTAGCGCGTCGACCGCGGACGCGACGTAGAGCCCCGCAAGCGCGAACGCGATGCCGAGGACGATCAGCGCTGCCCGTGCGGAGGCCATGCCCCGCGGAAACCCGCGCCCCGTTAAAGGGGTTTCGAGTCCCACCATCATGATAACAAGCCGCAAACGTTCTTATCGCGTCCGCCCGCATCCGCGCCCGGTGCCTTCGCAGGAAGAGGTCGGAGAGACGCAGGTCCTCGGAGCCCTCCTCGGGGTCGCGGAAATGGCCGCGGGGCTCACGGACATGGACGAACTCCTCGCGGCGATCGTGCGGATCGCGCCGGGGCTCGTGCGAGTGGACCGCTGCGCGGTCCTCGCCTACGACGAAGGCTCCCGGGAGTTCCGCGCCCGCAGCGCGTTCGGGCCGGGTGGCGGCTCCACCCCGTTCGAGGGCCTCGTCCTCCCGGAGTCCGATATCCCGCGGGTCGCCCAGCGCCTCGTCTCCCTCCGGCTCCCGGTCCTCCTCAAGTCCAGGGACGATTCCGGGTTCCCGGCGTCCCTGCGGAAGCGACTCGGGATGAGGTCCGCCCTGATCGCGCCCGTCGTCAGCAGGGACCGCATCCTCGGGGCCATCTGGCTCGATGACACGCGGTCCGCCCACTACTTCACGTCCCAGGAGATCAACATCGTCCAGGGAATCGCGACGGAGCTGGGCCTCGCCCTCGACCGGGCGCGCCTCGCGGAACGGCTGAACATCGTCCACCGGCGGTTCGAGGCGCTCGCGTCCGCCCTGGCGGATGGCGTCCTGATCGTCGACGGGGATCTGCGAATCATCGACCTGGACGCGGGCGCAGAGGCCCTCCTCGGGTGGCAGGCCTCGGAGATCCGCGGCCGTCGCGTGTACGAGGTCTTCGACATCACGGAAGCGGAGGCGCGGATTTCGTGGCGCAAGGACGCGGCGGGCCCGGCCCCGGCGCCGAAGGAGCTTTCCCTGCGGGCCCACGACGGGCTCCCTGTATCCTGCACGCTCCATGCGGCGGTCGTCCGCGATCGGCTCGGCGAGATCTCCCAGATCCTCTACGCGGTCCGCAAGAAGCCGGGCACGAAAGGCTACGCGGAGCGGGCGATGGATTCGCTCGACCAGCTCGGGCCGCCTCAGGGCGCGGCGCCGCCGGAGTAGAGCAGCAGCCGGATCTCCGCCTTCGTGAAGCGGCTTTGCGCGCGCAAGGTCGCCTCGTCCCCTTCCCGAATCGCCCGGAGGTACAGGGGGCACCCCTTCGTCAGGAGAAAGATGCGCCGCAAGGCCTCGTCGTCGATGTCCGGTTTTTCGAGCAGCTCGCGGCAGCCGTCGAGATCGAGCCCCCGGAGGTGACGCTCCGCGACGAGGCCGACCTGGAGATCCTTGCGCCCGTAGAACCGGCAGTACGCCGGCGTGGCCTCCTGCGCGAGGACGAGCGCCTTGGCTCCGACCCCCTTCGCGCGGCGCAGGAACGCGGTCATCGTGTCCACAATCCCCTCCGCCACGTCGCCGTAGCCGTCCACGACGAGGAGCTTCGTGCCGCCTCCAAAGACCCGCGCGAGGCCGTCCGCGGCGGACTCCGGATCCTCCGGGTCCACGGTCCTCACCCCGGTCGACGCCGCGAGGGACCGGGCGAAGGCCTCGAGATCGGCCCCCGGGAGGATCTCCATCCACACGGCGCGGGACACGCTCCGGGCGAACGCCCATCCGAGCGCGGTCTTTCCCATCCCGCGGGATCCGTAGACGACGGCGAGAGGGGCGGGGCCGACGAGCCACCGGCGGAGGAACGCGAGATCCTCGTCCCGCTGAAGGAGGATAGGCTGCTCGAGCTGCGCGACGGGTGGCCGGAGGCGTCCTTCCGCGTCGATCGAGCCGAGCGCCGCGAGAGGCGAGAGACCGAGCGTCTTGCGTGCGTCGCCCAGGGTCGTCCGGCGTCCGTCGACGTCGACGGTGGCCGTGTCGATCTCGCCGACGAGCTGCCTTGCGCGCCGTACACCGGCCTCCGTAAGTCCGTACACGCGCACCTTCCGCGTGTGCCCGCGCAGTCGCGCGTCCTGCGAGTCGACGAGGCCTTCCTCCTGCAGGGCCTGCAACGCACGGGGCACGTGGCTCCGTAGAATCTTCGCGCCCTCCGCGATCCCGGTCTGCGTGCGTTCGCGGCCCGGTTCCGGCGCGTTCCAGAACGCGTGGAGATGGACGAGGACGCGCTCCGCCGCCGTGAAATCCACGGCGTTCCCATGGAGCGGCGCGTTACTTAAGCGTGCGCCTCCTGATTCTCACGGTATCAGCCGTTGGTAACTACCGCGAACATTTTATATATCGTGGGCAGGGCTGTGCGAGTGTTCTCCCTGCCCACCGGGAGGCCACTTCATGAAAATCGTGTTACGCGAAGACGAATCGGGCGTCTCGGAAGTCATCGGCACGATCCTGATATTGGCCATGACGGTCGTCCTGTTCTCGACGATCATCATCTGGGTCTCGAGCATTCCCACGCCGAGCGCGCAGACGCGGCTCGACATCAACTCCGTGATGGACCCCCTGTACAACCCGCAGGGCGTCGAGATCGGAGTGAACATCACGCTCATCCACCAAGGCGGCGAGTCCCTCAACCCCACGCCCACGGTGATCTACGTCACGTCGCAGCGGGCCAGCGACCCCGCGCGGACGGACATCATCCGTCTGCAGCAGTACAACCCGAACCTCGCGGCCCCGAACGGGCTGACCGACGGCACGAACGCGATCTGGAACGTCGGCGAGCGCTGGGCGTATCGGAACACGACGCTCCGATCGACCGACGTAATCTCGGTCACGATCGTCGATCTCGTCAAGAGCTCCGTCCTTTGGACCCATGAACTCACGGCCCCGGCCGGCACCCGACCGCCCGTCTTCGTGGAGAAGTGGGCGGACAGCATCTTCGAGACCACGGCGATCGATCAGGTCGAATCCGGCGTGGGCTTCTTCGTATTCGCGAAGGTCGTCGACCCCGACGCGGACCTGAACCCTGCGAGCGTGTATGGGACTCTCACAATCTGGTATGGCACAGGCGACTCATGTGCCTTACCCCAGCCCATGCGTGACGACGGTCGCTTCCCCGATCGGGTCGCGGGGGACGGGATCTTCGCCCTTGGCGGAATCTCCTGCATGCGATCGCCGTGGCCCGGCTTGGACTGGGACGGTTCCATCGTCTTGTTCAACGCGACGGACGTCCGAGGCCACACGACCTCCTCCCGACTCGTGCTGAGCGTCGTCCCCGGCCCGATCATCGAGCCCGGCGGCGGCGGAAATGGCAGTACCGGTCGCCCGCAGAACCTCCGATGGAACGGCCGCCAGGGCTACAACATCTTCAACGCGTCCCAGTGGGATCGCTTCAAGTACACCGCGAAGGACACGCGGACGTTCCGCGGCTCCGACGAAGTCGTCGTCGTGGTCGGCAGCCTCGACCTGGAGAACACGTTCGACACGAACAAGTTCACCCTGTACGATCCGTTCAGCGGCTTCCCGCCCCAGGCCGTCGTCTACGGATCGAACAAGGCGATCAGCACGACGAGCCTGCCCTCATCGACCCAGGCCCTCACGTTCCTGGAGTTCGTCAACGGGTACTACATCTACCAGTTCCGGTTCAAGCTGAACGACCCGGCGACCGTGGGGACGAACTTCCAGAAGACGCCCCTCCACCCGCCGAACTACTACTTCGCCCGCTACACCCTCGACATCCTTCTGTTCTCGGCCAGCGGCGTGCGGTTCAACACGACGGACTCGATCAACATCACAGACGAGGACGGCTACGTGCGGGACTTCCCGCAGGTCGAGACGTTCAAGGATTCGGGCTTCACGCAGCCGGCCGCGACGTTCAAGTCGACGGACGTGGCCTACGTCCAGGTGAGGATGTTCACCGTCGACCCCGTGGTGACGAACGTCGCCTTCGGGAACATCGTGATTAAGGACTACCAGGGCGGCACGCAGCTCATGAGGGCGCCGATCAACGGGAATGATGTCAACTTGCCGATCTGCAAGACGGACGGCACGACGTGCACCGGGGCCAACGTAGACGCGATTTCGATCAACGGTGTCGAGCGCGTGTACCGCTTCGCGATCAACTTCACGCGGGCGAACCAGGACGCGTGGATCGAGGGTCCTCAGAACTATGCGCTGACTGTCACGAGCGTCAAGGACACGGACGAGACGTACGCGAACGTCGCGACGCAGCTCGTCGTCGTGGCGCCGCTGTACAAGCTCGACGTCGTCATCGGAACGGATGCGGCGACCAACAATGCGTGGGGCACGAAGGACTACTCGTACTACCTGGAGAATCTGAACGGTTTGGACCGCTGGAGGAAAGACCGCATTGAGTTCTGTTCTCTATCCGGCAGCTGCAAGCAGTTTTATAAAACGCTCTCCATCGTCTACGTCGACTTCGACGTGGACGGGGACCTTGACACAGTGAGCAGCATCTCCGTGGACAACAACAATGCGGAGATCGCGCTGCACCGGCGGGACCTCGACTCCCAAGGCAACGTGGTCTTCACGCGCTTCACGATGGAGAACCTCGCGAGCGTGTCCTGTAACTCCCTCGCCTCGGCCGACGTCACGGGCGACGGCGCGCGCGAAGTCGTCTGCGGCGCGTCGAACGGCCACGTGTGGTACTACAAGAACGACGGTTCGTGGCAGGGCGGTGCGGCGACGAAGGTGATCGTCGATCAGTCCCGCACGCAGTCGATCAACTCCGTTGCCCTCGGCGACTTCAACGGCGACGGGGCGAACGACATCGCGGTCGGCGGCGCGTCCGGTCGGCTCACGTGGTACCCGAACCTCGACAAGCTCGGCAAGTTCCAGAACACCGGAATTGTGGACGATTGGTTCGCGGACGGGGAGCAGGCGCTCAAGGGGAACATCACGGGCGGCAGCTACTTGAACACGTTCGTCTCGGACAACACGTACGAGCAGGTGCGCGAGTACACATACACGGAGCCGGTCCAGAGCGGCGCGACGACGAACGGCGGATTCAACTCCGACCTGAGCAGCTGGACGTACGCCGACTGGCAAGACCCCGGCACCAGCGCGAGCGGCTCTTGGGCGAGCTCGGGTGGCAACCCCGCTGGCTACGCCTCGATCACCACGACCTGGGTGAACAACCAGGTCGTGTCCGGGTACTTCTACCAGTCCTTCAGCGTGACGGGCTCGCCGCCCTTCACGGCCCAGCTCGCGCTCGACTGGCGGGTCGTGGCCTTCGGCGCGACGGGCGGCGGGAACGTCGTCCTGTACGCGTTCGTCGACACGACGTCGGCCGCACCGACCCTGGGCCAGCAGGTCTGGTCCTCGACGGCGCAGACCGGCACGACGAGCTGGGCAACGGTACCGAGCATCGACGTCAGCTCGAAGATTCCCGCCCCGGGCACGTACTACATGAAGATCGCCGTACGCACGCAGAACGCCGGCAGTGGTTCGACGACGACGGGCGGCTTCGACAACATCGGCCTGACGTGGTCCTCAACGGGCGGCCTCGCGAGCGAGCTGGAGCACTACTGGCGCCTCACGCAGGTTCCGAACCGGGCGGGAACGACGTTCACCTTCACCCTAGAAGCGCGCCACGGCGCGAACTCGGAGGGGGACAACTTCGTCTTCGCCTACTCGACGAATGTCGTCGGCAACAGTCCGACAACGGGCACGTACACGACGATGCTCTGGGTGAATGCGACGGCAGACCAGGCATACTCCTTGATCCTGCCCTCCTCCGTGGCGGGCAAGATCCTCTGGATTCGCGCGCTCGACATGGATCACACCGTGGGAAACACGAGCCTCGACTCACTGTTCATCGACCAGATGTACGTCCGCGCGAGCACGCCGGTCGGCACGACGGGCGTCACGCTGACGAATCCGGGTGACGCGACCGCCGTGAACGCAATCGACGCGGATCTGCAGGACGCGGATCTGTTCTCGGATCTCGTTGTCGCGACAGCGGGCGGCCGCGTGTTCAAGTACCTTGGTAGCTCGGGCGGCCTCCAGACTCCGTCCGGAGCGTATTACTCCGGCACGGCCGGCACGGCCCTCCGCGGCGTCAAGTTCGGGAACATCTCGGGCACCCAGACGGGTCTCGAAATCGTCATCGCGTTCGGCACGACGGCCCGTATCCTGACGGGATTCGGCACGACCGGAACCGTAATCTTCAACGCCCTACCGGCGTACAACCCGGCGAATGCGATCCAGGTCCTCGGCGTCGGGGACGTGAACGGCGACGGCTGGGACGATGTCGTTGTGGGCACGACGACGGACGTGTTCTACTGGTCGAACACGAACAACGGCGTCTCGTGGACCGCGGCGATCCTCGTGGACAACGTCGGTGCGAACGTCTACACGCTGGACCTCGGGGACGCGAGCAAGGCGCAATACCTGGGTCGCTAGGCGCGCAGCTCGGCGAGGACCCCTTCTACCCTTTCCGTCTCGATTACTGCGAGGACCGTCCCGCCTCGTTCGGCGATCTCCCGCAGGCGGGAGGCCATGTGGGCCTCCCGGCGCGCCTGGAGCTTTTGGAACCCGGGCGGGCGGTTCACCTCCGCGTCCCACTGGAGGACGAACTCCCGCGGCGTCGCCGCCTGGAACCGCTTCTTGGCAAGTTTGCGTTCCATGCGCCCCTGGAAGATGAGCTCCAGCGTGCTCACGCATTCGACGTAGGCCTCCGTGTAGGCCTCCTCGTCGAGGTCGAGCGCCTCGAGCCGAATCCCGCTCTTGTCGGCGGCGCGGACCGCCTCCGTGAAGCAGGGAGGCGGCTTGATCGGAGTCTCCCAGGCGGATAGCCCGGCGACGTAGATCTCCTCCTCGAAGTTCTCGGGCTCGAGGGCCGGCCCGTCGTACGCGCGGAGGGTCTCGAGCTCTTCGGGTCCGATGCTCAGGGCGACGACCCGAGGGGTCATCGACTCGATCGCGGTCGCGACCGTGGACGTCTCGCTCGGCAGCCCGCGGACGACCGGCAGGATGCGGACGGAGGCGTTGCCGAGGCGGACCTCGTCCATCAACCCTTCCTCTCGGAGATCATCTCCTCGATTTCGTCCGGGTCGCGCGCCTTGCGCAGTTCCTCGCGAGCGATCACCGGCACGCCGCGGATGCTCAGGCGGATCGACCGCCGCTCCACGAACATGACGGAGTCCTGCTCGACGACCCGGCCGATGTTCGCGACGATCTCCGCCTTCCGCTCGATCGCCTTGTCCGCATCCCCGACGCCCGTAAGATGCGTCCGCTCGAGGCGCTGCGCGAACGCGTCGAAGGGGCTGCGGGCCGTCGGGAGGACGTGATATCCGAGCCGCTGCAGGCGCTGGAACAGCTCCCGCTCGAACCCCTCGATCCGGTCGAGGACGTCCTTCGCCTCGTCGATCTCGGGCGCGAAGGAGAAGGGGTCGACCGGGCGGGCGAGGGCCTCGTCGAGGAACGCCTCGAGGCGCATCGCCACGTCCATCGTCGCGGACATGCCGTCGAGGTACATCTGGATCGTCCGTCGGGAGACGCCCCCGATGTCCGCGAGGGTGCCCAGGGAGATCTGCCGTTCCTCGCGCAGTCGCCGCAGGACGTCCGCGTCGAGCTTCACGTACAGGCCGCCCGGCGCGGAGTACAGGAAGGGCGGGACGCCCTCCTCGAGGTAGTCCTTCAGGGACCGCCGGGAGATGATCGGCACGCCGAAGCGGCTGTACACGACGCCGTCCTCGAGGCCGCCTGTCCCCGTGCGATCGCCGACGACGAGGGGCGATCCCCGGAGGGTCCGCGCAATCACCTTGAGCTCGTGCGCCGTCTCCCGGTTCAGCGCGTCGACGTTCTGGAGGACCTTCACGATGAGGAGGGTGTTGTCCCGTCGGGCGACGAGGTCGAAGCAGAGCCCGCGCTCCCCGTGCGGGTCCGAGAGGAAGAAGCCCGTCTTCGCGAGCCCGTGCCGCGCCTCTTCGAGGAGTCGGGTGCGGTTCACGCGTCTTCCATCGTTTGGACTTCTATATAAACGACTCGGACTCGCTCGCCCGCCGCGAATGTACGCCCCGGCCGCGCCGAACCCTTTATCGCGGGCCCGACCTTGGCCCCGGCGATGGCCGGGGAGTTGAGTGGGGACCGCGTGCTCGTGGAGGATCCCGCGGAGGGGAGCACGCTCCACAACCGCGGGTTCTTCGGGAGCCCGCAGCCAGGAGGCGGTCTCGCCCTCGACCTTCTCGAGGCCGTGTACCTCGTCGAGGCGGGGCGACTCGAGGTGCGACGGAAGGGCAAGGCCGTTGCCGCAAGGGACCTGTTCCGCGCCGCGAGCGCGGCGATCGACTCGTTCGAGATCCGGTATCTCGTGTATCGGGACCTGCGTCAGCGCGGGTACGTCGTCGAGGCCCGCGACGGTCCCGTGCACTTCCAGGTCTACCCGAGAGGCGGCGCCCCGAAGAGGACGCCCGCCAAGTTCTGGGTGCGGGCCCTGAGCGAGCGGGCCGTGTTCGATCTCGCGGAGCTCATCGAGCGCGCGGAGGAGGCGGCCTCCGTGCGGAAGACGCTCCTGCTCGGTCTCGTCGACGAGGAGAGCGATCTCACGTACTACAGCGTGAGGGAGGCGCATCCCCGCGGACACCGGCCTCCGCCCGCGCGGCCCAAGCGGATCGTCGCGCACTTCCTCGGGGACCGCGCGGTCGTGATCGACGAGGACCAGGCCCGGGCGCTCCACGAGCTCGGCTTCTCCGGGAAGATGATCGGCCGGCGGCTCCAGCTGAGCCTCCTCGAGACGGCGTATCTCGCGAAGGCCGGCACGATCGAGGTGCGGAACGCGGACACGGACCGTCCGATCCGTCTCCCGCGGCTGATGAAGGAGGCCTGCGGGGTCCAGCCCGATTTCAAGCTGCGCCTCCAGGCGTACGAGGACCTCACCGCGCGGGGCGTGATCACGAAGACCGGGTTCAAGTACGGCGCCCACTTCCGCGCGTACGAGGGGGACCCGGAGACACACCACGCGAAGTACCTCGTGCACGTCGTCCCGAAGGGTCACCGCGGTGCCTGGCCGGAGATCAGCCGGGCCGTCCGCCTCGCGCACGGGGTGAAGAAGCAGATCCTGTTCGGCGAGGTCGGGGACGGCGTGCGCTACGTGAAACTCGAGCGGATGAGGCCGTGATTCGCGATGCTCGTCCGCGGCATCGTACCTCTAAGTAGGGGTATGTCCCGCGCCTCTTGCCGTCCCCGTCTGGTCTTCGCCAAGTTCACTCGGATACCGAGGCGGTCCAGTTCTCGACCCAATGGGGGAGTCCGGCGAGGTTCCGCAGCGTCGCCTGGACGTACGCGGGCATCGCCTCCGGGCGGTGAGCGCCCTTGCGATCCAGGAGGAGGGCGAGGACCCCGGCGGAGGCCGCGGCTTCGAGGTAGTCGAGGCGGTCATCGACCAGGACGCATTCCCTCGGTCCGGCGTCGAGGCGCCTCGGGATGTCCGTCCAGTAGTGCGGTCTGCCCTTCTGCGCGTTCTGCGTGTGGCCCGTGAACATCCCGTCGATCAGGTCGAGGAGGCCTGCCCCTCGGAGGGCCGCCTCGTTCGTCTCGCCACCTCCCGTGGCCACATAGACCTTGTGTCCCACGGCGCGGAGCCGCTCGATCGCGGAGCGCGCATCCGGGTATCGGGCGTCCACGCCGGCCATGGCCTCCCGTTCGAGCTCTCGGGAGAGGGCGAGAGCGTCGTCGGGTCTCGCGGACCTGCCGACGCGCTCCAACATGTCCAGGAGCATTCGCTCGTCGAGCTCGTCGACGATCTCCGCCCATTCGCGCGCGTCCCAGTCCGTCTCGTTCACCCGCCGGACGTACGCCACGAAGGCCTCGTCGTGGGCCCGACGCCACGCGTCCGGATCGCCCCCGAAGCGCGCGGACAGGAGGGTCCCGAGTCGATCCCGATACCCGCGGAACATCTTCTCGTGGTCCAGCAGGACGCCGTAGAGGTCCAGGAGGACGTGCATGGCCCGTCGCCGCGGAGCCGGGCACCGACCTTAAGGGTTGCGGGAACGGGGAAATAGCGTCCGCTCGCTGTCCGCGACGATGTCCCGACCGCATCCGGCCACGTTCAGCATCGTCGCCCGCGATCCGAAGACGAAGGACCTCGGGGTCGCCGTCGAGTCGAAGTTCGTTGCGGTCGGGTCCGTCGTTCCGTGGGCCCAGTCCGGCATCGGAGCGGTCGCGACGCAGTCGTACGCGAACCCGGCCTACGCCCCGAAGGCCCTCGCCTTGATGCGGCGCGGGATCGCTCCGAAGGACGTCGTGAAGCGCCTCGTCGAGAAGGACAAGGACGCGGCACAACGCCAGGTGGGACTCGTCGACGCGCGGGGCCGGGCCGCCGCATTCACGGGAAAGGAGTGCTTCGACTGGGCCGGGCACGTCGTCGGGAAGGGCTACGCGATCCAGGGGAACATCCTCGCCGGGGAGGACGTGGTCAAGTCGATGGCCCGCGCCTATGAGTCGACGGACGGGGACCTGCCCGTCCGCCTGCTTGCGGCCCTGAGCGCGGGACAGCGGGCCGGAGGCGATCGGCGGGGCCAGCAGTCCGCGTCCCTCCTCATCGTCCGCGAAGACGGTGGTTACGGCGGCTTCAACGACCGGTGGGTCGATGTCCGCGTGGACGACCATCCCGCTCCGATCGAGGAGCTGATCCGGATCTTCAACATCTATGATGTCACGCTCCTGAGCCGCGACGACCCGAAGGATGTGATTGAGCTGACACACGATGTCGTGCGGGAGATTCAGTCCGGCCTGGCGCGCCTTGGCTTCTACGAAGGTCCGACCTCCGGCAAGTTCGACACGAAGACGAAGGCCGCGTTCAAGGCGTGGGTCGAAGTGAACAACTACGAGAACAAGCTCCGTAGGGACGGGAAGCTCTGGGGCAGCGTGTACCGAGCCTTCCGCGCGGCCCTGGGTTCTAGGAGCTAGAACAAAAAGCGATGCGGGGCCACGAAAGCCAGGTTGTACTTGGGCAAACCGCGCTTTGGGGCGAGTTCCGGAACGGCCCTGAGCCGCTTCAAGATTTCGTCCGCGCGAACACGCGCTGCCCGCCGATCCACGTGGACTCAATCCGCATCCGGTCGATCGATTCCGGATCGAGGAACGGGTCCCCTCCGAGGATCACGAAGTCCGCGAGCTTCCCCGGCATGAGGGTCCCCTTGAGGTGTTCCTCGAACGACGCGTACGCACCAGTGGCGGCCGCCGCGCGGACCGCCTCTTCCGGTGAGATTCGCTGGTCCGCGAAGAATCCGTTCACGGCCCAGTGGATTCCGTACATCGGGCCGTAGGGCATGCCGTCTGAGCCGAAGCACAGCGGGATGTGTCGGCGGACGATTCTGCGGTACGGGTTGTTCGTCGTCGCGCGGTCCTTCCCGAGGCGCGTCTCGTAGACGTCCCCTGGGCCGCTCCATTGCCCGATGAAGTTCGGCTGGCAGGAGGCGATGAGACCCGCGGCCTTCGTCCGCCGGAGCACGTCGTCCTCTGGAAGTTCGTAGTGCTCGATCCGATGTCGAGCATCCTTCCTCGGGTGCGCCGCCTGGATCTCCTCCAGCGTCTCGACGACGAGGCGGACCGCCGCATCGCCGATTGCGTGGGTCGCTGTCTGGAATCCCGCGCGATGGGCCTCCTCCAGGAGCGATTGCAGTTCCGTCGGCGTGTGAATGAGCATTCCCTTCTCGGACGGCCGCCCGGCGTAGGGCTCGGCCAGTGCCGCCGTGTACGCCCCCAGGGAACCGTCGGAGAAGATCTTGATCGCTCCGAGGCGTAGCCACTCGTCCCCCAGGCCGGTCATGAGACCCGCGTCGATCAGGGGCCTCATCAGAGAGGTCCGGGGCATCGCGTACACGCGCAGCCGCAAGCGGCCAGCCCGTCGGGTCCGTTGGTAAGCCCTCCATCCCGCCGCGTCGACGATGTCGTGAATCGACGTGATCCCGAGGCGGTGGGCCATGCGCGCGACCGCTGCCAGGCCCTTCTCAATCCTCGCTTCTCCCGTATCGAACCGCTCGTGGAATTCGCCGAATGCGTCCTCCTTCAGGATGCCCGTCGGCCGACCGGATGCATCGACCTCGAATCCCCGCAGCCCGACGAGATCGGCGGCGCGTTCGAGGGCCTTCGAGTTGAGACTCCCGATGTGGCAGTCGATGCGGCGCGCGACGACCGGGTGGTCGATCGAGACGCGATCGAGATCGTCCCGCATCGGGAAGCGGCGCTCGGGCCACTTCGCCTCGTCCCAGTCGATCCCCACGACCCACCCTCCGGCCGGGATCGTGCGTGCCGCGACGCGGAGGCGCGCGATCGCGTCCTCGAGGCTCCTCGCGCGATTGAGCTTCGTCCATGTGAGCTCCCCCGCCGAGTCGGCCATGTGGGCGTGCGCGTCGATGAACCCCGGGACGACGACGCGGCCTCGCAGGTCCACCGTCCGCGTCTTCGGTCCGGCCCAGCGTTCCGCCTGTGCACTCGTCCCGGCGGCGACGATCCGGTCCCCGCGGACCGCGAGGCCCCGCGCCCATGGCCGATTGCGCGCGGCGGTGAAGACCTTCCCGTCCACGAGGACGATGTCCGCGTCGCCCGGCATCTCATCGCACGTCCTTGAGTCCCTCGAGGCGTGAGATCGCGTCGTGCAACGTCGCGTCCCGCTTCGAGAACATGAACCGGACGAATCTACGTCCGTCATCCGGCTTCCCGTAGAACGAGCTGCCCGGGACGACGGCCACACGCAGCCGCTCGACGAGGTACATCGCGAACGCCCAGTCGTCTGCGAAGGGGAACCGGTCGAAGTCCACCATCACGTAGTATGCCCCGTTCGGTGGATGGCATTCGAGTCCCGCAGCCTTGAGGCCGCCCACGAGGAGGTCCCGCTTCGCGCGATACGTGTTCGCGAGTTCCTCGTAGTACGACGGCGGCAGGTTCAGCGCCGCCACCGCAGCGATCTGCAACGGATGCGGCGCACCGACGGTCAGGAAGTCGTGCGTACGGCGCATCGCGTTCGCGAGGGTCCTCGGCGCGATCGCCCATCCGACGCGCCACCCCGTCGCGCTGTACGTCTTCGAGATCCCGTTAATCGTGATCGTGCGGTCCGCCATGTCCCCGATCGTCGCGAGGCTGACGTGCCGAGCGCCGTCGAAGACGATGTGTTCGTAGATTTCGTCCGTCACCGCGACGACGTCGCGCTCCGCGCACAGGTCCGCGATCACCTTGAGCTCGTCGCGGGTGAACACCTTCCCCGTCGGGTTGTTCGGGGTGTTCAGGATGAGCGCCTTCGTCTTCCGCGTGAATGCCGTCTTCAGCTCCTCCTCGTCGAGGCGCCATTCGGGCCACCTCATGCGTACGTACCGCGGACGCGCGCCGCTCACGATCGCGTCGGGCCCGTAGTTCTCGTAGAAGGGCTCGAAGATGACCGCCTCGTCCCCCGGGTTCACGAGGGATAACATCGCGGCCATCATCGCCTCCGTCGAACCGCACGTGACGACGAGGTTTGCCTCCGGATCCGCGTCGATCCCGTTGAACTCCTTCGCCCGGCGGGCGATCGACTCCCGCAGCTCGCGGGCGCCCCACGTGATCGAATACTGATTGTGGCCGCCGTCGAGGGCACGCTTCGCCGCCTCCGTGAGCTCCCGGGGCGGGTCGAAATCCGGGAAGCCCTGGGCCAGGTTCACCGCGCCGTGGACATGCGCGATGCGGGTCATCTCCCGGATCACGGATTCCGGGAAGAGCTGCACGCGGTCGGAGACCCGCCGGTCCCGGATCGCGAGGCCTTCCCTCCCCTTCGACGCCGGCGCAGCGATGGTCGTGTCCCCCTTCGCCGCAGGAAGGTCCGCCCGCGCAAAAACCTGTCGGGGGAGCATTAAGAGCGGGCAGCGCGTTCCGCTGCGGAGGAGCGCAGCCATGGCGGAACGGTTCTTCGACTTTTGGCACGTCGACGTGTTCACGGACACCCCGCTCACCGGCAACCCGCTCGCGGTGTTCCCGAGGGCCACGGGCCTCTCGCCCGCGGAGATGCACGCGATCGCCCGCGAGATGAACATCTCCGAGACCACGTTCGTCTTCCCGGCGAGCAGCCCCACGGCGCACTACCGCAACCGGATCTTCACGCCGCACGGGGAAATCCCCTTCGCTGGGCATCCGTCCATCGGGACGGCGTACGTCGCGGCCGTCGAGGGCTTGATCCCCCACCCGGACGGAGCGTCCGTTGTGTACCAGGAGTTGGAGATCGGGATCCTGCCCCTCGAGCTTCTCGTGGAAGGAGGGCAGGTACGCAAGATCGTGATGACGCAGGGCGAGCCGGCCCTCGGCACGATCCTGAAGAACGTCGAGCCGCTCGCGAAGGCGCTCGGCGTCGGCGTGAGGGACATCGGTCCGAAAGGGCTCCTTCCGCAGGTCGCATCGGCGGGGATCGAGTCCCTGCAGATCCCGATGCGGGACGTCGACACGGTCAAGGCGCTCGATCCGGACCTCCGGGCCCTCGGGAAGGCGGTCGGGAAGCTCGGGAGCCGCCTCGTGTGCTACACGTTCGCCCTGGGCGCGGTGACGCCGGGGGCCCACGTTCATGCGCGATCCTTCGTCCCCGAGGCGGGGATTGAGGACCCCGCGACGGGGAGCGCGGCGGGCGCGTGCGGTGCGTACCTCGCGTCCCACGGGAAGCTGCCCGCCCCCACGTTCATCGTCGAGCAGGGGATCGAGATCCACCACGCGAGCCGCATCGAGGTCTCGGTCGAGGTGGAGGACGGCAAGGCGAAGGTGATCCGCGTCGGCGGCCAGGTCGTCCCCCTGATCCGGGGAAGCCTGCGGTTGCCGTAGGCGCGTCGACGTCGTCCCGCCGCCACCCGGTAGGTATCGAACTCCCGATATACCTCTAAGTAGAGGTATAACGCCTCGACGGCCGTCGGAGGATCCCGGCCTGTCTGGGGGACCTCACAGCTCGATCTTGATTCCGAGCTTCTCCGTGAGTTCCTTGTACCGGTTGCGGATCGTGACTTCCGTCACCCCGGCGACGTCCGCGACCTCGCGCTGCGTGCGTCGCTCGTTGCAGAGGATCGAGGAGATGTAGATCGCCGCGGCGGCCACGCCCGTCGGACCCCGCCCGGACGTGAGTTCCTTGTCCTGGGCCTCCTTCAGGATCTCGACGGCCTTTGACTGCACCTCGCCGCTCAGCTTCAGCTCGGAGCAGAACCGGGAGACGTAGTCCTGGGGCTTCGTCGGCATGAGCTTCAGCTTGAGCTCACGCGTCATGAAGCGGTACGTGCGCCCGATCTCCTTGCGCCCGACGCGGGACGAGTTCGCGATCTCGTCGAGGGTGCGCGGCACGTTGCACTGCCGGCATGCGGCGTACAGGGACGCGGCGACGACGCCCTCGATGGAGCGGCCGCGGATCAGGTTCTTGTTCACGGCCTTGCGGTACACCATGGCGGCCGTCTCGCGCACGTTCCGCGGGAGGCCCATGCCGCTCGCCATGCGGTCCAGCTCGCTCAGCGCGAACGCCAGGTTCCGCTCCGTCGCGTTGCTCACGCGGATCCGGCGCTGCCATTTCCGCAGGCGGTAGAGCTGAGCGCGGTTCCTCGTGGGGATCGACTTGCCGTAGGAGTCCTTGTTCTTCCAGCCGATCGTCGTCGACAGGCCCTTGTCGTGGATTGTGTACGTCATCGGCGCGCCCGTGCGGGCCCGCTTCTCCCCTTGCTCCACGTCGAACGCCCGCCACTCGGGACCCTGGTCGATCATCTGGTCGGTCAGGACGAGCCCGCATTCCTCGCAGATGAGCTCGCCGCGCTCGTAGTCGAACGCCAGGTGGCCGCTGTTGCACTCGGGACACCTAGTGACTTCTTCGGTCTCTTCGATCTTCTTTGTCGGCATGCTTTCCCTCACCAAGGAACACGTCGGCGCCAATCAGGGACAGGGACGGCGCGGCCGCAGGTCGCACCGCCGCGAAGGGCTCCCTCACCGGGCCGAAGACCTTCACCACCCGTCCCAGGGGCCGGTTTCGTTTGTCCAGCACGTCGGCGCCTCGCGAGGGGGCGAACTCCGAGCGTACGAGAATCGTCCCGTCATGGGCGATGTTCTCGACCACGCCGAGCCGTTTCATGGCCCTCTTGTCCGCCGTGGCAACACATATCCCGTATTTAATATCAGCGGAATATTCTTGTATAGGCAGGCACCCCGTCGTTGCACGTGGAACGTCCGTTCTAGCCAATTAAGGATCGCCGCGGATGGCGTCGGTGACCATTATTTTGGAACACATCCCCGCCCGCGTTCCCTGCCTCGCGCGGTCTCCGCTAGCGGCTCGATGCCCCGCGCCGTGCGGCTCCACAGAACGTTTAACCGCGACCTTTCGATGCCGCGTGTCGATCCGATGAAAATCGTCCCGTTCGAGATGGAGCGCTGGCAGTCGACCTGGGAGAACGCGGTCGAGTACAACCTCTCGGAGAGCGGGGTCCAACCGATCCCCCTGCGGGAGCTGCTGCGCGATGAGGCTACGATCGACCGGTTCCTCGGGCATCCCCTCGCGTACTCGCAGGGGAACGGCACGCCGGAGCTGCGGTCCCACATCTCGGGGCTGTACAGCGGATCGGGCGCGGACCACGTCCTCGTGACGAACGGCTCCTCGGAGGCGAATCTCCTGGCCACGTGGCATCTCGTCGAGAAGGGCGACGAAGTCGTCGTGATGGTCCCGAATTACATGGAAATCTGGGGCCTCGCGCAGATCTTTGGCGGGATCGTGAAGCCGTTGCGCTTGCGGGAGGACCTCCGATGGCAATTCGATCCGGAGGATCTGAAGCGACTCGTCACGAAGAAGACGAAGCTGATCGCTGTGTGCAATCCGAACAACCCGACGGGGGCGATCATGGCGTCCGAGCAACGACTGGCCCTGATCGACGCGGCGCGCGACAGCGGCGCCTGGCTCCTCTCCGACGAGGTGTACCTCGGAGCGGAGCGCGAGGGACCCCGCACGGAAAGCGTCTGGGGCGCATACGAGAAGACGCTCGTCACGAACGGGCTGAGCAAGGCGTACGGCCTTCCAGGCCTCCGGATCGGATGGGTCGCCGGACCGCCGGAGACCGTCGCGACCCTGTGGAGCTACCACGACTACACGACCCTCACCCCGGCGTACCTCTCCGATCGACTCGCGCAGATCGCCCTCGAACCGAAGCGGCGGGAGGAGATCCTCACCCGCACGCGGTCGATCCTCCAGCGGAACTACGGCATCCTGCGCACGTGGGTCGAGGACCACGGTGCCCTGTTCTCCCACGTGCCCCCCGCCGCGGGCGCGATCTGCTACCTCCGCTATGCCTTGTCGATCAACTCGTCGGAGCTCGCGTGGCGCCTTCTGAAGGAGAAGTCCACCCTGATCGTCCCGGGGGACCACTTCGGGATGGACGGCTACATGCGGATCGGGATGGGCGACGCGAAGGCGTACTTCACGGGCGGCCTGAACCGCATCGACGAACTCCTGCGTGAGCTCAAAGCCGGGCGGGGGACCGGGTAGTGGAGATCCTCCTGTTGTTCGAGCGGGAGATCCGGGGCCTCATCGGGCCGAACGAGGCGCGGCCCGTCGTGCGCGACGCGTTCGCGAAGCTCGCGCGCGGCGAGGCGATCCTCCCGGGCGCGATCAACCTCGACATCCCGGAGTCGCGGGCCGAGGTCCATGTGAAGGGCGCCCATCTGCGCGCGACGCCGTTCTTCTCGATCAAGGTGGCGTCCGGGTCGTACGACAACCCGGCGCGCGGCCTCCCGGTCGGCAGCGGGATGTTCCTCGTGTTCGACGCGACCACGGGATTCCCACGTGCCGTCTTGTTCGACAACGGCTACCTCACGGAGTTGCGGACGGGTGCCGCCGGTGCGGTCGCGGCGGACCTGCTTGCGCGGAAGGACATCGAGCGCGTTGGCATCGTCGGCGTGGGCTCGCAGGCCCGGTACCAGCTTGAAGCCCTCCTGGGCGTGCGGACGCCGGAGAGGGTGATCGCCTACGGCCGCTCGGAGCCGAAGGCGATCGCATACGCGAAAGAGATGGAGGAGCGTCACGGGGTTCAGGTCCTGCCCGCGAAGACAGTCGAGCAGGCGGTCCGCGGGTCCGACGTCGTCGTCACGGTCACGCCATCGAAGGAACCGCTCGTCCGGGCGGAGTGGGTCCTTCCGGGGATGCACATCACGGCGGTGGGGAGCGACGGTCCCGACAAGCAGGAGCTTGACGTCGGCGTGCTCGCGAAGGCGGACAAGGTCGTCGCGGACCGCCTGGACCAGTGCCTCCGACTCGGGGAGATCCACCACGCGGTCGAAGCAGGCGTCCTGACGCGGGGCCGAGTGTACGCGGAGCTCGGCGCGATCGTCGCAGGCTCGAAGCCGGGCCGGGAGCGGGATGAGGAGATCACGGTCGCCGACCTGACCGGCGTGGGCGTCCAGGACGCCGCCGTGGCGAATGTCGTCGTGGACGAGGCGTTGCGGCGCGGCCTCGGCAAGGTCCTCGACATTTGAGGAGCCGTCGAAGCCGTGCGCAGACGAATCGTGATCGTGGGATTCGGGAACGTCGGGCGGGAGTTCGCGCGCATGCTCGTGGAACTCCGCAGGGAGCTTTCGCGCGAATTCGGCCTCGAGCCGTCCGTCGTCGGGATCCTGACGGGCCGCCATGGGAGCGTCGAGGACGCGAAGGGCATCGACCTCCGCAAGTCCGTCCGGCTCTCTGAGGCGGGCGCGTCCCTCGAGGGATGCGGCCGTCCGATCCGGGAGTCGAGCGTGGACTACATCCGACGCGCACGCGCGGACGTCGTCGTGGAGCTCACACCGCTGCGGATTTCCCCGCGGCAGATCGCCGTGGACCACATCCTCGCGGCGCTGAGGAGCGGGAAGCACGTGATCACGGCGAACAAGGGACCCGTGGTCTACCACTACCGCCGCATTCGGGAGCTCGCCGTGCGGGAGGGCCTCGGCTTCCGCTACGAGGGCACCGTGATGGACGGCGCGCCGGTCTTCAACCTCTTCCAGGAGTCGCTGCGCGGCGCGCACGTCGAGTCGTTCGAGGGCATCCTGAACAGCACGAGCAACTTCATCCTCGGGAAGGTCGAGGCGGGCGGAACGGTCGAGGAAGGCGTCCAGGCCGCGCGGGCGATGGGGTTCCTCGAGACGGACCCGTCGATGGACCTCGATGGCTGGGACGCGACGGTGAAGGCGTGTCTCCTTGCGAACGTCCTCATGGGCGGCGGATTGCGGCCCGAGCGCGTGCCCCGTGAGGGGATATCCGGGACAGACGCGGAGCGTGTGCGCGCGGTCCATGCGACCGGGAAGCGGCTCAAGCAGGTCGCCCGCGGCTGGCGGGAAGGTCGCGCGGTGAAAGCGTCCGTGGCCCTCGAGGAACTCGAGGCGGGCCACCCGCTGCACGCGATCGACGGCACATCGAACGCGCTCCTCGTCCGGACGGACAAGCTGAAGGAATTGCTCGTCTCCGAGCGCCATCCGGGCTTGAGACAGACCGCCTTCGCCGTGTACTCCGATTTGATCGCGATCCACGAAGGCCGCCTCTCGCTATGAGACATGCTTATAACGCCCGCCTCGGATGGGCAGAACATGCGCGTCGTCCTCGGAGGGACTTTCGACATCCTGCACGACGGGCATCGGGCTCTCCTCGGCGCCGCGTTCGAGCGATCGCCCGAAGCAGTCGTCATCGGGCTCACGACGGACCGCTTCGCGCGCGAGACGCGAGACCGCGTGAACCCGTACGCCGTGCGTGAGCGAAACCTCAAGCGGTACCTCGCCGCGCACCGCTGGCGTCGCGCCCGGATTGAGGCGATCGACGATCCCTTCGGGCCCGCGGACGACCTGCCGGACCTCGACGTCCTTGTCGTCTCGGCGGAGCGGCACGGGGTCGCGATCGAGCTGAACGAGGCGAGGACGAGGAAGGGCCTCAGGCCGCTCGAGATCCGCACAGTCCCCATGGTCCTCGCGCAGGACGGCCGGCCGATTGCCTCCCGCCGTATCCGGGCGGGCGAGATCGACCGCTATGGGAAGCGCGTGAAGCCGCTCAACGTCCGCGTGGGCACGGACAATCCCGTGAAGGTCCGAGCGGTCCGCCGCGTCCTCGGCTCCCTATCGATGCCCGCCCGTGTCCGCGCCGTGCCCGTCCGGACAACGGTCCCGGAGCAGCCGTTCGACGACGAGGCCCTTCGAGGCGCGATCAACCGCGCGAAGGCGGCCATCGGAGACGGGGATCTCGGCGTGGGGATCGAGGCGGGCCTCGTCGCTCTCCCAGAGCTCGAGGACTACATCGACGTGCAGTACTGCGCGATCGTCGACCGCACGGGCCGAGTGACCGTAGGACACGGTCCCGGGTTCACGTACCCGGGGAAGATCGTCGCCCGGGTGAAGGCGGGGTCCACGGTCGGTGAGGCGATGGCCCGGCTCACGGGGATCAAGGACATCGGGTCGCGACAGGGGGCGATCGGCTATCTGACGGAACGCCGCCTCGACCGGAATCGGCTCACCGAGTCCGCGGTCCTCATGGCGCTGGTGCCGAGGATCCGGCGCGAGCTGTACGCTCAGTGAGGGCCCGGGCTAGCGGGTCCCGTACGCCGTCTGGACGGAACAGCGCCCGCACCAGACGCATTGTTGACTACGATGTAGTCAGCCGCGCCACTCCCGAACTCGCTGCGGGACGCCCAGCCGCTCACGAACCGTGCGGCCCGCACGTCCGTCTTGCATAACGCGGCTCCGCAGAACCGGCAGATTGCCTGGGCGTCCTTCCCGCAGTAGTAGCAAAGCATGACCGCGGCATCCGAGCGCACGCAGAAGTACCTTTCCTGGGCCCCCCGCCCCGTTGGCCGAGCAACCCTCACACAACCTTTTTACATGCGGGGCCGTTCGCCACGATGGAGGCCTTTCACCTGGCCGCTCGGATCGCGATCAACGGATACGGCACGATCGGAAAGCGCGTCGCCGATGCCGTCGCGGGACAGGACGACATGCAGCTCGCCGGCGTCGTGAAGACGAAGCCGAACTTCGAGGCGAAACTCGCTCTGAGGAAAGGCTACCCGCTGTACGCCTCGAACAAGGAAGCGCTCGCGAAATTCGACAAGGCCGGGGTGAAGGCGCAGGGGACTCTCGACGACCTACTGAAGGTCTCGGACCTCGTCGTCGACTGCACGCCGGAGGAAAGCGGCTACAGGCCGACGTACGAAAAAGCGGGCGTGAAGGCGATCTGGCAGGGCGGCGAGGAGCACTCCCTGACGAACCTGTCCTTCAACGCCGCGGCGAACTACGCGGAATGCTCCGGCGCGCAGTTCGTTCGCGTGCCGTCGTGCAACACGACGGGGCTCATCCGTACTCTCTATCCACTCGATGCTCACCTTGGCGTGCAGCGCGTGCTCGCGGTCCTGGTGCGCCGGGCCACGGACCCGGGCGACTCGAAGAAGGGGCCGCTGAACGCGATCGAGCCGGAGCTCGAGATGCCGAGTCACCACGGCCCGGACGTGCAGAGCGTCCTTCCGAAGCTGAACATCCACACGATCGCCGTCAAGGTGCCGACGACGATCATGCACCTCCACGCGGTGACCGTGGACCTGAAACAGCCGGCCGATGTCGAGAAGGTCCTCGAACTGTGGCGGAAGGTGCGCCGCGTGACATTGGTCTCCGGGGCCGACGGCGTGAAATCGACCGCGCAGGTCATGGAGATGGCGAGGGACCTTTCCCGCAACCGAGCCGACCTCTACGAGATCGCGGTGTGGCAGGATGGCGTCCACGTGGTCGACGGGACACGTCTGTACTACTTCCAGGCGGTTCACCAGGAATCCGACGTGGTCCCGGAGAACATCGACGCGATTCGCGCGCTCCTCGAGCTCGAGAACGATGCGCGGAAGAGCATGGAAAAGACGGACCGGAGCCTTGGGATCGGGGTCTTGAAGTAGGAACGGAAGACTTTCCTCGTCCCGTAGTTCGATTCGCGATCCGCTCCACCTATGGGAAGCCGCCTGGCCTAGTGTGTTTCTTCGAGTTTCTTGATGCGTTTCGTCGCCCGCTGCAATACTCCCATGAGTGCATGGAATTCCCACTTGCTCGGGACAGCGCGTCCCATCAGACGGCGGAACATGATTTTCGTTCGGGCGTCCTTGTGCGCGGGATAGTTCGTTGCTTGAAGGAGCGCTGACAATGCTTCGTGGAGTTTCTCCTTCTCGAGCCCGGAGGCCGGCCGCGGTCTCTTCTTTGTGGCCTTCGCCGCAAACAGTTCGTAGAGGACGATTGTCGCGGCATGCGAGATGTTGAGGATTGGATACGCCTTCGAGGCGGGGATGGCCACCAGGAGGTCACACTTCGACAGTTCCTTCTCATACAGTCCATAATCCTCCCGCCCGAAGAGCAACGCCACGGTTCCGCCCATCGGCGCGACCCGTTGCGCGAGGTCCCTTGGCGTGATCGCGATTCGAGCGAACCGCTTCTCGCTCTCCGTGTCGATCCCCGAGGTGCCCACCACCAAGTCTGCGTCCTTTACCGCGGCGTCGAGCTGCTTCAACGTCCGAGCTCGTTCGAGGACTTCCACCGCGTGCATCGCCCGCTTCCTCGCCTCGTCCCCGATCGGGCACGGGTTCACGAGGACGAGGTCCTCGACGTCGAAGTTCCGCATCGCCCGTGCGACGGCCCCGATGTTCCCCTCGTTCTTCGGCTCCACGAGGACGACGCGAATCGAGGGCATCGGTCCCGCTATATCCTACGAATCGTTATGACGGTTGGCATGCGGGCCGCCCTGAAGATCGCCTACGCTGGCGGGTCCTTCTATGGCCACCAGCGCCAGCCGGACGCGCGGACCGTCGAAGGGGAATGTCTCGTCGCGCTCAAGGCGGCGAAAATCCTGGGTGACCCGCGCGAGGCGTTCTTTCGAAGCGCGAGCCGCACGGATCGCGGAGTCAGTGCCGTCGGAAATGTGATCGCATTCAACACACGTTTCCCCAATCCTGAGTCCGTCGTTGGCGCGTTCAATGATCGCTCATGGGACGTCTTCGCGTGGGCCGCGGCGGAGGTTCCGGACACGTTCCATCCCCGGCACGCGGTCGAGCGATGGTATCGCTACCATGTCTTCGAGGACCTCCCCCTCGGACCCCTGAAGAAAGCGGCCTCCCTGTTCATCGGAGACCACGACGTGCAGTCGTTCACCTCGGACCCGCCCCGAAGCCCGTTTCGCATCTCTCACGTCGACGTGTCCCGCGAAGACGCCGTCACGCTGATCGACTTCCGCGCTCCGAGTTTCCGCCGCGGCATGGTCCGACGGATCGTGTCCGCGGTGGTCGGCCACGCCCGAGGAGATGTGTCCATCGACGAAATCTCATCGGCCCTGTCCGGCACGAAGACGGATTTCGGGATGGTGCCGCCGGAGCCGCTGTTCCTCATGGATGTCGTGTACAGCTTTTCGTTCCAGGTCGTCCTCAAGCCGAAGGTGCGCGACGATTGGATCCGGATGCGTAGGGACGCCGCCCTGCGATCCCGCCTCATCCGTGCGTGGCAGGAGGCCGCTCGGGCGGGCGCACGGGAAAGCCTTTAACGCGAAAGCGAATGGTCCGGCTCGTGCTCATCGCGATCTCGGGCACGCCGGGGACCGGGAAGTCTTCCGTCTGCGACGTCCTCGCGTTGCGCGGGTACGCCGTCGTGGATCTCAACGAGATCGCTCGACGTGAAGGCCTGATCGTCGGTCGCGATGTCGCGCGGGGATCCGACGAAGTGGACGTCGACGCGATGCGGGAGGGCCTGCGCGTCTCCGCGAAGATCGCGTTCCTCAAGGCGCATTTCAGCCACCAGATGGATGTGAACCTCGCCGTGGTCCTCCGCTGTCGCCCATCCGTCTTGCGCAAGCGGCTCGAGGCACGCGGCTGGTCTCCCGAGAAGATCCGCGAGAACGTTGAGGCGGAATCGATCGATGTCATTCTGCAGGAGGCCGTCGCTCGCCTCCCCTACGTGTATGAGGTCGATACCACGAGCCGCACGCCGACGCAGTCGGCCGACTCGATCCTCGCGATCTTGCAAGGGAAGACGGACGGCCACGCGCCCGGTTCCGTGGACTGGAGCGAAGAGGTGCTGTCGTGGTA
>CAMTUI010000008.1:0-63309 GCA_947084985.1 Methanobacteriota archaeon | reverse complement strand
TCGCTCCGAGGAC
Source organism: Methanobacteriota archaeon (assembly GCA_947084985.1). Lineage (GTDB taxonomy): Archaea > Thermoplasmatota > Thermoplasmata > RBG-16-68-12 > RBG-16-68-12 > RBG-16-68-12. The sequence continues at coordinate 63,296 of CAMTUI010000008.1, read as the reverse complement.
GACCTTCGACCATCCCGTGAAGAAGGGCCACCGGGCCTTCGCCTACGTGCTCGATGGGCGCGGCCATTTCGACGCGGAGAGCGGCGAGATCGTCGATTCGGAGAACCTCGTGGTGTTCAAGGATGGCGAGCGGGTGCGTATCGAGGCGCTGGACCAACCGCTGCGATTCCTCCTGATTTCCGGGAAGCCGCTCCGAGAACCCGTCGCGTGGTGGGGTCCAATCGTCATGAACAACCGTCGGGAAATTGAACTCGCGATCGACGAATACCAGAGCGGCACCTTCGTGAAGCACATCCCGCGAACGCGCTGACAGTTCGGATGGAGCATGTCCGGGGCGTCACGCGGTGCGAACCTCCGGCGCGAATGCATTGGGCTACACGACCTTAAGGCTGCAGACCGTTCGTGGACCCGGGAGCGGGATGAGCGGTCCGAAGACCGTGAGTCGGACCTTGTTGGAAGAGCCCGTCCGAAGGAGTTTGTTCCGGATTCTACGGGAGAATGCCCTTTGCTCCATGTCCACCGTCGCCACGGGGAATCGGGCGCACATCAACACCGCCTATTTCTGTTACTCCCGAGCCCTGGAACTCTTCTTCCTGTCCGACCCGGGTTCCCTCCATTCCAGGAGCCTCGCGAAGAACCCTTCGATGGCCATGACGATCTTCCGCTCCGCGCAATCTTGGGGGAGGCCGGATCGCGGGGCACAACTCTTCGGCACGTGTCGCGAGGCGAAGGGTCCGCATGCGAGGAACGCGGAACGATTGTACGGGGAGCGGTTTCCTCCATACGCGAGGACGTTGGAGGGCCGGACCTCAGAGGCCCGGCGTCAGGCAGAACAGCTGCGATCGTACCGGTTCTATCGGTTCGTGCCGACGCGGGTCAAGATTCTCGACGAGCGGGTGTTCGGCGGCGGAGTCTTCGTCGTCGCTTCCGTACCGCGTCGTCGGTCGAGATGATTTGTCGATCCTCGCTCATGATGTTAGACGCATCACAAGGTCGCTTCGTCCGAGGGTCGCCACCTTCCCGAAGCCCTCCGCCTCGAACATTGCGACAGTCCCGAACCAGACCGCAACCGCCTTCTTGTTCGTGGCCGGGTAGGCCTCGACGGTGCCACCTCCTTGCGCCCGGAGGATCCCTTGCCGACTCTGTGATGCAGCTCATCTTCAGAAGGCGGCTTCGTAGCTCTTCCGGACGTATGGCAAGACCCGCTTCAGGTCTCCTGGCTGCATGAGCGGGACTTGAATCCAGGTCGAGGCGGTTCTCCCGGCCATCTCGAACGGTTTCGAGGCCACGCGCTCCGACAGCTTCGTTCGATCATCTTTGGCGAGCTTAGTGATCACGATATCGTTCGTGATGAGAAAGGCGAAGAACTTCTTGCCGCGGAAGTAGCATAGGCAGCCCATCATCTCTTTGCACGCCACACCTGGCCAGTTCATGATCCTCGCTTCAAGCGTTTCTCGAGCATCCCGCATCTTCTCTTCATTGTAGTACTTCATTCACGGGTTCCCCCGGAATGGTGCCCACTCCGCTGTCACTCTATCGCTCATTACGTGCATGTTCTTGTCGTTATCGATACCGGTTTTTCCGTTCTGCATCATGCCGAAAGCAGTACATGACATGATCATTAACCATGCCAATCGCTTGCATGAATGCGTAGCAGGTTGTCGAGCCTACGAATTGGAAATCCCGTTTTTTCAGAGTCTGGCTCATCTCATTCGACTCCTTCGTCCTGGCAGGAATTTGCTTCAACGTTCTCCATCGGTTCCTGATCGGTTGACCGCCGACGAACCGCCAGACGTAGGCGTCGAACGTACCGAACTCCTTCTGGACTGCCAGAAACGCTCCTGCATTTTTGATCGCTGCTGCAATCTTCAACCTGTTGCGGATGATGCCGCCGTCCGCCAAGAGCGCTCTTACCTTTCTTGAATCGTAGCGCGCCACTCTCTCCGGATCGAACTTATCGAAGGCTTTCCGGTAGTTTTCGCGCTTCTTCAGCACCGTCAGCCATGAGAGGCCTGCCTGCGCTCCCTCGAGGACGAGAAACTCGAAGAGTCTGCGGTCGTTGTGCTCGGGAATCCCCCACTCCTTGTCATGGTACTCGACAACGAGGGGGTCGTCGGTTGCCCACTCGCATCTCCTCTCCGAATGAAGAGAGTCTCGCCCTGATCTTTTCACATCCGGGGCCTCCAACGGGAACTCGCGCGCCCCAGGGTCCGGGTTTGCCCATTCGCTCGGGCCCCGCGTCCTTGCGAGGTCTAAGGCGCGAGTCCTAGCTGGGCCAGGAACCCGAGTTGGTCAAAGTACTCGTGGACCTCGACTACTTTTCCGCCCTGAACCCGGTAGACGCTGCAGTTCGCCACGCGGACCTTCCTGTTCGTGGGCGGGATTGGCTGGCCGGCGGGGTTCGCAAGCGGTTTCAGGTGCGTTCCGGTGACGGTGTACTCGGCGCAGATCCATTCGCCTTGCGCGAACGCTCGTTCGCGCTTCGCGTCCAGGTCTGGGAACGCGTCGAAGAACGTCCTGTAAAACTCGAGCAACTCCGACCGCCCCTTGCGCGGCTCAACGCGGTCCGGTGCGAAGTGTACCACGGACGCCGCGTGGAGATTCGCGAACTGCTCCCAGTCTCGTGCCATCTGCACCTTTTCTAAGCGGTCAATAACCGCGATGCTGTCGTGCTGCGTCACAGATTTTCCCTCGGTCCCCCATCACACTCGGATATTTGAGCCCACTCCCCGAGTCTTAGGCATCGCCCACTCTCGTTACCGCACAGGTGCCGAGGTCGTCCTAGTAACCTTCGACCACCAGTCCAGGGATTCGCTGGAAGTCCTCGTCTCTCGTGACGAGAATGTGCTGGTGCAGCCGGGCGGCAGCTGCGATGAGGAGGTCGGTGGTGGGCAAAGAGTGCCCACGCCCGAGAAGCTCTGCTCCGAGGCGACCTGCTTCGGCCGCCACCGGGTGCAATCGGCAGAACTTCCAACCTCGAGGCGAGATCCAGTGTCTCCCCGATGAGGGCGCCGCCTTTGAAATGCGCGCCAATCAACACCTCAGTCAGCGAGGGAGCCGCGACGCTTGCTTGTTCGCCCAGCGCCTCGATCTCCTTCATCGTCGGGGAAAGATGCTTCCTCCATAGTGCGGCGAACTCGGAGGTGGGGGTCTGGGCTCGCGCGCAGTCCGCTTTACGGTCTCGCTGAAGCTCTCTCCTTTTCGCTTCCTTTTCCTCAATAGCTCATACGCCTCGCGATCGAAAGCGATGGTCTTGGGTTCCATGTTGTTCTGTACACAGGTAAACTGTATACAGGATGTACGAAGCTTTCGCAGAGGTCCCGGAATCGCGCAAGCGAAGCGATGGATGAATCGGGCAGAGTGGACCGAATGGGATTCGAACCCAGAACATCGACCGCGAATCGCCAGTCCAGCGCAAACAAACACTATGAAAGGTTCTTGGGAGAGCACTTCGTAGCCTGGGCGTGGTCCCATGCTCGATGTGGAGAAGGCTCTTGAAGAGCTAAAAGCCAAATCTATGGCGGAGATCGAAAGGGCAACTGCAATGACTTGGGGTGCTCGTGCCGTGGCCAGCTATCGGCTGGCGGCAGAGGCCAAAGGACTCGCGGAACGTTTTCGCCACGTCTATGAGGGGGAGAACTACCGGCAGGAAGCGTTTGAACATGCTTCTATGACAGAGGATCGAGGAAAGCTGCTCCTCGAAATCCGAGAGGAAGTGGACAGGGATCGGCGCCGCGCCCTGGACGCTGTGGCGTCGATACGGAATGACTCCTGACAGCTGACCGGTTCGTTTCCCCTAGGTGCCGAAGGTTTGTTTCGCTACTAGAAGAGTCATCTCAGCGTCAACTGCCTACTGTTCTTCCCAACAAGCTGGTAGTCTCGTGGCATGTCCACGGCAACGGGTATCCGCAAGCAGACGCCGAAGAAGTGGACCGGGTGGGATTTGAGGTCCCCGTCGCAACCGAGGGGTTGATGGAAGCTGCTGAGATGATGGCGGACGCTTAGCGTGAGACGGACTCCCGGTGCATCCGGACTGCTCGCTCGCTTCTGGGCCGGTCGCTCAACGCGAGGATTATCGGACAGCCGAAGGCAACTTCACCGAGTTCCACAGTGCCTCGAGCAGCTCATTGAATGGTTTTCCCGCCCGGTGAATTGCGTGGCCCGCGCCACGGACCACCGCGCGCTCTGCCCGGATTCGGCGTGCGAGCTCGTCGCACACGGCTGTGAACACAGGGCTCCATCCGCCGGACACAACGAGCTTCGGGAACGGCGCTTCAGCCAGCCGGTCGAATGGAACGTGCGTGTCGAAGGGGAGCCGCTCTTTCATCATGGACTCCACCGCCATCCGTGACTCCGGAGTCAATGGTGCGGGCGGCCGCGGAAAGCCTAGGGCCGTGTCGAACGCCGCGTCGAACTCCTCCGGCGTTGCAGCCTGCATCGTATCGTACACGCGAGTGAGCCGTTCCATGATTCCATCCGCTTCCGGGTTCACGCGCACCAGGCCCAAGATCGGCGGCTCAAGGACCGCCAGCGAAATGACAGCCTCCGGGCGCCGGGCTGCGGCCAGGAGGGAGCCTACCCCGCCATAGGACTGTCCCACGAGGTGCGCGCCATTCCCGAGAAGGTCCGCGATGTCCACCGCGTCGGTCTCGCAGTCAATTCGCGCGGCCCGAGGGCTGTGGCCGTAGCCGCGCCGGTCGGGGAGAAGAAGACGAAACCGAGCGGCCAAGGCATGTTGCTCGCTCCAGCTGTCGCAACCCCCTCCGCTGCCGTGGACGAGGACCGCAGGCGTACCCTGGCCCAGCGCCTTCACATGCAGGTCGGTCACGCATGCCCAGAACCTGCGGTGTCTATATGACCGCTGCGGAAGGGGGCGCCGTCTTCTTTGTAGGCTGGACCAACGCGCCGGCATTCAATCCCATGAGGAAGTGGACCGGGTGGGATTTGAACCCCTATCCTCTACCCAGTTCCAGCGGTCAGTCGCTGCCTGAGCCTCTCGATGTCCTTGCCCAGGATGCGGTCCCAATTCGGCACGGAGGCTGGATCCCGAAGAACCTTGATTAGTTCGGGGAGGCGCTGTCTCAGCTTTAGCTGCCTGAATCTGAGCTGGGCGTGGTCATCGATTCTAGGGATTCTTGCTGCATGTGCCTCCCCAATCAGGTGAAGGGATGCTGCATGTCTCACTCGGAGGTTGACGATGTGGAAGAGCGGTTCGTACTCGATGTCTTCACGCCCTAACTCAGCCCGATGCGATTGGTCTTGTTCGTCGAAGAGCTGGATCACTCTTGCAGCATCAGGCAGCGAGCGTTCGATGACGGTCCGCAGATCATCCAAATCCGTGTCCCGCAACGGATAGGTCTTGAAGAGAAAGATGGCGTCACGATCGAGCAAGATCAGTCGGATTCGGCCGTGGGGTATTGCTCTTGCCTCCTCCAGCACCTTTTTTGTGAGTATCCAATTGTTCCATGTGGGATACCGAATATCCACAACATCGACGGGACTTGCTGGGTTCTCATAGCGGAACTGCGTCTCTCGGGGAGTGGGTCGGAGGTCCGCCGTCCGTGCGTAACCGAGCCTCTCGAGCGTCGTCACCAGTCTGTCGAAATCCTCCTTGGTCCTAAAGCTGAAATCCACGTCCTTCGTGGAGTCTTTCAACCCTAGCAGAGTGAGTGCCGTTCCACCGTGGGCGATGAGCTCAGTATCCTCAAGCAGTGTCCCAGCGACTTCCTGGCTCAACCATTGCTGGACGTCGGTAACACTCTTAGGTCGGAGGTCGACGGCTCGGGGCGCCATAGAGTTCATCCATCTCGCGGATCAGCGATATTGATAATGGGTTCCTGACTCGCCAGCTGCGTGCGATTCTCGCTGTCGCGGGATCAATAGGCGCAGCGAACTTCAACATCGTCTCCGCCTCGGGGTTTCGAGGGAACTCGGTCGCGATATGTTTCGCACCTACGGCGTCTGAAAGGAAACCGACGCGGTTTACTGTGCGGAACTTCTTTGCGGACTGCAAGAGGATTCCTGGGTCAGAGTCAACATGCTTGAGCAAGACAGCTGCGGAAGCGAGATATCGGGGATTCTCGGCCCCCGCGGCCCACGCGAGGAATCTCTCCAACGAAGGATATGGTCCTTCAGGGCTGGCGAAAGAGTTGTGGTACAAGTCCGGATTCCTCTGGACGACAATGTCGAATGGTTGGGGACCTGGGTTCTTCTTGACGAAAATGTCCGATTTACCAACCAAAGGGACTCCCCAGAAGGAAAAGCTTCGCCGGGGGCCCCATAGTGCTCCGGTGCCTCTGTGCAGCTGCAGGAAGGTGGATACTTCGCGACTTCTGAGTTGGGCGAGTCCCAGGGGCGTGAGACGGCCGATGACTTGAGGCCGACCGGGCCCGAACCGCCTTGCACTGACCCGCTCAATGAGCCCCTGTGCCTCCAGTTCGCCAAGATAGCGAATGACCGTGTTGGGGGAGCGATCGCTAAGCCTAATCAGGTCGCGTGTGGAGTAGACCCCCGTAGCCATCGTTGAGAGGAGCTCCGTGGCCAGACGGTCTTGCATATTGTTTCGAATAACTATAACAAATTATCCTTTATAGATGTTGCGGTGCTGTTTTTCTCAGGGGGCCGCTCACAATGGGCGAAGAAAAGTGGACCGGGTGGGATTTGAACCCACGGCCTCTACCATGCCAAGATAGCGATCTTCCAGCTGATCTACCGGCCCGTGAACTCGCAGTAAGATGGAGTTCTGTATTAAGGTTTCCCGCCGACTTCTATGGAGGGGCCGACGACTATGCGTGCACCTTCGGCTCCGGTTTCTTCCCTCTCTTCGGGGCGGGCTCCATGTACAGCTCGAGTGGGCGTTCCTTCCGCATCTTCTCGCCCGGGATTGGCACCGGATACTCCCCCGTGAGGCAACCGAGGCAAAGGTCGGCGCGAGGATGCTTCAGGGCTGTCATTAGTCCCTTCTGAGAGAGATAGCCGAGCGAGTCCGCCGTGATGAACTGCGCAATCTCGGGGACCGTCTTCTCGTTCGCTATGAACTGGTCCCTCGTCTTCATGTCGATCCCCAGATAACACGGGAACCGAATCGGCAGGCAGCCGATGCGCACGTGGATTTCCTTCGCGCCGGCCTGCCGCAGGATCTTGACGATCTTGCGGATCGTCGTGCCGCGCACGATCGAGTCGTCGATGAGCACGATCCGCTTGCCCTTCACTGCGGACCGGATGGGGTTGAGCTTCAGCATCACGCCGATCTCGCGATCCTGCTGGTCCGGCATGATGAACGTGCGCTCGATGTAGCGGTTCTTGATGAGGCCCTCGACGACCGGGAGGCCGGAGGCCTGCGAGTACCCTTGGGCCTGCGCCCGACCCGACTCCGGCACCGGCACGATGATGTCCGCTTCGACGGGATGCTCCTTCGCGAGCTGCTCTCCGATCTTCACGCGAGCGTCGTACACGAGGCGCTCGTCCAAAACGCTGTCGGGTCGCGCGAAGTACACCCATTCGAACATGCAATGCGCGGTGTGGTTCGGGTGCGGGAGACGCATCGACTCGAATCCATCTGGGCGGAGTTCGACGATCTCCCCGGGCTTCAGGTCCCGGATGAACTTGTAGCCGAGGGCGTCGAAGACGACGCTTTCCGAGGCGATCATCATGCGACCGTTCGATTCGCCGACGCAAAGCGGTCGGATCGCGAAGGGATCGCGCACCGCGTAGACCGTGTCATTGATCATGAGGGCGAGGCTGTACGCGCCGACGAGGCGGTTCGTGAATTCCTTCAACGCGCGATGCACGTCCCCCGTGTTCACGATCTCGTTCGCGAGGAGACGAACGATGACCTCGCTATCCGAGGTCGTCATGAAGGCCCAGCCTTTCTTGCTGAGTTCCTCGCGGATCTCCGCAGCGTTCACGATGTCCCCGTTGTGCGCGAGGGCGATGTCCCCGTACGACGTGCGCACGACAATCGGCTGCGCGTTCTCAACGACGGATGAGCCCGTCGTGGAGTACCGCACATGCCCGATCCCGGAGGTCCCGCGGAGCTCCATGAGGTCTTCTTTCGTGAAGACCTCGTGAACCAGGCCCATGCCCCGCTTCGCCTTGATCCCGTCATCGAAGACGGCGAGCCCGGCGGATTCCTGGCCTCGATGCTGGAGGATCCGGAGGCCATAGTACAGGTCCGACGCAACGGGCGACGTTCCGGCGCAACCGATAATCCCGCACTTATCCGTCGGGCGAAGGTCGGAATACTCCGACGCGGTCTCTTCGCCGGCCATCCTCAGTGCCTCTTCGCCCAGGAGTATCTCCGTAGCCGTGCGGAGCGGCCGAAGCCGCAGCTCGAGCAGTAACCCTTCTGCTTGTGATACGACCGGTTGCCGCAGCGGCGGCAGCGGATGTGGACGCTCTTCCGTCCCATCTTGCCGAGCGAGGCGGTCCCCTTCGTCATGGAGCGCACCTAGGTCATGGGGAGATGTAGATGACGTTGTCCCCGCGCACGATCGCAAGGTCCATCTTGCGCTGCGACGTGTTGTCCTGCATCTCCTCCGCGTTCCGGAGGACGAGGTTCATGTGAGGGTCGAACCCATCGAGGATACCGCGGTATCCCCTCCCGCCTTTCAGCTCAACCATCACGTTCGAGTTGATGCGCTGATTGAGCAGAGAAAGCGGCTTAATCATCGGACCACGGGTGGTCCATGGAGGCGGGATACTTAAAGGTTTATAGATGCGCCGACGACCTTCCGTTCCAGTTGTCGCTAGACCCGCTCTTCGCCGGGTCGACGAGGAAGCCGGAGTCTCGGAGGATGTCCATCCCAATGATCGCATGGTAGCGCATGTCCTTCCGGTCCGTCACCGCGACGGCGACATCGAACTCCCGGCCCGCGATGACGATCCGCGAGGCCACCACGTCGCGCTCCTACGGTTCGTCTGCCGCGGACGCACGGATCCGAACCCGGTCGAGGACGGGGCCGAGGCCCGCGCGCGTGGCGAAGGCCGTCGGGCTCGAGATCAGCGGGGTGGACATGATATTCCGCGGGTCCGAACCGTACGTGCTCGAGGTGAACGCGTCCTCGGGATTCCGCGGGCTACTCGAGGCCACCGGGATCAACGCGGCGGACGCGATGGTCGACTACGCGGTCGCGAAGGCGAAGGCTTTGAGGCCGAAACGTCCTTGTCCCGCCGGACCGTTGCGGCCGTTATGGAAGGGCCTGATATTCCGGGCTCGCGCGTCCGCGCGACCACGACGCACGGATCTCTGACGGTCGACGAGCTCGCGGAGATACAGCCCGGCATGGCCCGGTTCATGGACGAACTCAGCCGTAGATACTGGGCCCTGTACTACGCCGCAAAGGCAGGAAACTGGGAACTGGCCCGGTACATGGAGCGGGAGTCGGAGAAGATCCTGAAAGCCGCCGCCTTCGTCCGACCGAAGTACCGGGAGGACCTGCAGGAGTTCGCGCGCGAGGGACTCGGCCCGATTGCGCGGGCGATTGAATCGCGGGACTGGCCGACGTTCCAGGCGGCGTACCGTCGAGGGATTGAGGAGTCGGACCGCTACCACGAGAAGTACAAGAAAGGGTTCGTCCGCTTCCGCCTCCCGGACCACCCGCCAGAGTGGCTGGACCTCGAGCCGAGATAGGTTTTTGTCGCACGGGACCGTGTCGCGCCCGGGATTCGCATGGAATACGTCACGCTCGGACGACACGGCCCCAAGGTCTCCGCGATTGGACTGGGGATGTGGCAGGCGGGAGGCAAGGCGTGGGGCGACGATGTCCGGGATGCCGATTGCCGAAAGGCGATGGAGCGGGCCGTGGAACTCGGGATGAACCTGGTCGACACTGCCGAGGCGTACGGCGACGGGCATTCCGAGGAGATCGTCGGAGATGCGATTCGCCGCGTCGGCCGGGACGAGGTGTTCGTGGCGACGAAGGTCGGCGGGTGGCACCTCCACGCGGACGACGTGCGGAAGGCGTGCGCGGCAAGTCTGAAGAGGCTTGGCGTGCGCGAAATCGACTTGTATCAAGTTCACTGGCCGGACCCGTGGAGCCAGGTGCCGCTCCGGGAAACGATGAAGGCCCTCGAGTCGCTCCATCGCGCGGGGAAGATCCGCCAGATTGGCGTGAGCAACTTCGCGGTGCGGGATCTCGAGGAGGGGCGTGCGTATCTGTCGCGGACCGACATCGTTTCGAATCAGGTGCGATACAACATGCTTCAGCGGGAAATCGAGGCGGAGGTCCTGCCCTATTGCAAGCGGGAAGGCATCGGGATCCTTGCATGGAGCCCTCTCGGGAAGGGCGTGTTGACGGGGAAGTACGATGCGCGGAAGAGGCCTAAGGATCGCGTGCGCAAGGAGGAAGATCTCTTCAAGCCCGCGAACCTCCGCGCGGCTGTACCTCTCATCGCGCAACTTCGGAAGATCGCGAAGGCCCACCGGAAGACGCCGGGTCAGGTGGCCCTGGCGTGGCTCCGTCGGCAGCGCAATGTCATGCCGATCCCCGGGGCGAAGCGGCCCGCTCAATCCGAGGAAAACGCAGGAGCCGCCGGGTGGTCCCTCTCTTCGCAGGAACTCCGGACCTTGGACCGAATCCTCGGACGGCTCCGCCTTGATACGTTCTAATCGTCTATGGTTGCATCGGCGGCTGGGCGGGTGGCTGTTCTGGCGGCTTCGGCCTCTTGCGGAGCATGAGGGCTGCGGCGGCCACGATGATCACGAGGACGAGGACACCCCCCACGATTAGTGCGGTGTTATCTGAGGGGGGCAGAGTGGACGACTGGACGACGATCAGTCCGATCATCCCGCTCCGGTTCGGGTACGTCCCCCCGGAATGCGGGATGCAGTAGTACTGCCAGCTCCCGACGTCGGTACTCCTTAACGTGAAATTCCAGAAGAAGATCTGGTCCGCGTCGAGGGTCACATTCAGAGTATTCCCGCCGCCGCCCTGGTTCGGAGCGGCCGGGAATTGTGGGGCCGTGAAGGTGTGGAGGACCGTGTCGTGATTCTCGATCCGTAGACGGAGGGTGTCCCCGGCGGTCACCGTAATTGTGGTCTGCGTCGATGTTTCCGTGCCGACGTGCCACGCGATGTTCTTCGCGATGAGGGTGACGCTCACGTCGGCGGCTCGTGCGCTCGGAGTCGCGAAGATCCCGAGGCCGGACGCCAAGAGGGCGACGCAGAGAAGGACTGCAAGAGTCCGGGCCACTCGACTCACCTCGAAATGCGCCGAAATCACGATGCTATTTAAAGATTCGTCCAATTCGACGTGCGCGACGTACAGGTGGTGCGGGGGATGGGACTTTCCGCTACACGCCTGATGCGCGCGGCTTTTGAACCCACGGACTCCTGCGAGACCGGATCTTAAGTCCGGCGCCGTTGTCCTAGCTTGGCTACCCCCGCGCGCGTCCCATCGAGCGTGCGATATAATGCCTTTGGGGTGCCTAGGGTCCGCGACGCGAAACCATCGCGGCGCGGGCCGAGCTTTATTACGCGTCGCGTGCGTCCGGGCGTCGTGGAACGGTTGAAGGACCGAGTGGCCCTCGTCACGGGAGGGAGCGGCGGCATCGGTCGTGCAACGGCGATCGAACTCGCGAAGGAAGGCGCTGACGTCGCGATCCAATACAACCGCGGGAAGGACAAGGCGGACGATGTCGTCGCGCGCGTGCGGGCACTCGGTCGGAAGGCCGTCGCGGTCCAAGCGGATGTCTCGGAGCGGGAAGCTTGCAAGCGCCTCGTGAAAGAGACGACGACGTCGTTGGGTCGCATCGACGTTGTCGTCTGCTTCGCGGGCCATCCGTTTCGTTCGGAGGAGTGGTTCAAGGAGTTCACGGCCCTCACGCGCGAGGAGTTCGAGCGGCCCATCCAAGTAGATCTCCTCGGGTCCGCGTTTGTCGCGCAGGCCGCGATCGAGGGAATGGAATCGCAGCAGGGCGGAAGCATCGTGTTCATTGGTTCGACGCCCGCCCTCACGGGCGACCGGGTCGGCGTGACGTACCTCATCGCGAAGGCGGGCATCCTCGGCCTGACGCGGGCCCTCGCGATGATCTACGGCCCGAAGGGGATCCGTGTAAACGCGCTCGCCCTCGGGAGCATCGAGACGGAAGCGATGGACTCCCTCCCCGAGGAGGAGAAGCGGATGCTCGCGGACGAGCCGGCGATGAAGCGGTGGGGCACGCCGGAGGAAGTCGCGCGGGTGGTCGCGTTCCTCGCATCCGATGACGCGTCGTACATCACAGGCCAGACGATCGTTGTCGACGGCGGGTACGCACTCCTCTGATGCTCACGGCAGATGTGTCGCCAGGCCTTCCGTGAGGAACGTTCGCTTCTGTCCGCAGTTATGGCAGGACAGGAAGAGGGTGGCGGTGCCACCGGAGAACAGCTCGCGGACGATCCAGTGGCATCGACCGCAGGTGCACCGGAGGCGGATTTCGTCGGTCTGATTGCGGGCACGGAGAAAGAGGCCGTCCTCCCCGCTGCGCCAACCCAGGATCACCCAGTCCTGGGCATCATCGACCGGCACGTCTCGGGCCATCGCCCTCCGGCCGTCTCAACGTTGTCAGCGCTTAAACACTTTCTCCCCTGAAGCCGGATACGTGACGCGGCCATCGAGGATTCGGGCAAAGGGGGTGAGGCGGTGGTCCTGTGTCTGCCCCGGGCCGAGGATGTGGATCACACGCGCCTGGCGGGCCATGAGCGAATCGGAGAGGAGCGACCGATGGCACTTCCAGGGGACCGCCTCCGCGCACATGATCGTCGTGCAAGCGGCCGATGCGATGGCGAGAATTTCATCGAGCGCGTGCCCGAACGCCTCGGAGGCCATGTGGTCCGCGTATCCGCGGAACCCGCTGTTCCGCCAGCCCGAGTTCTCGCTGTCTGGAAGCGGCTTCCGATAGCCTCCCAAGGCCTCGAAGTGGTCGTATCCGATCGCATGGGGTGCGAGTGTGGCGGGCAGCGTGACCTTCGACGCCCATGGCACGCGCCGGGACATGGGGAAGCGCCGGACGTCCGCAAGGAATTCGATCCCGTTTTCCCGCAGCAGGGACACGAACTCGTCGAACGCGCGCGTCGAATGTCCGATCGTCCAGATCGGAGTCAGCGTTGCAACGGATGCGTTTTCCGAAGCGGGGACGGAGAGCGTTGTCTGCGTCGCCTGCGATGGACACATCGTGCGGAAGTCACCGCCACATCCGTAGTTAAATGTCGTTGCGGTGTCGACTGAAAAACGGTAAGGCCATATCGGAGCGCAATGTTACCGCTGGCGATGGCGAAGGCGGGCACGAAGTATGTGGGCCGCGAGCGTGGAGACCATCTTGGCGCGACGACGCCCCCGGGGTACCTCTACACGGACGAGGGAATCCTGCGGCAAGAGCTGGAGACGTTCTACAACCGGAGCTGGCTGAACGTCGGCCGCGAGGAACAGATCCCGGATGCGGGGGACTTCTTCACGCGCGCGATTGGCGATGAGAGCGTGATCGTCCTCCGTGGGACGGACGGGAAAGTCCGGGCGTTCTACAACGTGTGCCGACATCGGGGCACGCGGTTGATCGAGGAGGCGGAGGGCAAGAAGCTCCGGTCTGTCGTCTGCCCGTACCATGCGTGGACGTACTCGACGGAGGGCGCATTGGTCGGAGCGCCGCACACGGACGAGCTCGTCGACTTCCGGAAGCAGGACTACGGCCTCCATCCGGTCCGCCTCGAAAGCTGGGGCGGATTCCTGTGGGCGAACCTCGATGCGGACGCGCCGACGATGCGGAAGGAGCTCGGCCGGTTCCTTGAGAAGTTCGACCGGTTCCGCCTCGCGGATCTGCGACTCGTGTCGCGCAAGACGTACACGGTCGAGGCGAACTGGAAGATCCTCGTGCAGAACTACCAGGAGTGCTACCACTGTGCGCCCATCCACCCGGAACTCAATCGGATCACGCCGTACCTCAGCGGCGAGGTGCACGACTACTTCGTCGACGGGGAGCAGCGCACGCCGTTCTCCGGCGGCTACATGGAGTTCGCGAAGGACTATCAGTCGATGACCTGGACCGGATACACGGACCGGCCGGCGCTTCGCGGGATGACGGAAGAGGACCTCCGTCGGATCTACTACTACGTGGTATTCCCGAACCTGTTCTTCAGCCTCCACCCGGACTTCCTGATGATCCATCGCACGTGGCCTCTCGCGCCGAGCCGCTCGACGATCGAGTGCGAGTTCTACTTCGATGCAGAGGCCATCGCCCGGCCAGACTTCGACCCGAAGGACGCGATCGAGCTCTGGGACCTCATCAACGGTCAGGATTGGGCCGTCTGCGAGCGGACGCAGAAGGGCATGCGGTCCCGCGCCTGGAAGGGCGGCCGTTACAGCGAGCAGGAGCCCCAGGTCCACGACTTCGATGCGTACGTGATGGATCGCCTGGGCCTGCGTTGAGCGGCCTTCCCCTCGCGATCAGCGGTACGCCTGGCACCGGGTGCAGTACCATCGGCCGTACTGAGGCACCCACATCAACGGGGAGCCGCACACCGGGCACGCGGGCACGTTGAAGGGAGCCGCTGGAGCGCCCGCGGCCGGTGGGGCGACCGGTGGGGCCGGCATGGAGGGCATGGGGTAGTAATACGCCGGCTGCGACTGGGCCGTCGCGACGAGGATGATTCCGACGATGATCAGGACGATCCCGAGTCCGCAGAACGGCCAGAAGAAGATCCCGAGGACGAGGAGGACGATGCCCACAACGATCAGGGCCAATCCGGTGTCCGATTCCGCCATGCGTTCGACCGCGCCGGGATGGTCTCCAGAGGCTATAGATGTCATTCTCCCCGGGCAGGCGATGTCGTGGGAGAGGATGCGTCTATCGGGAAACTCATGATTACGAGTGGGGTGGCATCGAGGCGTGACTCGGTATTCATCTCGCAATCGAAGACACCGGCATGGCGCCGTGGGGTTCCCCACTCCGCTCCCCTGCTCCGCCTTTCAATCTCTTTCTGGACTCCATCGGGGATCGGTCTGCACCCGCAGTGCCTGGCGTGCTCCAGGTGCCATTGGATTCGATCCTCCATGGAGGGTTCCCCGGCATCGGATGCGCACGGTGCCATCGCTCATTGAGGGCCACGCCTGCCACCGTCAGGGTTCGCATGGGGATTCGCTGGATAGCGCTTGTAGAGTTGCCGATGCGGAGGTCGGTCTGCCTCAGCTCTCGATGAGCGAGGAGGTGCGGATGCTCCCGGCTTCAACGGGACGGCTGGAGGGGAGTGGGTCCGTCCGGACCCGGACTATTCTGTGTCCGCGAAGGATTTGCACGGGCCTCCGATTCGATCCGCCGGGCCATGTGCAACAACGCCTGGGGTCGCGCGCGCCCACGCGCACGTGCGCATTATGCGTGCGCATTATGCGTGCACATTATGCGCGCGCGAGAATTGATTGTTTAATCAAACAAGCGCGACTCGACAAGGATCAGGCGCAGGGGCAAGCCGCTTCAAAACCGCGAGAGATCATCCACTCGCGGCCGGGGACGACGTTTTGCGACATAGTCTCAGGCAAGCGATGGCAGGGTGTGAGAGCGGCATCGTGGAGTGTACCTACCCGCAGGTCCCTTGCGAGCCAGCGGCCGAGGTTGGAGAATGAACTTGCGGCACGGGTCTTGACCGGTGACTCCTTGCCCCTGTTGACCGTTGGTCAGCCGCCAGTCACCGACCTAACACGAGCCCTAGTCGAGTACCAGTGGTGAGGACGACTGGAATCCAATTTCATCAGCCCCACTCTCTAAGGAAGGGCGCGCCCAATCGCCTTCCGCTTATCTCACGCCGGGACTACATGGAGCGTAGCGACCATCAGATAGCTACCTTCGCCGAACTCCGCGTTCTTGACTGCATAGTCGCCGACCGGAGGCCCGGCGAAGGAGAACGTGTTCTCATGACCGGGGATGACGTCCAATTTGAGGCTAAGCTCTGGGATGTAGAACGCGTATACGATATCTGCGCTTGTGACGATGAGATTCACCTGGCTTCCGACCTGAACCGTAGCTTCACCGAAGGTGTGACTCGTCTGCCCGGTCTCGTCCGTGACGAAGAACTCCCAATACCACTGATGGCCGACGACCCTGATTGTCACTTGCGGGACTTGTGAGGTAGGCGGAGCCGTAGGCACCCAAAGCCATTACACAGCGAGGGCTCCGCACGACAAAGCGATGATTCCGCCGATGGCAATCAGGCGCAGCCGCCTCATCGGTCACCCAAGGCAGGTCGCCGCTTTGCCCTTGCGATGGATTCCGGGCCGTCCCCGGCCACAAGTGCTGGGGCGTTGACAGCCGGTGTGCCAAGTGTCTCCGCACCGTAGATGGAGCGAACGGCAATCCTCGGGTCGTGAGGCTCCCTTGATCAACGAAGTGGACCGGAGCGGCTTCGCACCGAAATCGTTGCTATCACTGCAAGTCAAATCGTCTCCGGACCCCGAAGGAGAAGGCTTTCTCGGGCAGCACCGTCTTCAAGCGAGGTACCCACTTCCCATCTTGACCAATGCGGTGTCGCAGCTTGGGGGACCTGTCCTCGGCGATGCGTAGGATGAGTCTGGCTACACGCTCCGAGTCACCGCCCCGTTCGACTGCCCGTGTGAACGATGACTCGAAACCAGAACGCAACCGGTTCACGGAGATCGGCCTCGAGACGGAATGGCATGAGCACTGACATGTGCATCCGGCGGAAAATGTTCTCCACAGGCCGAGCGAAAACATTGCGGGGCTTGCGCTCGCCTATCTGCGTTCACTCAAGCGTCCGGATTCAGCGCCGCGGTAGATGGGAAATCGAACAAGCCGCGCTTCCTCTCCATGAAGCCGCGCGGGAGCAAAGCCGTTCGCATTAAATCTCACGGCTATGACGCTGAATTCTTCGACGTCGCGCGCGGCGCAGACCGGCTCGAGTAAGTTTGACTTTCTTCTTCGCCATGTAGTCAGAGACGATTGTTTGCTATTTGAACCATAGCCTGCACGAAGCAACGACACCCCCCAAACTGTTGTGGTGACAGGCGGCAGGCCGACTGTCCGCGTGGCGCCCAAAGAGCCAGGCGGGTAGAAGTGGGTCCGTCCGGATTTGAACCGGAGTCGCCAGCACCCCAAGCTGGTAGGATTTCCTGTGGGCGGGAAGACGGATCGGTCCCCGCGCCCAAACCAAGCTACCCCACGGACCCGCCGGGGCGCCTCGAAGGGCTGCGACCGTAAAAAGACTTCCGTGCGAGCGCGCGGGACGTCACCCGAACGGGAGGACTTCGTCGATCAGCTCCGCGTGGGAGAGGACCATGCGGCGGCAGCAATAGCGGGAGAGGCCGAGCTCGTCGAGGACCTTCCCCGCGTCGTCGCCGGTCCGCGTGCGTTCCACGAACGCCTGATACGCGCTGCCGACGACCTTCCCGCATGTGAAGCATCGGACGGGGATGATCATGTGCTCACCGGTACGATTTCTGCCGCTTCTTCCGCGCCCCGCGGCCGAGGGGGTTCTTGGGCAACTTGCGTCGGGTGTCCGGGACGATCAGCGTTCTGTCGTACTCCCGAAACAGGGTCTCGAGATCCTGGTCGTTGAGGTATTGCACGAGGCCTCGAGCGATCGCGGTGCGGACCGCGTCCGCCTGGCCCATGACGCCGCCGCCGTGGACGTTCACGTCGATGTCGATCGAATCGACCTTCTTGCCCGCTAGCTTGAGGGGCTCGAGAATCTTGAGCCGGGCTAGCTCGACGGGATGCATCTCGACGGGCACGCTGTTGATCCGCACGATGCCGCGCCCTTTGCGGAGGGTCGCTCGCGCAACGGCCGTCTTCCGCTTTCCGCTCGCCACGATTGACTTCATCGATCCACCTGGCTCTTCGACCCGAGGAGCTTCGAGATCTCGCCGAGGCTCAGGACGGGTCCCTGTGGCGCTCGCTTCGCGACCTCGACGATCTCGAGCGGCTTGTCCTTGAACTCGTCCGGCACGGACAGGTACACCCGGAGGCGCTTGAGGGCGTCCCGGCCCCGCGCCTGCTGGTGCGGCAGCATCCGCGAGATCGTTCGGCGCAGGAGCATGTCCGCCCGACGCGGATAGAAGGGACCGATGCCCCGCATCCGACTCGTGGTGCTCCCACGGCCCCGGCGCGCCCTGTACTCCCCAAGGACGACGCTCCGACGCCCCGTGACGATCGCGTTCTCCGCGTTCACGATCACGAGTTCCTCGCCGTTCAGCAGGCGCTTCGCGATGACGGACGCCAGCCGTCCGACGACATGACCGGTCGCGTCGATGACGGGCATGGTCACCCCATGATTCGCACGCCGGACCCCTTGGGATTCTGGATCGCAAGCTCCAGGAGGCTGACCGCCTTCCCGCCCGCGGCCTCGATCTTCTTGCGCGCCGCCGCAGACGCCCGGAACGCCGCCACCGTGACGGCCATCGAAATTTCGCCGCTCCCCAGGAGGACTCCCGGCACGACGATCTGCTCCCCCTTCGACGCGTATCGGCTCAGGCGGGACAGATTCACCTCGGACCAATTGCGCCGGGACCGTTCGAGGCGGTCCGCCACGTCCCGCCAGACGGCCGCGCCAGCCTCACGGGAGACCTCGCGCAGCTCCCGGACGACGCGGTGGAGGTGAGGGTTCGTCTTAGAGGTCTTGGCCATGAAAACGGGCCTCGGCTCGGGGGCTTAAAGGGGTGCCCGATTTAAACGTTTGGGTAACCGCTCCGTTGGCGCCGCTCCGAACCGGTCCGTCGAAAAATCGAAGTGCAGATGCGCATTGGCGGGGAAGTGGAGGGTGCGGTGGCCTAGGCGATCGGATTCTGGATTTCAGCGCGGGATGCATCCACAAAACTATTAGTATCACGCGCTCCAGAATGATAGTCGGTGGCGGCTTCCGTCGGCGGGGTGATCTTTTGATTCGTTTCGGTCCGTCGGGCATCCCGCTCTCCTGCAAGGGTCGCACGTTGCGGGACGGGATCGAGGACATCCACAACCTCGGCCTGACGGCGATGGAGGTCCAGCTCGTCCGAGTGAACCTGAACGAGCGCTACGCCGGAGACGAGGACATCGGCCGCGCGCTGCGGGAGACCCCCGGCGAGCTCGTCGTCCAGATCGGAAGGAAGGAGGATCGCAAGGAGGTCCTCTTGTCCTCGCTCGACACGGAGATTGAGAAGGGCGACGTCCTGTACAGCCTCGCGTCGGGCATCGCCTCGGACTACCAGGAGCTCATGGACCTCGGCGAGCTCGCGCGGGAACTGGACATCGAGCTGACCCTTCACACGCCGTACTACATGGACCTCGCGGATGCCGACGGCCTCGCGCAGAAGAGCGTGCAGAGCGTCGTCTGGGGCGGCATGCTCGCGGAGGCGATGCGCGCCCGCATGGTGATCACGCACCTCGGCATGTTCGGCGAGCTCGAGCCGAAGGAGGCCCTGAACCGGATCACGAAGAACCTCCGGCTGATCCGGGACACGTACAAGAAAGGGAAGATCCGCGCGAAGCTCGGGGTCGAGGCGAGCGGCCGCCAGGAGGTCGTCGGGAGTCTCGACGAGATCCTCACGCTCGTGAAAAACGCGAAGGGCATACTCCCCGTCCTCAACTTCGCGCACGTGCACGCGCGAGGCTTCGGCCTGTTCAAGCGGCCCGAGGACTTCGACGACGTCCTCACGAAGGTCGAGAAGGTCACGGAGGACGGCCACGTCCACGCACACTTCAGCGGCGTCGAGCACGCGGACGGGAACGAGCTCAGGTACACGCCGATCAAGAAGGGCGATCTGCGGTTCGAGCCCCTCGCAGAGTGCCTCTTGGACGGGGACTTCGACCTGACGATCGTCTCGTCGTCGCCGCTGCTCGAGCACGACGCGATGTACATGAAGGTGATCCTAGAGCGCGTGCTCGCGAAGCGACTCGTGCGGCCTTCGAGGCCGGAGAAGGACGAGAAGGAGGAGAAGCGCCGGTGACCTCTCCCGCACCGGCGGCAAAGACGACTACGGCCGTGGAATCCACGAGATATCTCCTGGAGCACCTTCAACGGATCCTCGCGGTGGACCGTCGCCCGGAAATTGCCGAATCGGTCGAGATCCTCACCTCCGCGAAGAAGCTATTCGTGTATGGCGTCGGTCGAAGCGGGCTCGCGGCGCGAGCGTTTGCCATGCGGATGGTCCAGCTCGGGATCGATTGCTACTTCATCGGCGAGACGATCACGCCCGTCGTGAGCCCGGGGGACGCGGTCCTCATCGTGTCGAACACCGGCTCGACGATGAGCGCGATTCAGGTCGCGAACATCGCCCGCCGGGTCGGAGCGAAGGTCATCTCGGTCACGGGTCAGAAGACATCCAAGCTCGCGCACGCGAGCAACGTAGTCCTCCTCATCCAGACGAATCCAGATGGCCAGCAGCCGCGACTCGCGCCGCTAGGGACGCTGTTCGAGAACGCGACGGTCCTCCTGCTCGATGCGATCGTCGCGCAGGTCATGGAGCGCCTCGGGCAGACGGAGGCGGACATGCACGGGCGGCACGCAATCATGGTGTGATCGCCATGGTTCGTCGAGAAATCGCCACTTTCACTTCGCCGGTGGAAGGGCCTAAGTATAGCTAGCTATATGTCCGCTATTGGCACACTATATGTCAGTCACGACAATTCAGATAAACTCCACGACTCGAGAGAAGCTCGCGAAACTCAAGTCATCCTCGCGGGAGACCTATGACGAGCTCATCAACAAGCTTCTGGCGCTTGTCCCAGAAGGCGATGAGGAAGGGACTTACACCCACGCGTTTCGCCTCGGGCTCCTTCAGGCGAGGCTCGACATCAAGGAAGGACGTGTCCTCTCCCATGACGAACTGAAGCGGCGACTGGGGCTGTGATGGATGCCTTGGTCGATCCTCTGGACCGACCAAGCAGTTCGCGACATGAGTCGAATCGACCCGCCGGTCGCCAAACGGATCCTCCGAAAGCTCGAGAAGGCAGCGGTGAATCCGATGCCCTTCTTCTCGCGTCTCGTGGCCGCGGATGAGTACAGACTGCGGATCGGGGACTGTCGCCTCCTGGCCGCCTTGGATGGCGCGTCGAAGACGATTCTCGTGGAACGAGTCGACCATCGCTCACGGATCTACGAACGTGTGTGACCACTTCCTGTGTCCGTCCGGCTGTGCGCGGGATGCCTTTATCTAGGCGCCGTCGCTTCCTTTCGCGGATGCCGGAAGACTTCGTCGTCACCCCATGGGAAGTCAGGGGCCAGGTCGACTACGACCGGCTCATCACCCAGTTCGGGACGGAACGCATCACGCCGGAGCTCCTCGAACGGATTCGCCGCCACACGGGCGAGCTCCACCCGATGCTGCGACGCGGCGTGTTCTACAGCCACCGCGACATGAACTGGATTCTCGACGAGTTCGAGAAGGGGAACCGGTTCGCCCTGTACACGGGTCGGGGACCGTCGAGCGGCATCCACATCGGCCACATGCTCCCATGGTTTTTCACAAAATGGCTCCAGGAGAAGTTCCGTGCCACGCTCTACTTTCAGATCACGGACGACGAGAAGTTCCTGTTCAAGGACTTCGACAACCTGTCCGAAGCCACGAACGTCGGGTACGACAACATCCTGGACATCATCGCGATGGGCTTTGATCCGAAGCTCACAAAGATCTTCCTGGACACAGAGTACATCCGGCACCTATATCCAATCGCGATCGAGGTGGCGAAGCGCATCACGTATTCGACGACGCAAGCGGTCTTCGGCTTCGAGAACTCGAACAACATCGGGGAGATCTTCTACACGAGCATCCAGGCCGCCCCCGCCTTCCTCCCGACCGTCCAAGCGGAGAAATCGGTCCCGGTCCTCATCCCGTGCGGCATCGACCAGGACCCGCACTTCCGCGTCGCCCGGGACGTGGCGCCGAAGCTCGGGTATCCCAAGCCCGCCCTGATCCACAACAAGCTCCTCCCGAGTCTCCTCGGTCCCGGAGGCAAAATGTCCGCCTCGATCCCCGAGTCGAGCATCTTCACGACGGACACGGAGGCAGCGGCCAAGAAGAAGATCGCGAACGCCTTCACGGGTGGCCGGGCGACGGTGGAGGAGCAGCGGCGCCTTGGCGCGAACCCGTACATCTGCTCCGTGTTCGCCCAGTACGAGTACATCTTCGAGCCCGACGACGGGCACCTCGCGGTGGTCGAGAGAACCTGCAAGAGCGGGGAGCGGCTCTGCGGGGACTGCAAGTCGGAACTGTGGGAAAAGATCCGCGCGTGGCTCGTCCGCCATCACGAGGCCCGCGAGAAGGCGAAGGATCGGATCGAGGAGTTCATCGTGCGGGACTGATCACGCGATGATCCGCGTGACCTTGAACCCGTTGTCGAAGACGAGCGCGTGGTATCCGGTATCGTGCCGGGTCCCGCGCATCTTCACCACCCGAAGCTGACGCTGCATGCCGAACTCCCCCTGCCGGGCGAGCCGGAGATGCACGATTCCGTCGACGAGGTAGTCCTCCTTGTGCTTCGCGTATGCGGTACCTCGGGCGTTCGAGCCTCCCGTGGCGTCCGTGGGCAGCTCCCCCAGCAGGAACGTCGTGCACCCGAGGCCCCGGAGCCACTGGATCAGGGAGAACATGTCCTTGCGTGCCTCGCGGAACTTCGCGAGGATCTCGAGCGCGTCGAGGGAGTCGAGGACGAGGAGACGATAGTCGAAGGATTTGCGGATGCCCTGTGTGTACAGCTTGAACAGGTCCATCCAGGGCTGCTCCCCGGATCCGGTGAGCTTCTTGCGGAGCGTCCCGAGGTCCAAGATGCTTAGGTTCCCGCCCGCGTCGTCGAGGCGGTAGCCGAGGCCATCCGTGTGGTCGAGGAGGCTCGCGCGGCTCTGCTCGAGGGACACGTACAGGCTCCGCCGGCCCCCGAGCGCGTTCATGTGGAGGATGTGGTACGTCAGGGACGTCTTCATCGTGCCCGGCGCGCCCGATACGAGGACGACGTGGCCTTCCGGGACGCCGCCGTTCAGGACCTCGTCGAGGCCGTCCACGAGGGTCGGGATGCGCTTCATGCGTCCTCCCTCACGATCCGTTCGAGCCGGAGTCGGATCTCGTCAACTTGCCGCTGGAGCCGGTCCTTCTCCTTCGGAAGATCCACGACGTCCGCAAGGGTCGCGAGGTCCACGCTCGCGCGGTCCGCAATGCGCACGATGTCCCCCTTTTCCAGGTCCTCCGGCTTCTTCCCGAGGCGGGCGATCTGGGTGCGCAGCAGGCCCTCGCCTGCGTCCCCGAGTTCCTCGACGAAGACGGCCCGGGCCTTCTCGTAGAGGGGCTCGCGATCTCCGACCGCATCCGCGGCCGCTAACAGCTCCTCCATCTCCTTCCCTTTCCAATACTCCGCCGCCGTGACGAGGAGCTCTCGGTCCGCTTCGGCGGGCCGGCGGGACGGCCAGAGTCCGCGGGAGGCCTCGGACGCGTCTTGTTCCGCGAACGCGCGCAGGACGGAGGAAGCCGCCTCCACTTGGACCTTGAGGCCATGGCCCGCGCCCCCTTCAACCGCGCCGGTGAGTTCGGCAACGGTCCGTTGCAGAAATGCAATCAGCGCGGGCACGTGGTCGGTCGAGACGTCCTCGTGCCGGAGGCCGTGGGCACGGCAGAACGCCTCGAGCAGGCGGGGCGCCCCCGAGCCGAAGGATTGGGAGAGGATCGCCTCGATTTCTCGGGTGGGATCGGGAAGGGACCACCACGTAAGCCGGAGGTCTTTGAGGCTCCGGCGCTCGGAATCGGAGAGGCGAGAGGTCGAGAAGACGGCGGTCGAGCGGGTGTCCTTGCACACATGCTTCAGGCGGATGGCCGCCTCGAATGTTCGGAACCGCCCGGACATCGCTACGACGTCCGCGAAGCCGGTCAGGACGACGAGGCCGCCCGGGTGGTCTGCGAGGAATTCGGACGCGGTCGTCAGGAGGCGCAAGGCCGCATGGCGGTTCGGGAGGATTGTCGCGGTGACGAGCCCGCTCGTCGTGAGGGGCGGCGAGGTGCGCGCGATCACCATCGTGGGCCGGCCGCGCGCGGCCTCCATCGTGGCCGCGCGAACGGCGTACTTGGGCCGGGCCTCCTCGAAGACGATTGGCTCGCCGCCTCGGAGGGCGCTGGGACCGGACCACCGGCTCCTCGCGAGGCGCGTGGACGCGGGAACCGGATCCGCCTGTAGGGTCACGAGGGCGAAGGCCGCGAGCGCGAGGGGCGTCGCGAAGTTCGCGCCCGCCGTAATCGGGAGGGCGAGGGCCTGCAACTCGTACGTGTAGACGGGTCCGCCGACGATCAACGCGACGACGCCGAGACTGAGCCAGAACGACTGTGCGGCGTAGAGGCGGCTCGTCAGCCGGGCGTACACGGTCTCCGCGAGGGCGAGGCCGAGGCACAGGACGAGGTACCCGCCGAGGAGGTTCCCTTCGTACGCCGTCTGCACGGTCCAGCCCTCGGAAGGCGCGAGATACGCGAGGAACGGGATCGGGGCGAGGAGGAGGAACCCGGCCGCACGCCCGCGCGGCAGGGTCTCCCCGTGGATCAGGCCGACGACGAGGATCGCCGTGAGGGCGTAGGCGAGGAGCATCGTGCCGAGGACGATGTCCTCTCGAGCGGGATCGAGGAACCCTTCCTCGATGCCGACGAAGCCGACGCCCATCACGAGGAACGCGAGGCCGCATGCGACGTACGTGGCCCGGAGCCAGCGGCGCCGTCCGCGGAGGACCACAAGGGCGACGAGCCACGCGCCGACGAGGATGCCCACGGCCGTGGTAATCGTCGCGGGCGTCATCTCCCGGCCCCCAGCCTTCGGATACGCAGGACCGTGACGACGTCCGTGGGCCGCCACGTCCATCGGCCCGTCGCGGCGTCGCTCAGTTCCAACGCGGACCGGAATCCCGCCTCTCGCGCGTCCTGCTCCGAGAGGTCGGACAGGTACGATCGGCGCGCGTCCACGATCTGGAGTCGCCCGAATTCCGGGCCTGTTTCGTACTTCGCCCGCACGACCTGGCCGACGCCCGGGAGGGATGCTCCCTCCGCGGGTCGAACGACGAGCGTCGCGATGCTCCGCAGGATGTGGTCGCCTTCGTCCAGGGTGAAAATGAGCTCACCGACCGGACGGCCCTTCGGCAGCTCGCCGGAGATTGCGAGCCGCGCGGCCGCGATCACGAGAAACGTGACGAGCCCGCCGACGATCGCGAGGTTTGTGAGCCCGATCTGGTAGAACTCGGCGTGGTACCAGAAGCCGAGGACCAGGATCACGGAGATGAGGAACAAGACCACGGAACGGATCGCGGCGGTCACGAGGCGGCTCGCCATCGTCTCACCCGATCGCCCGGGCGACCTCGAAGCGGCCGTTCTCGAACAGGAGCGTGTGGTCGTCCGAGTTCTGGTTCACGCTCCGCATCTTCACGCACTGCACGCGCCGCTGGAACGCGGTCTCCGAGATCGGCTCGAGTCGGACGTGGATGATCCCATCGGCGAGGAACTCTTCCTCGAGCGCGGTGCGCGTCGCCTCGAGCGCGGGCTCCTCGGAGACGAGCAGGCTCGTGACCCCGAGGTCCCGGAGCCACTCGAAGAACGCGAACGTCTCCGCGCGGCGGTCGCGGAACTCGAGGATCAGCTCGAGGGCGTCCCACGAGTCCAGCGCGAGGAGCTGGAAGTTCCGCTTTTTCCGTAGCTCGAGGATCTTCGACTTCAGGACCGCGAGGAGCGCCTGGTCCCTCGGGGCCGTCGCCTCCGTCATCGACCCGACCTTCGAGACCATCGTCTCGAGGTACTCCCTCCCGCGGCTCAGATCGAGGATCGGGAGGGCGTCGGAAACAAGGGTCGCCTGGAGGCCCAGCCCGGCGGCGTGCTCCAGCAGGCTCCCGGCTGTCTGCTCCAGACTCACGTACAGGCCAGGCACGCCGTTCACGGCGTTGTGGAAGAGGATGTAGTATGCGAGGGACGATTTCATCGTCCCGCTCGCCCCGCGGATCAGGATGACGTGGCCTTGGGGGATGCCCCCGCGGAGGACGTCGTCGTCGAAGCCGCGGATGTACGTCTTCAGGAGGGGGCGTGCCATCCGAAATCCCTCACTGGCTCATCGCTCGCGTGACCCGGAACCGGCCTTCATCGAGGAGGAACACCAGGTACCCGGTGTCATGCCTCGACCCGCGCATCTTCACGACTCGCAGGCGACGCTGCGCCTCCAAGTCCGTCACGAGATGCATCCGGAGATGGAACACGCCGTCTGCGAGGAAGTCCTCGTCCCAGCGCCCCTGGAGGACGTGGCCTGCGATGACCCAGTCCGGTCGCTCCGTGACCACGAAGGCCGTCACGTCGAGGTCGCGCAGCCATTCGAACAGGCGGTACAGCTCTCTCCGTCGGTCCTTGAACTTCGCGAGCACCTCGAGGGCCTCCAGGGAGTCGATTACGACCAGGTCGAGTCCCCGCTGGTCCCGGATCGACTCGATGCCCTGCCGCAGTCCATCGACCCAGTCGGGTCGGTCGCCCATCAGGTCCGTGGCCGTCCTCGGGTCGAGGACGACGAGCGACCCCTTGGGCACGTCGAGCTTCATGCCGAGGGACCCCATCTGCTTCAAGAGGCTCGACGCGCGCTCTTCGAGGCTCAGGTAGAGGCAGTGCAGTCCCTGCTTCGCGGCGTTGTTCACGAGGATCGAGAAAGCGAGGGACGACTTCATCGTGCCCGGGGCACCTGCGATCAGCACGACATGGCCCCACGGGACGCCGCCTTCCAGGGTCTCGTCGAGGCCGTCCACGAACATTCGCACGCGAGGCGGGCGCTGGCCGCGCGCGACCGGCCTTTCAGGACTCGGTCCGGCCGCGTGCTTCGTCTCGTCTCTCGGCGCGTCCGCCGCTTCCCATTCCTCGTCCGCTCCAAGGACCTCGTCCATGTCCGCGAGGAGACCCTCGGGGATCGTGCTCGTGGATTCCGGCGCGTTCGTTGTCGCGGACGTCTCGATGCCGCGCGAGGCCGGCTCCTCCAGGGGCGTCTCGAGGGGAACGTCCGCGACCCGCGACTCGAGCTCGCGTTGCTTCGCCTGGGCGACCGGGTGGTCCGGGCGGATCTCGAGGACCTTCGCGAAGCTCTTCATGGCCTCCGAGAGGTTCTGGAGGGACTCGAGGATCGCCCCGCGCTCGGACCAGGAGTCCGCGTGATGGGGATTGATCTGCGTCGCCCGGTCGATGACCGTGGCTGCGGCCGGGAGATCGTCGATCGCGCGCAGGACGCGCGCGAGGCCGAGCCATCCTTGTTCGTCCTTTGGCCTGAGCTCGAGCGCGCGGAGGTATCCGACGGCAGCCTTGTACGGCCGCCCCACCCTGAGATACGCTTCCGCGAGGAGGATCCAGGATCGGCGGTCCTCGTCGTCGCGGGCAATCGCCTTGACGATGTGCTCGATCGCGTCCTCAAACGCCCGCTCGCGGAACAGACCCACCGCGGTGTGGAGGGACTGCGCGACCTCCTCCTTCGCCTCTGGTGTCGTGGGTCGACGTTTCTTCGACGGAGCGTATGGCTTGAAGCGCTCCCCATCCGTGGCCGCCTTCGCTCGGATCCGCTCGACCGCGTCCGCGAGGACGTCGGAATGGTCCTCCGGCACGGGGGCTTCCATGACTTGGACGACGGGGGTGTCGTCGGGCGTCCCGTTTCGCTTTCCGCGGCCCGCATCCCCGAGTCGCGCGGTGAAGACCTCGCCACTCATGACACGCTGGAGGATGACGGGAGGCTCGGGGTTTACGACGGCCTTCGTCTCGCTGAGCCGCCGGCCGCACACCCGACAGCGGACCTCCTCCGGCTTGTTTTGGGAGTAACAGCCGGGACACGTGATCGGTTTGGGCATGGGACACCTACGGGCTGATCACCGGGGTGATCTGGAAGCGGCCCTCCTCGAAGACGAGGGCATAGAACCCCGTCTTGTGGTGGGAGCCGCGCATCTTGTTCACTCGGATCCGACGTTGTACCTCGATGTCGGAGATCTCGTGCATCTTGAGTTCGATGATGCCGTCGGCGAGGAACGTCTCGTCGCGTCGGGGCTGCGGAGCCTCGAGGCCGAGGAAGGCCGCCTCCGACGCGGCCTCGGTGAGGACCAGGGTCGTCGCGCCCAGGTCGCGCAGCCATTCGAAGAACCGGAACAGCTCCGTCCGGCGGTCCTCGAACTTCGCGAGGACCTCGAGCGCCTCGAGGGAGTCCAGGGCGACGAGATCCACCCCGTCGATGTCCTTGTTCGTCTGCATCGTCCGTCGCAGGAACTCCATCCAGGGCCGCGTCGCGCTCTTCCCGACCTCCTTCTGGATCGTTCCGACGTCCAGGATGTGGACGTCCCCGCGGACCGCCTCGACCTCGAAACCCATCGCGGCCATCTGCGTCTCGAGGCTCTTCCGCGTCTGCTCAAGGGAGATGTAGAGGCCCTTCGCCCCGCGATTGCGGGCGTTGCCGTGCAGGATGGCGTACGTCAGGGTGGACTTCATCGTCCCCGGGAGCCCGGACACGAGGATGACGTGGCCTGCGGGCATACCGCCGCCTAGGGTCTCGTCGAGGCCCTCCACGAACGTCGGGAGTTTCCTAATCTCCAGCGTCATCCACCTCCATTCCCGTGGGGCGCAGGGAGACGCGGCACGGGACGCCGAACTCGTGCAGCGTCTCGACATAGTCGCGTCGCGCGGCGATTCGGAGCATCTCCGCCAGCCCGAAGGCCCGGTAGCAGGCGACCTGGGCGCCTTCCTCGTCCACCCACGTGCACGTCTGGCGGTACGGACATTCCACGCCGATCTCCACTCGAATCGTGTCCCCTTTCTGGGATACGATCGTGTCTCTCGAATCGAGGATTCCCTCGCGGTCGAGATGCTCCGTGTAGGAGCGGCAGAGGGCCGCAGGATCCGAAGACTCCTCGAACGCGTCCGGGTTCGATGCGAAGTACTTCTTGAGCATCTCGTACTCGGCGGTCCGGAGGAAGACGGGCGCGCTCCCGAAGAGGCCCGCGGCCTTCTTAATTCCGTAAAGCCAGTGCGCCATGAACGTCCTCATCCCGTCCGTCGTGATCGGCAGCTCAGTCCCCTCCCGCTCGAAGGCTTTCTTCGATCAATTTCGCCGTCTGCTCCATCGCCATCAGGACGAGTCCGAGGTTCGCGTCCTGGTAGACCAAGGCCACGAGGAGCGCCTCCTCTCCCGCGCCCATACTCAGCAGCTTGCCATCGTCCGACTCGATGATTGCCCGCTCGAAGCGGCCCTGGGCGAGCTGGATCGTCGCCATCTCCGACGTGCCCACGATCGCCGCAGTCATCGCGGCCACGATCTTCGGGTCCACACCGTCTGGAAGGGTGTGCGTCACAACGAGCCCATCCCGGCGCACGACCGCCGCGGCCTTGATGTCCGACATGTTCGAGAGGTTCTCGAGGATCTTCTCGAGCCGCTCCCAGAGGTTGCTCACACGGTCGCCTCCGCGGATACCTCGCTCTCCGCGTCGAGGATGGCGGCGATCGACTGTACGGCCCGGTCGACGCTCAGGAGTACGAGCCCCATGTTCGCGTCGTTCCGCACCATCGTGATCAGGATCGCCTCCTCGCCCGCGCCGGTTGCGAGCAACTTGCCTATGTGGGTGTCGACGATCGACTGGTTGAACACGCCAAGCCCCATCTCGGTCGCCGCCATCTCGGACGTCCCGACAATTGCGGCGGCCATCGCCGCGATCTTCCGCGGGTCCATGGACTTCGCGAGGGTCGAGGCAATGAGGATGCCGTCCCGTCGCGCGATCGTCGCCCCGAGGATATCCGGCACCCGCCGGAGTTCCGCGAGGACGGCCTGGAGGCGCGGGCCTGCGTCGAGACTCATCTACCTCACCCCGATGATCATCTCCGCGAGGATGACGAGCGCATCCCGCACGCCCTTGTCCTCCGTCGCCACGGTCGGGATCACGGGCACATCCTCCGGGAGATCCATGCGGCGTGCGATCTCGCCCGGCGCGAGGGCGCCGGGGAGGTCGCTCTTGTTCGCGAGCACGACGTATGGGATCCTCGGCCCGACCAGGTCAAGCATCTGTCGCGCGCGGAGCAGGTCCTCGGGCCGCGTCGAATCGATAACGAGGAGGACGCCGGACACCTCCCGCGCGAAGATCTTGAAGATGAACTCGAACCGTTCCTGTCCGGGCGTGCCGAAGACCTCCGCCTCGATGCCCGTGATGTTCACGTTACCGTAGTCGAACGCGACCGTGGTACCCATCCGGTCGATGCTAATCGACTTCTCCGAGAGGGCCCGGACGACAGTCGATTTGCCCGCGTTGAAAGGCCCGGTGACGAGGATGCGCGGGAAATAGACGGTCATCCCGACGAGGTCCTTGAACGCGTACGGGATCCAGTTCGTCCGGATGCCGTTCGCCTCCATCTGGGAGATCCGCATCGAGTTCCGGACGATCCCGCCACGGACGGACGACTGGAACTCGACGACGAAGTCGCTCATCGCGCGAATCGTCTGCAGGTCGCGCTCGACGAGGGTCCAGTTGATGAACAGGAAGCAGATTACGGTGCCCGCGGCTTTCGCGGCGTCAATCAGGCGGCGCCACAGCTTCAGGACGTCTTCCTTCGGGAACCGATCGATCAGGAACTCCATCGAATCCACGACGATCCGGGCGGGATGGAGCTCCTCGATTGCCGTCAGGATGGCGGCGCTGATGTTCTCGAGGCTGCCGATGTCGTCGATATGGTATGGCTCCTGGCTCGGGAGGAGAAGCTGGGACGACGTCGCGTCCACGAACACGAGCTTGTCCGTGGGGACGTTCCCGAAGCGCTTCAGCTCCACGCGGGCGAGCTGCGGTGCCCGGAAGAAGTCGACATAGAGGGATACCTCTCCGGACCGCGCGCCCTGCACGGCGAAGTTCTCTCCGAAGAGCCGCTTCTCCGTCGGTTTGTCGCTGAACAGGAGCAAGGTCGAAGGGCGTGGGAAGCCGCCCTGGAGACGCTCGTCGAGGACCGGGATCCCGGTCTTCGCCCGGGGCGGCGACACCCGCGGCGAGGCCATCATAGCCCGGTCGCCCCTCCCGGCAGATGGACGAACGGATGCCACGCATGGTCGACCGCGTAGCCGCGCATGTGGTGGATACGCCATTCCCGTTCCATTGACTCCGTGAAGCGCATCTCCACGACGCCGTCCACGAGGGACCGCAAGAGGTTCATCGTCATCGTCTCATGGACGCCGTCCTGGACCGCGTACATGATGAATCCCAGGTTCGTCTTCACCCGGGACGTGACGATTTGGAAGAACTTCGCGATCGCCTGGGTCGAGTTGTGCAGGAAAAGGGCGGAGATCGTGTAGAAGTAGATCCTCACGGGCGTGCCGAGCTCCTGCGCCGCCTTGCTCATCGCCATCCCGATTCCCTCGAGGTTCGAGAAGCTCGAGACGAGGAACGTCTTCTTGCCCGAGGCCGCCTCGGGTCGCTCGGACGACGTCGCGCTGTAGCAGTCTACGAACACGAAGGACTTGCCCTCATGCGCTTCCAGGTCGAGTCGGAGCGCTTTCGCCCGCGCGCGGATTTCGATCGGGTGCAGGTCGAGCGTCACGAACACGACGCGCTCGCCGAGGCGGAGGGTTTCACGGATCTCCGAGATAATGTACTCGAACTTGCCGACGCCGGGCGATCCGGCGAGGAGGACGGAGTACTGTGCCGGGAACCGGTCCTCCATGTCAGGACGCCTCCTTGCGTGCTTTCGCTCGGCTGCTCGAGGGGTTGGGCTGATTCACAAGGCCACTCGATGTTCCGTTTTCTCATATATATGCCATGACCCCGTTCTCAGACTTGAGAATCCCTTGGGTTGGAGCCCGTCCGAAGGCTCGATTTCCGTTGCGACAAGGCATATAACGAGTCGGGGCCATGCGGCGCGGGATGCCGGGAGGCGCGCCGGAGCTCAGCTACCTTGAGAAGAAGGTCCTTTTGACCCTCGCCGCCCGAAAGCGCGGGTCGCCCGAGGAGATTCAGGCGGACGGGAAGTTCAATGAACTCGTCGAGGTGATGAACGCCGCCTCGTGGCTGCAAGCGAAACGCCTCGTCGCGATGAAGGAACGGGTCGTGCGCTCGTACCGGCTCGCTCGGCCCGATGTCGCCCGGAGGCAGCTGCCGGAGCGGAAGGCCCTCAAGGCCGCCGTGAAGGCGGGCGGCCGCATCCCCGTGTCGAAGCTGCAGAGCGCGTGCAAGTTCAACGACGCGACCCTCGCGGTCGCCCTCGGTTGGCTGCGCCGGAAGGGATGGGCGGACGTCGAGAAGGGGCCGCAGGGAAGCTTCATCGTGACGACAGATGCGGGTCGAAGGGCCGTCGACGCGAAAGGCGCCGACGAGGTCGTGCTCGCGCAGCTTGCGAAGGAGGAGCTGACGGAGGACCGCATCAATCCGCAGATTCTGCGCGACCTCAAGTCCCGGCGGGACCTCGTCCGGGAACGCGAGACCGTGCGGCGCGAGATCTCTCTCACGCCCGCGGGGGAGAAGGTAATCGCCGCCGGGATCGAGCTCAAGGAGGAGGTCGCCCAGCTCACGGCCGACGTGATCCGATCGGGTCGATGGCGCGACGTCGAGCTGCGTCGGTACGACACGAAGGCCTTTGCGCCGCTCCTTCGACCCGGGAAGAGGCATCTCCTTGGCGCGTACATCGAGCGCATCCGGCGGATCTTCCTCAGCATGGGCTTCACGGAGATTCAAGGGGACGTCGTCCAGCCCGCGTTCTGGAACTTTGACGCGCTCTTTCAGCCGCAGGACCACCCGGCGCGGGACCAGCTCGACACCTTCTACCTCGAACGCCCGGACACGATGCCGCTCCCCGACGACGCGATTGTGCGCCGCGTGGCGGATGCCCACGAGACGGGCGGCGGGACCGGAAGCGCGGGATGGCGGTACAAGTGGAACCGCCCCGAGGCGGAGCGCGCGGTCCTGCGCTCCCACACGACGCCGATCACGCTCAAGTGGCTCCGCGAGCATCCGAAGCCGCCGCAGAAGGCGTTCATCATCGGGCGTGTCTTCCGCCCGGACTCAATCGACTGGAAACACCTTCCCGAATTCCACCAGATCGAGGGTGTCGTGATGGAGGAAGGCGCGAACTTCACGCAGCTCATCGGAGTGATTGACGAGTTCTACCGACGGCTCGGGTTCACGCGAGTCAAGTTCCGCCCCGGATACTTCCCGTATACGGAGCCGAGCATGGAACCGGAAGGCCAGCTGCCCGATGGCCGCTGGTTCGAGCTCGGCGGGAGCGGGATCTTCCGGCCCGAAGTCACGCAGCCCCTCGGGATCGAGGCGCCGGTCCTCGCGTGGGGTCTCGGCCTGGAGCGCGTCGTGATGGCCGTCGAAGGGCTCGCGGACATCCGGCAGCTGTACCTCAGCGATCTCGATTGGCTGCGGGACCATCGCGCGATCCTGTAAGAGACGCGCATCCCGATTGAGAATCCGGTCGGAATCTTTATTTGAGCACCGAGAATCTGCGACGCGGTTCTCTTATGTCGGCCGATGAGGAAATCGCTGCGGGGGAACAGGCCCTCAGTCAGCTCGACTACGACTCCGCGTACAGGCACTTCGACAAGGCGACGAAAGCGGACCCGAAGAATGCCGTCGCCTTCTTCGGCAAGGCGGAGGCCGCCCTCGGCGTGCCGAAGGCTGAGGCGGAGGAAGTCCTCGGCCTCTACAGGAAGGCAATCGAGTTGGATGGGGAGAACCCGCAATACCGGGACGCGCTGGCGTCGTTCTGCGTCGACCTCGGGCGGTTCAACGACGCGGAGGAGCAGTACAATGCGGCCGCGAAGCTCGACGACGAGAATGCCCCGTTCTACTGGTCCGAATTTGCGATCCAGTACGCGCGCAAGGCGCCCGTCATCATGGAGCAGTTCCTCGACGACAACACGAAGGACATGATCCGCACGAAGGCCCTCACGTACGCGCTGAAGGCGCTGGGCATCGAGAAAGAGGACGCGAAGCGACTCCTCTGAGCGCTCTCACGACGCCCGGGCGCCGGGCATCCGGCCGCGGCGACCGACGCGGCACTCGACACAGACGCCTGCGGCCATGTGCTCGTCGCATGCCGGTCGCCCGCAGTTTCGACAGGACCGCAGGGTGGGGCGGCTACAGATGTGGCAGAGGGCCGGGACCGCCATCGGTTCCATATGGGCGTGGAGGGCCATCAGCTTTCGCAAGGGTGTGGGGGCGGATCCTTTCGTGATGGCGCAAACGGCACGGATTTTCGGCGGCGCCCGCTGCGCCCGAGCTCACAACGCGCGAAGCTCGCCGAACGTGGTCGATCGCTCCGCGAGCGCATTGTGCTTGTGGATCGACTCCTCTGCCTCTGACTTCACCCGGACCCAGGTCGAATCGGGCATGCGGGGATACCGTTTCAGGAGGCGGTCGAGGACGTCGCGCACGACATCCTCCACGAACTTGGGGTTCCGGTGCGCCATCTCGACGAGGCGGCCCTCGTCCGGTCTCTTGAGCAGGCCGTACGTCGGCGCGGACATGGAATCCTCGACGACGTCGATCAGGTCGTCCGCCTCGATGTCGTGACCGGATGGCTCCTGGATGATCAGCGTCGTCCGGTTGCGCTGGTTGTGCGTGATCATGGGCATCGACTCGGGCCACCGCGCGACCTCCGGGTTGTCTTCCGCGAGGCCGTGCCGTATCGTTTCCATTGCGCACGGGCATGCGGTCATCCCGACGACTTCGACGCCGATCGACCGCTCGACCTCCCGTTCCCCGCGGCGCGCGTTCGCGCGGGCGACGAGGTGATACGGCTCGAGGGACGTGTGGCCCCACGGCGACGTCCGCTCGAGGAAATAGTCCGCGCGGGCCCAGACCTCGGACGTCGTCGCGTAGTCGTGGCGCTTGAGGAGGGAGCGCGCGATCGTCTCCGTGAGTTCTTCGAGACTGCCGACGGGGTCCCGCACGGATCGGTCGACGACCTCGTTGATCGCCTCGAGGTTCCTCGAGAGGTGCGAACCCTTCTGGCTCGCCGGCAGGTCGACGAACACGTCGATCGTCGTCGTGAGCGTGACGGAACGGTTCGGCCGGCGCACTTGGACCGGCTTGACGACTCCCGTCACGCCGACCTTGTTCAGGGTGAACGGGCTGTCGGCCCGCTCGTTCTGCACGTCTTTCGGGATGGGCTCGACCCCGCGGGCCCTACGGACCCGTCGGCTTAAAACTTGCCGGCTTCAGACCTTCAAGGTCTTCCACTTGCCGCGTCGGAAGTGATTCGAGATCACCGCCGCGCGGTACCAGTACTCGATGACCAAGGGGATCCAGACACCCACAATCCCCAGTCCCAAGATGAATCCGAAGACGATGGAGAGCGGGATGCGGACGATGTAGATCCCGCTGAGGGACGTCAGCAGAGGGAACCGGGTGTCGCCCGCGCCGCGGAGTGCGCCGTCGATCGCGAAAAACACGCCGACCGCGGGGATGCTGACCGCGTGGATCCGGATGAACGTCACGCTGAACGCCACGACGGAAGGGTCGCCGATGAACGCCCGGGCGATCGGCTCCGCGAGCAGGAAGATCCCCAGGGCCGTCAGACTCATCACCGCGACGGAAAGTTTCGCCGCCTCCCAGCCGCTCTTCTCCGCGGCCTCGGGATCCCGTGCGCCGAGGTTCTGCCCGACGAGCGCGGTCGCCGCGATCGCGAACCCGAAGCCGGGCATGAACGCGAAGCTCTGGATGCGCAAACCGATCTGGTGCGCCGCGAGGACCTCCGTGCCGAAGACGACGACCATGCCGACCCAGATGAGGAATGCGACCTGGAGGAGGATCTGCTCCAGCGCGGCCGGCCACCCGATCCGGAAGATTCGCTTCACCGTGTCCATGTGGACCCAGGTCCCGCGAAGGTTCAGCTTCAGCTTGTGCTTCCCGCGCAGGAAGATCCCGACGAGCACGAGCGCCCCGACGATGTACGAGATCGACGTGCCGATTGCAGCCCCCGGGACACCGAGTCGCGGGACGAACGCGTTCCCGAAAATCAGGTTCACGTTGATCGCGAAATTCACGACGTTCACGAGGACGCCGATCCAGAGCGGCGTCACAGTGTCTCCGGCGCCGCGGAGCGCCGCACTCCCGAGGAACCCGATGAACTGGAAGAACACGACGAGGGAGATGATGCGGATGTACGCGCCGCCGAGGTCGACGACGTCCGGAGCCGCCCCGAAGCCCGCGAGGATGGGTTCCGCGAAGAGCAGGCCCACGAGGGTCAGCGGGAGCGAGAGGATTGCTCCGAGGACAAGGCTCTGCTTCAGGATGTGGTCCGCTTGCGCCAGGTCCTGCGCGCCCATCGCGCGCGCGACGAGGGCGATCGTGCCCGCGCTGACGGAGATCATGACACTGAAGAAGAGGAAGACGAACTGCCCGCCGAAGCCCACGGCCGCCACCGCGGCGGGTGCCTCCGCGCCGAGCGAGCCGACCATGATCACGTCGACCGTTGTCGTGAGGGTCTGCAGGAGGTTCGAGACCATGATGGGCCAGGCGAGGTTGAAGACGGACGTGCGGGCCGCGTTCGCACCCGCCGTCGCCGTGGCCATCCGGCCGCTCCAATCGTCCGTCGCTATTTGTCCCTTGGCGTCGTCGCCTCCCCGACGACTTGGACGATCACCTCGCGCCGCCGCGGCTTGTTGTCCAGCTCGAGGAAGACGACTTGCTGCCATGTGCCCAAGGCCACCCGTCCATCGACGATGGGGACGGTGAGGCTCGGACCGAGGAATGTCGCGCGCACGTGGCTGTGCCCGTTCCCATCGTGCCACCGGCGCTCATGGCCGTAGTCGATCGACACCGGGATGAGTCGCTCGAGGGCGTTCGGGATGTCTTCGTCCATGAGTCCAGGTTCGAACTCGTTCGTGATAATCGCGCTCGTGCTACTCGGGGTGAAGACGCACGCCAGGCCATCCTTCACCCCGGACTTCGCGATTGCGGCCTCCACGCGGTCCGTGATGTCGAGGGCCTGCACCCCGGGATTCGTCTCGATTCGGATCGTCTCGCGGTACGATGCCATGGGGGCCGCAAGGAGGCGGGGCCCCAAGAAGGTTCTCGGCCCGTTCGGTGGAGGCCTAGGGAGGTCCCCCTGCAGGTGCTTCAGGCCCGAATCGACGGCGACGGTCACGATCCTTTGCCAGTCCCTAGTTGTCGGGCGACGTGGAGGGCCGCGAAGACGTGCGCGCCCGTCGACATCCCCGACTCAAGTTCCACCCGGTCCACTTCCACAGCCAGCATAGCTCCTCCATGGAGATTGCTCACGATCCGAAGCGTTGGGGTCGCTTCGATTGGCCTGCGGGGGGTGCTGCGGTTGGAAGCAACTTGAAAGTGCCGCAGGGTTTTCCGGGGAAATGAGGCGAAAAGCGATGTCTGCCCCTGACGAGCGGCCGAAGTCCGTGCGTAAGTTTGTATTCGACCACTTTCGCGAACACGCCGTCCCACCGCTTCTCGAGCAGATAATGCAACGATTCTCCCTCTCGCGCGCCCAGGCCGACGAGGTCCTGCACGCCCTCAAGGATGCGCATCACATCGCGCTGGTGCGGGGCACCCAGCGGATTCTAATGGCGTTTCCTTTTTCCGCTATCCCCACCCCGTTCAGAGTTTCCACCAAGACCGGGATGCGGTACTACGCGAACTGCGCCTGGGACGCGATCGCCATGCACGCGACCCTTGGAGTGGACATCCGCGTCGACTCCTACTGCCACCACTGTGCCGCTCCGATTCGCATCGACTTGCAGGACGGTTCCGTAGTCGAACAAACGCCTGAAGCCGCAATCGTGTACCTCGGACTTCCGGCGGCTCGTTGGTGGGACGACATTGTACTCACATGCTCGAACACCATGATCTTCTTCGCGTCCGACGAGCATCAGCGTGCCTGGGGTTCTTGCATACCCGGCGAGCCAGGCGTGTTGTTATCGCCCCAAGAAGTGCACGTGGTGGGCCTCCCCATCTATCGGACGAAGATGGACTTGGATTATACGAGGCCATCTAAGCAGGCGCTGCTGGCGCACTTCGCGGAATTGGGCCTGACCGATGGCTTCTGGAAGCTATAGAGCGAAAGGGAGCGTCCGCGCATCATCGATTGGATAGGCGCGAGTTCCCCCTCCCGGGTGGGAAGGCATCTTCGGCAGTGTACTTCGTGATCTCGCAACGCCCTTCGACCGGGGAAAATAAAGAGGTCGCGAGGGCCGTTCCCCGCCTTTCGGCGGGGCTCGCCCGAAGCCCTCGCGGGTGGGCGTTGGTTGGGGGGAGGATTGTTGATCCTGTTTACCTCAGGCCGATGAAGCCCTGGTCGTCGAACACCACGGGGCCCATGTCCCACGATGCCTGCACGGTCTCTGGGGCCTGGACCTCGACGTGGACCGCGTGGTTGTTCTGGTCCTCGATCTCCTTGGCCGCGCTCTCGATCTCCTCCGCAAGGGTCGAGAGGTACGAGCGACTCAGGTGCTCGACGACCCCTTGGACGATGGCCACGACCATGTAGCTGACGATCTGCATCGCATCGCGGAACGTGATCTGGTCCGCGAAGCGCGCGAGGGAGTTGTTGTCCACGACGATGACGCTGTCCGTCTCCCGCCGCAGGTCCTCGAGACCCGCCTGTGCGGTCGCCGTGCGTCCCTCGACCTCGAAAGGTAGGATCGCGATCCCGATTGTAACCGCGCCGTTCGCGCGCGCCGCGCGTGCGACGACGGGCGCCGCGCCCGTGCCGGCACCGCCGCCGAGCCCGGCGACGACGAAGACGATGTCCGAGCTCACGGACTCCCGGAGCTGCGCCTCGTACGACTCCGCGGACGTGCGGGCGGCCTCGATCGGGTCGTTTCCGTCGGAGTGCGGCAGGAGGACCTTGACGTCCGCCTCGCTCTTCGAGAGCCCGGCCGGGTCCGTGTTTACCGCGACCGTCTCGACCCCCTTCAGGTCCCGGTCGTAGAGCGCGCTGACCATCTTCCCACCGGCGCCACCGACGCCCACGACCGAGATCCTCGGGTCCACGGCGTCCTCGAACAGGCTGTTGATGACCTCATCCACGTAATCCTTCGGTACCATCGTGCTCTGGCCTCCGACTCACTCGCGATCGGATCGAGGGAGGCCAGAAGGCAGTCCCCTCCGCTGAAGGCGTGCATCCCATCCCTTCATAACAGGTCCCATCCCGTTCCCTTTTCCTAGGTTGGAGGTTACTCCCTTCCGGCATCCTCCACGCCAGCGCGCGTCATGGGGGTATGACACCGTCCTTGTCTCCCGTCGACACCGAGACCACCCTGCCCGTCATCTTGTCGACTTCCTGCTTGTGGGCATGGATCTCCTTCACCCGCTCCCGCGTGAACCATTCCTCGATGCTGCGGACGATCGCGTGCTCCCGGCTCAGGAAGTACCCGTCGGCCACGAGGCGGTTGATCAGGTCGAGGTAGTACCGCGGGATGCGCACCGTGACGGTGTTGCCTCCTTCGCGGATCGATTGGATGAACGACTGGACCGCCTCGCGAACCAGTTGGGACCGGTTCGTGAACGACTTGTTCTCTTCCAAGAACCCGTCGATCAGCTCGAGGTTCTCCTTCTCGAGCCGCAGCGTGATCCGCTCGTTTTCGTCCATCCCATACCTCGCCTGTTCCACGAAGAGCGGGTATGACGCGGTCATACACCACTCCACGCGTTTTTCTGGCGTGTTGGTCGCCGTATCCGGACGGTCGATACTTATACGTTTTGTCAATTGTCATACGACGTATGACAACGCCCCTCCATTGGTTCGCCGAGCGGGCGGTTTCCGCAGGCTCCTATTTTTATCGCGTATGCCGAATAGATAACCCCGCTGTCAGACGCGTCCGACCCATGCTGATTCGCCCCGGACGGCGGCGAAAAGCTATACGAGAAACGCACCTATCCGCGCCCGTGGCCAAGAGGAAGGGCTCGCGCGCCCGACC
This sequence comes from Methanobacteriota archaeon, assembly GCA_947084985.1. GTDB lineage: Archaea > Thermoplasmatota > Thermoplasmata > RBG-16-68-12 > RBG-16-68-12 > RBG-16-68-12. Next base: position 23,477 of record CAMTUI010000008.1, on the reverse strand, counting down.
GAAGCAAAGGGTGCAGGCGCGTGCGCATCGACGTCCCAAGAAACGCGTCCGCCCGCGCGGGAAGCCCTCCTCCGTCGCCCGCCGGCGGAGGGGCTCGAGGCACCGGCGTCAGGTCGCGACTCCCGCCCGCGCAAGGACGAGAGGGACGCTGGACCTGCGGGCGATCGAGCGGAAGTGGCAGGACCTGTGGGCGGAGGCCCGTGTCTACGTCGCCCGCGCGGACCCCTCGAGGCCGAAGTGGTTCACGAACGTACCCTATCCCTATGTGAATGGATATCCGCACCTGGGCTTCGGCACATCCTTCCTGCGGGCCGAGTTCCAGTCCCGCTACCGCCGTATGCTCGGGTACAACGTCCTCCATCCCCAGGGGTTCCATTGCACCGGCCTCCCGATCCTCGGCGCCGCAAAGCGCGTGAAGGAGCGGGAACGCGTGCAGATCGAAGTCCTGAGGAAGATGGGGATCCCGGACCGGGACATCCCGAAGTTCGCGGACCCGATGCACTGGATCGAGGTCTTCCCGCAGGAGACGATGCAGGACCTCCAGGGCCTCGGCGCGGCGATCGACTGGACCCGGTCCTTCATCACGACCCCTCTCAACCCGCCGTACGACGCGTTCGTGCGGTGGCAGTTCCACCGCCTCAAGGATGGCGGCTTCGTGAAGATCGACAAGCATCCCGTCATCTGGTGCCCGAACGACCAGGCCCCGATCGGGGATCACGACCGCCTCGAAGGGGAGGGCGAGACCCCGGCCGAGCATACGCTCCTGAAGTTCCCCATGGCGGACGGCCGGATCCTCGTCGCGGCGACACTCCGCCCGGAGACCGTCTTCGGGCAGACGAACCTCTGGGTCGATCCCGACGTGGAATACGTCGTCGCGAAGGTCGGCGACGAGCAATGGATCCTCAACGAAGCCGCGGCGAGCAAGCTCCGAGAGCAGGGCAAGGCCTTGTCCGTGGAATCCCGAATCCGCGGCGCGGAACTCCTCGGAATGGACGCGGTCGCGCCCGCGATCAACCGCGCGATCCCGATTCTCCCGGGCGCGTTCATCGATCAGGGCCGCGGCACGGGGATCGTGACCTCCGTGCCCTCGGACGCCCCGGACGACTACGTCGCGTTGAGGGACTTGCAGCAGGACGACAAAGCCCTCGCGACGTACCGGCTGGATGCGGAGCGCGTGCGGGGCCTCAAACCCGTGCCGATCATCCGCACCCCGGGATGGGGCCCCCTTCCTGGCGTCGAGATCGTCGAGCGGATGGGGATCAAGAACCAGCGGGAGCGCGAGAAGCTCGAGACCGCGAAGGCGGAGGTCTACCGGTCCGGCTTCTACCAGGGCGTCCTGAACGAGAACTGCGGCCCCTTCGCGGGCGTGCGCGTCGAGGTCGCGAAGGACGAAATCCGCAAGGAGCTCATGTCGAAGAATCTCGCGGACCGGATGTACGAACCCTCCGGGGAGGTCGTCTGCCGCTGCATGACGCCCGCGATCGTGAAGGTCGTCGAGGACCAGTGGTTCCTTGCCTACGGGGATCCGGCGTGGAAGTCGTTGGTCCACGACGCGCTCGCGTCGATGACCCTCTACCCGGAGACCCTGCGCAAGCAGTTCGACTACGTTCTGGACTGGCTGCGGGACTGGCCGTGCACCCACCATCGAGGCCTCGGGACGATCCTCCCGTGGGACTCGAACTGGGTCATCGAGAGCCTGTCCGATTCGACTATTTACATGGCGTACTACACGATCGCCCACGCGCTCCAGGAGGGCGCGCTCCGGTCGAAGGTCCCGTGGGCCCAGCGCCTCGACGACGCGTTCTTCGACTACGTGTTCCTCGGCAAGGGAGACGCGAGGGCCGTCGCTCGCCGTCTCGGCGTCGAACTCTCGCTCGTGGAGAATCTCCGAGACGAGTTCGCGTACTGGTATCCCTTCGACCTGCGGAACACGGGCAAGGACCTCGTACAGAACCACATGGCCTTCTGCCTGTTCAACCACACGGCAATCTTCCCGCGGGAGCATTGGCCCCGCGGCTATGCCGTGAACGGCCACGTCCAGATGGCGGGCCGCAAGATGTCCAAGTCCCGCGGCAACGTCTGGTACATCCGAGACGCCCTGAAGGTCTGGGGCGCCGACGTGGTCCGGCTCACCGTTGCGAACGCGGGCGATGGCCTGGACGACCCGAACCTCGATTTGGACTTCGCCGACTCCGTACCCCCGCGGGTCCGCGACTGGCTTCGATTCGCAACGTCTCGGCACGCCACGCGGAAGGATCGCCGCCAGATTGACGACTGGTTCCTCTCCGTCCTGAATCGCGCCATCGGGGCGAACCGGGCGGCGATGGAGCAGATGAACTACAAGACCGCCCTCCGGATCGGGTATTTCGATCTGCAGGGAGCCTGGAGTTGGTATCTGCGCCGTTGCGACGGTCGACCGAACGCAGCGGTCCTCGCTCGGTTCATCGAGGTCCAGACGAAGTTCCTCGCACCTTTCGCGCCGCACCTCTGCGAGGAGATCTGGCATGGGCTCGGGAATGCCGGGTTTATCGTGAACGCCCCCTATCCCGAAGTCGTCAGGGAAGAGATCGACCCAAGGGCCGAGGCCGCGGAAGCGCTGCTGCAATCCACATTGGCCGACGTGCGGGAGATCCTGAAGGTCACCCGCATCGCCGGAAAGAAGGTCGCCTTGTACACCGCGCCCGCATGGAAGATCCGAATCGAGACGATCGCGCGGGACCTCGCGCTGGCCGGACCGATTCCGATGAACATCCTGATGGAGAAGGCTCTTGCCGATCCGGGGATGCGGGAGCGGGCGTCCGAGGTCGCCCCTTTCGCGAAGAAGGTCGCGGAGCAATTGCGGCATTCAAAGCCCGAGGCCCGCGGCGAAGGCCGTCCCCTCGACGAGCTCTCCCTGTTCACGGAGAACCGGGCGTTCCTGGAGAAGGAGTTCGGCATGCCGGTCGAGGTGTACGTCGCGGACGACTCGGAGCGTTGGGACCCCGCGAAGCGGTCCGGCCACGCGGCTCCCGGACGACCCGCGATCTATGTGGAGTGAGGCCATGCGAATCGCCCGGCCGAAGCGCCCCACGCCACCGTTCAAACGCAAGCGCGGCCCGCCGCCCCAGGCCACAAAGCTCCTGACGTATTCCTTGGCCGCGGGGATCGTGTTCATGGTCCTGCTGGGCATCGTCTTCCTCCCGCGGATGTTCCCACAGCAGCCGCCCGTGGCAATCGTGGAGCTCCGCCTCAACACGACGGCCGGGACGCGGCTCGACGTGTTTTCCGTGACGGCGGTCCTCGAGCTCGAGAGGTTCAACGCGACGCTGAGCCGGGACAGCACGACCCTCGGGTCTCTGCCTGCGGGACTCGGTGGCGGCACGGCAACGCTCCGCTTCGTGGACGGGAACGCGACCGGCTTCCTCGATACCGGCGACTACTTCGAGATCACCACGGGCCCGAGCGGTTGTTTCCGATTCGAGATGTTCCAGGTCGATGTGGACCGTCGCGTGGCCCTCGAGAGATGGGGCGCGTGCTGAGCGTCGTAACGTTTAACTTGAAGCGGTCCTTAGGCGGCCGCCGCGGGCCTGTAGCTTAGCTAGGTAGAGCGATCGGCTCTTATCGGCACGTCTCCGGACGTGGCCGAGGGACACCGATAGATCAAGGGTTCGAATCCCTTCAGGCCCGTTCCCCCTAGGAGGCGTTCGCGGGACAACGCGGAATCTGGGCGATGCGCTCCTCGGCGTCGTAGCCCTGCCGGTCCACAGAGAACGGAGCTCTCTCATTTTGATCGGTTCCGACTAGAGGGGGGCTAGTTCGGGCCCTTTTCGCTGAGTCTCTTCGTCGGGAGCTCTCCCTCGGACGCGGAGGCTCCCACAACTCGACCCGATTCCCCTCGGGATCACGAATCCATGCGAAGCGCCCATATTCGTGCTCCCCGACCCGGTCCTCGACAGCCACGCCTTCCTTTCGTAGCACGCCCAATAGAGAATCAAGATCCACGACCCGAAAGTTGATCATGAAATCCGTCGTCTTCTTTCCAAAATACTTCGTGTCGCGCGGAAACGGGCTCCACAGGGTGTATGCCTCGCGCTTCGGATTGTCATACTCCCGCCACTTCAGTTCTGAGCCGTGCTCCTGCTTGGGCAGGCCCAGATGCCGGGCATACCAATCCCTCAGGAGGTCCGGTCGTTCCGCCTTGAAGAAGATGCCGCCAATTCCTGTGATTCGCTTCATCGCGGGGAGAACGACCGTTGCCCGAATAACCCTGCTGCAGGGGCCTCAAGATCCACGAGGTGCGGATCCTCTTCGGAGCGTCCCGTTTCCGAGTCGCGAAGCTTCATCTGCCGCGCCCACGTTGGCCGACATGCCAATGGCCCGAAACCTGTACTTCCTCGGCACCGCGGGCTCCGGGAAGTCCACGATGGTCTACGCCTTCCAAGCGTGGATGAACGCGCAGGGTCTGGACTGCGTCACCGTGAACCTGGATCCCGGGGCGGAATCCTTGCAGTACTCCCCCGACCTCGACGTGCGGGACTACGTGCGGCTGGCCGAGATCATGGCAGAACAGGACCTCGGGCCGAACGGGGCGCAGGTTGCCGCCGCGGACATGGTCGCGATGAACGCGAAGGAGCTTTCCGAGGTCCTCGAGACGTTCCGGACGAACTATGTGCTCATCGACACGCCTGGCCAGATCGAACTCTTCACATTCCGTGCCTCGGGGCCCGTCCTGATCGACGCGTTCGGCCGCGAGGAGAGCGCCCTGCTGTACCTCAACGATCCGGCCCTCGTCAGGACGGCGAGCGGCTTCATCTCCTCCGTCCTGCTCAGTGCGACCGTGCAGTTCCGGCATTCGCTTCCCTTCATCAACGTCCTGAGCAAGGCGGACCTTCTCGGGGAAACGGAACTCGAGCGGATCGTGAAGTGGTCCCTCGACCCGTTCGCCTTGTACGAGTCCCTGTTCGCGGACGGCACGACGCCGAAGACCCTCCTGGACGTCGAGTTCCTGAAGAGCATGGAGTCAATCGGCGTGTACCGCCGCGTCCATCCCGTGTCCTCCGAGATCACGTTCGGCTTTGAGGAAGTGTACAGCCAGGTGCAGCAGACGTTCGAGGGTGGAGAGGACCTGTCGCGCGACTGAAGCGACCTGTCTCAAACCGGATAACGAGCGCGCGCCCTTCTTATCCCGTCCGCGCCATCGAGGCGACTGAGTCCCATGATCCTTCGCGAGAATCCATACGAGTACACTCGCGAGGCGCGACGGGCGAAGCGCAAACCCCGCCCGGCCAAGGAATCGAAACCGAAAGCGTCGTGATCACAAGAGGCCGTCGAAGGCCTTCAGGAGCTCCGGATGGCGCGCGCGGATCGCCTCGATCACGGTGCGGGTGTTCAGCCGCTCCACGCCGATCTCGGACACCGCACGGATTACCTTGTTGATGGTCTCGTCGTCCACCTTGAGGAGCCGCTCTTTGATCAGGTAGTGCCGAGCGAGCTCCTCCTCCAGGCGACCCCGCCACCGCTTCTCGTATCGACGCAGGAACGCCTCGGACGAATCGCCCGCGTCGACCGCCTCGGCGGCGACTTCGCCGGCGTATTTCCCGGAGAGACAGCCGTTCAGGATGCCGCCGCCGGTCAGGGGGTCGATCAGCCGTGCCGCGTCTCCGGCGAGCACGACACCGCCCGCAACCGTCCGCTCGAGAGGCATCGAGACGCTCACGGCCCCCGCGACCTCCTCAATCACCTCGCCCTTCGCGAGCCCCGGCACCCGGGCGATCAACGCGTCGAGGTAGCGCTTCACCTCCGCGCGATTGCGGATCCTCGACAGGTTCACACCCATCCCCACGTTCGCGACGTCGGCGCCCTTCCAGAAGACCCACGCATACCCACCAGGGGCGCAGCTACCCAGGTAGAAATCGTTGAAGCGGGAATCCCCGTTGACCCCGGCCATCGTGTACTGGAGACAGGCGTCGATGTCCCTCGTGCGCAGGTGCGTCCGCAGCCCGGCCCACCGCCCGACCTGGCTCTCGAATCCGTCCGCGCCGATGACCACGTCCGCGCGGACATCGAACAGCTCGCCCATGTGCTCGCAGCGGGCGCCGACGACCCGGCCGCCGTCCTCGAGGAGGCCGACCGCAGAGGTCTTGATCATGATCTCTACCCCTGCCTTCGCGGCGTCCTTCGCCATGTATCGGTCGAAGAGATCCCGCTCGAGCACGTAGCCCGTCTCGTTCCCCGCAAGCTGGCGGTCGAGGAGGAGGGACGTGCCGTCCGGCGCGATGATCCGCGCCCCAGCCACCTCGTGACAGATGAACTCGTGGCTCGGCGGCAGGCCGATCTCCGCGAGCCAGCCCCGCGAGACGCCTTCCCCGCATCGCACGGGCGTGCCGATCTCCGCCCGCTTCTCGATGAGGAGGACCTCCGCGCGCCGGAGCGCGGCGTACTTCGCCGCGGCGCTCCCCGTCGGCCCGGCGCCGATCACGAGGACGTCCACCCGGCGATCCACGATCCCCACGGATTCGTTCGGTTCCTATGAGGCTTTGGGAGGAAAGGGTGGGGCATCTCACTGGACGATGAGATACCCGGACATTTCATCGTGGTCGTCGCCGCACTCCTGCTCCATCAATCCGTCCGACGGCACGTAGGGGACGTTGCACTCCCACTGGAAGACCCCCGCGCGGTCCGCGACGAACGTCATCGTCCACTCGTCGCCCGGCGCGATGTCGACCGTGTTGTCCGAGGCCACGTCCATCCCGTGGATCTCGAAGCCATGGCGGTGCTCATCCATGTTCACCACGGTCAGGACAATGGTGTCCCCCCGGTTCACGACGATCGTGCCCGGCGAGTACAGGTGCAGTTCCTCGGGCATCATCCCCATCGACGTGTTGTGGGGCTCGACGGCCCAGATGACGATCCGGATGTTCCGCGTCTCCGGGGTCGGCGCCAGGGGCGCCGAGGAGGCGCTCAGGTACAGCCCGAGTACAGTCGCAGACAGGACGAGGGCGGCGACCCCGAGGCCGATCGCGATCGGCGCGAGATTCCTCTTCCGTGGTTCTGTCGGTTCCGGCTCCTTCGATTCAGCTATGGTTCTCACCTCCTTCGCCTTTCGAGGAAGGAAGGCGTGGGAGCGCGCGGCGGCCAGATTTCCGGATCGCCGCGAGTTGGGATGCGACGAACACGTAGGAGCCCCAGACGCCGGCCAAGACGACGAGGATCACGAGGGCGATGCCCGTGTCGACGGGCAGGAGGGGGCCAGGCGGCGTCGCAGGCGCGACGACGACGAGTTGGATCGTCTCGTTCGACGGGAGGTAGGGGCCGGCGCCTCGGAACACAATATGGAACGTCCACGTGCCGGCGGCTCTCGGCTCATACTCGATGCTCGCCTTCCCCATGCCGGTCGTGCGCGCGAGGCCGAGGTACAGGAGGCCAAAGGTCGTCTCCTGATAGAACTCGAGGGGCTGGTCGCGGACCGGCGTGCCGGATGCATCCCGCAGCTGCCCCGCGAGGGTCGACGCCTGGCCGACGACGAGGGCCGCGGGCAGGGCGCGGACCGCAGTGGCCTGCCAGTTCATGACCATCGGGGTCGGCCCGACGTGGAGGAGGAGCTGGGGCGAGTGGGCCGTGTGGTCCGTCGTCGGATCCGGCGAGGTCGCGTTGTAGGCCACCGACAGTGGGTACGTCTCGTTCGCGCGGAAGTGATGGTCGTTGTCGTCCGCGGAGTCCAGGGGGATCTGGAACTCCACCCGGATCCGGGTCCCGTCGACGATCCCCGCGGATGCGATGATGTCGTCCGTCCCGCCGATCGCCTCGTCGAGATGGCGTTCCCATCCATGGTCAACCATATCGAGGGCCCGCCATGTGCCGGCGTCGTACGAGAAGATCAGGAGATTGGAGTAGTTGCTCCCCACGAGGACGCCGCCGAGGGTCAGGGCGACCCAGCCCACGCCCGGACTCTCGAGGCCCACGCCGAGGACATTGCCTGAGTACTGGACGTAGATCGTGATCCCGGTCGCGGCCTCCGTGAAGTTGTCGGAGTACTCGTCCGTCGCGAAGGCCGCGTCCACGGACGTCGTGCGGTTCATATACGCCGCATCGAGGTCGCCGGCATGGGCCGCCGCCGCGGGCCCGACGGGAGACGAGGGTCCTCCCGCGAACGAGAGAAGGGAGATAGCCAGGCATGCGACGACCGCCCCCCGCCACCTCATCCGGGCACCTCCCCGCGCACGGGCTCCTCGACGGGGCGTCCCCCCACCGCGGACGTCTCTTCCGTCTCCCAGATCGATACGATCGGGACGACGCGGGACACGAGGGCGAACAGGAGGACGAATCCCGCGAAGGCCGCCGCCGTGATGGACCACTCGACCCACGTGGGCCAGTACGATCCCCAGCCCGTGGGCATCTGGGGGGTCGCGAGGGTCGACACGACGATGAGGTACCGCTTGAGCCACATCGTGGCATTGACCATCGTCGCGGCGATGACGATGCCCAGCGTCGTCCGCGTGCGCCGGAGGGACAAGAGGAAGGCGGGGATGAGGAGGCCGCCGATCTGGACGGCCCAGAAGACCCCCGCGTAGGGGCCGCCATAGAGGGCCGCGAGGAGGGGCGCCTCCGCGTCCTCCGACTTGTATGAGACCGTGAGGTACTCGTTCAGCGTGAAGTAGATGTACACGATGTCGAGGGCGAGGAGGAGCAATGCGAGGTTTCGGAAGTGGGTCGGGGTGATCCACCTCTCCAGGCGGTAGAAGTGGGTGAAAAGCGCCATGGCCATGAGGACGCTGGCCACACCAGAGAACAACGCCCCCGCCACGAAGTACGGGCCGAAGATCGTGCTGTCCCAGCCCGCCCGCAGGGTCATCGCGAAGATCCAAGACACGACCGTGTGGACGGAGATCGCGATGGGCAGGATGAGAATTGTCAGGACCCCGATCGAGCGCTCGAGCCGGTGCTTCTGGTCCGGCGTGCCCGTCCACCCGAGGGAGAGGGTCCGGTACAGCCAGCGCCGGAACCGGCCCACGGCCGTGAGGCGGTCTCGGCAGATTGCGAGGTCCGGGATCAGGAAGAGATAGAAGAACAGCAGGCTGCCGACGAGGTACGTGGAGATCGACAGGAAGTCCCAGAGGATGGCGGACTGGATCCGGCCGTAGATGAAGACGTTCAAGAGCCGTTCCGGACGGCCGAGGTCGATAATCGGCATCGACGCCCCGACGAAGAGGGAGCACACCGTGATTGCCTCGGCCATACGGGTGACGGGCCGCCGCCATTCCGCCTTCGACAGGCGGAGGATGGCAGACATGAGGGCGCCGACGTGGCTGATGCCGATGAAGAAGACGAAGTTCGAGATGTAAAGGCCCCACGACACGGTGTCGCGCATCCCCGTGACGACCAGTCCCTCGCGGAGCTGTACGGAATAGGCGAAGGCGCCCCACGCGACGATGGAACCGAGGGCGATGATCAGCGCCCAGAAACGCGGGGTCCATCGAGCCACGGGACGCAGGAGGGCGTCGACCCTCTTGGCCGAGTCCTCGGTCATCCGTCCGCCTCCGGGGGCAGGTAGAAGACGCGGGGTTTTGTGCCCAGCTCCTCCTTGAATCGGAACCCGCCGCGGTCTCGGAGGACCTCGGACAGGCGCCACACCTCGGACCCGTTGGACACGGCATCCTCCCGTGCGTCGCCGAAGAAGATCGCCCGCATCGGGCAGGCTTCCACGCACGCGGGAAGGCTCCCCTCATCGACTCGGTGGGCGCAGAAGACGCACTTCTCGACGGTTCCCCTCCGGTGGACCCCGGGGTATTCGGGCGAATAGACGGCCTGTTCCTCGGGGGTCAGCTCGAGCGGCCCGTCCCAATTGAAGTAGCGCGCGCTGTACGGACACGCGGCCATGCAGTAGCGGCAGCCGATGCACCGGTTCTGGTCGATGATGACGAGGCCGTCGTCCCGGCGGAACGTCGCGCCCACGGGGCACACGGCCACGCACGGCGAATTGTCGCAGTGCATGCAAGGCCGCGGGAGGAAGTAGTGGGCCCCGTCCGGTTCGTTCACCTCGTACACTTTGATCCACTCCTGGCCGTCCGGCACGTCGTGGGTGTTCCGACACGCCGTCGTGCACACCCCGCAGCCGTCGCACCGGTCCAGGTCAATCACCATGACCCATGCGCGCGGATCGGCGGTCTGGGCCCGGACGTCTGGCGGGATCCCACCGAGCCGCTCCACAAGGAACTTGCCACCCACGATTGCGAAGCCCACGGCCCCCGCGCCCTTCACCGTCAGGGATACGAAGTCCCGGCGCCCCATCCGTCGTTGAGATGCGCTCGTCATCGGCATCCACCCCGTGACATGTCGACGCACGTCGCACCACAACCGTAGTAGCAGCGACATGTACGTGGCCGTCGTACTACAACTATAGTACATACAGAGCGTCAAAGAAACATACGGTGGTCTCGAAAACTCGTATGTTGGGGCCACTCGAGCGACAGCTCATTTCCGTCCTCCGCAGGCGTCGGGAGGCGACCGCGCGGGAGATTCTCGACGAACTGCGCTCAGGGGAACGGGACCTCGCGTACACGACGGTCAACACGATCCTCGGCCGGCTCCACCGGAAGGGTCTCATCAGTCGGCGTAGCGAGCCCTACAAGGGCGGCGATCGGTACATCTACCAGTACAAGGACATCGAGGCGCGGTACATCGACAATCTCCTGGATGGCCTGATCGTGACCTTCGGGCACCGGGCTGTCGTCCATCTGGCCGAGCGTCTCGATCGTCTCTCGGAGGAAGACTCGAAACGAATTCGTGAAAGACTCCGGCAATGACCTCTCTCGGGCTCTTGCTAACGAGCGGTGCCGTCGCCATGGCGGTCGCGGGTGCGGTTGCCTACCTCGGGGCCCGTCGGACCGCCTGGAGATCTCGGGGGATGGCCCTCGCGTTGTTCAGCCACGGAGCGTTCGGGACGGCGGGCTTCCTGCTCCTTGTTTCGCTCATCCACTTTCACACGTTCACATCCGTCCACGTCCACGCCCTCCCGGAGAGCCTCGTCGCCGCATTCGCGTGCGACTTGGAATGGAGCTGCGCGGCCACGGTCGCCGGGGTCGTCGCCGCAACGGTGCTCGGGGTCTCCTTCCTCCTGAGCCAGGTCGTCGCCCGTGCCGTGATCGGCCGCGCGCTGGATCGGGGGGCACGTCCCCTGTCGGTCGCCATCGAGCCGTGCGCGGACGTCCTCCTCGTCAGAAATCCTCGACCGGATGCGTACTCCGTCGCGGTCTTGCGGCGAGGCGGCCGATTCCGCCTCCGCTTCAGGGACTACGTGATCCTGACCACCGGGCTCGTCGACCTCCTGTCCTCCGATGAGTTCGACGCGGTCATCGAACATGAACTGGCCCATATCCGTTCGAAGGACGATCGGTATCTTCCCTTCTTCCACCTCCTCTCGTCCCTCGTGTTCTTCGATCCCTTCGTTCGGTACCTCCGGAATCGCCTGAGCCGCCGCTACGAGTTCGACGCCGATGACGCCGCGGCTCGGGCGACGCGTCGCCCGAGGATCCTGGCGGGGGCCCTATGGAAGGTGTGGGAGGCGACGTCCGGACGGCCTGCCGGGGCGGCGTTTCTAGGTCGCCGTCGGCCCTGCGAGATCCTGGAGCGAATCGAGCACCTCCTCTCCCTTGCAGAGTCGATGGAGAACGGGGTCGATTGAAGGCGCCCCGGAGCGCTAGTTACTCGCAACCCGTATGAACAAGATGTCGACATACGGAAGACTCTGGACACGTATTTTACCCCCATCGATGCATACGTGTACCCATGGAGCTGGAGACGAGGAAGGTCCAGAAGCTCGGATACTCGAGCCTCGGGGTTTCCTTGCCGAAGGAATGGGCGGTCTCGAACGGCGTTCGGCAGGGAGCCCTCGTGAGCATTTCGATCGAGGACGACGGCAGTCTCCGCGTCCGGGTCGGCCCCTTCGAGGAGAGCCTCGTGCCCACGGAGGCGACGATCGATGCGGATCAGTGGGCCGGGGCGGAGGCACTCACCCGCATGATCACAGGCAACTACATCGTCGGCTGCAACACGATCCGCGTCCGGAGCCGCGAGGAGATCTCTCCGGGTCAGCTGCAGGAAATTCACGAGGCGGTCCGCGGGCTGACGGGCCTGACGATCGTAAACCAGGGCCCGAAGTTCGTGACGATCGAGAACTTCGTCGAGCCGACCCGCTTCCCGATCGACGGCCTGCTGCGCCGCCTGCACTACCTGACGTCGCGGATGGAGAAGCTCGCTCTAGGCGTTCTGATCGGCGACCCGGTCGGCAGCATCGAGGAGGTCGCTCGGATGGAAGCGGAGGTGGACCGCCTCTACTGGCTCGTCGTGCGGCAGCTCCTGCTCGCCGCGCAGAACCGCACGGTCGCCGCGAAGATCGGGGTCACGGAGCCGCGTCATCTCCTCGGCAATCGCGTCGCCGCCGTCACGCTGGAGAACATCGGGGACCTCTGGGAGGAATTGGCGGCTGCCGCCACGCCTCTGCTCGTCCCGAAGCGTCGCTTCTCGAAAGACGCCTCCAAGGCGATCGTCCCCCTGAAGGACAAGCTCGAAGGGGTCATCGAGGACACGATGTCCGCCTTCTTTGCCTCGAATCTCGAGAAGGCGAACAGCGCCCTCGACCGCCAGTCCGCCTTCGTGCGATCGATTCGGACGTACACGGAATCCGCTCCGGCCGGCCGCCCGAGGAACACGCGCGCGGGACCCGGGTCGCCCCTCGGCTATCTCCTCCGACCCGTGGAGCACATCGCGAAATACTACGGGACGATCTCGCAGATCACGATCAACCGGGCTCTGGAGGCCCCCGCCCAGGTGCGGCCCGTCGGGCCGACTCCATCGCCGCCATCGTGAATGGGAGTCACGTGCGGCCTCGTCGGGCCAGGTAGTCCCGCCGGAGTTCCTTCATCGTCATCGTCTTCCCGGGGCCGGCCTGCGGCAACTCCGGGACGAGAATCACGTCGTGGATGTGGGCCAGGAGCGGATTCAGTCGCTCCTTGATCGCGCGCTCGAACTCCGTTCGCAGCCGGTCCGGCAGGTCATCTGACTCGACGAGGTCGGGGTCCCGCGGCACGACGTAGACTACGAGCCGGTGCTGTCCGCTCCCGTCCACGTCGACTGCGACGGGCTTCGCGTCGTACACGAGGTCATGAAGGGTCGCGCTCCGGATTTCCTCCGCGCTCGTCTTCACCCCGTTAATGTTGATCATGTCGTCGATGCGGCCATGGTGGCGGAAGTAGCCGCCACCGAGGCGTTCGATTTGGTCCCCATGGCGGCGGAGGATCTCGCCCCTCGGGCCGGGCGGGATGCCTGCGAAGTACTCTTCGTCGTGGTCGTAGTTCAGGAGGTCTGTCGAGAGGCCGATGGACGGCGGGATGAGGAACACCTCTCCGCGTTCCGCGGGACGGCCTTCGTCCTGGATCACGAAGTCGAGCCCGAGGGCTGGCGTTGTGAACGTCGACGGGGCGCACGGCTGCACGACCGTGCCCGTGATGTATCCGCCGCCGATTTCCGTGCCACCGCAGTACTCGATGATGGGCTTGTAGCCCGCGAGGAACATCAGGTACAGCATCTCGTCCGGAGTGGACGGCTCCGCGGTCGAGCTGAACAGGCGGATCCGATCCCAGTCGAGTCCCTCCATGGTCCCGTCCGCCTTCCAACCGCGCACGAGCTTCGGGACGACGCCGAGCATCGTGACGCCCCCCTCGGCGACGAACTCGCCGAACGCGCGGCGCTGCGGCCCGCCGACATAGAGGGCCATCGTGGCGCCGTTCACCAAGCTCGCGTACGTCAGCCAGGGGCCCATCATCCAGCCGAAGCTCGTCGGCCAGGCGAGGACGTCGCCCGGATGGACGTCGTGGTGCAGATACCCGTCGGCGGCCGACTTGATCGGCGTCGTGTGGGTCCACGGGATCGCCTTCGGGTCCTTCGTCGTCCCGGAGGAGAATAGGATGTTCGTGTAGTCCTCGGGTCTGCACGGGAGCGCGTCGAACGTCTCGAGGTCTCCGAGGAACGTCTCCCATCCGATGTCCCCGGTACGCTCGAGTCGCGCTTCCGGTCCCCCTTCCGAGGGCAGCACGACGGTCCTCGGCGCGCGCGCCGCCACGACCTTCGCGTAGATCCCTTGCTTCTTCCCGTCCCGCACATACGAGTCGATCGTGAAGACCGCCTGCGCTCCCGAGATGCGCACGCGCTTCTCGAGGTCCGGTGGTGCGGACGTGTCCGCGATTCCGACGGCGCATCGCCCGGACAGGACCACGCCCAGGTAGATCGCGACGGACTCGGGCGTCATCGGCAGGTACAGCGCGACGCGGCCCCCGGGCGGGACCCCGAATCGATCAATGCCATGGGCCACCCGTGCCGCGAGTCGGTGCACGTCTCCGTATGTGGCCCGCTTCACGTCCGGCGATGTCTCCGACGCAGAGACAATCGCGATTTTCCCTGGGTCTGCCCGGAAGCAGCTCTCCCCGATGTTCAGGCGGGCTCCGGGGAACCAGTCGGGTCGTCTGGGGTCCGATCGCGGATCGAGGACGCGCTGCGGTTCCGTGCGGAACACGATGCCGAGTCTGCGGACGACCGCAGTCCAGAATTCCTCCCGTTGGTCCGCGGCCCACCGGTGAAGGTCTGCATACGTCGCGAGATGCCGCTCCGCCATCAGTCCCGCGAGGTTCGAGGTTCTCATGTCCTCCTCGGCAGGAACCCATGCGGGGCCGGGACCCTCTTCAGGTCGGCGGTCCGCATATGCGAGGCGATACGCGCGACGATGGAGTTCGAAATGCGATCGGGAGGAGGGAGCCGCTATCAGGGTGTCCCGGAGCTCCATCCAGAGTCGGATCTGTTCCTCCGGATTCGAGAGGTCTGGGCGGCGGCGGAGCGCCTCATCGAATCGCGCGGCGATGCGCCGCGCGTCCGCGGACGGGAGGCCCATCCCTTCGAGTTCTTCCGGGGTGATGGGCGAGCGCACGCCCGAGAATCTCGGCCAGGCCACTTAAGGCTGCGGACCCTTCGGGGTCACTTGACGAACGCGGGGCCCGCGCTCGCCGCCGCCATCGCCCTTCCCGCATACTCGAGCGCGCGGTCCACTGCCTCCCGCGGCGTCGCAACGGGTACGAACAGGTGGGACTCGACGCCCGTCTTTTCCATCGGCCACGTCTTCAGGGCGAATACCGTCTTGCCGAGGTCGAAGGCGTGGGCCATCTCGCTGAGCGTGCCGTACGAGCCGTTGATCGCGATAATCGCGTCCGCCGTGCGGACGATGACCAGGTTCCGGGCGGTGCTCATCGCAGTGGCGATCGGCAGGTCGATGAATGCGTTGGCGTCTGCCTTGTCGCCGGTCGGCAGCACGCCGATCGTCAAGCCGCCGCCGCGCTTCGCGCCCTTCGCGGACGCTTCCATCACGCCGTTCAGGCCGCCGCAGATCAGGACTGCATCCGCTCGCGCGATCAGGAACCCGACCTCTTCCGCGAGGGCCGAGCCCTCTGGGGACACCGTGCTACCGCCGCCGATGACGGCGATGATGGCCTTTCGTGCCATGTGGAACTCCCATCGACGCGGCACTTTGCATTAAGACTTTGCCGAAACGTTCTCAAGGTCGAGAACGAGCCGGGCGGAGAATCTCCCGCAGGCCTTCCAAGGACCGGATCCACGGGCACGGCGCGGGCGGCTCCCCCTCTCGCTGGAGAAGGACAGCATGGAGGCCTGCGCGGCGCGCGCCTAAGTAGTCCGCCTCGAAGCTGTCGCCAACGTGGACGCATTGCTCCTCGGCCGTGTTCGCTCGCGCGACCGCGCGACGGAAGATTCGGACGTCGGGCTTCTCCGCGCCCACGTCAAAGGAGTACGTCACCGTGTCGAAGAACTCCGCTAGGCCTGCGAGACGCAACTTCTCGGGGAGGTCATGCGAGGCGTTCGAAATCACGCCGAGCCGGAACCCGGACTTCCGGAGGTCCTTGAGGATCGCGAAGGTCTCTGGGTACGGCTTCCATGCGACGACCTTCGAGAACTGTGCGTGGATCTCGTCCAGCATGTCGTCGTCTGGCTTGACGCCGAGGTGTTCGATGACCCGCGCGTTCATCGCGCGGAAGAACTCTCCCTCGCGGCCCGCCGGGAAGGGTCGGATCAACGTGACGATCGTCTCGGGCGTCCGCAGGAAACGCACAATGCGTTCGCGGTCCATGACATGCCCTCGCGCCACAAGGATCCGGTGGAAAAGGTCCGCGGCGGACGGATCCGAATGGAGCATCGTGCCGCCCACGTCCAGGAAGACGTGGGTCACGTCCTCGAGAGCTCCACGCGCGCGGTCGCCCACGGTCCTTCATCCGCCCGGCCTCGAAAAACCTTGCCCTCGGGCTTTATGCTCGCCCGTGCCAGTCCCCGGCGGGAAGGCGAATTCCATGGCCGGGGACCCTACACGGGCGTACTTCGCCGGAACGGACCGAGACCGCGCGGCATTCGAGGCGGGCATCAAGCTCGGCTCGATCCTCCATCAGTACGTCGGCACGCCGCTTGCCGCGTCGAACGTCGAGGGCCTCGAGCGGGCGATCGAGGCCGCCACCCGCGTTCAGCCCCTCGTCGAGGACGTGCGCGTGCGGATCGATCGGGAGCGGCTGCACATCCGCGGACCGTATCGCTATGGCACGCTCACCGAGGACTTGCTCGACGTCGAGGTGACCGTTCGTGTCGGCGCGGAGCGAGCCGTCGGCGTCCTCCGGTACGTCCCCGAGCTCGACTATCCGCTCATGTACTTGAACGACATCGGCAGGCCGACCAAGGGATAATAAGGGACCCCCATTCTGCCGCGACCCGATGGCCCAGGGACGCGAGGTCGAGGTCAAGTTCCGTCGGGACCTCGGGCTCCTCGAGATTACGATGATTGGCCTCGGGCCCACGATTGGGACGACGATCTTCCTGCTCGTCGGGCCCGGATATGCGATTACCGGTTCGTCCCTGATCCTCGCGTTCTTCCTCAACTTCATCGTCACGCTGTTCACGGCGATGGCGTACATGGAGCTCGGCTCCGCATTTCCGGAGACGGGTGGGGGGTACCTGTGGATCCGCCACGCGATGCACGATCCGTGGGGGTTCCTGGGCGGCTGGCTGTCGTGGTTCGGGCACTGCATCGTCGGTTCGTTCTACATCTTCGGGTTCGGCCTCGCCGCCGTGGTCCTCCTGAAGATCTACCTCGGCGTCCCCGACCTCGTCCTCTTCGGGTTCGGGGAGGAGCATCTCACGAAGATGTTCGCGATTCTGGCCGCTGGCGTGTTCATCCTCCTGAACTACCGGGGAACGAAGATCACCGGGCGCTCGGAGACCGCCGTGACGCTGATTCTCGTGTCCATCGTCGTCGCATTCATCCTGTTCGGCCTCGCGCAGTTGCTGCGGCCGGGCGCATTCTCCCTGCAGGACTACGAGCCGTTCTTCCACGGGAGCACGGGCTGGGACCGGTTCCTCGCCCTCTTCGGCGCGATGGGCTTCACGTTCATCGTGTTCGAAGGGTACGAGATCATTGCCCAGACGGGAGAGGAATGCCGGGACCCGGAGCGGAACATCCCGAAGGCGAGCTTCATCGTGATCGGCCTGTCGACTACGATCTTCATCCTCGTCGCGTTCGTGTCGATCGGGATCGCGGGGCCATGCGTAGCGCCACCTGCGAGCGCGTGCCTGCTCCGCCAGGCACCGGAAGGATCGATTTTCGGCAACACGAACGCGATTGCGGACATCGCCGCGCAGGTGATGCCGTTCGGGATCGGGCTTTTCGTGATCGTCCTCGGCCTGGTGCTGGGAGCCCTCGCCGCAATCAACTCGCTTATCTTCTCGTCGAGCCGCGTGGCGTTCGCGATGGGACGCGATGGGACCCTGCCGAAAGGCTTCGGCCGCCTCCATCCGAGGAAACGCACGCCGCACGTGTCCATCGCCATGAGCGGCCTCCTGATCGTCCTCTTGACGCTCACGTTCGATCTCAACACGGTTGCGGCGAGCGCGGGGATCATGTTCCTTCTGCTGTTCGTCATGGTGAACTGGTCGGCGATTGTCCTCCGCCGGACAATGCCCGAAGTCCGCCGATACTATCGGATGCCCTTGTTCCCCCTGCCCCCGATCCTGGGCATCGCCGGCACGGGCGTCGTCGCGGTCAGCGTGTGGGCCATCGACCGCCTCGCTTGGTTCGTCGCCCTCGGCTGGATCGCCCTCGGCTTCGCGATCCATTACCTCCACGGGCGGAAGGAGATCGTCGTCGGAGTGACGAAGGTGGTCGAGTCGATCCTGCCCACCCGTCGGCCGAGGTATCGGATCCTCCTGCCGATCGAGGACTTCGACCGGGTAGAGCTTGTCGATTTCGGAGCCCTCGTGGCAAAGATCGAGGACGCGGAGCTCACCCTCCTCCACGTCATCGAGGTGCCGCCGGCGCTACCGATCGACGCGATCGACCGGCTCTACGTGAGTGAGGTCCGCTGGAACCTAGGCAAGCTGCGTCGGCGTGCAGAGGACCTCGGGGCGGCGACGACCGCGCGCGTCGAAGTGAGCCACAAGGTGTTCGATGCGATCCTCGACAACATCCGCGAGGACGAGACGGACCTCCTAGTCCTCGGATGGAAGGGCGGCTGGGGCAAAGGCCGGATCCTCGGGACGAACGTGGACCGCTTCGTCCAAGAGGCTCCGTGCGACGTCATCGTGTTCAAGAGCGCGAACTTAAAGGAGAAGCTGGACCGGATCCTCGTGCTGAACGCGCCGGAGTGGCATGTGTCCTATGCGACAGGGTACGCGATCCTGCTCGCGAAGCAGCACAAGGCAAAGATCACGGTCCTGAGCGCCGTGCAGACGGACCGGGAGCTCGAGACGGAGAAGACGTACAGCGCCCGCCTCGCGGAGATGTGCCGCACCCACGGCGTCGCCGTCGAGGAGCGGTTCGTGAAGGTCCGGAACATCGTGGACCTCGTCGTCGAGGAGGCGAAAGGCTTCGACCTACTAGCAATCGGGGCGTCCTCGGAATGGCGTCTCACCCAGTTTGCCTTCGGGCCGATGCAGGACCAGATCGCACGGCGCACGGAGGCGCCGACCCTCATGGTCCGCAAGGTCCGTCGACGCGAGGAGGCCGCACATTCGGTTCAGCCCCTTGCCGCGCCCGCTCAGGTCTCGCGAATTTGAGAACGGCCGGAGGTCGTCACGGGAAGGCCGCACCGCAGCCCGCGCAGAACCGGTTTTCTGGCGGATTCTGGCGCCCGCATTGGGCGCAGGTTTTCTGCCACGCGGGGGGCACGGGCGGAGGCGCGGGCGTGGGCGCGTACATCGGG
The DNA here is from genome assembly GCA_947084985.1 of Methanobacteriota archaeon. Lineage (GTDB taxonomy): Archaea > Thermoplasmatota > Thermoplasmata > RBG-16-68-12 > RBG-16-68-12 > RBG-16-68-12. Next base: position 4,203 of record CAMTUI010000008.1, on the reverse strand, counting down.
GCGGGAACGCGCGCCTCGGGCGGACCCTTAAGCGCCGCGCCCGCGACGGTCAGGGCGAGCCCGATGATCGCGACGAGGCCCGCCACCAGGGCGACCTGGTTGTAGCGCGCCGCCGTGGCCTGAAAGGTCGCACACACGCTCTCGTTGTACGTCCCGTAGAAGATGCTGCCGGGACTGCAGAAGATGTTGTACGCCGTCTGGGCGCCGTTCGCGGTGAAGTACGCGTAGCCGAGCGTACCGAGGCCACCGATCAAGACGACAATCCCAACGACGAGCAAGGCTACTCGCAAGGAATCCCTCTCGCGGCGGACGAGCCGATGGGATATCATCGTTTGCCTGTGATTCCCGGACCGGATTCCGTTTCGGACGGCAAAGAGTGCTTTAATAGCGCAATGCATATTTCTGTCGCCCCGGTGGGTGGAATGGGAGAGGCACTGAAGATCGGGATCACGGGCCTCCCCGGCGCCGGAAAGACGTACTGCCTTCTCAAGATTATCGAGATGCTCGAGGGGGACGGGCTGAAGGTCGGCGGGATGATCACGGAGCCGATCGTCAAGCGGAACCGGCGCGAAGGGTTCTATGTGATGGACTGGGCCACGAAGGAGAAGCGGGTCTTCGCGTCCCGCGAGATTCAGTCGAAGATCATGGTCGGTCGATACGGGGTGGACATCAGCGCGCTCGAGGAGGTCGGCGTGAACGCGTTGCGCGGCGCGACCGCGAACGCGGATGTGATCGTGATCGACGAGGTCGGGAAGATGGAGGTCGAGTCCCCTAACTTCGTCCAGGCGGTCAAGGACGCCCTTGACGCCGACAAGCCGCTCCTGCTGACCCTCCACAAGAAGTCCCGTAATCCACTCCTCCAAGACATCCGGCGGCGGGACGACGTCCGTATCCTCGAGGTCACGCTGGTGAACCGGAACCTCCTGCCCTACAAGATCGTGAAGCTGATGAAGGGCGAGGTCCTCTGAGCCCGAAGCCCTTTTGCCATCTTGCGCCTTCGCGTCCGTCGTGGCGTTTCCGTTCCCGGTCCGTGAGGTCGTCGAGGGCGCGTCGCGCATCCTCGTGCCCGATGTCCCGCGACGCAAGGGCCCCGGGACCCGCGGGCCGTGGCCCTTCTACAATCCCACGATGGCCGTGAGCCGCGACCTGGGCGCGGTCGTCCTGCGTCGCTGGCCGCGCCCCGTGGGCAAGATCCTGGACGGCCTCGCGGCGACCGGGATCTGGGGGATCCGTATGGGCCTCGAGACCCGCGCCGATGAACTCGTGTTCAATGATCGCTCCGTCGCCTCGGCGTCCCTGATCCGGGAGAACCTCCGACTCAATGCTCTCGACGGGACCGTCGTGTCGACGGACCTTCGCGTCCTCCTCCCGGAGGTTCCGTTCGACGTCGTCGACGTGGATCCGTTCGGCCCGCCGACCCCGTTCCTCGAGGCCACGTTCGCGGCTGCGCGACCCGGATCCGGCGTCGGGATCACTGCGACGGACACCGCACCGCTGTCCGGAACGTATCCGAACGCCTGCGTGAAGCGCTACGGCGCGCGTCCGCTCCGTTGCGAACAGGGATCCGAGATCGGCCTGAGGATCCTCCTCGGATACTGCGCGCGGATTGCCGCCACCCGAGGAAGGACGATCCGCCCGATGCTAACGTACGCCGCCGAACACTTCGTCCGGCTCCATCTGCTCGTGGAGTCAGGAGGCGAGTCCGGACCAGTCGGTCGGGTGATCCGCGACGCCCCCGGTCAGTTTCGCCCTGCCGATTCCGCGGATCGCGACGCAATCGGTCCCCTGTGGCTCGGTCCCCTCGGCGAACGCGAGTTCCTCCAGGCGCTGGAGCCGACAGAGTGGACAGGCGTCGAGGCCGCTCGCCTCCTGAACGCGGTGAAGTCGGAGGCGGACCTGCCGCCGTTCTTCGTCACGACGGATGAGATCGCGGCCCACCTGAGCGGTTCTCCTCCAAAACTCTCCAAGTTCCTCGATGGCCTCCGCGGCCTTGGATACCGCGCCGTTCGCACCCACTTCCACCCGCGTGGCGTGAAGACGGACGCTCCCTACGACGAGGTGATCCGGGTGTTCCGCGAACGCGTACCTAGCGGATCCACGGGTGATTGAGGGACTGCCACGTGAAGCCGAAGGCCGCCTCGCTCTCCGTGGCGTAGTGATAGAGGGTCGTGACGAGGATTCCGTGCACGACGGACCAGAGGGCGCTCAGGGTGAGCCAGTAGAGGATCGCCACGACGGGCCCGAGCAGGCTGCCCGGATCCACGAGGATTCCCCACAGGAACGGCACGAATCCGAGGGAGAACAGGAGGAGGAAGACGAGCCCCGTCCCGAGGACGCCGCTCTGGTGGGCGCCCCAGCGGTCCTTCAGAAGTTCGCGGCTCCGCCGCATCGCCTTGAGCGGGCCGAGCCCCTCGAGGACCATCGAGGGGATCACGAACAGCGTGGCGATCGCCCAGCCGAAGCCGAGGACCCGCGAGACGAACCGGCCGCCCTCCTCGGATCGCAGGGACGTGAGCCTCAGGAGCACGCCGAGGGTCCCGGCCACGAGGGCCCACATGACGATCTGGAAGAAACTCCGGTTCGCGGCCGCGATCCCGTCGGCCACGCTCGGCCGGCGTCCCTCGAGCCGGATTGCCGCCGCGCCGATGATCGCGGACATGAAGTACAGGGACAGGAAGTACGTCACGAGGTATGCGATGAAGATCTCCTGGTACAGGAAGCCGCTCGCGCCCGAAGTGGGCGCCGTGCCCAGCGCGATCACGGTCAGGATGACGATGAACCACACGAAACCCGTGAAGACGAGGGCGAGGAACGGCAGGACGAGCAGATGCGGGTCGTGGACCAGGACGCGGAGGCTCGCGCCGGTCAGATGGAATCCCCGGGAGAGCTGCGCCCGGAGTCCGGTCTTCGCCTTGGGCTCATGGCGCTTCTTGTGCGCCCACTCCGTCGAGTGCATCCCGCGATGAGCAACGAGCCCACCCGACATAAGATTATTGTCAAGGCTCGTCCCCGACGGACTTCTCTTCGTCCGGGTCGAGTCGCGTCTGCCGGCCGACGTACGGGGCGGTCACCAGGCGGGCGATCTCTGCCGCCTTCACGTCCCCGATCTTCGAAACGCGCTTCAGCTCGTCCTCCGACGCGTTGAACACCGACCGCACGGACCCGAATCGCTCAAGCAGGTTCCGCGCGAGCGTGTCCCCCACGCTCGGGAGGCCTTCGATCAGGAACCGCTGACGTTGGTCGAGGGTCATCGTCTTCGGCTTGTGCCGCAGCCCGTATTCAGACGCTCCTTTCTCCTGCCGCTTCCACAGGACGCTCAGCAGCAGGGCCGTCTGGTCCTTGTCCGCAGTCGTCAGGACGGGGACGCGCTCCGAGATTTCGAGGGCCAACAAGGCCCCGAGGACGGACTGCGGATGCTTGAACGTCGAGATCTCCGCCAGGTCGCCCTCGAGGATCACGAGGGGCTGCGGGTACGCGTCGCGGAGCCGTTGCACCTGCTCGAAGAGCCTCTTGCGGACGAGGCTGTTGAAGAAATCGTATAGGGTCTTGCGCTCGATCCCCACGGGCCCGAGGACGTAATCGCCCGGCGCGATCTTCCGGACCTCGATCTCCACGCCGAGCTCCCGCAGCCGGTCCGGGATGTCTCCCGGCTCGTTCGCGTCGACGACGAGCGGCACGCGCACGGGCCCGCCGAACCGGCGCGGCGACGTAAGCCTTCCGGTAGGGCCCAAGGACGGGGCGATTCAGCGTCGTTAGGCGAATCGGTTTCGAGCAGGCTTTTAATTCCCGTGCGCCTGCGGGCATCCCATGGCCCGGCGGACGACCGCGAAGGTGCTCGCGGCGACGATGCTCGGCACGATGGATTCGAACGCCTTGGTGCCGATCATCGCCCTGTACGCGCTCCACGTCGGCGCCGATGTCTTCCAGATGGGGATCATCGTCGGATTGTATTCCGCCGTCCACGCCCCCGCGAACTTGCTCTTCGGGCGACTCACGGACCGCATCGGCCGCACCCGGACGCTGCAGGTCGGCATCGCCTGGGATGCCGTGAGCCTCGTCCTCTACTCCTTCGCGACGGGTCCGTGGACTCTGGCCCTCGCCCGGATCACCCACGGGATCGGCGGAGGCCTCGTGGGGCCGAGCACGATGTCCCTCGTGGCGGACGCGTCGAGTCCGGAGCGGAAGGGACGCGCGATGGCCCTG
>CAMTUI010000007.1:0-49795 GCA_947084985.1 Methanobacteriota archaeon | reverse complement strand
CGCACCGAGGCCTACGACGACCGCGACGCTTCGACCGAGCTTCCGCTGGCCCTCCGGACCAATCTCCGGGAGGACACTCTGCCGCAGGTATCGATTCGCGCGGACCACGGTCCGCAAAGGAGGGCGCGGCATATGGCCTTTTGCGGGTCTCACGACGGGAACACGTAGGAGAGACGCAGGCGGGGCCGGAACTCCGCGACCTCCGCACGAACGTCCTCGCCGTGGGCAGCGCGCGCCATGAGGCCGGCGATCGTCTGCATGTCGTCCTCCGTCGCGCCCATCCGCGTCACCTCGTTCGTCCCGATCCGGCCGACCGCGTCGACGATCAGGTTGTTCGCCTCCATCCGGTCCGCGAATTCGGCCGGCGTGAGCCCCCATTCCACCTTGAGACGCTCAGGGTCCGTGTGCAGCTGATGGGACTGCGAGTAGCCGAGCGCGGCGAACCTCACGGGGATGTGCCACATGTCCAGCTGCTTCCCGAGGGCCTTCGAGTTTGCGACCACCTGTCGCGCGTACGCCGTGCCGAACGACTTCATCTCCAGGAGGACCTGCGCGGTCGCCGCGATCCGGTTCCAGTGCGCGTTGTCCTGGAGCCGCCACAGCATCCCCTTCGACGCCCGCTCGAACAGGTCCGCGCGGTTCGCGAGAAGCAGTCCGCCTTGGGGGCCAGGGAACGACTTGTGCGTACTCGCGCTCAGGATGTCGACCCCCTCGAGCATGGGACGCTGGAACTCCCCGCCTGCGATCAAACCGAGGACGTGCGACGCGTCGTACCCGAGGATCGCGTTCACGTCGTCGCAGGCTCCGCGAAGCCAGCGGAGGTTATATGGGAACAAGATCTGGCTCGCGCCCACCAGGACGAGGCGCGGGCGGAACTCGATGATCTTGTCCGCGGCCGCCTTCGCGTCGAGGTTCCATGAAGCTTCGTCGAACGGTAGGAAGTCGACCTGGAGCCCGAGATACTCTGGGACGAAGCCCGGCATGTATCCGTCGTAGCCGCCATGCTGCGCCGAAATCACGAGGACCCGATCGCCTCGATGGCATGCGGCCTGCATCAGCAGGAAGCCGGCGATGTGGCCCGAAAGCGGTTTGAGGGTCGCGTGCGCGGCCGTGAACACGTCGCGAGCGAGCCGCTCCGCCAGGATCTCCAGTTCGTCCATGTACCGCGTGCCGCGATACGCGTTCCGCATCCCGGCGAACGTTGGGACGAGATTGTCCGGGAGGGTGTAGCGATGGGCGAAATCCGAGGCGAGGAGGGCCCGCGCCTGCTCGCTCATCACGTTCTCAGAGGGCTGGAGATTCACGGCCTCCCGGAGGCGCCATTGCTCATGCGCCGCGACCACATCCTGGAGATCGGCCACGCGCGCGGATAGGCATCGGGAGTATAAGGCGACTGGGCACCGCGCGGCGGCGCTCAGTTGTAGAGGTTGAATTCGTCCTTTTCTGGGACCGTGTCCCAGTCCTCATCCGCCTCTTCGAAAACGGCGTTGAAGAGGGCGCTCACGACCTCGCGGAGCTGCTGAATCTCGGTGCGAAGGCGTTGGAGCTCCTTCAACACATCGTCATTGGAGTGGGCCATTCGCAACCTCTGGTCGAGCTATCACAAAGTAGGTTCTTATCCCTTTGCCTTCGATTCTAATTCCTAATTCTCGGAACTGACTGGCGTGCCCTCGGACGATCGAACGTCACGGACGCCGGCCGCGATCGCGGTCTCGTCCGCCGCGATCCCCGCGGTCACGGCCACCGCGTCCCCGACCGCCGCCACGGTCCCGGTCTCGATCTCGCCCGCCGCCTCTTCCGCGGTCCCGACCCCCTCGGTCGCGCTCGCCGCGGTCGCGCCCTTCGCCCCGACCCCGAGGCTTTTCGGCGACGACCCCACCCCCGAGTTCCGCAGCCGGGACGGACAGCTTGAGGTCCGCGTAGTCCCGCGCGAGCTTCCGCCGTTCTGTCCGCTCGTCGCGTGGGCAGTAGAGCTCGCTCCCCCGGAGTTCCAGGGGTCCACGGCAGGTGGAGCACATCGCACGAACGACGCCGAGGTCCGCCTCTGCGGTCGTCAACTGAACGGAGGGCTTGACCTGGATCACCTTCGCGCGGATGATGTCCCCCAGTCGAAACATGTCGTGGATGTCCTCCGTGTACTCCTCAGAGACGTTCGAGATGTGAATCGTCCCTTCGTTCTCACCGCTGATCTGACGGGTCCGCCCGTGGATTGCGTTGACCGTCGCGGTAGCCATCATGCCTCGGATGTCGTCCACGACGCCGTACACGATGTCCCCGACGTGGAGCGCGGCGGGCGGGTTGAACGGCCGCACGCGCGCGACGCGGTTCGCGGCATCAAGGTCCAGCACGCCGGGCGTGGACGCGAACACGAGCCCGTTCCGTTCGTACGTGCCTTCGCCGGGCTCGAACTCCTCCGCGACGGCGACCTGGTCGCCGGGGAGGACCATCTTCCGTTCCATGGCCATGAGAATCTCGACCTGCGGTCCCGCTCCAAGCGGCGCCCGATATTTATCACTTCCCCACGGTGACGCGGAAGAGGAGGACCGGGATGCGACGGACCTCCGCTCGATGGAACGCGAACGTGTGCGGGACCGGGAACTCGTACGGCGCGCGGTCCGTGACCCGCCCTCCGACCGCCTCGATCCGCCGCCGCACGTACGCCTCGGCCTTCGGGTTCAGGAACATGTACACGATGCGGCCGCGAGTCAGGCTGACCTCGAGGAAAGGCCGGTCCGCGTGGCGCCGCTGGGAACCAAACGGCGGGTTCATGAGGACCGTGTCGAACCTCTCGCGGACGTCCCGGATGTCGGCGGTGCTCCACTCGATCTCCACGTCGGCGCGCACCGCATTCCTCCGGGCGGTCTCGATCGCCGCTGGATCGATGTCCACCCCGAAGACGCGAGCCGCTCCGAGCAGCTTCGCGGCGATTCCCAGGATCCCGTTCCCGCATCCTGCGTCGAGGACGGTACGTCCCGCGATGTCGCCCCGGCCGTGCGCCGCATACACGACCTCCGCCGCGATCCCAGCGGGGGTGGCGTACTGCTCGATCGTCGCCCGGGGGGTCGGAACCGGATCCAAGCCCTGGAGAGTCCGTTCGAGCTGCACCTTCTTCATGCGACCACCCTCTCCCCGAGGGGCGGCGTCACTCCTCCCAACCCGATGAAGACCCCTTCGATTCCTCGACGCCGCGGGACGTGATAATCGCCGTGAAATCGGCGGCGCCGTGCCAGTGCAGGGAGACGAGCCCCTCGCCCTCGAGGCGCGTCAGCTCGGACTGGAGATCGTCGAAGTTCAGGCCGCGAAGGATCTCGAAGAACTGGGACTTCTTGAGGCCCATCGTGCCACGCTTCGAGAGGACGAGGAGGAGCTTCTCGCGCAGACCCCGCTCAACGGCCCGCGCCTTCTCTTGACGGAACGCGCGGTCCACGATTTCGATCGCGAGCGCGTTGAACACGTCGTCCACGAACTCCCCCGTCCGTGCGGAGGTCATCACGAAGGGTGCGCCAAATGACTCCGCGACCTTGTGGATCTCCTCGTCCGTGAGGGCGCGTCGGTCCATCAGATCCTTCTTGTTGATCACGAGGTACACGGGGACGTCCCCGGCAATCTCGAGGGCCGACGGGAGCCACTCGTTCAGCGCGTACAGGCTGTCCATCCGCGTGATGTCGCACACGCCCATGAGCGCCTGCGCGCCGTGGTAGTACGTCTCGCGGACGAGATCTTTGAACCCCCGCTGGCCCATGATGTCGAAGATCGACAGGTCCATCTGGACCTCGATGTCCGTCCCGTAAGGCACCATGAGCTCGATCTTGCTCACCTTCGTCCCCACCGTGTGCAGGTACGTGTCTTGGTACTCGTCCAGCACGAAACGGCGGATGAGGGAGGTCTTGCCTACGCCGCCTTCGCCCATGAGGGCGAGCTTCGCTTTCATGTGTCGAATCGTCGGCATCGCCGGGACCGCGTCTCCCTGGCATCCGACCCCTGCCTATAAGGCGTTTCGTAGCGAGAATCCGGCATGATTCATGCACGGGAATGCCACGGCGCGGAAAGGGCCCGAAGCCCGACGAGGGACGCAGCGCTCGCCACGGGCTTGCTCGGCGGCGGACGACGCGCGCCTCGTCCGTGTGATCGACGGTCCCTCGCGTCGGGGAGCTCGACGAGACGATGCTCGTCGCTCGACAGTTCCGGGATCCGCGCGCCGCCGACGCGACGTGATTATCACGAATCCACGGCTCCCACCCGTTATACCTCTCGAGAATTGAAATCAGAACGAACGACGGTGGCTTTATCATCCGCTCCGAGAACGCGTTCGTCATGCGACTGAGCTTCGACGGGCCTCGTATCGCGGTGCCAACCTGGCTCATCGAGTGGTCGAAGTCGCGGGATCTGTTCCTCAGCCTCACGGACAATCCATGGGTGTTCCGGCCGAACTAGGCGGCTCGTCCACGGAGGCGCGCGCAGAAACCGAAGATGTTATAGCGGCCTGAATTATCCACTCGGCCGGTCCGAGGCGGACGATGGCCCATCCGGAAGCCGCGCATGGGGAGGAGGAAGAGCACCACGGGAGTCCGTGGCCCTTCGTCCTGGCTATCGGAATGGCAGTCGGGTACGTTGGACTCATCTCGGACATGCGCCTCCTCGTCCTCGGCATCGTAATCTTCGCGGGCGGCCTCGGGGGCTGGCTCCACGGGGACATGCAGCGGCCGTCGAGTGCGTTCTATGGCGCCGTGTCCGCGGTCGAGTCGAGGTTCCCGCGCGTCAGCGCCCGCAAGCTCGCGATCTGGCTGTTCCTCGCGACGGAGATCATGTTCTTTTCCGCGATCATCGGGGCCTCGTGGACCCTGCGCCTTCGCACCACGATCCCGGGGACGGCGGAGTTCCAGGGCCTCTGGGCGGAACCTGGCCACGGGCCCCTGAACGTGCTTCTCACTGGTCTCAACACATTCATCCTGATCTGCAGCAGTCTGACAATGGTCGAGGCCCTCGCGGCGGTGGAACGTGGAGACCAGAAGAAGCTGAAGCTGTTCCTCACCGCGACGCTACTCTTCGGCATGGTGTTCCTAAGCATCCAAGCGTACGAGTATTACAAACTCTACTTTACAGAGGGGCTCACGTTTGCGACCGCGCCGGACGGCATAAACCTGCTATACGGGCCCACGTTCTACGCGCAAACAGGCGTCCACGGGTCTCACGTGACCGCGGGCGTCCTCGGACTTGCGTACGTCACGAGGCGGGCGTACAAAGGCGGCTTTACCAAGGAGAACCACGAAGCGGTCGAACTCGCCGGTTTGTACTGGCACTTCGTCGATGTGGTGTGGATCTTCCTGTTCACGATCGTGTACCTAATCTGAGGAGAGACGATGGCGGAGACGGCAGTCGCAACCCATGCCCCGGCGGCGGAACACGTCCGGAAGCGTCCCTACCTGCTGGTCTTCGGGACGCTCGCGATCGTGACGGCCTTGGAACTCGCGATTACGACGCCCGGATATTTCCTGGTCCTGGAGCACGCCCTGCGGGTTGCCCTCTTAGTCATCCTGTCCACAACCAAGGCCAGCCTCGTGGTCGCGTACTACATGCACCTCCGCTACGAGCCGAGGTGGCTGCTCTTGATCCCGTTCGGCGGTCTCGCGCTCGTCGCCGTCCTTGTCGCGGCGCTAACGGGAACGTCGACGCACCCGTGAAGCGCGATCGCGGACGGCTCGTCGGAGTCAACGTACAATCGCCGGACGCGTCAGGAATGGGCTCGACCGGATTCGAACCGGTGACCTTCGCTGTGTGAGAGCGATGTCATAACCGCTAGACCACGAGCCCGCGGTGCCGCGCAAAGGAGGCCGCGGTATAAATCCCCATCGAAGAGGGCACTGCGACGAAGGCGCCGGAGAGCCTTTATTACGGCTAACCGGGATGGCGTGGCTCGGAGGCCGCGTCGATGCCGAAGGAATCCAAATCGGAGATGATGGAGATTGCGAAAAAGGAGTTGGAGGGGCGAGGATACGTCGTCCAGCTCTCCACGAACCGCCAGGGGGAGAACCTGATCGGAAAGGTCCACGTGAGAGAGGCCGCGACGCAGCGGACCGTCGCGAAGTTCGTCAGCGTGTGGAAGGTCGACGACCTGGAACTCGTCTTCGGCCTCGACGCGGGCGAGGGCATCGCGAAGGATTTCGTGCGGCAGGCGCTCAACGTCCTTGACCTGTTCAAGTACGTTGTGCCCGGCATGGAGATTCGGGAGGAGTAGACCGCGGGCATTACGGTTATATAGTCTGGACCTTGTGGAGCCGGAGCACGATGGATCCGTCGAACGTCTTGCTCGCACTCGAGGAGGCGAAGAAATGGCGGGAGCGCCGCAAGCGGATCCAAGAGAGGATCCGCCAGCTGAACCGTCGCAGAGCCTCGCTCGAGAAGGAGCGCGACACGGTCCGAAAGAAAGTCTCCGAGTACGATCGTCTTCTCGCCAGCCTAAAAGAAGGCATCCTCGAACAGAAGCCCGTTCTGCCAATCGTCCAGGGGCGATGAGATGTCCGACGGAATCGAAGCGGCCCAGAAGGAGTTCGACCGGTGGCGGCAGCGCGAGCAGCGTCTGCTCGACGCTATGCGCGCGGTCGACGAAGAGCGCCGCCGACTCGACGAGGAACTCGCGAAGGTGGAACAGCAGGTGACCTACTACGACTCCCTCACGCGGGACATGAAGCGAGAACTGGGCCGTCCGGGCCTCTCGAGCCTCCTCTCCTCCCTGAGGAAATCCTAGGAGGACACAGGTGCGCGTCGTCGTCGAAGGAACCGCGCGGGAGCTTCGGACCGTCTGGCTCGAAGGGGAGATCGTCCGTCTGATTGACCAGCGGTACCTCCCGTTCGACGTGCGCATCTACGACGCGAAGAGCTTCGAGGACGTCGCGGTGGCGATCGAGGACATGGTCGTGCGCGGGGCCCCGGCGATCGGCGCGACCGCCGCCTACGGGCTTGCGCAGGCGTCCCTCCAGGGACTCGACCTGAAGGCGGTTGCGGACCGATTCCGCCGGACCCGCCCGACGGGACAGGACCTCTTCTTTGCGATTGAGTTCATGCTCCAGGCCCGGAGCCGCGGGGAGGACCTCGTGCAGGCGGCGGAGCGATACGCCCAGGAGGATGTGGAGCGGTGTCGCGCCATCGGCGAGCACGGAGCGACCCTCATCCGGAGCGGGACGCGCATCCTCACCCATTGCAACGCGGGCGCCCTGGCGACCGTCGACTACGGGACCGTTATGGCCCCGATGCGGGTCGCGAAGGAGAAAGGCCGACGCTTCTTCGTCTACGTAGATGAAACCCGACCCCGATTGCAGGGTGCGCGGCTGACGGCCTGGGAACTCGTCCAGGAGGGCATCGAGCACGCGATCATCACGGACGGTGCCGCGGGCCACTTCATGAGCCGGAACGAAGTGGACCTCGTCCTCGTGGGTGCGGACCGCATCGCCGCCAACGGCGACACGGCGAACAAGATCGGCACGTATGCGAAGGCCGTCGTCGCGAAGGAGAACGACGTCCCCTTCTACGTCGCCGCGCCGACGAGCACGATTGATTTCGATCTGCCGTCCGGAAGCAAGATTCCGATCGAGGAACGATCCCCGCAGGAGGTCCTCCACATCGACGGCCACCCGATCGCCCCGAAGGAGAGCCCTGCGCGGAACCCCGCGTTCGATGTGACGCCGGCGAAGTACATCACGGGAATCATCACGGAGAAGGGCATCCTCAAGCCGGCGCAGCTAAAAAGCCTCACGCGGACAGAAAGTCCTCCGAAGAAGAAGGCTCCGGCGAGGAAGCGTCGCTGAACGCGGATACTCTTTTACGGGCCCACCGCCTTCGCCCCGCGAAATGCTCCTCGTCACCACGTGGTTTGGCTCTTTCATCCTGGACGAAGGAAAGGTCGTCCATCAGGAGTTGTTCCCGAAGGACGCGGCCGCGATCGCGAGCCGCCTCGCGTTGGTCGAGGACTGGAAGGTCTTGGACGGGGAGCGGGACCTCATGGCCCGCTTCGAGGACCTGTTCGTCGTCGAGCCGCGCCTCGAGCGCGCGGGCGGCAATCTCACGACGGAACGGCCGCCGTTCCTCGACCCGGAGGCGTATGGGTACGAGCGCGGGCTCCTGCACGCCTCCATGGTGGAGCTCGCGAAAAGACGCATGCGCAAAGCGATCCGGCCCGAAGACCACCTACGGCAGGCCGTTGGCAGCTTGGACGAGCTGATTGAGCAGGAAAATCTGCTGATCGAACGGATACGGGAGTGGTACGGACTCCACTTCCCCGAGCTGGCACGCATGGTGGACATGGGCACGTACATCGAGATGATCGCGGCCCACGGCCGCCGGGAGAACCTCCCAATCGACCATCGGGAAAGCATCGGCGCGGAGCTCGGGCCAAGAGAGGAAGCGGAGATTCAATCCCTTGCGCAGTTGGTTCAACAGGTCGTCGGGCAACGGAAGGCGACGGAGGGTTACGTCGAGTCGACGATCCGTAGCCTCGCGCCGAACGTCTCCGCCCTCGCGGGTCCGATGATCGCCGCGCGCCTCGTGACCCTCGCGGGCGGGGTCGAGGAACTCGCACGCGCTCCCGCCGGGACGATCCAGCTCCTCGGCGCGGAGAAGGCCCTCTTCCGCCACCTGCGGACCGGATCGCCACCGCCGAAGCACGGCGTGCTATTCCAGCATCCCTGGGTCCATCGCGCGCCGCGATGGCAGCGGGGTGCGATCGCCCGCACGTTCGCGGCGAAGATCGCAATCGCTGCGCGGGCGGACGCGTACACGCATCGCGACATCGCGCCAGATTTGCTGGAGAATCTCGAGGCGACAATCGAGCGCATCCGGATAAGGAAGGCCGAGAAACCCACGAGAGCGAAGGGCGGGAGGAGCGCGGCACCGCGGGATCGGAGACAGCGACGGCGCAGGTGAGAAACGTCTTAAGGGAGCGGCTCGTATCGCACCGCGGAATCGCGTATGTCATGGGAGCAGGCGGAGATCCGGGAGCTCAAGGTGAACCGCTACGTCGTGATTGACGAGGAGCCATGCCGGATCATCAGCATCCAGACCTCGAAACCGGGGAAACACGGCGAAGCGAAAGCGAGGCTCGAAGCGGTCGGCGTGTTTGACGGCCAGAAACGTTCCGTTGTCCACCCGGTCACGCACAAGGTGCGCGTCCCGATGATTGACAAGCGGAAGGCGCAGGTGCTGTCCGTACACGCGAACGTCGCACAGCTGATGGACCTCTCGACGTACGCGACGTTCGAGATCACCCTCCCGGAGGAACTCCGAGGTAAGCTCGGCCCGGGGCAAGAAACGATGTACATCGAGGCCCTCGGGCGCCGCAAGCTCTCCTCGCCGTGAGCGGGCTCGTCATCTTATAATCGCTCGCGCGTTTCCGGGCGTCATGGCCGCGCCAACCTTCGCGGACGCCGTCGCGAAGTACGACGAGGCCCAGATCGTCCTGTTCGGGGTGCCGTACGACCGCACATGCTCCTTCCGTGGCGGCTCCCGCTACGGACCGCAGGCGATCCGCCGGGCATCCTATAATTTCGAGACGTACATGATGGACCACCAGCGGGACCTCCTCGAGGTCCCCGTCGCGGACCTCGGTGACACCCAGACGTTCGGACCCTCGACGGACATGGTCGCCGGCGTCTCGAAGATGGCCGCCGACATCGTCGGCGCGGGGAAGATGCCAATCGTAATCGGCGGGGAGCACAGCCTGGCTCCTGCGGTCGTCCGCGCGTTCCCGAAGGATATCGGCGTGATCGGGATCGACGCGCACCTCGACTTCCGGGACTCGTACCTCGACGACAAGTGGTCCCATGCATGCTCGGCTCGCCGCATCGCGGACCACGTCGGTGTGGAGCGGGTCGTGTACATGGGCGTGAGGTCGTACAGCCGCGAGGAGCGGGAGGATCTCGAGCGGCTCGGCCTCACCTACGTGAGCGTCTATGACATCCACGAGCGCGGGATCGTCGCGGCGACGGAGCGCGCACTTCGTGCGATTAACCGGGACAAGGTCTACCTCACAATCGACATCGACGGCGTGGACCCGGCGTACGCCCCCGGCGTGGGGAACCCGGAGCCGTTCGGACTCGCGCCCCTCCAAGTGAAGAAGGTGATCGGCCTCCTCGCGCCGCACCTCGTCGGGATGGATCTGAACGAGGTCAGTCCCGCGTGGGACTTCGGCCAGACGTCCCTCCTCGCGGCCCGTCTGATCCGCGAAGCGATCATGTGCGTCGGCGAGGCGCGCGCCTGAGGGCGTCCTGGTCACACAGTGCCAGAAGCCTTTTTAAGGAATCCGGGTCTCGTGCGGCCCGCATGGCCGACCCGATCATCCGCGTGGAGGGCCTCTCCAAAACGTACGTCTCGAAGGAGCGGAAGAAGGGCCATAAGGAGAAGAAACTGATTCATGCCCTCAAAGACGTGAGCCTCGCGATCTACGACGGGGAGATTTTCGGCCTCCTGGGCCCGAACGGCGCCGGCAAGACGACCCTGATCAAGTGCCTCACGACCCTGCTCCTTCCGACATCGGGAAGTGCGTGGATCAACGGGCACGACGTGCTTCGGGAAGAGGACAAGGTCCGCGCCTCGATCGGCTGCATGCTGATGGGCGACCGCGGTCTCTACTGGAAGCTCACGGGGCGGGAGAACCTCGATTACTTCGGTGCCCTGTACCACGTTCCGAAGAGCGTGCGCCGCCAGCGGATTGACGACCTGATCACGCTCCTGAAGCTCGACTCCTTCGTCGACCGCACGGTCGAGACGTACAGCGCGGGGCAACGGATGATCCTCGCCTTCGCGAAAGCCCTGATCAACGACGCGCCGATCCTGATCCTCGACGAGCCCACGGTGACGATGGACGTGCCGACCGCGCGGGAATTGCGGCACATCGTGAAGGATCTGAACCGACAGGGCAAGACGATCCTGTACACGACACATATCATGCACGAAGCGGAGGAGCTGTGTGACCGCGTCGCAATCATCGATCATGGCGAGATCATCGCAATCGGCCCGACGTCGGAGCTGAAAGACTCGATCAAGCACGAGGACGTCGTCACGATGGAGGGCATCTTTCCGAACGGGAGCGTCGAGCGCCTGCGGGCGATCCCGAGCGTCCGGGAGGTCGCGGTCACGGAGGGAGCCTCGGGGCGCAGCCGCCTCGAGGTGGTGTGCAACGATTCGCGCGCAATCCTGGCCAAGATGATCGATGCGCTGTCCGACAACGGCGCGACAATCGAGGCGATCAAGCCGAAGGAGGTCACCCTAGAGGACGTCTTCATCGCGAAGACGGGTCGGACGCTGGCCGTCGACACGCGCGTCCTCGGGGAGCGGGCGGTGCAGAGCCGTGGCCGCTGAAACAGTCGCGAAGGGGTTCGGTCTCGCGCGGCCGGGGTGGCACGCCTCCCTGGCGGTCGCGTGGACCGTCTTCGTCGCGCGATTGCGGATCATCACGCGCTACAAGGGCGCGATCCTGCTCGAGTCGTTCCTCCCGATCTTCTTCGCCGCAATGCCGATCCTCCTGGGGATCGCCGTGGCGGGCAGCGAGGAGAACGCCGCGAGCAACTTCTTCCAGAACACGCAGGCCGCCGGGCAAGGGACGATGGAATACCGCGTGTACATGCTGCTCGGCTCAAGCACGTTCATGGTCGTGTCCCTCATGCTCTGGCTCATCGGATACTGGGTGCGCCGGGAGCAGGAGACAGGGACCCTGGAATCGATTTACCTCGCGCCGGCGAAACGATTGTACGTCCTCGTGGGCGTTACGTCGTACAGCCTCGTGCGCTCCCTCGCGGCCTTCATCGTCGCGATGTTCGTGGGGTCCCTGTTGTTCGGGGTGAACCCTCTCGCGGGGAACTTCCTCGCCGCGATCGGGTACCTGATGCTCGGGATCCCGGCGCTGTGGGGCCTCTCGTTCTTCTTCGGCGCGCTGATCATGCGCGTGAAGGAGGCGAACTCCGTGATCCAGCTCATCCAGTGGGTCGTGCCGTTCTTCATGGGCATCTACTTCCCCGTCACGATGTTCCCGCCTCTCGTCCGCATCACGGCGATGGCATTCCCGCCCACGCTGATGAACGACGCGATGCGGTCCGCGCTGCTCAACATCCCGTCCTTGTACGGGCCCGGGTACATCGTCCTCGGGCTCATGTTCATGGCCGCGTGGATTACGCCCCTCCTGGGGTACGAGTTCTTCGGGATGATGGAGCGGCGAATCAAGCGGAACGAGGGGGTGGGGCAGTACTGACGACGACGCACCGGGGATTCGGTCTCGGTCGGAACACGCTCGGGCAACGGCTCGCGACGTTCTGGGACATGTCGAAGAAAGTGATCGTCGAGTACAGCCGCTACCCAATCGCGTTCATCGCCCTCTTCGTCCAAGTGTTCGTAATCATCCTGCTGTTCATCATGAGCTCCTTCGCGTTCTCGAACCCCGGGACATCGGGGCAGGACCTCAGCGTCTTCGCGGGCATGATGACGTACGGCTTCGTCACGAGCATGTTCCTCGGCTTCACGCTCTGGGAGATTGGCTTCTCTCTGCGGGAGGAGCAGGTCCGCGGCACCCTCGAGGCCCTGTACCTCAGCCCGACGAACAAGTTCTCGAACCTGACGTCGCGGACGTTCGCGATCCTCCTCTGGACGACGGTCATGTGCGTCGCCGCGGTCGGCCTGGTGAACGGTCTCGTCGGCGGGCTCCCCCTCCAAAACGTCCTCTTCGGACTGTTCGTGCTGCTTCTGTCCATCTCCGGATTCCTTGGCCTCGGCTTCTTCTTCGCCGGTGTCACGATCAAGCTCAAGGAGACCGCTCAGCTGCTCGTGAACGGCCTGCAGTTCTTCTTCTTCATCTTCTCCGCGCAGTTCTTCCCGTTCTCCGTCCTGCCGCAGCCTGTCCGGGATTACGTAAGTCGATGGCTGCCCGTCAGCTATGCGGTGGACCTGTTCCGGACGAGCCTGCTCGGCGTGCCACCGGAGTTGATGCCGGACAATCCGGGCGGGGAGTTCCTGATCGTCCTCGCGTTCGCGATCGCGTCCCCGATCCTAGGCTACCTCGGGTACCTCGCGTTCGAGCGACAAGCGCGCCGCGCGGGGACGCTCGGGGAATACTGAGGAAAAGGGAGCGACGAGCCCCTACCGCCCGCACGCCGGCCGCTCGATTCCCTCCCCCTCTCTTCGAGACGGTATCGGACGCGCGATTCCCCGACCGCACATGCCCACCCGGATGCGGCGCGGGAGAACGAGATTCGGGGCTCGTCCCAACCCGTGGCACAATATAACACGGTGTCGCTTATAGTTTGCGACGGACCCGCGTGGGGGGCACGAACGTTTATGTGCACTCCGCACTTAGACGCAGGATGGGCGATGGCGGAAGGATGGGGCGGCCCCCTGAAGAAATTGGACGAGTACCGCTTCGAGATCCCGCAGTCGTACAAGCCCGGGATGCGGACAAGCGGGCTCATCTTCATCGATGATGCGATGGTCGGCCAGCTTCGCCAGGACCAAGCGCCCGAGCAGGTGGCCAACGTCGCCACAATGCCCGGAATCGTCGGCAGGTCGATGGCGATGCCCGACATCCACTGGGGCTACGGTTTCCCGATCGGCGGCGTCGCGGCCTTCGACACTGACGAAGGCGTGATTTCGCCCGGCGGGATCGGGTATGATATCAATTGTGGCGTGCGCCTCTTGCGGACCAATCTCACGGATGCGGATGTGCGCCCGCTAATCCGGGAGCTCACGGATGCGTGCTTTCAACAAGTGCCGAGCGGCGTGGGGGAGGGCGGACTCACGCGCCTGTCCCGCCAGGACCTCGGCAAGCTCGTGACAGAGGGCGTGTCCTGGGCGGTGGAGAAGGGCTACGCGTGGCCGGACGACCCGGAGCACATCGAGGCCCGCGGCCACCTTCCCGACGCGGATTTCTCGAAGGTCAGCGACCGCGCGATCACGCGGGGCAAGGATCAAGTCGGTAGCCTGGGGGCCGGGAACCATTTCGTCGAGATCCAGAAGGTCGACCGGGTGTACGACGCGCGGGCGGCGGCCGCGCTAGGAATCGGACAGACGGGTCAGGTGTGCGTGATGATCCACACGGGGTCCCGCGGATTCGGCCATCAGATCGCCTCGGACTACATCGACACGTGCGAGGCGGTCGTGAAGCGGGAGAAAATCCAGCTCCCCGACATGCAGCTCGCCTGCGCCCCGATCGGATCGAAGGAGGGGCAGGACTACTGGAAGGCGATGTGCTGCGGCGCGAACTTCGCGTGGAACAACCGGCAGGTGATCACGTTCGGCGTGCGCAAGGCCTTCTCGACCCTGTTCGGCCGCTCGGCGGAGGACCTCGGGATCGAGATTGTGTACGACGTGTGCCACAACATCGGGAAGGTAGAGGACCACGACGTCGACGGACGGCGACGCAGGGTCGTCGTGCATCGGAAGGGCGCGACCCGCGCGTTCCCGCCGGGACATCCGGAGACGCCGGCCGAGTACAGGGACGTCGGCCAGCCCGTCCTGATCCCGGGCGACATGGGGACCTACTCGTTCGTCCTCGTTGGCTTGCCGGGTGCGATGGAGCGATCCTTCGGTTCGAGCTGCCACGGCGCGGGCCGCCAGATGTCGCGCGCGGCGGCGACGCGGAAGTACCGCGCGAACGACGTCGTGCAGAGCCTGAGCCAGCGGGGAATCTACCTCCATGCGGCATCGAGAGCCGGGATCGTCGAAGAGGCGCCAGGCGCCTACAAGAACGTGGAGGACGTCGTCCGCGTCGCGGAAGGGGCCGGGCTGACGAAGATCGTCGCGCGGATGGTCCCCCTCGGGGTCGTCAAAGGATGATCCTCACGCTCCAGCCCGTCGGGAATGTCAACGCGTCCCTCCTGGAGCGGCTTCGCTCGGAACTCGCTCGGTTTGGTGAGGTGCGGATCGCGGAACCGAAGTCCGTGCCCAAGCGGGCGTACACGTTCCGGTGGGGCCGTTACCGCGCGGCCGCCTTCGAGGAGCTATGCCGTGACGCGAACGGGGATCGCGTTGTCGCGATCACAGACGTCGAGCTCTGCGACCCGGAACTGGGGATGCGACTCGTCTACGGCCATGCGGACATCTCCGGGCGATGGGCCGTCGTCTCCCTGTCCCGCTTTGGCGACGATGGAGAAGAGAAGCTCCGCGAGCGCGCGGTGAAGACGGCGGTCCACGAGATCGGTCACACACTCGGCCTGGGCCATCACGACGCGAACCCTGGGTGCGTCATGTACTTCTCCGAGAAGCTCGCCGACACGGACCGGAAAGGACGCGACTTCTGCCCGGAATGCACGAAGTCCATGAAACTCACTTTGTCGCGGCTACAAACGTGAAGCTGGCGGTCAACTCGAAGGCGTCTCCGTACCTCCGTGGGAGCTCATCCTCGAGGAACCGGAGCCCGCGTTCGTATTCTCCCGGAGGGAGGAGATCGAAGGTGGACAGGTATCTCCGCCGGACCCGTTCCAGCTGCGCCGCGACCGTGAGAGTCCGGCGATATGGCCGCTCCTCCGCACGGACCCCCCGGAAGCCGGCGGCCTCGAGCGACGCGACGATCCCACGGATCGGGGGGAACCTCTGCCGGTCGATCTCGAGGAGACTCGGGAAGGCTTCCTCGAGGATGCCAAGGTCGCGCCTGGCCATGTCGGAGGTCGCAAGGACGACGCGACGCGAGACGCGGGCCACTTCCCGCAGCGTCCCGGGATAATCGGCCAGATGGTGGAGGACCATGACCAGGATAGTCGCATCGAAGGACCCCGGCTGAAACGGGAGGTGATGGCCATCGCCCAGCATGCGTTCGAACGGGCCCTTCTTGCGGGACCCAGCGAGCATCGCAGCGGATGAATCGAAGGCGACAACCGGATTCGTCGTGGACAGAAGCTGCGCGAACCGGCCCGTCCCCGCGCCCAGGTCGAGGATTCGCTCTCCCGGCTGAAGACCGCCGATCTCAACGAGCCCTCGCAGCCAGAACTCGCGGTCCACCACGTCGTCCGCGCGGGCGCGGTCATAGTTCGCTGCGTGCCGCGAGTAGTCGACGGCCACGCAAGTTGCAAGAGGCGGACGGCATATGAGGATAACGGGGTCGTACGCATGACGATCGCGGAGTTCAGCATCACACCGATCGGGAAAGGCGTCAGCGTCGGGGAGTACGTCGCGCGATGCCTCGACATCGTGGACCGGAGCGGCCTGGCGTACCGCCTCAATCCGATGGGGACCGTCGTCGAGGGCTCCTTCGACGAGGTCGTGGCCCTCATCGCCCGCTGCCACAACGCCGTCCTGGCGCACTGCGAGCGCGTCTCCACCGTGATCAAGATCGATGACCGCAAGGGCGTGACGGGGCAGCTCGACGCGAAGGTCGCCGACGTCGAGAAACGCCTCGGTCGCAAACTCAGGACCTGAGCGGCGGACGCCAGGTCAGGAGAGCGACGGCTGCGACGCCCGCGACGACACCGGCGAACCAGAACGTGGCCGCAGGTGCGAACACGACCCACAGGAATCCCGCGGTCAGTCCGGACGCGAGCTTTACGAGCCCGATGCTCGCGTGGTATGCCCCGAGGACCGTCGCCTTGATCTCCGGCGGGGCGAGGTCCGCCACGAGGGCCCGCTGAGTCCCCTCGACCAACCCGTAGCTGATCCCATAGAACACGAAGCCGAGCGCGAGGAGCAGTAGGACGGGCGCGGCGGCGAACAGAACCGCGGTGGCCGCGTACGCGGCGTAGCCGACGAGGATGACCGGCTTCCGTCCGATTCGGTCCGAGAGGATGCCCGCCGGGAACGCGACCGCCGCGTAGATCACGTTGAACATCACGTACAGGAGGATCGCGACGGTGGTCCCCTCACCCGTGTCGCCGACCCGCAGGAGCAGGAACGCATAGGAGACTTCGCCCATGGAGAAGAGGCTCGCGATCGCGACGAACGCCAGGAGCGACCGAGGGGCTCCGCGGAAGGAGAGACGCAGGGGGCTCTTCGGGGACGGCGCGCGGTGCGGCTCCTTCACGAGGAAGACGACCGCGAAGGACGCGAGCGCCGGGATCGCCGCGAGCAGGAGGACGAGCCGATAGGCATCCGCGAGGGCCATCGACGCCCCCACGGTGGCGAGGACGCCTAGGGCGAGTAAGGGTCCGAGAATCGCGCCGCTCGTGTCGAGGCTCCGATGGAATCCGAACGCACGGCCCCGGTCCTCGGCCCGTACGCTCTCGGCGATGAGCGCGTCGCGTGGGGCGCTCCGCACGCCCTTGCCCGTCCGCTCGACGACCCGCATCCCGAGGAATTCAGGCCAGCCTCGGGCGAAGGGGAAGAGGGCCTTCATGATCGTCGACATCCCGTAGCCCGCGGCGACGAACGCCCTGCGCTTGCCGGCGAAATCGGACCACCGCCCGGACAGCACCTTGACGAACGACACGGCGGTGTCGGAGAGGCCCTCGATGAGACCGAGAATGAGCGCATCCGCGAGGAGAACATGGACGAGGAAGAACGGGAGGATCGGGAGGATCATCTCGCTGCTCACGTCGGTCAGGAAGGAGACGATCCCGAGCAAGACGACATTCCTCGTCAGGCCCCGAACAAGGACTCTGCGGTCCATCGGGGCGCCTCAGGGATGGAAGAAGAACGCGACGCCGATGACCGCGTACACCATCAGGAGCAGGACGCCTTCGTACCAGTTGCTCCGTCCGTCCGCGGCCACGGCGGCGAGGACTCCGGTCGACAGGGCGATCGACACGAGCTCGAAGATCTCGAAGTCGAGGGTGAGGACCTTCGGCGTGAGGAAGGAGACGAGGACGAGGAATGGGGCGACGAAGAGCGCGACCTGCGTCGTGGACGTCGTCGCGATTGCGACGCTCAGGTCCATCTTGTTCCGGTAGGCCATAATCACGGCGCCGCCGTGCTCCGCCGCGTTTCCGACGATCGCCACGATAATCACGCCGACGAAGAGCTCCGTGAGCCCGAGGGCCTCCTGGGCCTTCTCAATCGAGCCTACGAGGAGTTCCGACTCGAGCGCGACGACGGCCGTTGCGACGAGGAGGACCGCGACGGCGGAGCGGACAGACCAGCGCGGCTCCTCCTTCTCCCCGACGGGGTTGAAGATGTCCCGATGGGTCCGGAGGGAGAAGAGCAGGCCGAAGACGTACGCGACGAGCAGGATCACCGCGATCCCGACGCTCATCTCGGTCAGGATCAGCCCGCCCGTGAGGCCCGTCGAGAAGACGTAGAGGGCGGGCATCACGAGGCCGATCACGGCGAGGAGGAGCATCGAGGTCTGGATGCCAGAGGCCTCTCGGGAGAAGATCTGGCTCTTGTGGCGCCAGCCGCCAACGAGCATGCTCAGCCCGAGAACGAGGAGGATGTTCCCGATGATCGATCCGGTGAGAGACGCCTTCACGACGTCCGTCAGGCCCGCGATCAGCGCGAAGGACGCGATGATAAGCTCCGTCGCGTTGCCGAAGGTCGCGTTCAGCAGGCCTCCGACGCCCGGACCCGCGTGCTTCCCGAGCTCCTCCGTCGCGAGCCCCATGAACCAGGCCAGCGGAATGATTCCCAGTCCGGCGGCCGCGAAGACCGCGACCCCGGGACCCAAGACGAGCTCGAGGACCCAACTCGCGGGGACGAAGAGCGCGAGGACGAGCGCCCACGCATAGGGGCGCAGCGCGCGCCAGTCCATGGGCCCGACAACCGCGCCCTCGCACTTAAGTCAACTCAGGCAACGTTTAACTACGGTCCGCCGGATGCGCGGCAGCCATGATTTCCGCCACGGAGATGCGGGTCCTCGATCGGAACGCGCAACACTTTGGCGTTTCAATCCTCGACCTCATGGAAGCCGCGGGAAAAGCCGTCGCGGACGTCGCGCGAACGCAGCTCGGGGCCGGCGGGAAGCACGTGCTCGTCGTGTGCGGGACGGGAAACAACGGCGGGGATGGACTCGTCGCCGCGCGGCACCTGGCGAAGGACGCCCGCGTCACGGTACTCCTCGCGCGTTCGCCGGATCAGTTCGCCACGCCGGAGGCGCAGACGAACTTCGAGCGCCTCCGGGACGTGCAGATCCTGGCGGGATTGGATCGGAGCGAGGAAGCGATTGCCCGGTCGGACATCCTCGTCGACGCCCTCTTGGGCATCGGCGTCGAGGGATCGCTCCGCGAGCCGTACGGTGCGCTAATCCGACAGATCAATGAGTCCGGGAAACCGGTCCTGAGCGTCGACGTCCCCAGCGGTCTCGGGACGGACCGCATGGTCAAGCCGACGGCGACCGTGGCCCTGCACGACGTCAAGGAGGGGATGACGCCGGAGAACTCCGGGCGGATCCATGTCGCGGACATCGGGATCCCGCCGAAGATCGCGCAGACGATCGGCCCGGGTGAATTCGTCCTGTATCCAATCCCGAGAACGGGAAGCCACAAGGGTCAGAACGGGCGGGTGCTCGTCGTGGCGGGGGGACCGTTCACGGGCGCTCCGGCGCTCGCAGCCTTCGGCGCCCTCGGGGTGGGCGCGGACCTTGTGCACATCGCGACGCCCGCGTTGGCGGCTTCCGTCGTCGCCTCCTACTCCCCGACGTTCATCGTCCAGCCCCTCGTGGGCCATCGCCTCCTGCGGGAAGACCTGCGGCAGGTGCTCGACATCGCGGCGAAGGCGGACGTGATGGCGATCGGCCCGGGCCTCGGAGACGTCGAGGGCACGCTCGAAGCGATCCGGGAGATCATCCGTCAGGTGACACTACCCCTGGTGATCGACGCGGACGCAATCAAGGCGGTCGCGGCGGATCCGAAGTGCATCGCAGGGAAACGCGTGGTGATCACGCCACACTCCCGCGAGTTCAAGGTGCTCACCGGGAAGGATCTCCCCGCGGGCGCGGACGAACGCGCGGACCCTGTGCGGGAGGCGGGGAAAACCTTCGGGGCGACGATCCTCCTCAAAGGTCCCGTCGACATCGTCAGCGACGGGACGCGGGTCAAGTTCAACTACACGGGGAATCCCGGGATGACGGTCGGTGGCACGGGCGATGTCCTCTGCGGCCTGGTCGCTGGACTCGTCTCGAAAGGCATGACCCCGTTCGATGCGGCCCGGCTTGGCGCGTTCGTGAACGGTTACGCAGGCGACCTCGCGTTCAAGGAGAAGAGTTACGGGCTCACGTCGATGGACGTCGCGGAGAACCTCGGACGCGTACTCGCGGAATTCGTGTCCTGAGCACGTCCACGCGCGAAGGGTTAAGGCGCGCGGGTCCTTGGAGCGTGCATGGACGTTGAACCGATCCCCGACGAGCCGGCCCTGATGGCCGGGGAATACGTCGTCGTGGCGGACCTCCATATCGGTTTGGAGGAGGAACTGCGCGAGAAGGGCGTCCATGTCCCGAGTCGGGCAGAAGGGATGGGCAGGAAGATCGTCGAACTCGCGGAGAAGCGGTCCGCGAAGGGACTCGTGATCCTCGGCGACGTGAAGCACCTCGTGCCGAAGATGGCGTCCCGGGAGCGTCGCGATGTCTACGTGTTCTTCCGGGACCTTGCGTCGACGTTCCCGGAGATCTACATCGCGCAAGGAAACCACGACGGGATGCTGAAGCACATCGTCCCGCGGAACGTGCGCTTCAAACCCGCGTACGGGTTCCGAATCGAGGACGTCGGGTTCTGCCACGGCCACGCGTGGCCATACAAGAAAGTCATGGAGACCCGTCTCCTCCTGATGGGACACAACCATCCCGCGGCGGCGTTCCGGGACGCGATGGGGCACCGACACATCGTCCCGTGCTGGATGCGCGTCCCGTTCCTGCGAAAACACAGGAGATACCCGAAACTGCCGCGCGAGGCGATCATCGCGCCGTCCTTCAACGAACTGTGCGGCGGCATGCCGGTCAACGATGTCCGCGCGCGGTTCATCGGGCCGCTGTTCGACGAAGACCTCGTGCGGCTCGATGAGGCGACCGTGCATCTCCTCGACGGGGCCAATCTCGGCCGGCTCGCGGACATTCGGGTGGACCTCGGGTTCCGCCCGGAGGACTATCGGCAGTAGGCGACCGAATGGAGAGCATGGGCCCGGTCGGGATCGAACCGACGACCTCGACTTTGTAAGAGTCGCATCCTAGCCACTAGACCACGGGCCCGCGGACGCCAAGGACCGGCGACTCATAAGGCTTCCCGGACAATTCAATCGAGATCTTGCGCCGCCGCCTGGACGAAGCGCGAGATCGCTGTGTCAATCTCCGAAATCGCGCGCTCCGGCGGAACGACGAGGACGAGCATCGCACGCCGACCTACTTCCTGGATCACGAGGGTCGCGTCCTCCGATTCAAGCACGACGCGATGAGGGGCCGCGTGGCCCAGCTCCGTCGAGGCGGTCATGCCCGCACCGAGAATCGCGGCGCACATGATTGAGAACGTTTCTTGGGATACGGTCGGAGGAAGCTCCGCCGTCACCACGCCGCCGTCCCGGTTGATTACGGCGACCGCTTCCGCCTTCGTCACTTCGCGCAACGCCCGGACCATGTCCTCAAGCGCCGTCAGGTAGTCCCCTCCCGTTCGAAGACGCATTCGCGACCGCCCGTGCTGACGCACTCGGCCTCCGTCAGGCGAACGCGCTGCTTTGTCTTCGCCTCGAGCAGCTTCGAGAGAAGACCGCGGATGCGGTGGCACGTCTCCATTTCGGCTCCTTGCGAGACCTCGATGGAGCCGCGCACGCGGGCGCCGGTCTCCGTGAACAGGATGTCCTCGGCCCATCCGCGCTCGAGGATCATCTTCTTCCCCACCTCGAGCGGATCCTGTCCGAGGGCGAGGGACTTCGTGATTTCTTCCCCGAGGACCATCCCCTCGCGGAAGAAGAGGCCGTGGCAGGCGTACGACATGACGCTCTCGTAGAGCTTCCGGACGGCGTCGAGCTCCTGCTGAGAAATCTTGACGAGGCGGGCCACTGGCGGGCCCGAACCTGGGTGCGGCCTATAAAGGTTCCGCGGTGGTTATCCATCCCCGGCGGAAACGGCGGGCGGATCACGCTGTGCGGCACTCGGGACATACGAGGAGGTTGCGATCCCACACGAGGTTCGTTGAATAGACGCCGCACGCTTCGCAGTGTCCCTCGATGCCCTTCGCGAACTGCGTCTCGAGTCCTGCACGCGCGTATTCCCGCGTGACCTCGATCAGCTGCGGCCAGATCCGGAGGATGTCGTTCTCCGTGATCATCCCGACGAGTTTGCCCTCCTGGACGACGGGCAGCCGCCGGATCTTCCGCTGCGACATGATTCGGGCGGCTTCGGCGACCTCCTCGCCCGGATGCACGGCGACGACGGGGGTCGTCATGATTTCTCGCACGAGGACGCGACTCGGCTGCTTGTTCGACGCCGCGACCTTCGTCACGACATCCCTCTCCGTGACGATGCCCATCGGCTTGCCCTTCTCGACGACGACGAGGCTTCCGATCCCCTTGTCTCGCATCACCCCGGCGGCGTCCGCGACGGTCGCGTCTGCGGCGATCGTGATGGGCGTCGGAGTCATGATCTCGACGACGGGGACACGGGCTCGCATCGCTCTATCGCGCTGATGAGAGTCCGGTGGCGATAAAAGGTTTGTGTCCGGCCGCGGCGACGTGAATCGGATCCGGGGCGGACGCAACGACAACGTTAAGGAGAACCCGCGGGTTGAGGGGCGAGATGCGCTACGAGGACCGAGAGGGCGAGCTCGCGGTGCGCATCGCGCGTGAGGCCCTCGAGGCCCACATCGAGGGACGGCCCAAGCGACCGTACGAGACGCCGACGCGGTTCCAAGAGAAGTCGGGTGCGTTCGTGACGGTCAACGTGTATCCGAGCGGGGAACTACGCGGATGCATCGGCTACCCGCAGCCGTTCTTCTCTCTCCTGAAATCGATCGAGAAGAGTGCGGAGGGCGCAGCTGAGGATCCGCGTTTCCCGCGGCTTCGCGGGGATGAACTCGATCACGTGACCGTCGAGGTAAGCCTCCTCACTCCGCCTCATCTCATCGAAGTGAAGAAACCGAAGGAACTGGCCAAGCACGTGGCGATCGGCGTTGATGGGCTCAGCATCGCTCAGGGTCCGTACCGCGGAATCCTCCTGCCGCAGGTGGCGGTCGAACAGGGATGGGATGCGGAGGAGTTCCTTTCCGAGGCTTGCATGAAAGCGGGCCTGCTCGCGGACGCTTGGCTGGACGCGTCCACGCGTGTCTACAAGTTCCGGGCGGAGATTTTTGGCGAGGTCGAGCCGAAGGGCCCCGTCCTGCGGCGGAACTTGGGGGCCGGCCATGCGGGTCGTTAGTGGCCGCGTGTGGTTTCGCGGGCGCCTCGACACGTTGAGCATCGGGATCGACGAAGACGGACGAATCGCAGCGATCAAGAAAATCCTCCGAGGCGACGAGGTGATCGACCACGGGGACGCGCTGATTCTCCCCGGTTGCGTGGACATCCACGTGCACATGCGCGATCCCGGCCTCACGCAGAAGGACGACTTCCCGAGCGGTACGCGGTCCGCCGCGATTGGCGGCGTCACGACGATCGCGGACATGCCGAACACGCTTCCGGCCGTCACGTCGCCGAGCGTGCTCCGGGAGAAGATCGCAGGACTTCGCGGCCGCGCGGCGGTCGATTACGCGCTCTACGCGGCCCCGCAATCCGGGAGCGCCCTGGGCCGATTCAAGGAGGCCATTGGCTTCAAGGTGTACATGGCCGAGTCCACCGGAGGAATGCAGGTGGATATCCCCACCACCGAAGACATCCTTACGGCCGCGGAAAAAGACAAGAGGCTCGTCGTCGTGCACGCGGAGGACCCGCAGAAGTTCACGAAACCTCGGACGCGAGGTCTCGAAGGACACTCGATGGCCCGCCCGGTCGAAGCCGAGGCGAGCGCGATCGCGACAATCGCAAGGCTCCGCGGTTCCGCGGCCGTCCACGTGGCTCACGTGACGAGCGTCACGGCCCTGGATGCCGTTCCGGCCGGTGTGACCTCGGAGGTCACTCCCCATCATCTGTTCCTCGATATATCCAGGGCCCGCGATGCCTTCGGGAAGGTGAACCCGCCGCTCCGGTCGCGTGGGGAGCGCGAGGCGCTCTGGGAGGCCTTCCGCGCGGGACGCCTGGATGTCGTCGCGAGCGACCACGCGCCCCACACGATCGATGAGAAGCAAGAGCCGTTCGACGAGGCCCCTGCTGGTGTGCCGGGCGTGGCCACCTCGTTCCCGCTCGTCATGCGCCGCACGCGCGCGGGGGACCTACCGCTTGAACGCGTCGTCAGCGCGATGGCCACGCGACCAGCAGAGATCCTGGGCATCGAGAAGGGAGTGATCGAGATTGGGCGGGACGCGGATCTAATCGCAATCGACCCGAGGCAGGTCGGCACGATTCGCGCGAAGAGACTGCGGTACAAATGTGGGTGGACGCCCTTCGATGGAATGGAGGGCTCATTCCCTCAGCACGTGTATCTACGAGGCGAGCCGATCGTCGAGCAAGGCGAGCCCGTCGGCGTCAACGCGGGTCGGCTTATCCAGCCTTCGTCGTCGTGATGACTTGCGCTTCCCGGACGGCTTCCTCGACCGCGTAGTAGTACTCGCCGGCGCTTTTCTGCTCGCGGTCCAGGCGGGAGTCAATCTTGTTAATCCGGGGCCGGTTCGTGTCCGCGTCGCGGCGGAACGTGATGCCGACCTGCTCCAGGAACCGGTTCATGCCCTCGCGCATCGGAAACGGGCCCTCGCCCACGCCGCTCCGCCCGGGTTCCCCCGAGAAGACCATGACGCTGTCGGAGACCATGTCGATGAAATACACGTCGTGGTCGACGATGAGGCCCGTCCGCGCCTCCTTCTCCATCACCCGCCGGATCGTGCGCGCGGCTTCCATGCGCTGGTTCGAGTCGAGGTAGGCGGAGGGCTCGTCGATCAGGTAGATGTCCGCTTCACGTCCGAGGCACAGAGCGATGGCGACGCGCTGCAGCTCGCCTCCAGACAGCGTGGACACGTCACGCTCGAGCATGCCTTTCACCTTGAGCGGCTGGAGGACCTCTGTCTCGAAGTGGCCCGAGTCCGCTTTCTTGCCGACCGTCGAGCGGAGGAGGTCACCAACGGTCCCCTCGTACACGGCCTCGAGATATTGCGGCTTGTACGAGACCTGCCACTTTCCTTCGACCGCGCCCGACGTCGCCGTCTCCTGGCCCGCGAGCATCTTCACAAACGTCGTCTTCCCGGTGGCGTTCGGTCCCACGACGCCGACGACCTCGCCTTTCCGCAGCATGCCGGCACGGACGGTCAGCTCGAACGCGTCGTACCGCTTCGTGAGCCGGTCGAACGAGACGAGGACGTCCGCCCTCCACTCCCCACGCGGCGGACGCGTATCGAACCGGATCTCGCGTTCCCGGAAGCGGATGTTCTCTTCCTTCATGTAACCACCCAGGTAGACGTTGATGGCAGTCCGGACGGGTCGCGGCTGCGCGATGATGCCGTACGCGCCTTCCTCGCCGTACATCAGGAAGACGGTGCTCGCGAGGAAATCGAGGACCGCAAGGTCGTGCTCGACGACGACCACGTATTTCTCGCGCGACAAGGACTGGATGACTTTCGCGACCTGCAGGCGCTGGTAGATGTCGAGGTACGACGACGGCTCGTCGAAAAAGTAGACATCCGCCTCCTTTAGCATCGTGGCCGCGATCGCCACGCGCTGCAGCTCGCCGCCGGACAGCTGAGCAATGTCGCGGTCGAGGAACAATTCGAGGCCTAGGGTTTCGGAGAGGTCCCCGAGCCTGCCCTGGCGGTCGATCTTCATCAGGAGATCCCGCACGCGCCCCGTGTAGACCTTGCTGAGCTTGTCCACATACTGCGGCTTGATCGCGGTCGTGAGGTCTTTGTTCGCGAGCTTCTCGAGATAGTCGTGGGTCTCGGTGCCGGCGAAGTACTCCAGGACATCATCCCAATGCGGTTTCTTCCGGCGGTAGTGTCCGAGGTTCGGGGCCACCTCACCGCTCAGGATGTTCACGCACGTCGTCTTCCCGATCCCGTTCGGCCCCAGAAGGCCGATCACCTGGCCCTTCTGCGGGACCGGGAGGCGGAACAGGCGGAACGCGTTCTTCCCGTACTGATGGACGAGATCCTCATTCAGTTCTTCGGGGAGTCCGATGATGCGGATTGCGTCGAAAGGACACTTCTTCACGCAGATCGAGCAGGCGATGCATGTTTCCTCGCTGATCGCGGCCTTCCCCGTCTCCTGGTCGATCCAGATGACCTCCGTGCCCGTGCGTTGAGGCGGGCAGAACGCAATGCACTCGAGATGACAGCGCTTGGGCTGACATCGATCCTTGAACACGACCGCGATGCGCACGGCCGATTCCATGAGGCCTGAGCTATTTAAACATATGACGGAAGCGCGCGGTGCGCAGAACCTTTATCCGCGCCGCTCGCATGCAACGCGTGTGGTCCCATGATCCCCGGCGGACGCGTGAATCCGAGGCAGATGAAGCAGATGATGAAACGCCTCGGCATCGAGCAAGAGGACCTCGGAGAGGTCGAGGAGGTCGTCATCAAGACGGCGGACAAGGAATACGTGTTCCGGAGCGCGTCCGTGACGTCCATCGTCGCGCAGGGGCAGCGGATCTACCAGGTGATTGGCGAACCAATCGTGCGTCCCCGGGCGGACGCGAAGAAATCGGAATCGGCGGCAAAGGGACCTGACATTCCCGATGAGGACGTGAAACTCGTCGCCGAGAAAGCGGGAGTCTCCGAAGACGAAGCGCGGAAGGCTCTCGAGGACTGCGACGGCGAACCGGCAGAAGCAATCATCCGACTGATGAGCCGATGAACGTCGAACGGATCCGTTCGATCCTCGGCTTGTGGGCGCCGATGACGATCGGACTCCTGATCATCGTGACCTCGGTCAACTTCTACTTCACGGCGAACCTATACCTCGACCGGTTCGGTCAAGACCTGGAGTCGTGGCGACTCGTCTGTTCCACAGGCGCCTTCTTCGTCGGCGGAGTGATGATTCTATCGACCTACGGTCGATACAAGAAGTCGAAGGCCGCACGAGCAGAGATGCGGAAGACCGGGTGAACGTCAATCGTCGCGTCGACGGCGCCACAGCACGATCGCGACGGCAGTGACGGTGATCGCAATCAGGAGGATCGCAAGGAGAATCGTGGATCCCCCGAACCCCCCGGCGGCGCCAAGGTTCGTCCATGTCACGTGGACCGTCATCGGTCCGCTCACCGTCAAGGAAATCGACCGGTCCGACGAGCTAACGTCTCCCGTCCAACCGGCGAATGCGTATCGCTGACCGCCGCTCACGACCTCCGCCGGGGCCACGAGCGTGGCCTGGGCACCGGAGGGATGCCACCCGCCGCCTTCGATCGCACCGACCTCCGTGAGCACTTGAACGAGGTATTTCGTGCGCCACGTCGCGAAGGCGGCCTTGGGTCCGTCCATGACGATCGCGGCGGACCCGGACACCGAGCTCCCGGAAGCATCGCCCGCCCAGCCGGCAAAGGCCTGCCTCACGCCGTCCCCCGTTGGCACGACGCCCGTGTCGACCGCAGCGATCGCCGACGTGCCGCTCGCATACCTCCGGCCCCGATCGCGTGGCCGAGCTCCGAGTTCGCACATCCCTGGTTCGCGTGGCTTTGGGGCATCAGGATGTTCGGCGCCCAGGTGGTGCCAACGTCCTCCGAGGACGAGAATCCCACACGACGCCCCGGGCGTTCCGCCGTCGAGGCCTCCTTCCAACCGACGAAAATCGTCCCGCTCTGATTGATGACCATCGTGGGCTCGACCTGCCAAGCATACGGCGACGAGCCATCCGTGACTCGGATGTTCGGGAAGAACGGAAACGGAGCCCAAGGTCGCGATCGGCGCCGCGTCCGGAACTGGATTTGTGCGTCGTCGCGGAAGCGGGCGGGACCGAAACGACCACCGCGATAACGAGCGTGAACGCCAGAAGACCTGCCGCCCGCCCCAACCCCAGAGACCCATCGACGACGATGGAGAGGCGGCACGATAATCGTTTCCTTCGACGAGTGGCCGCGAAGGATTAAATACGATGCGTCGGTTGAGAACGCCGCTAGGCTTGACCGGGGGGCTGGGCGTCCCCTTATAGACCCAAATCGTCCTCATGGGGCGGTGACAGTCGGGGGCGGTGCTCCCAGTCTGGCGCTGGTCCGGATGCCAACGTTGAGGTTCTGTCCTGCGGGGCTGGAGGCGACGGGAATCGCAGCTGGAGAGCGGCGGTCCCCGTCCTAACCGTGGGGAACGGGTCAGGCACGGAAGTGAGCAGCCTCACCGCGGACTACCAACGCTCGCGGGAGTGCGGGACCGAGGAGGCATTCGGGTCACCCGGCGCCGGAGCTGAGCATCCACTCCGACGGCCTAGCTCGGGGTCAGCGTTCGGTCAGCTTCATTTGCTTCGTTTCGAGGACGAGCGCCGCCATCCCGAACCGTTCGACGACGATGTCGCAGAGGATTGCATCGCGCGGGTCGTTCCTCCGCTCTTGCACCATGTACGCGGGCTCGTTCGTCGGGAGCGGCAGGCCGAGCTTCACGAGGCCACGTCGCGCCTCCTCGCGATCCTCGCGCGGGGCGAGCGGCACGTCCACGGCTCCTGCGAAGCCGCACTCCCGGATCTCTCGCAGGAAGACGGGTCGGCGGAAGAGTCGCTGGAGGACCGCGACCACGAGGCGAACCTGGTCCGATTCGTCCTTCACCATTTCGCGGCATCGGACCCCGACGATCTCGTAGAGGTTCGGCTCGCGGTGCGCCGACGTCGTATAGACCTTCGCGGGAGGGATGTCTTTCTCTCGGAGGACGCCCAGGTCCGCGAGGGCTTTCAGATACCCCGTGACGAAGAGCCGGTGGAAGCTGTATCCGTCCTGCTTGAGCTGCTTAGTCAAGGAACTGATCGACCGCTCCTGCTGGCGGATGTACGAGATGACCAAGTCCTTCAGATTTCGTTCCGGAACGAACGCGTTCCTCCCCCCCGATGACCTGGTAACAAACCGGATAACAAATAAACGTTTCCAGCCGAAACGCTGCTCACAGACCCGATGCAAAAATCATCTTATCCCTGGGCCGCCGTCGAGTCGAGCGTCACATCACACTCACTCCCCCTTTTATTTTTCAACCGGAAAGAGCACAGCGGCTTTCGTGAGTGATAACCGCCTCGGAACGGTTATACACGCTCCTTCCGATGGAATGGCTCGCTATGGACCAAGGGGAACGCATCCGCACATTCATCCACGGATTTGACGAGAAGCTCGGAGGCGGGATCCCGGAGGGCCACCTCGTCCTCCTCGCGGGCGAGCCGGGGACGATGAAGTCGACAATCGCGTTCAATCTGATCTACCAGAACGCGTTGCGCGGCAACCGTCCGGGGATTTACATCTCCTTGGAGCAGGGTCGGGACAACCTCACGCGACACCTCGACCAGATGAGCCTGAGCCCGCGGGACATCGAGAGCCGCGTGAGCATCGTCGATCTCGGGATGATCCGGCGGAACCTGGACGGGATGGCGGACCGGACGTGGCTCGAGATCTTCAAGATGTACGCGACGAACCTGAAGCGGACCCTGAACTACGATCTCCTGGTCCTCGACTCGTTGCCGGTCCTCGAGGTCATGGCGCGCTTCGAGAACCCCCGGGAGGAGCTGTTCCAACTCTTCGAGTGGATGCGCGATCTCAAGGCGACGTCGATCCTGATCAGCGAGATGAAACCGGGGAGCGAGGACTTCGGGAAGAACGGAGAGGAGTACCTCAGCGACGGCATCATCCATCTGAAGATGGAGCGGGTGGACGACGCGAACATCCAGCGACGCATCCGGTGCGTGAAGATGCGAGGGACGGGGCACTCGCCGAACTACTACACGCTGATCTTCCAGAGCGGGATCTTTCAGGCGACCCGAATCATCGCCGAGTGACGACCTCGCATACGGAGAGATTCGGGCCAAAAGCCTAATGTGCGACGCGCCGCATCTCTGCGGCACGGATCGCGGACGAGCGCTCCGCGGCCCGCAGGCAAGGAAGGAGGCACCGCGGCACGGCCACCCGGGGATGGCGTGTTCTCATTGCTGTCGCCCTACTCAGCGTGCTCGCGGCGCCGGTCGTTCCCTCTCCCCGGCCATCGGAGGGCAGCACCGCGGTCGTCCCCGTGTTCGTGACGTTCCGCACGGACGCGAGCCCGACGGAACTCGCCACGGCCGGCGCGTCCCTCGTCGAGTCGTACGGAGCCTTCTCGATCGCGCGGGGACCGCCATCCGCGCTGAATATCTTGCGCGCTGGCGGTCGATACGCCCAGGGGATGCCGCGCGCGACCGTCGTCGACCTCCTCGGCGGTCCCGTGGACGCTCGCGAACTACGGCGGTCCCCGATCTGGCCGACCGACGGACGCGGCGAGACCCTAGCGGTCGTGCACTTCCGTGGACCGATCAAGCCCGAGTGGCGGGACACGCTCGAGGCCTTCGGGGTCACCGTGTTGCGATATCTTCCGGAACAGTCGTTCATCGTCCGAGGGACGCCGCGCGCCGTCGAGGCGTTGACAACCCTTCCCGTCGTCGACGGACTCGGCGAGTACCGGGCGGCCTGGAAGGTTCGTCCGGGATTGATGGCCGCCGCGGATCCGGTCGACGTACGAATCGTCCTGTTCCCCGGCGAGCGGGCAGATGGCGTCATCGCGTGGCTCGCGCATCACGGTCTGCGGATGGAAGCCCGTCCCGCGACAGAGAGTGCGATCCTCGGCTCGTCTCGCGCGGGAGACCTTGAATGGGTGCGCGCCCGACTGCCGTCGGCGATGATCTCCGACGTAGCGGCCCTGTCGAGCGTCGAATTCATCGAACCGGTCCGCACGCCTCAGCCCCTCAACGCCCAGACGGCGTACGTCCTGCAGACGAACCGCACCTTCCCGAACAGCACAGGAGACTACCGCTACTGGCGCTACGGTCTCGATGCGCGCGGACAGGTCATCGCGTTCTCCGACACAGGCCTGGACTACGATGGCGCCCCGTTCCGGCACTCGACGTCGTCGATCACGATCGGGGATCTGTACAATGTCACGGATCCGAACCGACGGAAAGTCGTGCGGTACGTGAACATGGGAGTCCTCACGGGACAGATCACGTGGCCGGGAGGCGCGGGACCCTGGGATCCATTCTCGATGAAGGACTGTTCGTACGGCCATGGCACCGGGGTCGCATCGACCCTCGCAGGGAACGACAACGGCCTCGGCACATCGCCGAACGACGGCGTGGGTCTGGCCGCAAAGCTCTACATGCAAGACATCGGCGGCTTCCTCGGCGGCCTCGCGGTCTGCCCGAACGAGAGCCTCCTTTACCTTCCGGAGAGCTACGACGACCTCTTCGGCCCGGCGGGGCTCGTGTACAACGACCCCTCGGCGCCCGTGCGGGTGCACAGCAACAGCTGGGGCGCGGACACGAACGAGTACGACCTGCAGGCACGGATGGTCGATTCCTTCGTCTGGTCGCATCCCGATCTCGTTGTCGTGTTCGCCGCAGGCAACGCGGGCAACTCCCCCGGCACGATCGGGACGCCGGCGACCGCGAAGGCGATCCTGGCCGTCGGCGGCGCGTACAACCCGGACAGCGGCCTCGCGGGCGGACAGAATGACCTGGCCTCCCTGAGCAGCCGGGGGCCCGCCTCGGACGGACGAATCAAGCCGACGCTCCTCGCCGTGTTCGACGGGGATTCGGCGATGTCCGACGGGAACCCGGCGAGTGGCGCCGGGAACGGGGACCTGCACTGGGCCGGGACGAGCTACTCGACGCCCTCGGCCGCGGGAGCCGCGGCGATCGTGCGTCAGTACTTCGTCGACGGATGGTATCCCGCGGCGCGGCCGGTTCTGGCGAATTCGATGAACCCGAGCGCCGCCCTCGTGCGAGCCGTCCTGATCGCCTCCGGCGCCCAGGTGACGGGCGGCGGGACCGTCTACCGAACGACGGACAACCGCTGGCCGAACAACGAGCAGGGCTTCGGCCGGATCCTCCTGTCGAACGTCCTGCCGATCGCGGCCTCCGGGGACACGTTTCGCACGCAGGTCGTTGATTCGGAGGACGGCCTGCTCACGGGCGACGAGTTCACGACGACGTTCCACGTCACGAACCCGGGACGACTTCGGATTGTCCTCGCGTGGAACGATTACCCCGGGACCCTCGGGGCCGCAAAGGCTCTGGTGAACGACCTGGACCTCGAGGTCACGGCTCCCGACGGGACCGTGTACCGAGGCAACAACTTCGGGACCTTCGCCCAAGGGGAGTCCGCCCCCGGCGGGTCGTTCGACGCGACGAATGTCGAAGAAGCCGTCATCCTGAAAGCCGCGATCGCGGGGGACTGGACCGTCCGCGTGATCGGCTCCAACGTCCCGATCGGACCGCAGCGGTTCGCCGTCGTCGCGACGGGGAACGTCGACACGGCGTACGGACGGGTCCTCCTGGACCGCCCCTCGTATCGGGAGTCGGAAGACGTGCGGATCACGGTGGAAGATTCGGACGCGTCATCCGTCGTCGTGCGCGTGGCGTCGAACGTCGAGCCGGGCGGGGAGAACGTCACGCTGACCCGGGGCGGCCCCGACGAGAGGTGGCGCGGGACGATCCGCACGGCGTTCGGTTCCTCGGGTCCTGACGGCATCCTGCAGGTCCGGGACCGGGACACAATCACGGCCATATACCAAGACCTCTCGCCGCCGCACCTCTCGACCGCGCGAGCGAAGGTCGAGGCGAGCGGGCCGACCATCTTCGATGTGGCCGTCGACTCGATCGACGCAACGAGCGCGCGCATCCGCTGGACGACGGACCGACCCGCGACCAGCGAGGTCCGGTACGGCACGGACGCGGGGAACCTCGGGATCGTGGAGCGAGACCAGAACCTCCGGACGGGCCACGCGCTCGTCCTGAACGGCCTCGCGGCGGACACGCTCTACTATTTCGACGTCGTGTCGGCGGGTCGCACGGGCAATGTGACGATCGATGCCGACGGAGGCGGCCACTACCGCTTCCGCACGGCCGGTTGGGGAGACATCCTTGTTGTGATCGGGGACGCCTCGTTCCCCGCAACGCGCGAGGCATCGTACGCCGCGGCCCTGAACGCGCGGGGCTGGACATGGTCCCTGTGGCGCATCTCGGACCTCGGGCCTCCGCCGCTCGCGTTCCTGAGAGACCGACTCGCGGTGATCTGGCAGACGGGACTCGAGCAGTATCCCCCGTTCAACACATCGGAACGGACCCTCGTGAAGTCGTACGTCGACGGCGGAGGCCGGCTCCTCGTCTCGTCGCACGACACCGCATGGGCCCTCGCAAGCGCCGACTCGCCGTTCGTCTCGTCGGAAGGGGCGGCCTGGGTGCGGGGCGTGCTCAAAGCGACCTTCGCCTGCGACCCCGCGACAATCACGCAGGCCCGCGGCACGACGAACGATCCGATCTCCGGGGCGTACACGGGCGGCATCCCATACCAACCGCACCGGGACGGAGGCGCGGAGGACGAATTGTCCCCGAACGCTGCCGGCGGCACCTCGAGCATCGTCTGGACGGACGGGAATCGGGTCCAGGGATGCAACCCGGGCAACCAACCGAACGGCCTGCGCTGGGTGTCCTCCGCGGACAACGGGACCGCAGGGTCCGGCGTTTGGGGAGGCACGCCGTCGCGGCTCGGGTACTTCGCCTTCGAGCTCACCGGCCTCGACGCGAGTCTCGCGGACCTGAATGTCGCGAGCTCGATCCGCGCCGACGTGCTGGACCGCGTCCTCCGGTGGCTCGTCGGGATCTCGACGACGGCGGTCGACCGTGACCATCCGGATGCCGTGATCACGGCGCCAACGGGTGGTTCGTTCGCGGGCCCGACGATCACAATCACCTGGACGGCGAATGCGTACGGCCCGGGAATCGGCCTCGCGGACATCGCGATCGAGGGGAGCGCGGATGACGGTCAGACCTGGGAGCCGGTCGCCGCGCTGCCGGGATCCGCGACGACGTTCGCGTGGGACATCACGGCGAGGCCGAACGGCGACCGCTACCGGATCCGGATCACCGCGGAGGACGACGGCACGCCAGCCCTCCGGGGCGAAGCGATGACGCCGACGTTCCGGATCGCGCAGGCCTCAGGGGATTCCGTCGGCCCGGCCCTCTGGGCGGGCAGCGTCCGCGTGGAACCCCGGCCGCCTGGTGCGGGGTCGCCGACGCTCTTTAACGCGACGGCCGACGATCGGCTCCGAGGCGGGAGCCCCGTCGCGAGAGCGGAGCTGTTCGTCCGCTCGACGCCGCCAGCGCCCGCGGACACGGGCTCCGGATTGACAATGGACGCGGCGGACGGACGTTTCGACGAGCCCCTGGAGACCCTCACGTGGTCCGGCGCCCTCGCGTCGCCTCCGGGGAGCACATGCATCTGGATCCACGCGCGCGACACAGCAGGGAACTGGGGTCCGTACGCCTCGACGTGCTTCCTCGTCATCTTCGTCGGCCCCGATTCGATCCCGCCCGCCTCGGCGGACGTGGACTCGGTCCGCACGGCGAATGCGGGCCAGGACCTCTCGATCGGGTGGGCCACCGCGTGGGACGAAGGCCTCTACGGCGGCACGACCGCCTACCGGGTGCTGCGCGGGACGAGCCCACAAGGGCCCTTCGTCGACGTGAGCGGGCTCCTCTTCGCGGATGGCAGTGCGCGATACGAGTTCATCGATCCTGGGCGGGCGGCCGACGCATCCGACTACTTCTATCGAGTGGAGACGCTCGACGCGACAAACAACACAGGACCGCCGGCCGCCCTCGCGGCGAAGGTGCGGATCGGATTCGGTGCGGGACTCAACCTCCTCGGGATGCCGCTCGACCTGACGGACGCGTCGTTGGGATCCCTCGCCGCCTCCGCGACGTGGTCCGACGCGTGGACGTTCGACGCCTGCGCGGGCGCCACGGCGTGGTCCTCCGCCCTGCCGTCGGATATGACGACCTTCGGCGTGCCGCTCGGACGCGGCTTCTGGATGAACGCGAGCGCCTCCGGGATGCTAATCGCCTTGGGGATCGTCCCGACGACCGCGCGGATTGGCCTGTGCGACGGCTGGAACCTCGTCGCCCTCCCGGGATTCGCGAGCGGCGTGACGGTCCGGAACGTGAAGGACGCGACCGGAGCGGACGCCGTGATGGGCTTCGACACCACGGGGCCGTTCCACGTGCAGCTCCTCGCTGATGCAAACGTCCTCGCACCGGGCCGCGGCTATTGGGTGCGCGTGGCGACGGCCTCGGAGTGGATCGTGCCCGGCTGGTGACTCACCCGCCACGGACCTCGAAGATGTCGTCCTCGGGGATCTCGTAATAGAACAGGGACTGCTCGAGCTCTCTGCCCTTGGACATCTCGCGGTCGATCTTCTCGCGCCACCCCGGCTTCAGGACAATCCGCAGATGCCGACCTTCCTTCTCGAAGGTGACCTCCGGCTCCGCCGCCGGTTCGACGGAGATGTTGCCCTTGCCCATCGTGCAGCCGCTCGAGAACTGGACGCCGTCGACGACGCACAGCATCGGCGGCTGGGGCACGCTGCGGACAATCGCCTTGAGGCCCTTGTAATGCCCGAAGCGGCGCTTCCCGATCGCGCCCATGCGGAGGCCCAGGGTCACATAGACGCCGAGGTGGCCGTGGAAGCGCTGCAGCGCGTCGAGTTCCGGCGGAAGACCCATCGGGCGATAAGATGCGCGGGCACGCAAAGAACCTTCGGCCTACGGGAGTACTTTCGCCCATCCCCTCCATGGACCTTTAGGCGCACGCGAGCCTGTCATACGACCGGGTGAGAAGTCCTGCGTTTCCCCCGGTCGGAGAACATCGATCGGACCGCGGGGCAACGCGGACCCGACCCGCGGTGTCCGGAATGCGGTTCCGATCTACGCCACGCGGACGCGTGCGTGCAGTGCGCCGAGTGCGGCTTCTCGCCGTGCGGGTGAAATCGTCGCAGCGAGCGCGGACGTTCCAGTGGAAACGGTGTGACGTATACTCACGCGTGGAAGGGGGAACAGTGGAAGGGGGACTGAAAGAGATATGACCTTGCCCAGTCCTGCGCCGCCCTCGGATCGGGGGAGAGACGTGCTCGTCGAGTTCCCGCAGGATGAGCTCATCGCGAAATGGGAGGAGTTCTTCGAGGAGATGGGGTATCTCTCGAAGGTCATTTCAATCGCGGACCGGTATCCGGAGGAACGGACCATCGCGGTCGCGTTCGACGAGCTGAACCGGTTCGACACCGACATGGCGATCTACCTGCTCCGCCACCCGTTGAACGTCCTCACGGCAGGCGAGGAGGCAATCCGGCGTCTCGTCCCTCCCGGGGAGGAGGCCGCCCAAATCCACCTGCGGGTGAAGCTCCTTCCCCGAGACCGGCGAGTCCCGATCCGCGACCTGCGTGCGAAGCACCTCGGGCAGTACATCGCTGTCGAAGGCCTCGTGCGGAAGTCGACGGAAGTGCGGCCGAGGGTCACGGACGCGCTGTTCCAGTGCCTCCGGTGCGGGACGATCATCAAGGAGCCGCAGGACGGACAGAACTTCCGCGAACCGCTCGAATGCTATGAAGAGCAGGGAGGCTGCAAGCGATCGGCGAGCGCGACGAAGTTCAGGCTGATGACGGAGACGTCCGTGTATGTCGACACCCAAAAGCTCGAGATTCAAGAGTCGCCCGAGGGCTTGCGGGGCGGCCAGGAACCGCAGAGGCTTACGCTCTACCTGGAAGACGATCTGACGGGACGCATCACGCCGGGTGAAAGGGTCGTGATGAACGGCGTGTTGCGAAGCGTTCAGAAAGGGCGACCGGGCGCGAAGTCCACACTCTTCGACATCTTCATGGACGTGAACTCGGTCGAGAAGGAGCAGGTCGAGTTCGAGGAAATCGAGGTCACGGAGGAGGATGCGCGACTCATCCGCGAGGCCGGTGCGAGTCCGGACATCTTCCGCATGATCACGGCTTCCATCGCGCCGTCCTTGTACGGCATGCACGTTGAGAAGGAGGCCCTGGCCCTCCAGTTGTTCAGCGGCGTCCCGAAGGTCATGCCCGACGGTCGCAGGATTCGCGGAGATATCCATGTCCTCATGGTCGGAGATCCAGGGGTCGGCAAGAGCGAGCTGCTCTCGTACATGAGCCGGCTCTCTCCGCGCGGAATCTACGCTACCGGAAAGGCCGCGACGGCCGCGGGGCTCTGCGTCGCCGGCGAGAGCCTGATCACAACCGATCAGGGCGTGCAATCCATCCAGGACATTGTCCAGCCCTATTTCCCGGACGAGGGACGACAGCGGCCTCTGGAGACATCCGAGGCAATGGGCGATGTCGCGACGTTCGACAATCGGAACCGGTTCACGTTGCGTCGGCTCGAGACCGTCTGGCGGATCAAGTCTCCTCCCGCCCTCCTCCGCGTGACCACGCAGTCCGGCCTCTCTCTGAGTCTCACGCCCGCTACGAAAGTCCTCGTGGACCACGCGATGGGCCAGTCTTGGATGAGCGTGCGATTCGTGCGCCCCGGGATGCGGATTGCGACGGCTCGCCGATTGGATTTCCCCGAGGCGACACCGCCTCTCGTGCTCGACTTTCTCGAGAAGGTCCGGACGCGCATACTCGTGGAGGTCGACCCGCCGTTCATGCACGAGCTCCTCGAAACGCTGCGCTCCAGATTCGGGACGCTCCGAGGAGCGGCGGCGCGGCTACTTCTCCCAGAAGACTTGCTCTACGACCGCTGGCGGGAAGGTCGACACGCGGTCGATCTCAGTCAGCTCCTCGCCGTGGCCAAGTCGGCCGGCATCCCGCGCGAGCGCGTCGCTTCGGCCATTCGGAACTTTTCGCAACTGGGAGGCCACAAGCTCCGGCTGCCCATCCGCTTGAACGACGACCTTGCGTACTTCGCAGGGTTGATTGCTGGAGACGGAAGCGTGGAGCGCGGGACCCTCGGGGGATACTCAATCCGTTTCAGCAATTCGAACCCAACCCTCCTGAACGGCTATCGGGAGCTCGTCGAGCGCCTCTTCGCGGCAAAGTGGGACTTCACGCCGCAGACGCCCCTCCGGGCAGCGACGGTTCGTTTCCACTCCGCCCTCGTGGCGACCATGCTCGAGCGACTCGGCGTACCGCCGTCGCCCAAATCCCACCGGCTCAGCTTGCCGGATGTCCTGTTGAACGCTCCACGGCCCATCCTTGCGGCCTATCTGCGGGGACTCCTCGATACAGATGGAAATGTCAATGTCCGGCCGCACGGAAGCGCATGTCT
The DNA here is from genome assembly GCA_947084985.1 of Methanobacteriota archaeon. GTDB lineage: Archaea > Thermoplasmatota > Thermoplasmata > RBG-16-68-12 > RBG-16-68-12 > RBG-16-68-12. Next base: position 11,635 of record CAMTUI010000007.1, on the reverse strand, counting down.
CTCCCTAACGACTACGAGCGCTGACCTTGCGAAGAGAGTTCAGCTTGCCTTTTTGCGCTTTGGAATCCGAAGCCACCTCCGCACGCGGAAGGTCGCCGGGCGCCGCGCGATGCGAATCGATGGGAAGATCATCGAGAGTCGGCACGACCAGCTCGTCCTGGAGATCCGCGACTGGGAATCGTGGTCGCGGTTCCGCGATGAGATCGGGCTCATTCATCCGGAGAAGGCCTCTAAGCTTGCGAGTCATCCCGCTCGGGCCGCGCACTCGAACCTCGATCTGATTTCCGGATCTGGACCGCACCTGCGCGAAATACGGCGTCTACTCGGTCTCAGCCCGCGGGAAGCGTATGGTGAGCACGAGGGAGGAGGTCGCGCCTCTGAACGAGGCGCAATCGCAGCGACCCATGAGGCTCTGGATGACCGGTTGCAGTCTCTCGATCACGCGTTCCGCGCGGACCTGTGGGAAGGATGCCGTGTACGCATACCGCCCCGCCTACGCGAGCGCGTTCGGGAGGCGCTCCGGACCGCCGGGCTGTCTCCCAGGGTCCTCGCCGCGAAGCTCGAAATCAGCCACGACCGGGCCACAGAGTACTTCTACCGATTGTCCCGCCAGCGAGGTGGAATCCCGGTCCGAGTCCTCCAACGTCTCGCGGAGCGCGGGCAGCTGCATGATGAGTCCCTCGCGGATGAACTCTCTGCGGAAATCCGGCCGATTCTCGGGCGCATTTCCAAGATTCCGGGGCGCCTCGAATTCCTGAAGATCATGGCGTCCGGTGACGTCCGCTGGGAGCCCGTCGGGGAGGTGAGCATCCAACCGACGGAAGAACGCCCGACCGTGTATGATCTTACGGTACGCGATGCCCACGCATTCGTCGCTAACGGCATCTTGGTCCACAACACGGCGGCGGCGGTGCGCGACGAATTCGGAGAAGGCCGATGGACCCTGGAGGCGGGTGCACTTGTCCTTGCGGACCTCGGGCTCGCATGCCTCCATCCGGAGTCGGAAGTAGTCGTCGATGGCGTTCCCGTCCCAGTGGCGAGTCTGTTCGATGGCCACGCATCAATCGATGCAGTTGCTTCCGGCCGCTCAGTCGAGCTCTCTGTCCTGCGGGCTTCCGTGGCCGCCTTCAACCTGCAGAACGCCCTCATCGGGTCAGAGCCGGTCGCATTCGTGGCCCGGCGCCGCTACAAGGGCCCGATCGCGCGGGTCACTCTCTCGTCAGGCTTCGAGCTGCGTCTGACGCCCGAACACGTCGTACTCGACGGCGAGACACTTGGGTGGAAGAAACTCGAGGACCTCCGGGTCGACGGCCGCTTGGTCGCAGCGCAGAGACTGCCGCCTCGCGTTGTCCCGATTCGCATCTTAGACATCCTGCCCGACCATTGGATTGTCCAACCGACCCGCGAGCAGAAGGAAGAGCTGAAGGCGAAACTTCTCGAGCGATTCCCAACTCTCGGAGCGGCCTATCGCGCCTGTGGAATCGCGAAAGACGCTCTCTCCGGGCGATCCGCGATTCGCGTGGACCGATTCCGAGCACTCCTTCGAGATCTGAAACTGTACCAGACGTGGGCGATGCGGCCACTCGCATACGGAAGGAAGGGCGCGACGGAACGGCTGCGCGTGGCGGTTATCAGCCCAAATCTGGCGTACGTCCTGGGTTTCATCCACGGCGATGGCCATGTCGTCATCGACGATCGGCATTCAACCCTGAGCATCTTCCAATCGCGCGCCCACTTGAAGTACATCTCGCGCTTTCTCACAGCTTCGAAGAAGGTTTCCGCGCGGCGGTGGGGAATGCATGCACGGGAGACGGAGGCGGCCATCCGCGGGGGAATCGCGACTAGCTCGGGGTATCACATGCATCGTGGTTCCAACCTGCTGGCATACCTATACGATTGGCTAACTGCCAACGATCTAGCGAACCTTCTGCGCTTGGATGACGAGGCGCTCCGCGGTTTCCTTGCGGGTCTGATGGATTCGGACGGCTGCGTCTCCCTCAAGAAGTCTGCGAAGGCGTCCCACGAATATCAGAGCCTCGACATTTCCTTGATGTTTTCGAGCAGCCGAAGGGCCAACCTCCGCGTGATGCTGGCGCTTCGGCGATTTGACATCTTCGCCAGGCTGAGACAGGGAAATGGGGCGCTCTACGTGCAAGTGACCTCCCGGACGGACGCGGCGCGTCTCGTCCGGTGTTTCTCGCCATATTCCGCGAAGACGAAGGACATCCCGCCGGCGCTGCGCTGCATTCCGGCGAATCACGAGGAAGTTCCCCGTTCTGTTGTCCGATCGATCCTGCAGCACGTTCGTCCGCGACCATGGAGCTCTTTGGACAAGCGATACTGGAGTACTCTGTATGACCTCGCCCATGGCAAGCGCCGATCGTTCAAGCCATCGCTCCGCGGCTTGGCCAACGCGATTCGCCCATGGCTCGGCGAAACCGGATACGCCGAGATTCAGCGCCTCCTCGGATCAGACTACGCACTGGAGCGAATATCCGAGATCCGCGTGGAACCTCACGACGGGTTCGTCTACGACCTACGCGTTCCCTCTGTGAGCAACTTCGTGTGCGATGGAGTGATCGTCCACAATTGCATCGACGAGATTGAGAAGATGAACCCGCAGGATCGGTCTGCAATTCACGAGGCGATGGAACAGCAGCGGATTAGTGTCGCGAAGGCGGGGATCACAGCAGTGCTGCAGTCTCGTTGTGCAATTCTCGCGGCCGCGAACCCGAAGTTCGGCCGATTCGACGAACACAAGTACATCTCGGAACAAATCGATTTGCCACCGGCGCTCCTGAGTAGATTTGACATCATCTTCTCGATGATTGATCGCCCGCAGGCGGACCGGGATCGCGAGCTGGCCGAGCACGTGTTGAAGGGACACCGCGTGGGCGAAATCGCCCGTCGCAGAGAAACGGGTGCCGCAACGGAGGAGACGCAGCTTCTCGAAGAACCCTACACTCCGTATTTCAGCCCGGACTTCCTGCGCAAATACGTGGCCTACGCGAAGCGCATCTACCCCGTGATGACGGAGGAGGCCATGGGGATTATCGAGAAGAAATACCTCGAGATTCGGAAGACCGGGGAAGGCGCTGGCTCGAGCGTGCCCATCACGCCACGTCAGCTTGAGGCGATTATCCGTCTCGCTGAGGCGGGCGCGCGTCTCCGGCTCAGCGAAGCTGTCACCGGGGATGACGCCGAGCGCGCGGTCCGCATCGTCGAGTACTGGATGGGCAAGGTCGCCGGCGAGGAAGGTCGCTTCGATATCGACATCATCCAGACGGGGATCAGCCAGTCCCAGCGGGAGCAGATCATCTCGATTCGGGACATCATCAACGGTCTCGCGGGCCCCGAAGGCGTGGCGGACTACGAGGACATCGTACGTCTCGCGCAGGACCGCGGCATCCCGCCCGCGAAAGTCGACGCGTGGCTCAAGCGCTGGGCCCAGGAAGGAGAGATCTACAGCCCCGCCAAAAACAAGTATAAACTCGTCGAGCGGTTGTAGCGGCGGCCCGGTCGATGCCCATCCGAATGAAGGTGTACCGCCAGGGGAAGGAGACCCTCGTCGCTGCGGCGGATGAGAACCTCCTCGGGAAGACCTTCCGCGAGGGCAAGCTCAAGATCGAGGTCGGCGCATTCTATCGAGGCGATCTCGTCACGGAGGAGATGTTCGTCTCCCATCTGCAGCTCGCGACGATCGGGAACTTCGTCGGTAAGGAGACGGTCGACGCGGCGATCCGTGCAGGCTTCGTGTCCGAGGACGGCATCCTCTGGATCGACGGGGTGCCGCACGCGCAGTTCGTCCTCATGACGTAGGCCGGCTCAGGACCGGGATGTGCGTCGGGCGGGACGGGTGGGACGATTCGCTCGGCGCCAGCGGCGCCAGGCCTTCTTCGCGTGCTTCTTGAGCATCAGGGCGTACTGGCCCATGAGCGTGTGACTCCCGATCCCCAGGAGGATCCCGATGCCCGTGATCGTCGCCGTGAACTGGCGGATCTCCACGTCAAGCCCACCGGGGGTCAAGGTCGCCCGGGCAAGACGGCTCACCAGGCCGATCACGCTGATACCGAGGCCCAAGCCGACGAGGAAGCGGCCGCGGCCCACGCGACCCCAGGAGAAGTGCAACCCGCCGAGTAGGACGAAGATGCCGCCGAAGTATGTCGTGAAGGCGAGGATCGTGAGGACCAGCGTGAACACGAAGACGGGCGGGTTTCCGACGACCGGCTGGAGGTACAGGTCGTACGCGGCCCGGATGTCCTGGTTCACGAGCTCCCCAGCGAGGAGGCATGCGGACGAAAGCATGGAGAGGATGACCGCGTCCCGGTGGCGGAGCTTCCGCAGGCTCCACCAAGAGCGTGCCTTCGCCATGGCCCGTCGCCGACGCCGGGACGCCTACTTATGGCCTTCCCCCTCGCTATCGCGCGCGGACGGCGAACACGCCAGCACTTAAGTAGCGCCGCGGCGTTCGAATCGCATCCGATGTTCTGCGTCGAGTGCGGGGCCGACGGGCCGACGTACGAAGGGCTTTGCGCGAGGTGCTTCGGGAAGAAGCACAAGGTCATCGAGCCGCCGCCCCATCTTGACGTAGCCCGATGCTCGACGTGCGGGGCCCTCCGTCTCAAGGGCGGCTGGTCGAAGACCGAAGTGGATCTTGCAGTCCCCCGCCTCTTGCGGGAGGCGATCCCGCCTCGCGCGCCGTACGAGCGGGTAAGCTTCACGCATGTCGCGCGCGAGGAAGACCCGAGCAATTTCCTGCTCACCGTGAAGGCCCTCGGCCGGCACGCGGACCTCGAGGTCGTCCAAGACTTCCACGTCCGGCTGCGGATCAAGCCGGGCATCTGCGACACGTGCCAGAAGCAGCGAGGGCGCTACTTCGAGGGCATCCTGCAGGTGCGCGGCGACGGCCGTGAGCTCATGCCGAGGGAAATCCGGGAGGTCCGCACGTTCGTCGCGGCGCGTGTCGACCGCGCGGGCGACCCGATGTCGTTCATCTCGCGCATCGAGGAAGAGCACGGCGGCCTGGACTTCTACGTGAGCACGAACGCCCTCGGGAAGAACCTTGCCCGGGAGGTCTCCGAGACCTTCGGCGGGAGCGTGTCCTCGTCCCCGAAGCTCTTCGGACAGAGGGGCGGCAAGGAGCTGTATCGGGTCACCTCCCTGGTCCGGCTGTCGGCGTTCCAGGTCGGCGACATCGTAAGGCACAAGGACGTCGTCGCGGAGGTGACCGCTCTCGCGCCGTTCGTCGTCCTGCGGGATCTCGCATCCGGCCAGGAGCGCCGGTATAAGCCGCGCGACGTGCGCAGTGCGCGGCGCCTCGACGCGGAGCGTCTCGAGAGCCGGATCGGGCGGCTCGCATCCGGCGAGGTGATCGCCGTCCACCCGGAGAGCGGGGAGGAGCGCCCCCTGCGGTCAAAAGTCCCCGCGACCCCGGGAAACGCAATCGTCGTGTGGACGCGGGACGAGGCGTTCCTTTCTGCTCTGCCTCCGGCCCCCTCGAAGGATTAAAGGCGGCGAGGCATTTGCCCGGCCAATGAAGGTGGCCCTCGGATGCAAGGCCCTTGATGACCTGCTGAGCGGCGGCGTCGAGGACGGCTGCATCACGCTCCTGCACGGGGAGGCCGGGAGCGGGAAGACGAACTTCTGTCTCCAGCTCGCCCGGAACGTCGTGCGCGCGGGCCGCAAGGTGATCTACATCGACACGGAGGGCGTGTCGCTCGAGCGCCTCCGTCAGATCTGCGGGGACGAGTTCGAGCTCGTCGCGAAGAACGTCCTCTTCTCCGAGCCGTACAGCTTCGAGGAGCAGGAGAACCTGATCGAGAAGGCGGTCAAGCTCGCGGACAGCAACCCGGAGGTCGGCCTGATCGTGATCGACAGCATCACGATGCACCATCGCCTCACGATGCGGGACGAGGCACGGCGCGACGAGCGGTACTCCCTGACCCGGCAAATCGCGAAGCTCCTCAAGGTCTCGCGACAGCGGAGCATCCCCGTCGTGGTGACGTCCCAGGTGTATACGGACATTGATACGGGCGCGTTCATGCCCCTAGGCGGTCACATGCTGAGCCACAACGCGAAGACGATCGTGCGGTTCGAGCGCGCCGGGCCCGGACTGCGGACCGCCGTCCTCGAGAAGCATCGACACAAGCCGGAGGGCACCCGCGGCACGTTGCGCATCACGGAGCGCGGGCTCGAGGACTAGCGGACGCGCGTGCGCTGGCCTTCGAGGAGGGCATCGAGCAGTCGCCGCGCGGCGTCGTCCTTCGTCGGGATCCGGTCGAGCGCCTGGCGGGCCGCGCGGACGTTGTCCTGAATCCTCGCCTCCATCGCCGGGAGGACGTGCGCCCCGAGGAGAGAACGCACGAGGGCGATGTCCTTCTTCGTCGTTCTGGGCCCGCGTCCGTATGCGCGGAGGAACGCAGCCCGGTCCCGATGCGGCAGTCGCTCGAGCGCAAGGACGTACAGCCGCGTCCGCTTCCCCTGACGGATGTCCCCTTCCGAGGATCCGCCGATCTTCGAAGCAACGATGCCAGCGCCGAGCAAATCATCTCGATCCTGGAAGGCGACCGCGAAGCGACCCGCGTATGCCTCGAGCGCCATTCGCGATTCCGTCGACGCGCGCGCGGCAATCGCGCCCGTAGCCACCGCGCCGACGTAGAGGCGCGCGGTCTTTGCCTCGCTCATCCGGACGAAGTCCGCTTCGGGCACGCGAGCGACACGCTCGAAATCGATGTCGAGCCCCTGGCCGTCGCTCAGTACGAGGTCGACCTGTGTGAGCTCGGAGAGCAGCTCCAGCCGGACGGCGGGATGAAGATCGATGGCGCCCTCGATCGCTCGTTCTGCGAGCGACCGGATGCGCAGCGCATCCAAGATCGCCTGGGACGCGCCGTAGCGATGCCGACGCGTCCGGAAGACGACGGCGGGACGGCTCGCGTCCGGACCGCGATAGAGCTTCGCGTTCGTGGACCACGCGCTCGGATACCTCCGGCGGCGCATGTCCTCGTCCATGATGTCGTCTAGGAACAGGGTGTACAGGTGGTACCACTCGAGCCATGTCGCCGCGCGCTCGAGGTCCCGAGAGGGCGGCTCTCCGGTCAAGAGGCGGTAGCCGGCAAGGGCGAGGGCGTATCGATACCTCTTGCCGGCGGAGAAGAGGCGGGCGTTCAGCCGCATCGTCCTCGTCGACGGATATCGGCCGACCGGATGCTCGCGCGCGTACTCGTCCCACAGGAATCTGATCTGGGCGTTCGACGCCTCGCGGTACGGGGCGAGGAGCCCTTCCAGTTCCGTGTCGGACGCGGAGGTGGCCGTCGTCATGGCTCACGCCTCGGACGCCTCGATCCAGCTTGCCGTCGGCGGGCTCACGATCACGGGACGGTCCTGCAGTTCCTCAATCGACGCGGATCCGGTGAGGAACATCGCCGCCTTCAGTTCCTCGATCACCGCTTGCAGCTCCGCCGCGACCGCGTCCGCGGAGACCTTCGCGGCCTCGAGCATGGGCTTCGCCATTCCCGCGGCGGTCGCGCCGAGGGCGATGCCCTTCGCCGCATCGAGGCCGCTGCGGACGCCGCCCGTCGCGACGAGCGGCAGGCCGACGTCCGCCAGGAGGATCGACGCGGGTGTGGGGATGCCCCAGTTCCAGAACGTCGCCCCGAGGCGCTCCTTGAGCGTGGACGCTTCCTTCCGAGCGCGATAGTGCTCGACGGCGGAGAAGGACGTCCCCCCAAGGCCGCCGACGTCGATCGCCTTGACGCCCCCTTGCTTGAGTACGCCCGCGGTCTCCCGCGAGATCCCGGCGCCCGTCTCCTTCGCCATGACGGGGAACTTCGCCGCGAGGCTGCGGATCGCGGCGAGACAGCCCTTCGCCCGGCGATCCCCCTCCGGCTGGACGACCTCTTGGAGGAAATTCAGATGGATGATCAGTGCGTCCGCGTCGACCATCTCGATCGCCTTCTTCGCGTCCGCGAGGCCGTACGCCCTCTTTCCTTCCTGCGGCACGAGCTGCGGGGCGCCGAGGTTCGCGAACAGGAGCGGCACATCGAAGTCCTTGACGACTGCATACGTGGGCGCGAGCTCTGGCTTCTCCAGCGCGGCGCGCTGTGAGCCGACACCCATCGCGACGCCGACTTCGGCGGCGGCCTTCGCGAGGTTCGCGTTGATCTCCTTTCCCATCCCGAAGCCGCCCGTCATCGACGAGATGATCAACGGCGCCTCGAGCTTGCGACCGAAGAGCTTGACGGATGTGTCGATGTCGTCCAGGTCGATCTCGGGAAGGGCCTTGTGGACGAGCCGCACATCGTTCCAGTAGTTGTACTCCGCGGAGACGTTCTCCTGGAGGATGATGTTTACGTGCTCCGCCTTGCGCTGCTCCGTCTTCGACGGCTCCGCCATCTCAGGGTCCCCGTGTGACGCGCGTGCCGACGACCCGCCGGCCGCGCAAGGCATCCCGGACTCGGTTCTTTACGTTACCGTTGACGATCCAGCATTCCCCGGCATGCGAGGCGACGTCGAACATCCGGCGCACCTTGCCCTCGATGCTCCCCGTGACGTCCGTGCGGGCGGCGGACGAGAACCGGACCCGGGAGAGGTCCTGCAGGCCGACCTCGTCGAGGAGACGCGCCTCCCGAACGCGCTTCGGATCGGCCGTGAAAAGGCCGTCGACGTCGGCCGCGAAGATCGCCCGCTCGGGTCGGAAGGCGCGCGCCAGCTCGAGCATGAGGAGGTCCCCGGAGCAAATAGAGACGCCCCGCTTCGCATCCCGCACGACGTCCCCGAACGTGACGGGCGTGAAGCCCCCCGAGGAGAACGCGAGGAACGGGGTGAGATCGATCGAGGCCACGCGGCCGTCGTCGAGGCTCAGGATGCTTGACGGAGGCACGGCCACCGCAGCGAGGCCGGCGTCGATCAGTGCGTTGACGACGAGGCCGTCGAGCGTCCTGACGTCCTGGTGCACCCGGGCTGCGCCCATCCGCCGAGCCGGGGTCGGGGCGCCCTCATTGAGGCGGTGCTTTCGGGCGAGGATGTGGCCGAACGAGCCAGCGCCGTGCACGACAAGGAGCGGCTGCTTCACCGCAGCGAGCTCCCGCGCGAGACGACGGATCGCCGCCCGGCGGGGCGTCCGGAGACGGGCCTTGTCGGTCAGGACGCTGCCGCCAAGCTTCACGAGGTACATGTCCGGGCCGGCCACGCCTCGCGCCGGACTTAACGTTTTCCCGCCGGGCGTGGCGGGGGTTCGCCCTCACCTCTGCCCCGCGCGTGCGGTTCCTCTCGCCGCGATGGTGACGTAGGAGGCTCCCAGCATCGCGAGGGCGCCGCCGAGGAACCCGAGCAGGCCAAACGTGAGGATCTCCCCCGCCGCCACACGGTATCCTCCGCCGACCTCCGGGAGAAACGCGAGGAACAAGACCGTTGAGGTCACGAGGACTATGATGCCCGCCAAAAGGATTCCGTATCCGACGAATACGGCCTTCCGCGGGAGGCTACCGAGCGAGAAGAGGACGACGGAGGCTGCCCAGCCGAGGAGGAGGATCGGAAGGACAGCGGGAACCGCCATGAACGTGACGGATGTCGCAGCCATCCTGCTGCCCCTCTGACGTGAGCGGTGCGGCGGGGAAGAAGCTTCCGCTAGTACCCCGACCTGTCAGAGACTCGGCGAGGTCCGCCACGAAGAATTAAATAGAGCCCGCCCTTTCGAGTGGGTCCTAGGACCATGACGCGCAAGCCCGCAAGCATGTACCGCGAGATTCGCGGACAGGCCTACACCCGGAAGGAGTACATGGGCGGCGTCCCGGGGATCCGGATCAGCCAGTTCGACATCGGGGACCCGCGCACGAAGTTCCCTGTGAAAATCCACCTCGTCGCGGGTGAGCAGTGCCAGATCCGGCACATTGCCCTCGAGGCGGCGCGCATCAGTGCGAACCGACACATCGCGAAGAAGGCGGGGAACGCCTACCATCTGAAGCTCCGCGTGTATCCGCACAACGTCCTGCGGGAGAACAAGATCGCCACGGGCGCGGGAGCGGACCGCATCTCGGAAGGCATGCGGGCGGCCTTCGGCGCTCCCATCGGCACCGCGGCGCGCGTCCAGCCCGGGATGAAGATCTTCACGATCTCGACGACGGAGGACCACGTTGACGATGCGAAGGAAGCCCTCCGGAAGGGGGGCATGAAGCTCCCGACCCCATGCCGGCTCGTGATCGAGCGAGAGACGAAGCACTGAGTGCGTACCCCGAACAGTATCGATAGATTGAAGGCGCTTCGGGATTCTGAGCGACCCGGTGAGAGTGCCCGAAATCTTGCGGTCCCCGATCGGGGTCGTCGCATTGACCCTGATGGTCCTCGGCGCTCTCGCGGCGTCCCAGTCCTTCACTTGGTGGGTCGAGGAAGGCTACACGGTCCATGTGATCGTGCCGGCTGACGTCGAATGGACCCTGTGGGTCCCCCAGCACGACTCACCGATGTCATGGAGTGTGACGGGCGACCTCATCGTGGCCGGGCCCGTCGAAACCCTCCATGGCGTCCTCCTGAACCTCACGGGTTCAGGACCCGCACAGGTGCGCTTCCATCGAACGAGGCTCCTGGTCGGCCTTGGCTGGCTCGATTTCGATGCGGGCGTCGGCCTCAGCGGCGCGGAGGGAACGTGGCCTGACGGGATTTTCTGGGCGCATCGGACGAGCTCGGACCCGAACGCGAACATGACCGTGGTCCTAGGTACCGGGTGGAGCGGATCGCGTCTTGGCGAGGAGGTCCGCTGCGGCGGGCCTGGGTTCAACGGCTGGCCCCGAGAAGGGTGGAACGAGATGCGCCAGCGATTCTACGATTGTCTCGCTGGAGGCTTCGGGATCATAGGACCGTTGGTCGTAGGAGCTCCACTCCTCGGGTCCGGGGCTCTCGTCATGAGAGCGGCGATTCGGCGGTCCAGGGAAGCTCCGGCTTAGGGCACAGCTTTTTCTCGTGCCCCGATTCTCGTGAGGGGATCATGGGCGAGACGGACCGACTCATCGAAGTCATTCGCGGCCGCAATGCGAGGACGGTCGGCCTCCAGTTCCCCGTGGGACTGCGCACAAAGGCCGTCGAGCTGGCTCGAGAAATCGAGTCGGGGGCCGGCGTAAGGTGCCTCGTCTCGGCGGACCCCTCGTTCGGTGCGTGTGACGTCACGGACATGCCCGTGGATCTGATTGTCCACCTGGGCCACGCGCCGATGCCTCACCTTCGCTACAAGAACGTCTTCTTCTACGACCTGCCTGGCCCACCGCTCACGTCTCTCGCATTCGTCGAGGCCGCGGAGCCGATGCTGCCGAAGCGTGTCGGGCTCGTGACGACGACGCAGTACCGTCACTGGCTCCTGAAGATCAAGGAGCACTTGGAGGCGAAAGGTCATGAGGTCCGCATCGGAGAGCCGGACCGCCGCGTCGCATACGCCGGACAGCTACTCGGCTGCGACTACCATACGGCCACCGTGATCGAGGAGGAGGTCGACGGGTACCTGTACATCGGGACGGGAGACTTCCATCCCCTGGGCGTTGCAATCCTTGTCGACAAGCCGGTCATCATCGCGGACCCGGAGCGGGGCACGGCACGGGACCTGGCGGAGGTCAGGGACCGAATCCTCCGGCAGCGGCATGCCGCGATTGCG
>CAMTUI010000006.1:0-34567 GCA_947084985.1 Methanobacteriota archaeon | reverse complement strand
TTTGCGAGTTCCGTGTACGGCGTCGGTCCCACCACCGCGAGCAAGCTCCTCGCGAAGATGCAGGACACGGACAAGGAGTTCTTCAACGACCTCTTCGAGGCGAAGTTGAAGTTTATCACGACAAGGCCGTACTGGAACGAGCCCCACGCGAAGCCGAAGCTGTACTAGAGCCATCGATGGCGGCTCGGGTAGTACACGGGTCGCCGGTCCGGAAAGCGCTCCTTGTACCGAACGTACCTCGCGTGCCACCGGTGATACCTCTCGTCCGAGGTCCGCAGATGGCGGTGGGCAATCCCTATCAAAGTCTGTTGGATGGCCCACACGTTCCGGGTCGAGAGCCGCCAGTCCGCCCGCATGGTCCGCAGGTCGAGGAACCCGTAACCGTTGATGCGACCCGTGAAATCGACGAAGGGGTCGATGTACGAATACACGAGATCTCGGATGGAGCGGAACACGGGCTTGCGTCCATGGAGGCCCGGATCCCGTGATCGCGCGACGGCACCGTACCTGGAGCCGCTGCGGAACAGGAAGACCACGTGGTCGAGGTCGTCCTTCGATTCGAGGTCGACGACCGTGGGAGGGAATCCGTGCTGTTCGAGGATCGTCGCCGCACAGAGGGCGGCCTCGAGGCAATGGACCTTGTTCGCCCGGACGACGCCCCGGAACGTGCGGAGCGTCTCACCCTGTTCCTCGTGATTGTACGGGAGAGATTCGAGCCAATGCTGAACTTTCTCGGGCGTCCTCGCGGCCCCGATGATTTGCCATTCGCGGGGGGTGAACGCCGACCGCGGAGGTGCCGGGCTCATCGCTTGCCCAGAATCTCCTGCGCCTCGCGTACGGTCATCGGTCGGCCGTAGATGGGGGAACCGGGCTCTTGGGCACGTCCTCCGTCTCGAAGGGAGCCCGTGTCGATCGATGCGAACCCGATGTCATCGATGAGCTTCTTCACAGCGGCCTTCGCGGCTGCGTCATCGCCCGCCACGAAGATCACGAGCCGATCCTCGGATGGCGGTCGCGAGCCCGTGTTCAGGATCCTCCAGCCCATCGTGTTGAACGCCTTCACGAGGCGCGCGCCGGGAAGCCGCTTTGCGACCTCCTCACTGGCCGTGCGATCGCTGAGGTCCATGAGGCGGCCCGTGGCGGTATACGGATTCATCGCATCGATCACGATCTTTCCGGTGAAGAGATTCGCGGGAGGAAGCCCGTCCATTTTCCGCCAAGGAATCGCGAGGTGGACCGCCTCCCCGAACGTGACGGTGTCCCCCGGTGACATCGCCTTCACATTCGGACCGAGGGAAGAAACCAAGGACGACAGGGAAGCGGGTCCACGCGAATTCGACACGGCCACTTCGTGTCCCGCGCGGGCAAGCAACTTCGCGACCGTTCCCCCGATGTGTCCGGCTCCGACAATTCCGATCCGCATCAGGCGAAACCACCCGACAGGAAGCGATCGAATGCGTTCCTCGGCTATGGATGTTGGGATTCGATTCCCCTCCCCGACATCTGGGTGAATCGACTCCCGCATGTCCCAGGGCCGTACGCGGTGTCCTCATGGCGTCGAGGAACTTCGGTCTCCCGATCCACCTCGCCACGCTGTTCTACGTCGTTGCGATCTCGACATTCTACGTCATCTTCCGCGACGTGAAGGCCAGCGCCTAGCCGCGCGGAGCGGCTCGGGTACAAATGTTGGGCAACGCCGGTTCTGTCTAGAGTCGGGTGATGAACGCGGCGGGTTCCCGGGAGGTGAGGGGTATAACATATCGGGTGATGCTTGGGCGGGCTCCGTCCCACTATTTTTTGCGTAGTACACAGAGGGATAAGGCAGGCATTCCCGCCAAACCAATCCTTTATCGCTCGACGGGTGTCATCCTCCCTTTCATGGCCGTGGAGGCGAAGATTGGCTGGTTCCGTCACCGGGTCATCGCGGAGGGCGTGGAGTACCCGGTCGTCTCGGGCCGCCGAGGCTGGCTGTCCGTCGTCGACTCGCGGGGTGGCGCGACACGGGTGCGGTACGACATGCTGCGTGACCGGATCCATATCGAGGGCCCGGACGGTTCGCTTGAGATTCGCTTCCGCTCCTTGCGCGACACGACGTTCCAGTGGCGAGGCCACATCTACCGAATCGCTTCAATGCTCTCCGGTGGGGTCACCATCTACGAGGACGAGCGGGTCGCGGCGGAAGGGAAGCTGGCCTCTAGCGGCCGATGGGTCTTCGAAGTCTTCTCGCCGACCCTGAGGTCGATCGAGCGGGAGTTGGTCCTCGGCCTCGCGATGCGCCCCTCCGCGATGTTCCTACCGTAGTGGTCCGTTTCACCCTCCGGAAGAAGTTCTGCCCAAGGGTCGATCCCGACGGGGGCCAGCTGCTTTACTCATCGTACCTCGGAGGGATCGGCGCGGACACGGCGACCTCGATCGCCGTTGACGCGGCGGGGAACGCGTATGTGGCGGGGATCACGTCGTCCGCGGACTTCCCGACGCGCCCGGGCGCGTTCGATGCCTCTTACGGAGGCGGAGGCGATGCGTTCCTCGGTAAGGTGGACCCGGTCGGGGGCGCATTGCTCCACTCGACGTTCCTCGGCGGTCTCGATTCCGACGTCGGGAACTCCGTCGTGCTCGACGTCTCTGGCGCCGCGGTCGTCGCGGGGGGAACGAACTCGACGGATTTCCCGGCCACCTCGAGCTCCTTCGGCCCGGAGTACCATGGTGGCGGGGACGCGTTCCTCGCTCGGCTGACCCTCGCCGAACCCCCGGACCGTGGACGCCGGTCCTCATCGCGGCGCTCGCGTCGGCGGCCGCTCTGGGGGTCGCGGCCATCGTTCTGCTCATCCGTCGCCGCAGGACACGCGGGCAGGAACCCCGCCGCCGACCTAGAAACGCTTTTGCGGGTCCTCGGCATCCCCGTCCCGGACAGGGGGGCAGCCATCCCGTACCCAGAGCAGGATACCGGGATCAGTCGGATCGGGTTCCGTCCGAGGAAGCGGACCTATCGCCCGGACAACGAAGGAATCCGCGAGTGGGATCCGAAGCCGCGCCGCGAGGGCGTGATCATCCTCACGAAGCGCGTCGCCCCGTCGATCCGGTCCGCCGTGGGATGGCTGTATCCGCTCGAGCACTACGACGAGGCGCTGAAACTAGGTCCCGTGATGCAGTATGCGGAGCTCCTCCTGATCATGGGCTCGAACGGCCCCGTTGACGAGTCGTCCTTTCGAGAGGTGCTTCACGACGCGCGCAACCGCCTCGACGACGCGGAGTACAACCGGCTCCTCTCGTACGTCGACTTGTTGGTGACGACCCGAACGGATGTGACGCAGGAAGCGCCGTGATGTCCCGTGCGGGACCAAAGTCTTTTGGCCCGCTTTCCTTTCTTCAGCTCGTAGACCGGGCCCATAGACGTCGAAAACTCTCTTGGCCAAGTCCCCCTTGCCGCACCCGATCTCGAGGCAGACCGCACCCGGGGGCAGGGCGAGGTTCTCTCGTAGCCAGACGAAGAGCCCCTCCTTCCCGCGGCCCTCAAACCGGTTCACGAAGAACTTCCCGATTCTGCCCTTCGTTGGCATGGCCTTCCTACAGGGGAACTGCGGCGGACGAACATGGCTTTCGCCGGGACCGAGACCATCCGCAGGCCCCTCATTTCTCGGCGATTTCGGTCCGCTGGCGCACGAGTCTCAGCGATGGAGCTTTCCCTGCGGCCCGCCAGCGCCCGCATGGGTGCAAACTAGGGGCCGCTCCAGTCGAAAGGAATGTGTTTGCTCGACCGTCCTGCCCACTCCCACTTGAAGCCCATCGCATTTACTTTGTCTGCCGTGGCCTTTCCCCACGTGGCCACTGCCCCGGGCCCGACCTCCGACCCGGGTGGGTTAAGGGTCTGCACGCGTTTCCCGGACGGGGTCATGGGCCCCGTCAATGCCTCTGCCCTCGCCACCACCTTTCCCGGTATCTCGGCCCGCCAGTAGGCCAGATCCTCGGCAACCTCGAAATCGATGGGGACGAACTCAATGCCCCGCATCTGCCCGACCAACTTGGCGAACTCCGCTGGGAATCCACCGGCTCTTCCGCCGAAAATCATCTGTAAGGCCTCACGCTGGCGCTGGTCGGAGCGCTCGTCGATGAACAACCCCATCGTCACCTTGGTCTCGCCGGCCCAGAGGTTGCCCTTGAAACTTCCCAGGCCGATCAAGTTTAGGCCGTCGAGCCGGACATTCCCGAAGTGCCCCTTCCGGATGTGGTACGCGAGCACCCCCTCGCAGTCGCCGTAGGTAGGTGCTTGTGCGAACTCGCAAGGACAAGGAATGGCGCACTTGCACACGTCAAACCAGTCCCCCGCCGCCTGCCATTTGGGAATTTCGGCCATGTGGAATCGCCCGATTACTGGTCAGCGCATGATGGCTATTTACTAATTGCGTGCTCCGTGCTCTCCGTGGTATGGCCGAGGGCTGCGCCGGCCTTTCGCAAGCGATCCAAAGCATGAGCGAGAGGAGAAACGGCGTTTTGGCCCCGCCCGTGGAGCATTAACCGCGGATGGCTCGATGCCATCTCGGTCTATCAGCTCGGAGTGCATGTGGAGAAGGCTCGGCATTCTCATAACCTGAAGCAGCAGCAGGCCGTCAGCGATCTTGTGAAGCCGTGAACTGTTTGGCCCGCAAATTCTGTGGACCAAAGTCTTTTGACCGCCGAACCCCTTCCTTGCGGGGATGCGTCTCGTGCTCCTGGGGCCGCCGGGGGCGGGGAAGGGGACCCAGGCGGCGAAGCTGTCGAACTACCTGGGGGTCCCCCGGATCTCGACGGGAGACATCCTCCGGAAGCACGTGGCGGACGGCACGGACCTCGGCAAGAAGGCGCAGGCCTACATGGACGCGGGCAAGCTCGTGCCCGATGACCTCGTGATCGCGATGACGGAGCGGCGGCTCCGGGAGTCGGATGCGCGGAACGGATTCATCCTCGACGGGTTCCCGCGGACGATCGCCCAGGCGGAGGCGCTCGCGAAGCTGACTCTGCTCGATGCGGCCGTCAACCTGTTCCTCGAGCCGGAGGAGCTCATCAAGCGGAACACGGGACGGCGAGTGTGCCCGAAATGCGACGCCGTGTACCACGTGCTGATGAACCCGCCCAAGAAGGCGGGCGCCTGCGATCGCTGCGGGTCCACCCTCACGATTCGCGCGGACGATCGCGTGGAGGTCGTGCGCGCGCGCATCGAGACGTACGAGCGGCAGACCGCGCCGCTGATCAAGTACTACCGCGACCGCGGGCTCCTTCGCGAGGTCTACGCGAGCGGCCTCATCGATGAGATTTTCCTCCGGACGAAGGAAGTACTGAAAGGCTGAATCCGGCACGATAGCAATTATATACGCCCCGCCATCCGACCTCCGCGCCCGAGTGGGGTAGCTTGGACATCCTAGAAGCCTGCGGAGCTTCAGACCTGGGTTCGAATCCCAGCTCGGGCGTCTTCTCGATCCTTGCGATCGTCGCGGTGCCCGTCGCGGTCCTCGTGCGTCGCCGCCGTCGGCCTCCCGTCCTCCCGTAGCGGAACGTGACAATCACCGGAACGCCCGCCAAAGGTATATGCCGCCCGCCCGGGTTCGGGGGGCCGCCCACCGGAGCGATCGCCATGCCTCTCCAGATCGGCGTCGATCCCGAAACGGACGAGCCCGTCGAACTGCCGGACGACACGCTCCTGCGACATGCGGTGATCCTCGGGGCCACGGGCGCGGGGAAGACGGTCCTCGGGAAGGTCTTCATCGAGGAGGCCGTACGCGCGGGCATTCCCGTGATCGCGGTGGACCCGCAGGGGGACCTGGCATCCCTCGCCCTCGCGCCGACGCAAGAATCCCTGGGCGAGCACCCCGTGCCCCCGGAGGTGCTGGACGGATACTGGGCCCGCGCGGCCGTCGCGATCCTCACGCCGGGCTCAAGCCGCGGCACTCCGGCCGGACTGAACCCGCTGAAGTCTCCGCCCGCGGCCGCGACGTCGGAGGACCTCGTCGTGGCCCTCGACGCGCTCGCGGAAGGCCTCGCGGTCGCGATGGGGTACGATCCTTCGTCCGATGGGGGCGGCCGCGCGAAGGACGTGCTGTTCCTCACGTTACAGGCGTCCCTCAAGTCGGGCACCTGGCCCCGCGACGTCCCGACCCTGACGCGCGCGCTTGCCCACGAGGCGCCTCTGGAGGCCGCGAAGCTCCTGACGAAACGGGAGCGCGCGTCCCTCGTGCGGCGCGCGCAATCGATGACGGTCGGGGCGAAGGGGCTCCTCTTCACGGCCGGCCCGGCCCTCGACATCGAGTCGATGCTCGCGTGGGCTCCGAAGGGCCGCGTCCCGGTGAATCTCGTGTACACGGGCGGCCTACGGAACCCAAGGGAGCGGGAGCTCGTCGTCGCGACCCTTTGCAAGGACGTCCACGCGTGGATGACCACGCGTCCGTCCGGCGGCCTGCGGCTGCTCGTGTACATCGACGAGGTCGCCGGCCTCTGCCCGCCGCATCCGCGGAACCCGCCCGCGAAGAAGTTCCTCTCCCTCCTGTTCCGGCAGGCCCGCAAGTACGGGGTCGGTGTCATCGTCGCGACGCAGAACGTGACGGACCTCGACTACAAGGCCCTCGGACAGGCGAGCACGTGGGCCCTCGGCCGGCTCATGGCGAAGCAGGACCTGGACCGGGTGCGCCACGTCGTCGCGGCGGTCCACGGCGGTCCCACGGAGGAGGTGCTCGAGGCGATCCCGTCCCTCCGCGCAGGGGAGTTCATCCTCGTGTCCCCGGACCACGTGCGGGGGGCGCAGCGCGTCCGCGTGCGTGGCCTCGCGACCCGCCACGAGGTCGTCCCGGAGGAGCGGTTCCGGGAGATCCAGTCCCAACGCGTCGCGGCGGAGCCGGACCCCCGGGAGGAGGAGCGGACCGCGCGTCGGCGTCGGCTCGCGACGGCGGCCGCTCGAGCCGCAAAGGCCTCCGCGCACACGGAGGTCGAAGAGGGCGTCGGCCTCCGGGTCTTGCGGGTGTTCGAGGACGCCCCGGGCCTCTACGGTCCGGAGGAGGTCGCGTCGCGCGTCCTCGTGCAGGAGCCGTTCCTCTCGATCCTCCTGCGCAAGATGATGGAGCACCGCTTGTTGCGCGAGGAGCACCTCGGCGGGCGGGACGTCTACTGGGATCCGACGATCGGCTTCGATCCGAGGCGCGGCACCCGGGAGCGAATGGCGCTCCTGCCCCTCCGCTTCCCGCTCGTGCAGGCGACGAAGATCGTCCGGGACCACCTGCGCCGCCGGATGCTCGTCATCCCGAAGGAACGGGTCGCCCGCAAGGAGTTCTACTACCTCCCTCTCTGGCGCGTCGAGGCGGAATTGTCCCTCGGCCGAAAGCGGGGTCGCATGGCGCGCCAGTTCTACGTGAACGCGATCACGGGGGAGCTCGGCCATTCCGTGTACGGGCGCCTGACGTTCGAGGAATTCCCGAAGAAGGACGCCGTGCGCCTCGAACCCCTCGCGCCGAAGTCGCTCCTGGAGCGCGTCCCCTCCGCCCGCATCGGGGACCCGATCCCCGTGGCGAAGGTGGGACCTTCCCAGGCCCAGGAGATTGTCCGGAAGACGCTCGGCGCGAAGCCGCTGGCATCGGAACCGGAGCTCGTCCTCCTTCCGATGTGGCGGTTCGACATCGAATCGAAGGAGGACGGGAGCCGACGGTCCCTGTGGGTCGAGGGCACCTTCGGTTCCGTGTTCGGCGAGGCGGCGTTCACATGAGGCCGAGGGCGCCGAGCTTCTCCGGGAGATACGTGTCCGTCACGTAGTCCAGCCCGTACTTCGCGAGGGCCTGCTGCTCCGCCTTCTTGTTGAGCTGGAGCATCGTCTGGATCTCGTTCCGCCAGAACTCGTCGTTGAAGCGCGGGTCCGTCAGCTCGGCGTTCAGCGCGCCGACGTCGCGCGGCGTCAGCGCGTCCGTCGGGAGCTCGTAGTTCAGGATATCGCTCGGAGTGATTCCAACAAACTCCGCCGTGGGCGTCGCCAAGAACTCGGAAATGTGAGCGGTCTTGATCGCGCCATAGGCGACAGAAGCGTGAATCCGGAACGACCAGGGGTCGGAGTCGGTGAAGGTTGCGACTGGGAGCTTCAACTCTTCGTTCAACCGTTTCAGTAGCCTTCGGGTGCTTCTCGAAGGCTGCCCCTTTAGGTGCACGAGGACGCACTTCGCGTCGTCGTCGAAACCGTTCTCCACGAGGCGGTCGAACATGCCTCCCGTCTCGATTGCAAGGACGAGCTTCGCGTCCGCGTCGATCAACTTGACCTTCTCCTTCTCCACGTTGTAGGGAATCGTGTAGCCCGCATCCCCGACGTCGTCGCGGCAGTTGATCCTCTTCCGGTCTCCGTTGCGCGTGATCTCCTCGAGCGTCAGGTTCCCGATCACGCTCGCGCCGCTCTCCTCCGGGCGCAGCTTGAAGTCCTCCCGCAGAAGCTGTGTGATCACCTCGAGGTCCTCCGCGAGGAGGTTCGACTCCTCCTGCGCATGGAATTTCGCGATGTCCCAGCCTTCCGAGATGTAGTACATCTCTCGCAGGGTCGATGACTTCGAATCCCGGATCATGTCGCGGATGAATTCGAGGACGTGCATTGTCCGCAGGAGCATGAGCGCGCCCTTCAGCTTCTTCGCGCTCCGTACGCCCATCAGGCTTCCGTACTTCCACACCGAGTGTTTCGTGTCGAAGCGGATGTTCGCCTTTGTTCGCAAGGGGATTTTCATCTTCGGGATTTGGCCGCCGTCCAGCTCCTCGTAGATCTCTTGCGCAATCGCGTAGAGGGCCTCGACCGCCTTGTTCGATGGTGGCGCGCCGCTCCTCGCCTTCTTATTCATCCTCGAGCGCCTCCTCCGTCTCGTCGTAGTCGATCTCGCCTTCTTCCTCCGCTTCCGGTCCGGGGGTCTCCTGGCCTTCGAACTCAGCGTAATTCAGCTCCCAGTCGCCCGGCAGCGGCTCCGCGCCGATAACAAGAACGGGATTGATCCCGCTCACATAGATCTCCGACTCATCGTACTCCGCCTCGTCCAGGCCTTGCAGGACGAAGCCCACGGACGCCCTTTTCACGCTGTCAATCCGCTTGAGCTCCCACGTGATCTTCCCGTCGTCGCGGACCTCCGCGGGCTTGGGTTCGATGTTCGTCGCATCGATTCCGCGGGGCAGGAGCAAGTGGAGGTTCAGCTTCTTGCCGGCCGACGTGAAGTTGTGCACGTTAATCGTGACCGTGTGCCGCTTCTGCTCCTTGTCGTACGCGATTTCCTCGTCGACCCACAGGACGCCCATGATTTTCGTGATTGTCGCATCGAGGACGGGAACCTTCTTATTCACGATTTTCGCGGACTTCTCCGCGATTCGTGGCAGGATGAGCTGGACGATTTCGAACTTTTCCTTCGTCTTCGCGCGGTGCGCTTTCTTTGTGAGGTGCGTCTTGAGGCGGCGTCCGCATTCCTTCAGCGCGAGGTCGAGTTCCGTCATGATTTCGTCGACAGTTGCGACCGCTTCTTTGGCCTCGGAGGTGTACGGGACCTTCGTCGAGCAGATGTGGACGAGGACGATCGCCGGCCCGAAGGGGATGCCTTGCCCACCACGCTGTTCGAGTCCGTATCGTCTCCAGTCGACGTTCGCCACAGATTGAGTGAGTGCGCAGCCCCCGGCTTGGTAAAGGAGAGGAACACGATTCGCGAACCGCAGCACCTCCACGGATTGATCCGGCGGCAAGTCGCCGCCATACACGATTCCCACTTCGACCTGGAACGGATTGCCCGTGTAGACCGCTGGGTCGCGGGTCAGGGGTGGCGCATAGAATTCCGGCCTCAGGTTGCCGAGGACGTTCTTCAGGCCCCGCTTAATCAGCCGCTCCCCGATCGGACTGAGGCAGTCCGTTGGCGGCGCCATCAGCTTCGCCGACTGCATCGCCTCATGGAGGGCCTTGACCTCTTCCAAGTCCATGGACTTTGGTTTAGTCTCCGTGTCGAGTCCTGCGGCGTCGCAAATCTCCTTCGCAACCCGTGACGATACTCGGACGAACTCCTCCTCGAGAAACGCGCCCAGCTTGTAGGATTTCGCCTCTTTCACCATCGCCAGGAGGGTCCCGAGCTCGATGCCGTGGGGATGGGGCGGAATCTCCTTCGTCTTCGGGGGGAGTTCCTCCGTGGCCCTCTCGAAGACCACGACTTCCCCATCCGGCGGCTGGTAGCGGATCCTGGCGTGGGGATTCACGATTGCCGTGGCCTTCAGATACTCGGGGACCGACTGCTTTCCAGCGATGTATCGGCCTCTGAGAGGGATTTCCACTCGTGTGCCATGGGCTCGCTCCCAAACGACGAAGTCCTCTGAGACGACGTTCGGCCGATTCTTCTTAGTGTCGAGGATGAGCTCAACCTCGTAGGCAACGTCCTGCTCTGCAACCTTGGATCGGATCTTCGTGGGCTTCCCGGTCGTGATTTGCCCATACATGACCGCTCCGGAAATCCCCAAACCTTGTTGGCCTCTTCGCTGAGCACGGCTGAAGAAACGTGATCCGTAGAGTAGTCGCCCAAATACGTTCGGCACTTCCTTCTTGACGATGCCGGGTCCGTTGTCTTCCACGACGGCGAGGAATTCGTCCTTTTCGACTTTCCGAACTTCGACGAAAATATCCGGGAGGATGTCCGCGTCGGCGGCCGCATCCAAGGAATTGTCGACCCCCTCCTTCACCGCAGTCAAGAGTGCCTTCGTTGCAGAGTCGTACCCGAGGATCTGCTTGTTCCGCTCGAAGAACTCGGAGACGCTGATCTCCCGCTGCTTCTTCGCAAGCTCTTCCGCGATCGAGGTGGATGGCATACCATCACGGGAAGCAATCGTTGAGAACGCCGTGCGTTCCCATCCCTAGGCCTCGCGTATTTGGGCCTCCCCATTTAAGGTTTGCCTGGGCGTGTACGATGCCCGTTCCCATGGAGGGACGGGCCATAAGGATGGCGGTCGGAGGTGTGCGAAACTGTTCCGTGCGGTACGCGTTCAGTCCTCGAACACGGCGCCGCACTTCGGGCACTTCGTGTCCGTCTCCGAGACGTCGGCCCCGCAGTTCGTGCACGTGAACGCGCTGGCCTTCGTCGCCTTCCCGCGTCCCGATTTCGTCGATGCCTTCGGGATCGCGAGCTCGCCCGACTCCATCATCCGCTGCCGCGACCGGCGCATGCGGACCGTGTACCACCACATGAACATGATTACATAGTAGAAGGAGAAGGGAATCAGCATGAAGAGCGAGGTCACGTAGACGAAGAACCCAAAGAACGCCGCGCTCGACGCGGTGATTGGTCCGAGGACAGGCCCCGCGAAGGTCCAGTTCCCGTCGAGATCCGTCACCGAGAACCCGTAGCCATAGATCGACCCGCCCAGGGGGAGGCTCGTCGCAAACCACGACCCGTTCTGCGTGTTGGCGGACACGTTTTCTGCGGTCATCTGGAAGGACGGCTCGGAGCGCGCGAAGCCGTCGATCGCCGTCAGGTTCAGGTATACGCGGAAGTCCGACTCGGTCCCATTGACCGTCGTCGTGAGCTTCACGCGGAACGCGAAGTCCTGGTTGGGCGGAGCTTGGAAAGGCGCGACGGTCCCGTTCGACAAGGCCATCGTCGGGCTCGCGCCGAACCCCGGGAAGCTGTGGAGCTCCTCCGCGGTCGTCTGCCCCAGCAGGGCGGACGTCTCGAGAAGGCCGACCACCAGGATGGCGAGGACGAACACGAGGACGCCGTTCACCGCGAACCGACGCGCCTTGCGTTCTCCGAGCCAGTACGGGACCACGAAGACCGTGATCGGCATGAGGAACAGGGTGAGGCAGGCGACGGAACTTGCGAGGGTGAAGGGGAACAGCTGGGCGACGATCAGGCCGAGGAGGACGAGGTACAGGACGCGGAACCAAGGCGTCTTGCGGAACGCCAGGAACTTCTCTCGGAACGCGGAAAGGAAGTCCGGCAAGGGCACGAACCCGCGCGATGCGGCCGTCTTGATAAATAGTTATGCCGCAGCACTCGGAGACGTCGTTCCCCGGTGTGCGGACCACGGCCGAACGTTCTTATATGCTCGTCAAAATAGCGCGGCCCCTTCTCGAAGGAACACGATGAAGAAGCTCGTTGTGGCGATCGGCGGGAACGCATTGCTCCCGGCAGGGGACAAGGACGACGCCGCGAGCCAGATGCGGAAGATCGAGGCGACGTGTTCGCGCCTCGCGGACCTCGTCCAGGCGGGCCATGACCTCGTGCTGACCCACGGCAACGGTCCGCAGGTCGGAAACATCCTCCTGCAGAATGAGGAGTCGCGGCACATCGCGCCCGCGATGCCACTCGATGTGTGCGGCGCCGAGAGCCAGGCGCAGATCGGATACATGCTCGCGCAGGCCCTTCGTAACGAGTTCGCGCGGCGCGGGATCGACCGCGGGGTCGCGTGCGTGATCACGCAGGTCCTCGTCGATGCGGGCGACCCGGCGTTCCAGGAACCGACGAAGCCAATCGGTCCGTACTACGTGCGGGAGGACGAGATCATCGTGAAGAGGGCGAAGGGCTGGAAGATGGTCCACGACAAGCGCGGTGGCTGGCGGCGAGTCGTGCCGTCCCCGCATCCCGTCGATGTCGTCGAGAAGGACGTGATCCTGCGCCTCGTGGGCGACGGGGATGGCCGCGTGGTCATCGCGGCGGGCGGCGGAGGCATTCCGGTCATCCGAAAAGGTGGGGCCCTCGTCGGCGTCGAGGCCGTGATCGACAAGGACCTCGCCGCCGCGGTCCTCGCGAAGGCGATCGGATGGAAGCACCTCGTGATCGCGACGGACGTGCCCCAGGTCGCTCTCGACTTCGGGAAACCGACCCAGCGGTTCGTGGACCGGCTCAGCCTGGCGGAGGCGAAGACGCACCTCGCGGAAGGGCAGTTCCCGCCCGGGAACATGGGCCCGAAGATCCAGGCGGCGATCGAATTCCTCGAGGCGGGCGGGCAGCACGTCGTCATCGCGGACCTCGAGCATCTCGTGCCTGCCGTGAACGGGAAGGCGGGCACGCAGATCGCCCGAAAGTAGGCGCGGAACCTTATTCCCGCCCACGTCGTTTTCCCCGCGGGGGACATGGCGAAATCCCAGACGCGCTGGTATGAGGGGTTCTTCGGGCCGGACTACCTGATTCGATACGTCCATCGGGACACGCCCGCCCAGGTGGACGCAATCGAGAAGATCCTTCATCTGCGGAAGGGGGCCCGGATCCTCGACGTCGGGTGCGGCGCAGGACGGCACACGATCGAGCTCGCGGATCGCGGGTACAAGGTCACGGGCCTCGATCTGTCGGAGGCCCTCCTGGCGGAAGCCCGAAAGGCCGCGAAGGCCGCCCGGGTGAAGCCGACGTTCGTGCGCGCGGACATGCGTCGCGTGCGCTACGCCGGCGTCTACGACGCGGCGATTAGCATGTTCACCTCGTTCGGATACTTCGAGCGGGCGGAGGAGGACCGGGCCGTCGTGCGCGGCGTCGCGCGCGCCCTCAAGCCGCGCGGCAAATTCCTCATAGAACTCTTCAACCGGGACAGCCTCGTGTCGACGTTGCCGTCCCAGTGGTGGCAGGTCCGGGACGACGGGACCATCGTGCTCGAGGGCAACTCGTTCGACCTCCTCCATGGGCGCTTCGAGACGCGCCAGACCGTCATCGACCGCAAGGGCAGGCGGGAGTACAGCGCGTCCGTGCGCGCGTACACCCTCGCGGAGCTGCGCGACCTGCTCGACTCGGAAGGCCTCTTCGTGCATCGCGTCCTCGGAGGGCTGGACCTCTCGCCGTACAACGCGCGCTCGCGTCGCATGGTCCTGTACGCGGTCAAAGGCGTGTCGCCGGAGGGCATCCGGACCGCCTGGTAACGGAAACCGAACGTTTTTCCCGGGGCCTCGGTTCTCACCGCCCGCGCATGGCGACCCTCGAGGAGCAGATCAAGTCGGTCGAGGACGAGATCCAGAAGACGCCGTACAATAAGGCGACGCAGCACCACATCGGCAAGCTCAAGGCGAAGCTCGCGCGGCTCAAGGACGAGATGGAGACCCGACGCCTGAAATCGGGGGGCCGCGGGCCGAGCTACGCGGTCAAGAAGAGCGGCAACGCGACCGTCGGCCTCGTCGGCTTCCCGAGCGTGGGCAAGTCGACCCTGCTCAACCAGATCACGGACGCGGAGAGCGAGGTCGCGGCGTACGACTTCACGACGCTGGACGTGATCCCTGGACTCCTGGAGTACCGGGGCGCAAAGATCCAGGTCCTCGACATGCCTGGCCTGATCCGGGGCGCGTCGAAGGGACGCGGGCGCGGGAAGGAGGTCCTGTCCGTCGCGCGGGCGTGCGACCTGATCATCATGATGATCGACGTCTTCGAGACCCATGTGGACATCCTCGCGGACGAGCTCCGTCTCGCCGGGATCCGCCTGAACGAGCGGCCCGCGGACGTCACCCTGACGAAGGCAAATCGGGGTGGACTGACGATCAACGCGACCGTCAAGCTGACGAAGCTCGACGAGGAGCTCATCGCGGACATCTGCCGGGAGTGGGGTTACCTGAACGGGACGATCGTCGTGCGCCAGGACGTGTCGGAGGACCAGCTGATCGACGTGCTCGCGGGCAATCGGGTGTACGTCAAGGCGTTCGTCGTCGTGAACAAAATCGACCTCGTGTCCTCGGAGTACGTGAAGCACCTCCAGGCTAAATTGCCGGAGTGGAAGCTCGTGCCGATCTCCGCGGAGAAGGGAGTCGGGCTCACCCGCCTCAAGGACGAGATCTACGGCACCCTGCGGTTCATGAGGATCTTCCTGAAGCCGCAGGGGACGGAGGCGGACCTCGTCGAGCCGCTGATCGTGAAGGACGGATCCGACGTCGGCATGGTGTGCGACGCGATCCATCGGGACTGGCGCCGCCGATTCCGGTACGCGAACGTCTGGGGTCCCTCCGCGCAATTTCCGGGCCAGAAGATCGGGCTCGACCACGTGCTCCGGGACTCCGATATCCTGACGGTCGTCCAGCGGAAAGGATAGCCATGCGGGCCTTCGTCACGGGAGGTACGGGCCTCCTGGGTCGCCATCTTGTCGAGGCACTCCTGGCGGACAACTGGGAGGTCTCCGTGCTCACGCGGGACGAGTCGAGGGCGAAGGACCTCGAGGCCCATGGAGCGCGCCTTGTGCCCGGCGACGTGACGCGTCCGAAGTTCCAGGCCGCGCTCGGCCGCGCGGACGTGTTGTTCCACGTGGCCGCGTGGTTCGAGGTCGGCACGAGGGACCCGCGCCGCATGCTCGATGTAAATGTGACCGGCACTGGAAACATCTTCTCCCTTGCACGCAAGGAGGGCGTGGGGCGCATCGTGTACACGAGCACCGCCGGACTCTTCGCGCCCGCACCACCCGAGCGGCCGGCTACGGAAGCGTCCAGTCCCTGTGCGGCAATCGACGATCCGTACGTCGTCTCGAAACTCCAGGCCCATCGCCTTGCGGTGAGCGAGATGCACGCAGGCCTGCCGCTCACGGTCGTCCTCCCGGCCGCGGTCTTCGGGCCGCACGACAGGGGACAGCTCGGGCGAAGCCTCGCGCTCCTCGTGCTCGGACGGCTCAAGCTCCTCCCGAAGGGATTCGGGGTGAACACGTGGACCCATGCTGCGGACATCGCGAAGGGCCAGATTCTCGCGGCGACGAAGGGCCGACCGGGGGAGATGTATCTTTTCGGAGACCGCGTGCTCCCTCTGTTGGCGTTCTATCGGATGGCCGCGGAGGCTTCGGACATTCCAGCGCCCCGCGCCTCCGTTCCCATGGCAGTCGCTCGATTCGCTGCACGGATTTCAGAGGCGCGGTCCCGGCTTTCAGGGAAGACGCCGCTCCTGTCTCGGGCGTCCTTGAGCTTGGCGGCCTTAGACGTTGCGGTCGATTCGTCCAAGGCCCGAAGGGAACTCGGCTGGAGTCCGCGTCCTCTCGAAGAGCGCCTGCAGGAAACGATGGCGTGGTTCGTCGAGCGCTATCGCGTCCAGGGGGAATCGCTCCCCGTCAAAGCAGATGGTGCATCCGCCTGAGGTCCGTCTCGAACGGTTTCAGGCCCCCGGGGACTTCGACCCCGGGCAATTCGACGTTCAACGAGAGTCCCTGGTCCCGCTTCCGCTTCCAGACGTCCGCGTTGAAGGTCACGAGGCCTTCCGTGAAGTCCGCCCGAGACGCCGGGATCCCGTCGCGCGGCATCGGGAATGTCTCCGCATGGACGCTGCCCCCGTGCACGGACCGCCAAATCGCGTCCGTGGAGAAGGGGATGATCGGCGCAAGAAGCCGCAGGACGTCGCGCAGGCACGCGTGGAGCGTCCACCGCGCACCCGTGTCGCCCTCGTAGGCCCGGGCCTTCACCATCTCGACGTAGTGCGGCGCGAACAGGTTCCAGAGGAAGTCCCGACAACGAGTCGACGGAATGAACAGGTTCAGGTCCTCATATGCGCCTCGGCACGACTCGATCACACGGTTCAGCTCCGCGAGGATCCATTCGTCCGACGGCTGCAGCTTCCCGGCGGACGGCTCCTCGAAGGACGAGATGAACCGGGCGACGTTCCAGAGCTTCGTGATGAACTTCGCCGCGCCGCCGATCTTCTGTTCGGAGATGCGGAAGTCATCCCCGGGGTTCGTCTCGCTCGCGACGAAGAAACGGCTCGCGTCGGCCCCGTGCTTCTTGATCAGCGGCCAGGGCTCGATGATGTTCCCTAACGTTCGGTGCATCGCCCGGCCGCGAGCATCGAGCCCGAGGCCATGGAGGAACACCGTTTGGAACGGCTTCGATCGCCGCACGAGCCAGGACTTGAGCGTCGTGTAGTAGAGCCACGTGCGGACGATGTCCCGCCCCTGCGGCCGCAGGGACACGGGGAAGTTCCCCTCGAGGAATGACGCGTCCGTGCGGTACCGCGAGACGAACAGGTTGGAGACGCTCGAGTCCATCCAGGTGTCGAACACGCGGTCCTCCCCGACGAACTCCTTCGCGCCGCACTTGGTACACGCCTCGAAAGGCGCGGGGTCCTTCCACGGCCGGTAGTACCTCCCTGGCGTCGGCGCGAGGGTCTCGCCGCACGCCTTGCAGTACCACAGGGGGATCTCCGTGTGGTAGTATCGGCGTCGGGAAATCGGCCAGTCGATCGTGAGGCCATCGATCCAGTCAAGGAGGAGCTGCCGATGCCTCGCGGGGCGGAACTCCATCTCCCGCGCGAGACCCTTCAGGTCGTCGCGGAACTCGAGCTGCTTCAGATACCAGGCGTCGGACGAGAGGAACTCGATCGGGTTCAGGGACCGCGAGCAGATCGGCGTCTTGTGCTGGATCGGCTCTTCCTTCTCGAGGGCCCCCCGCTCCTTCAGCAACTCGATTGCCTTCGCGCGCGCGGCCTCGATCTTGAGCCCCTTCAGCGGGCCCGCGGCCTCCGTCATGCGCCCCCGTTCGTCGATCGCCTTCACGGGCTCGAGCCGCATCTCTCGGAAGAGTTGAAGATCGACCATGTCCCCGTACGAGCAGATCATCGCGGCCCCGCTGCCAAACTCTGGCTTCGCCATCGGATGGGGGACGATCGGGACCTCGTGGCCGTAGATCGGGACCCTGGCCTTCTTCCCTTGCGCCGACGTGAAGCGCTCGTCGTCCGGATGGACGATTACCGCGCGGCATGCGGCGAGCAGCTCCGGCCGGGTCGTCGCGATCGAGATGTGGCCCGTCTTCCCGAGGGAGAACTTCATCCGGACGAGCTTCGACGGCCGCTCCTCGTATTCGATGTCCGCCTCCGCGAGGGGTGTCTCGCAGACGGGGCACCAAAACGTCGGCCGCTCACCGCGGTAGAAGAGGCCCTTCGGCCAGAGCTCCAGGAAGACGGCTTGGCTGAAGGCGCGGTACTCGTCGGAATCTGTGTAGTAGACATGCTCGAAGTCGGCGGAGAGGCCCGCGCGGATCGCGAGCTCGACGAGGCCGTTCCCGATCACCTCGATCTCCTCGCGGCACGCCTCGATGAACGCCTCCCGGTCCCACTGGTGCAGGGGCTTCCCGGTCTTCCGCTCGACCGTCCGCTCGATGTTGATGCCGTTCCGATCGAGGCCGAACGGGAAGAGGACCGCCTTGCCGAGCATGCGCTGGGATCGTGCGATCATGTCGATCATCGCGTACGCCATGACCGCGCCGATGTGCCACGAGCCGCTCGGGTAGGGTGGCGGCGTGTCGATGATGTAGACGGGCTGCCCCGGCGCGGGATCGAAGCGGTACAGATCCGGTTCCGATTTCCAACGGGAGAGGATGCCGTCCTCTAAGGACGGCTCCCAGGCCTTCTCCCGAAGCTTCGGCTCTCCCATGCCGGGCGTCGGAGAGTTCCGGGCCGGATAAAAGGATTGCCGGTCGCTGGACGCGTTCACAGACCCCGCCGGAGGGTTGAAGCCTTCCTCGATTGTACCTCTACTTAGAGGTATGAAATGGAGATCGGGTGCGGGGTCCGCGTGCGGGATTTCGACGGACGGCGGTACGTCTACTTCTGGCACTACGAGCGGGAAGGCGGTCGCTCCGTGCGGAAGGAGGAGTACGTCGGGCGCGTGGGCTCCGAACGGGCGAAGCAGGAGCTCCTCAGGCGCCTCCTGGCGTACCACCGGAAGGTGGAGCACGAGTTCGCCCGGAAGCGGGCCAAGATCGAGCAGCTCGTTGCGTCGATGCATACCTCTACTTAGAGGTACGGAGCCGGCGGGCGCATCCCGCCCAGTGGCATCACTCGATGTAGCGGAGGGCCTCCGCGGGAGGCACGCGCGAGGCGCGGATCGCCGGGTGGGCCGTGCTCGCGACGGCGGCGAGGGACGCGACGCCGACGATCAGCAGGAGACGGTCCCACGGGACGACGAACACAACGATGTCCGCGAAGTACACGATGTACACCTTGTACGCGAACACGATCCCCAAGGCCATCCCAATCCCGATGCCCAGGACCGCGATCAGGGCGATCTCCAGGAGGAAGACGGACAGGACCATCCGCTGCGTGAAGCCGAGGGCCCGCAGCGCGCCGATCTGCGTGCGCCTCTCGACGACGGCGCGGAGCGTGATGACCGCCAGGCCTGCGATGCCCACGAGGAGGCCGATTCCCAGGTAGGCCTCCATGAGCGTGAGGACCTGCTGGGACGCGTCAAACGCCTGGCCGATCTCCTCGCGGATATCGATCGTCTGCAAGCCGAAGGCGAAGTACACCTGCTCGAGGTCCGACCGGAACGCCCGGACGTCGACGCCAGGGGCCATCTGGAAGAAGTACGCCGTGTAGCGCTCCTCCACGGGGAACGTCGCCCGGACGACGTCCTGGTCCACGAACACCCCGGAGGTGAACTGCAGCGCCTGCTCAAGCACCCCGACGATCGTGAGGTTCACGGACCGCCCGCCTGCATCGAACGCGCGGATGCGGTCTCCCGGGAGCACGCGTAGGCGGTTCTCGTCGGGGACGAACTGATTCGGACCCGCCGCGGTGCGGTCCACGATCGCGAGGCTGTGATTGTACCGCAGGGAGAGCCACACCTCCTCGCGTGTCGTGAGGGTCTCCACCTGGCCGCTCGACTCGTTCACATACGAAGGCAGGTGGCTGTAGAACCCGTACTGATTGCTCCGGATCAGGAAGTTGTCCACGCCCCACAGGGTGTAGTCGAACGACCGATTGCCTCCGACGGCCTGCACACGAGCGGGCAGGACGCTCGCGCTCGACACCCCGTTCCAGCCGCCGAGGAACATGTCCTGCGTGAAGTTCTCCTCGAGGATCCGGCGGAACTCCGGGATCTCCCCGTACGTTGTCGTGTAGGCGATCACGTCGTACCCGCCGCTCTGATGCTCCACGAACGTGTCGAGGCTCGACTGCTGGAGGCCCTGGACCATCGAGATCAGGGTGACCATGAACAGGATGAGGGCGAACATGGCGATTGTCATCCCGGTCCGGAAGCGTTTCTCCATGGGGTACGACACAGCGGTGCGCAGGACCGGCCGCCCGGCGTTCCGGCTCGCGCGGCGCAGGAGGGCCCGCAAGACCTCGCTCACGTTGAACACGGCGATCAGAATTGCGGAGGCGACGAGGATCACCCCCGTCATGACGAAGGCGACGGACACGTTGTCCGTCCGCTCGTTGAGGAGCCCAACGGGCATGAGGATCCAGACGAGGTTGAACACGGAGGACGCCGTGAGGCCGACCCGCGCGTGGCCGCGCGACGCCACGACGATCCCGATCCCCGTCGCCAGGAGGGGCGGTCCGGGAATCCGGCCCGCGCCCGTGTCCGCGATGAAGCCCCACGCGGTGAGCATCGCGCCGGCGGCCGCGAGGAGGATCCCGGCCGCGAGGACCTGCGTGGAGCGCTCGGACGTGGCGGGTTCCGGCAGGTCTCGGATCGCTCGGACGATGTTCAGGCGACTCACACGCCATGAGGCCAGGAGGATCGTGATCCACGTGAGCGCGGTGCCTGCGACGAACGCAGTCACGACACTGTCCGGCTCGAAGTGGAACGTCACGGGCACGTCGCCGTGGGGCACGACCCGGTCGAAGAAGTACACCATCACGTAGCCGAGCCCGAGGCCCGCAATCGCGCCGAGCGCCGCGGCGGCGACGGCGTAGAAGGTCCCCTCGAGCGCGAACGTGGTCAGGAGGTCCCGACGGAGGAAGCCGACCGCGCGGGTGACGCCCATCTCCGGCTTCCGCTCCTCCGCGAGCATGACGAAGATGTTCACGATCAACAGGACGCCCGCGAGGATCGCGAACGCCCCCATGACGAGGAACAACTCCGTGGCCTCCTCCCCGAAGCCGATCGCCTGGTCGACGTTCTCCCGCTTCACATCCTGCACGCGGAGCGCGAGGTGCCAGCGCGCGATGCTGAGCCGGACGTCCTCCGTCACGCGATTTGTGTGGACGACGCCTTCGGCCACGCCCCCGATGTTCGAGACCTTGATCAGGTTGATCAGGCCCGTCTCGTTGAACACGGTCTGCGCCTGGCGCAGGTCCATGAAGACGATCGGCCGGCGCTCATACCCGGCCTTACCGATGTCCTGCACGACGTCCGCCAAGACGACGTACACGAGGGTGCGGTTCGTCGTGCCGTAGAACAGGGTGAGCACCTGACCGGGCGTCGCGTTCAGCTCCCGCGCGGCGCGCTCGTTCACGTACACATCCGTCGGCGCGAGGCCGTCCACGTCGACCGTGCGGCCCGCGAGGGTCGTCAGCGCGCCGAACCCCGCCTCGAGGGACGCGTTCAAGCCCATCACGGTGATCTGCTGATTCCCCTTGTTCCCCTCGACGTTCCGGACGGGCATGACCTTCAGCAGGACGGGCGCGATCCCGTCGATCGGGGTGCCGGCCGTCGCGAGGTCCGCGGCGATCGTCGTGTAATCCGACTGCGGGAATGAGAACAGCTGCCCGTTGAACTCGTTCGACACGACCTCGTCGATCGCGTCCAGCCTCACGTACACGTCCTCGAGGAAGATGTAGCTCAGGGTGTCGCCGACGACGAGGCTCGAGGAGATGATCGCCGTGCCGACGAGCAGGCCCGCGATCACGATTAGCACACGCGACTTGCGGCGCGCGAGGTTCCGCGAGGCGAGGCGGGCCAGGAGGGGCCTCATCGCGATCAGGACCGCGACGATCGCGACGCCCGCGAGGAGCACCCAGAGGGTCGCGGCCGGGAAGGCCACGCTCACGCCCCCCGCGTCTCTTCAACGATCTGCCCGTTCCGCATCCGCAGGACGCGGTGCGCACGGGAGCTGACCATCGAATCGTGCGTCACGAGGACAAGGGTCTGTCTCTGCTCGCCGTTCAGGCTGACCAAGAGGTCCATGACCTGCGCCGACGTCTCGGAATCCAGGTTCCCCGTCGGCTCGTCGGCCCAGACGATCGCCGGGTCGTTCACGAGGGCGCGGGCGATTGCCACGCGCTGCTGCTGCCCCGCGCTCAGCTGGGCGGGTTTGTGGTCGGCCCAGCCTTCCAGGTCGACGGCCGCGAGGATCTCGACCGCGCGGCGGCGGGCCTCCTTCGCGGGCACGCGGGCGACGAGGAGCGGGAGCTCGACGTTCTCCACGGTCGTGAGGACGGGCAGGAGGTTGTACGACTGGAAGACGAAGCCCATCCGCCTCGAGCGGTAACGGCTCTTCGCGTTGTCGTCCATCGACGTGAGGGACACGCCCTCGATCCACACGTCGCCCGACGTGAGGTCGTCGAGCCCGGAGAAGCAATTGAGGAGGGTCGTCTTGCCACAGCCGGACGGCCCCATGATCGCGACCATCTCCCCGCGGTCGATGGCCAGGCTCACCCCGCGGAGGGCGTGGACCGTCACCGCGCCGGAGTTGTAGACCTTGTGGGCGTCCGTCGCGCGGACCATCGGGGCGTCGGCCATCGCGGCCCGTTCGACGGCGGGGCGAGTAATAAGCGTTTCCCACGGAAACGGGCGCGTCACGGGCGGGCGACGAAGTAGTGGAGCCGCCACGTGTTCTCGATGCCGTTCGGGGCCGCAATCTCCGCGAGGCGATCCGTCAGTTCGCGGTCGAACGCCCGCCGGGGATCCGGAGGCATTTCCCGCAGCTCTCGTTCGTTCCAGCCCCACGCGCCGTAGAACGCGACGACCTCCGAGGCGTCTGCGAAGCGGACCGCGAACTCCTTCGTCGTCACATCGACGCGGTCGAACCCCTTCTCCCGCAGCTTCGCGACGACGGACGGCGGGTCGCGGAGGGCGAGGGCCTCCGGGTCCGTGCGCGCGAGCCGGACCGCCTCGCGCACGGTCATGAGGTCCTTCGAGGGCGTCGGCGTCGCATGCTTCGCGAGCGTTTCCCGGAACGCCGCCTCCGCGGGCGTGGCCGCTTCGTCCCACTCGTTGAACACGAACCGACCGTCGGGCTTCACGAGCCGGTGGGCTTCATGGAACGTCCGGTCGTATCCGAAGTTCGGGACGCCCAGGTGGCTCGCGATCCCGTCGAAGAGCCGGGTGCGGTACACGATGTTCCGCGCGTCCATCATCTCGAACCGGATGTTCCGGATTCCCGCATTCCCCGCCCGGTACGATGCGACGCTGATCGCCTCGTCCGCCAGGTCGATCGCAACGACCGCCTGCGGCTTCACGAGGGGCGCGACCAGGCAGGCCAGGAGCCCCGTCCCCGTGCTGATGTCGAGGATCATCTCGCCGGGCTTCGGGTCAAGGAGCTCGACGAGCGCGCGGGCGAGCGGCTCGAACTTCGGGGTGACGACGCGGTCGTACGCCTCCGCCATGCGGCTGTATTCGTCCGCCCAGACGAGGGTCGCTTCGTTCCCGTTCATGGCGGACCGCCAAGGGGGCGAATCGGAATAAAGGATTGGGGCCGCCTTTCGCATGGACCGAAGCCTTTTCCCACGGGATCGCCTTGGCTACGGGCGTGAGGGAGGGACGGTTCGTCGTCGCGGTCGTCGTCTGTCTCCTCGCACTCGCCGGAACGCCGGCAAGTGCGAAGGCACCATCGGAGGTCGTGATCCAGGGCGTCAGCGTTCCCTATGCGCTCCGCCTAACGGACCCGTCCGTCGTGCTATCGTTCCTCGGCCTGACCACGGGCGTCGGGCAGGAGACCCCGGTCGCGGGGACGAGCCTCGCCTACCGATACGTCGTCTCCCTCCTCCTGCCGGGGGAATCCCTGGAACAGCCGGGCTGGCGCTTCTTCCTCGAGCCCGGCTCCGTGTCGACGCAAGCCTATGTCTTCAGCGTGCGGACCGAGGTGTCCGCCGAAGAACAGACCTACGTCTGGACGACCCTGTTCCACCCGCCCGGGCTGGACGACCTGATGGCCCCGTACGCGATGCTCGGCGTCGGCGAGGCGCGGTATCTCGTCGGCGAGTCGCCGCCGGACGTGCCCCCGCCGCTCGAAATCCGCGACGTCGGATCCGTCGGCTCGACATCCCCCGTCCTCTGGATTGTGGCGATCGGCGCCGCGGTCTTCCTCACTGGCCTCATCATGCACCTGCCGAAACGCCTGCGGTCCCACTAGCCCGCTCCGTACGCGGAGCGCAGAAAGGTTATGTTCCGAACCCGCTTCGCCGGCCGAGATGCCCGCTCTCGAACCGCGATTTCGTGAGGAGCATGTGGACATCGTCACGTCCTTCATCCGCCACCATGTCGCCGCGAGCGGACGTCGGGGCGTTGCGCTCGGCCTGAGCGGGGGCGTCGACTCGGCGGTCGTCGCGAAGCTGTGCGCGGACGCGATCGGGCCGAAGAGGGTCCTCGCCCTCGGCCTTCCGGAAGGGGACGGCGGAGCGGACGCGGAGGACGCACGCACCTGGGCGAAGACACTCGGCATCGAGTTCCGCATGATCGACATCGCGCCTGTGGTCGCCATGTTCGAGAAAGAGCTGGACGCGAGCCGCGCAGACCGCATCACCCGAGGCAACCTGCGGCCACGGGTGCGCATGATCGTCCTGTACTACATCGCGAACCGGGAGGACCGCCTCGTCATGGGCACGGGGAACAAGAGCGAGCTCGCGGTCGGATATTTCAGCAAGTTCGGGGACGGCGGCGCAGATTTCCTCCCGGTCGGGGATCTCTACAAGACGCAGGTGCGGGCGATGGCACGACACCTCGGTGTGCCCGAGGCGATCGTCCGCAAGACGCCGAGCGCGGGCCTGTGGGCCGGACAGACGGACGAGGGTGAACTGGGCGTCGCATACGAGGACCTGGATCGGATCCTCCTCGGGATCGAGCTCCAGATGGAACCTGAGACGATCGCGGAGAAGACGGGCGCCTCCCTCGACGCCGTGAAGCGGGTCGAGTCCATGGTCTCCGCGACGGTCCACAAGCGGAGAATGCCGCTCATCCCGAAGCTAGGCGTACGGACCTTCGGCCTCGATTGGCGGGAGTAGCGCCCGTCGCTCCTCGAACGCCCGGAGGAACCGCGGCCGGTCGACGACGTCGAACACGATTTCCCGGACTGCAAGCCCGAAGGATTGCCAGAACCGGATCGACCGCCTGAGCCGGAGGGTCACGAGGTTCGTGCGGCCACCGGTGACGAACAGGGCCGGCTGGCCGAGGGGGCGGTGGATCCCGAGGGGCGCCTGCAGGGGCCCCGTCCGGTCCGCGGGCTCGATCGAATCGATGTCCGAGAAGCGGATCACCGCGCGGAAGTACCACCCCTGTCGGAGGATTAGCCTAGATCGCGTGAGCCAGTGTTCCGTCAGGAGCGGGGACATGCCGAAGACGATCACGTACGCGGCGACCACGCCGGCCAGGAGGAGGACCCAGAAATCGATCGTCAAGGGGAGGAACACAACCAGGAAGCCGAACGAGAGGACCAGGACCGACATGGCGGTGAGCCGATAGACGATCAGGGTCCGGCCGGAGCGGAATGTAAGTCGCTTTTCCACGGCGCCTGCAACCGCCGCGCGTTGCATAATGGTGATGTTCACAGGGCGGCCGCCGTCTGGATGAACTTGATGAGCTTCACGCCCTTGATCCGGCGCAGGCGGGCGATCAGCTCCTTGAGCCGGGTCGTCGAGCCCTCCGCCACGAAAATCTGGAGGCAGTCCGCCTCGTCGAGATGGGTGTGGAGCATCGTCCGGATCTCGTCGAAGCTGTGCTGGAGCATCGCAAGGTCGGCCCGCGGGTTCCCCTTCTCGTAGATCACCGCGAGGATGACGGACGCCTTGCCGCCCTCCCGTCCCCACTCCGTCGCATCGATGAACTCCCGAAGGGCCTCCCGCACCGCCTCGCTCCGGCTCCGATATCGGCGACGCCGGGCGACCTCGTCCAGGCTCTCCAGGATTGCGCGGTCCAGACTCACGCTGACGATTGGCATCGTTAGTAAGGAACCGCGGCCAGGTACATGAAAGTTATTAAGAACGGACCAATTCTTAAATAACACGCTCCCATCGGGAGGCCGATGGCGGCGGTCCAGCCCGATTGGATCCAGCTCGGGTTCTGGGCCCTCGTGACCGGCGGCACGCCGCTTGTCCTGCTCGCAGTCCCCTATGTGGCCCATCGCATCTCGGATCGAGGGTTCCATCTCATGCTCGGCGTGTCCGCGGGGATCCTCGGAGGACTCGCGACGATCGACATCCTGCCGGAGGCCTTCGAGACGGCCGCGGGCATCCCGGAACTGATGCCGCACGCCGTCCCCATCGGGATCGCCTCAGGATTCTTCCTCATGTTCGTCGTCGAACGGCATCTGCTCACCCCGAAAGGCGGGAGCCACTCCCATTTCGAGGACGGCAAGCCGATCCAGTCCTTCGGCACGCTCGCGGCGAGCGCGTTGCTCGTCCACGGAGCGATGGACGGATTCGTGATTCCGCTCGGTTTCGCGGTGAGCGACATCGTAGGCACGGTAATCGTTCTCGCGGTCGCGCTGCACCAGATCCCGGACAGTTTCGCCGCCTTGATGGTCGGCCTCGCCTCGGGCGCGTCCCGGAAACGCACCCTGACGTACGTGCTCGCGACGGCGATCGACACGCCGCTGGGCATCGTGCTCGGCGTCCTCTTCCTCAGTGCCGGGACGTTCTGGCTGCCCGTCGGCCTGGGCTTTTCGGCGGGCACGTTCCTCTTCGTCTCCGCGGCGGACATCATCCCGGAACTCCAGCACCGCTCCCGGTCGTTCCTCGTGACCGCTTCGATCCTCATCGGGTTCGCGATTGTGCTCGGCCTCTCGTTCATTCCGGAGGGATGACGCATGTCGTGTCGCGTCCACCATGAACTTTCAATACGTACTCAATCATATTCGGACATGAATAAAAATCGGCCCTCCGATGTGCGACGATTGTCGCGTGCGCGCATCGCAAACCTTTTTGTGGGGACTCCCTGATACCGGCCTCCCTCGCACGCGGATTTCCTCCAAGAAACTGTGGGCGAGGACGGAACATTCTCGCTATTAGGGGGAGCGGGGTTCACATGGAAGAAAGCATCTTCCAACCATACCTGGGTGCCAAGACGATCTTCCGGATGGACCGGGAAATCCTGCGGCCTTCGTACATCCCGGAGCGCCTGCCGCACCGGGAGAGCTACATCGACCAGCTCGCGCAGATCCTGGCGACCGCGCTGAAGGGGGAGCGGCCGAGCAACATCCTGATCTTCGGGAAGACGGGCACGGGCAAGACGGCCGTCGTGAAGTACATCGAGAACGAGTTCCGGAAGGCGGACGCCTCGCGGGTGGTCCACTACCTCTACCTGAATTGCGAGATCGTCGACACCCCCTATGGGGTGCTCCAGTCGATCGGGAACAAGTTCATCGAGCACTTCCACCAGCGCATCCCGTTCACGGGGCTGTCGACGGACCGGGTGTACAGCCTCCTCCTCGAGAAGCTCGACGAGGAGAAGCGCGTCGTGATCGTCGTCCTCGACGAGATCGACAAGATCGTGCAGAAGAACGGGGACGACATCCTCTACCAGCTCCTGAAGATCAACGACGACCTCTCGAAGGCCCGCGTTTCGTTGATTGGGATCTCGAACGACCTGAAGTTCACGGAGTACCTCGACCCGCGCGTCCGCTCGCGCTTGGCGGACGAGAAGATGGTCTTCCCTCCGTACAACGCGGACGAACTGTACGACATCCTGTCCGAGCGGTCCCGACTCGCGTTCGACAACGGCACGGCGGCGGATGCCG
Organism: Methanobacteriota archaeon; assembly: GCA_947084985.1. Classification (GTDB taxonomy): domain Archaea; phylum Thermoplasmatota; class Thermoplasmata; order RBG-16-68-12; family RBG-16-68-12; genus RBG-16-68-12. The sequence continues at coordinate 7,014 of CAMTUI010000006.1, read as the reverse complement.
TCCTCCACCTCATCGCAGCCCTCGCGGCCCAGGAGCACGGGGACGCGCGCCGGGCGCTGGACCTGCTGCGCGTGAGCGCCGAGCTCGCGGAACGCCAGGGGGAGGAGCACATCACGGAGGAGCATGTCCAGCGCGCGAAGAACAAGATCGAGCTCGACACGGTGATCGAGGCGGTCAAGTCCCTTCCGACGCAGTCGAAGCTCATCATGCTCGGGATCCTCCTGAACGAGGAGGTCGGGAACCCGAAGCTCACGACGGGCGAGGTCTACACGACGTACCGGGAACTGTGCCGCAAGACGGGCGTGAGCCCGCTCACCCAGCGCCGCGTGACGGACCTCATCTCGGAATTGGACATGCTGGGCCTCGTCCACGCGCGCGTGCGGTCCTTCGGCCGCGGCGGCCGCACGAAGGAGATTCAGGCGAGCGTGCCCCTCCTCGACGTGCGCAAGGTCCTCGAGAAGGACGAGATCCTCGGGGAGATCCGCGGCTACCGGCTCAAGGTCCAGACGACCCTCCTCTAGGCGGGCCTTCCGGATCCTCCGGGGCCGTGCGGGCGTTCGGCCCGCCGACCGGTTCGTCCTCTCCCTTCTTCCGCCGCCGCGGCCAACGGATTTTCGGCATGCGCGGGGAGACGTATTTCGTCCAGCCGCGGGCGGAGTACTCCAGGATGAACGGCAGGGTGATCAGGAACAGGATGCTCACGAGGAGCCAGTCCCAGCTGTTCTTCGGGGCCTCCGGATCGCCCCAGCTCGTGCAGCACGACGACGTCGGGGAGAAGGTGAGCTTCAGGAGCCCGAACCAAGGGATCTCGCCCCGCGCCCGGCCGATGATGTCCGACTGGCGCACGAGCCATCCCTGGTCGTAGGGGACGGAGGGCGAACAGGGATCGCGCGAAAGGGAGCAGTACCGGTACGCGTTGTTGTCCCCCATCGTGATGTACCCTTCCGTGCGGCCCGAGCCCGCGAACGCGCTCAGATCGAACGTGATCCCGAGGTTGTGGTTGTACCCCATCCGGTGGATCGTCACGAAACGCAGGTTGTACACGCTCGTCGTCGAGCCGTTGCTGTCCGAGGCCTCCCACTCCGACGTCGGAAGGTCCTCGAGGGCGGGGACGTCCGCGGTCCCGTCCGGATTGAGCACGATGTACATGATCGCTCGATGGATCACGGGCGTCGGGTTCGAGGACCGCCGGAAGATGATCACGTCGCCGTAGTCCCCGTACGTCTGGTAGCCCGTCGCTCGGCCCTCGAGGTATGTGACGATCGACTCGCCCGTCGGCGCGACCTGTTGGAACACCATGTCCCCCGTGTCGATCACGCCGATAGAGGACTCCCGGTCCCCGTGCTGCATCGACGAGCTCTCGACGACGACGAGGGGCGGCCACACGCCCGCGTACGCGTAGATCGCGACGAGGACGAGCGCGACGATTAGCGCGGCGACGAGGAGGTCGCGGACGAGCCCCTTCCAGAAGCTCTCGTCCTCGTCCTTGGCCTTCGGGGGAGGACCGCGGGGCATGGGCCCTCCGACGAAGGAGGGTCCGCCGTATAAACTCCACGACACGGTCAGACGTCGAACGTCGCGATCCCGCGCCGCACGGGATACGCGACGTTGTGCACGGGGATCACCGCGGTCGGGGTCGCGAAGTCGTCCAGGCGGTCGAACCGGGGACGGAGCTCCGCATAGGGGATGCCCTTGTGGATATGCCCGTGGATCACGAGGTCCGGCCGGCGTCGGAGGAGCACGGGCTCGAGGACCTTGCATCCGAGCTCCGGGCGCCACTCCTCCCTCTCGCCGCCCATGGTGACCCATGTCGGCGGGTAGTGCGTCACGAGGATCCTCCGGTCGTCTCCGGCCAGGAGGGCATCGAGGACCTCGATCCGACGGCGGTACTCGTCCGCGTAGTGCGGCCGGTTCTTCCGCTGCCACCATGTCGGGCGGTCGAGGCTCCCAAGGCTTCCGATGATCCTCACGTTCGTCCCTCCTGCGTCGAACGTCGCCGCCTCGTCCTGGAGGAACCGCACGCCGAACGCCTCCGCGAACCGGGCTGCGTATGCCGGGTGGTCCTCCGCGTACTCGTTATTCCCGAAGACGGCCCAGATCGGCGCGTCGACGCGTTCCCGGATCGCCTCGAGGACCGCGCCGAAGCCGTCCACATCGTTGCGCTCCGTCGTGTCACCGGCGAGGAGAAAGAGATCCACGCGGCCGAGGCCCTCGAGGTTCCGACGGAAGTCGTCGAGGTGCGTGTGCCCGTGAACGTCGCCCACGGCGGCGATGCGCATCGCCGGGTCGAACGCGCGTGTCGCGATGAACCTTTCCCGCTCAGAATTCCCGGATGACCGCCTGGCCCGTCGCGAGGTCGATGATCGGGAGGCGCGCGGGCATCGGGTCGATGTTCCGCATCTTCTGGTACGGGGTCTGGGCCTGCCAGGTGGACGAGTTCACGAGGACGACGCCCCGGTACTGGTCCACGCCGACGGAGTGCACGTGCCCCGTGACGAAGATGTCCGGCACCTCGTCGATGATCAGGTGGTCCTCCGCCTCCGGTGCGATGGGCGTCTTCCCGCCGTAGATCGGCGCGAGGTGCCTTCGGCGCAGCATCGCCTTCATCGCGTCCATGGGCCGGTGGTAGCTCAAGCCCGGGATCGAGGAGACGAGGTCGTCCATGCTGCGCCCGTGGTACGCCAGGACGCGCACGCCCTCGAGGCTCACGAGGGACGGGTTCCCCGCGAACACGATGTTCGAGTCGAAGAGTTTCTGGATGGATTGCGGGAACGTGGGTTGCGGCTCCGCCGGGCGCACGGCGTCGTGGTTCCCGGGCAGCATGAGGACGGTCACGCGGTCCGGGAGCAGGGCCATCATGCGCGCGAGGGCCTCGTACTGAGCGTAGATGTCGTCGATCGAGAGCTCCTCGTCCTGACGCGGATAGACGCCGATCCCGTCGACGACGTCGCCGCTCACGACGAGGTACCGAATCGACCGGGCGATGTCGTCGCCGCCTCCGAGCCAATCGGAGACCTTCGCCCACTTGTCCTCAAGGAACGTCTTGCTCCCGACGTGGATGTCCGACATGAACGCCGCACGCACGTGGTCGGACGTCCCGTGAAACGCCTTCGTCGTGGGAATGTCCGGCTGGACGATGGATTGTGCGATCAGGAGGCCGCGGTCGTTCACGTTCCCGACGACGCCTATCACCTCGTCGGCCACGATGCTCTCCGCGGCCAGGGGCGAGTCCGCGGGGATCAGGACCGGGATTCGGTCGGCGTCGTCCTCGAGCTCGATGATCCGATGCCTATTCTTCGTCGTGCGGACGTCGGCCACCATGCCGATGACCCTCACCTCCCGCGTGGAGCGACGGGCCTTCGAGATCTCCTGCGCCCCGCCGAGCTCGCGGCGAGACCGGAGCATCGTCCGAAGGACCTGGAACCGGTGCCGGAAGAGGCGCGTGAAGTCCTCGATTGTGCCCTCGCACGTCGACCGCCCCGTGATGTCGCGCAGGATACGGACCTCCGGCGTGCGTTCCGCCGCCCGCTCGCCCACCCGACGGAACGAGGCCGGGATTGCGGAGGGCGCGGGTGCGGGGATCGTGAGGAGGGGCGCGGCGTGCGCCTGGGCCGCCGCCCTCCGGGCGATGTCGCCCGCCTGCATGACGTCCCCGAGGGTGACGACGAACGGCGTCTCCGGGCAGGATCGGAGGAACGAGTCCAGCTGGGCGATCGGGTCCTGCTGCGAGAGGAGGTAGTCGACCGCGTCGGGCTCGAGCAGCGTTCCGCGTCGGCTCACGAACGTCAAAAGCTCCTCGCGCATCCGGGGGCTCATTACGGAGCGAGTGATAAAAAACGTTCGGCTCGTCCCCGCGGGTCCGCACGAAAATTATAGGCGGGGCGGCGAATCCCGCCCGCGTGACGCGCGTGCGCGTCGAGACGCCGTGCCATCCGACGGAGAGTCTCGAGAAGGTCCTTGCCGCCGTCCGCAATCTCTTCCCGGACATCGCGTTCGAGCGCTCGGACGACATCGTGCGCGGCACGACGGAAAACGTGGACCGCCTGCGTGAACTGATCCGGAATCAAAAGATTCGGGACACCGCGCGCCGCCAGTTCCTCGCGGGCCGCCGCGGGGATCGCACGCTCGTGAGTCTGAGCAAGCAGGCGGCCTTCGTTGGCGTCGTGAACTTCGCGGCCATGATGGCCCTCGGGGACATCGTTGTGGAGATCGAGGCGGAGGACCTCACGAGTGTGATCGACTACGTCGCGGAGAGCACCGTGAGGCCGAAGCGCTAGGCCGCGCGGCCGCACCGTGTGCACGTGAACCGTCCCGCGTCGTAGCGGGCCTCGACCCATCCGCACGACGGACATTGGAACCGGACGGGCGGATACCCATACGGAGGTGCGCGGTACGTCGGCGTGTACTCCCTCGGGACCTGCGCGGGATCCCGGAGGGTCGCGGGAGATTCCACCGGGAGCGTGCCCCGGACCGACGCGGGAGGGATGGGCTGCGGCGGCTCGCCGGGAGGCGTCACCATGGGCGGCGTGAGCATCGGCCCGGGGGGTCCCGGCGCCATGACGGCGGGCCGAATGCGGATGGCCGTGGGGCGGAAGCGAGCGAGGAGGTCCTTGAAGTGGTGCCACGCCACGAGGACGTACCAGAGGAAGAACCCGGCGCCTGCGATCGTGAGCCCGAGGAACAGGAGGGTCAGGAGGACCTCGAGGGCGTACCCGCCGATGCCCTGGTAATACAGGGAGAACGCGTAGTCGTTCACAAAGTGTGCGAGGACCGCCGCGCCGACCCCGTGTCTTAGGAAGAGGTAGCCGAACCCGAGGCCCGCCACGAAGCTGGGCAGCACCTTCCACCATCCCCAGCCCGGGGCGTGCGCGATCCCGAATAGCGCGGAACTGGCGACGAGGAACACCCATGCAGCCGCGAGCGTCTCTCGCGACGACGAACGCCGCACGACCCCGCCGAGCAGGTACCGCCACGCGCCTGCGATGTGCCGCCCCGCGGACCCGGGTCCGTTCCACCGGCCGCCCGCCCGGTTGACGTCCATGGTCCTCAGGATTAGGGAGCCGATCGCCATCGGCACGCCGACGAGCAGCACGCGGAAGGCGATCTCCTCGTATACGCCCGCGTTCGCGAGCTCGAAGAGGAACACCCAGACGTTCGTCGAGTCGATCACGATCGGCGAGGTGGGCTCGATGCCCAAGTACGAGACGAGGAGGATGAAGGCGACCTGGAAGAACGTCACGGCCATCCAGGTCTGCGCGACCGCGATCCATGCGCTCCGGGTGCGAAGCCGAGGTCCGATCGCGGCAAGAGGCGCGCGGAACGCGTCCAAGGTCAGGACGCGCTCGCGGATCGCATGATACGCCCCCGCAAGGAGCGTGACCGTGATGAGGAACGCATAGTACGAGAGGAAGAGGCTCTTCTCCTGGGAGACGAAGAAGACCGCTGGCAAGGGCGCGGGAACGTAGAAGAACACGACCGCGTCGGTGGCCCAGGACAACCGGACGTTGTCGATCCCGACACTCACAGTGCCGATCGCGTCGCTGGCGACGAAAGCGATCTTGAGGAAGTACGTCCCCGGGGTCGAGATCCGCGGGTCCGCGCTCATGCGCGGGAGGGTCGTCCAAGCGATCGGGCCCTCGAAGTCCGTCACGTTGACCGCGCTCGCCAAGCTTGGCGGTCCCGGCGTCGGGTCCACGCCGACGATGAGCCGGCCGTCCTGCAGGCCGCCGGAGATCAGGAGGTCGAGCGTGATCCGCGCGGAGAAGGGCAGGGAGCCGTCAACGGAGAACGCTTGGAGCCAGTACCCCTGCGCGCCCGTGCCCGGGAACGTCGTCTCGAGGAAGCCACCGGGGTTGCCGCCGCTTCCCTGATACTGTCCGTTCGCGGGCGTCCCGGAGGAATTGAAAAACGTCCAGTTGCCGCTGAAGTCGAGTCCGCTGTTGACCGTCTGGCCGGCCTGGATCCCCTGGATGCCGGGCACCACGGAGCTCGGACCGGCGGCGAGGCCTGCGAAGCTGAACGCGGCGAAGACGAGGAACGAGATGACCGAGAGGGTCCAGAGGACGCTCAGGATCGCCCGCCCGGCGGACGGAGGAGGCGGCGGGCGGTAGGCCCATGCCGCCGTCGACAGGCCGCAGCGCGGACAGTAGTTGCCTCGGAACACGGTTCCGCACCGCGGGCACGGCCAGCCCTGCGCGGGCTGCGCGGCCGTCGCCGTGTCCGTCGCGGGGGCGCCGCACCGCGGGCAGAAGCGTCCCTCGAAAATCGCTCCGCACCGAGCGCACTGCATCGCTCTCCCGACGAAGGGCCCGCGCTATTTAATGATGCGGTCCTCGTCCCATCGGAGGATTTCCGAATACCGAGCCGTGCCCGTCGCTCGTCAAGGGGCGTCCGAGAACCTTTATATCACAAACGGGCGGTTGCGCGGGCCTCCGCGAGTGGCCGCGGGGGCTTCCGTCACATGGGAGGAATCGAATGGAATACGAAGATCGCGAAGACCGAGGCAAACGCAACGTGGACGTGCAGTTCGAAACGATTCGCGCGGAAAAGGTGAACTTCGGCCGGAACAACTTCCTGGAGGTCGCCCGGAAGCGGGCCACGACCGCGGAAGGCACGAACGAATTCATCTCGGTGTCCCGGGGGTACTACCTCCCGGATAAGACGGAGCGGTTCAAGCGCTCCCTGACGATCCCTGACGACCCGGAGATCCGCGCGTTCGTCGCGGAGAAGATCAAGAGCCTGTGATCTCGTAGTCTCGGTCGAGGGAATCGGACCGCCGTCTTTAAGGGGGGGAACCTCCATCTGCAGCGTCCCTTCTGCGAGTGCAAAGGGGGGAGTGTCATCGGTCCACCGCTTCGGCGGGGCCTGGGCTATCTTGCCCCCGGTCCAGAGGACGTCGTCGTCCCGTTCGTTCGGTCCCTCGCGACCGCGCGGACGCCGTTCCTCTGGGTGACGGCCCGCGGGGCCCCGGAGGTTCCGGACGGCGGCCAGACCCTCCGCGTGTCTACGATTCCA
>CAMTUI010000005.1:0-72597 GCA_947084985.1 Methanobacteriota archaeon | reverse complement strand
GGCGTGTTCCTTCTCACGTACGTCCTGATTTCCCTCCGGAACATCGGGCGCTTCCCTCTCGAGCGACCCGCGGTCGCGATGCTCGGCGCGGCGCTCATGCTCGTTCTCGGCGTCCTCACTCCCGCCGGTGCGATCGGCGCGATCGACCTCAACGTGCTCCTGCTCCTCGTCGGCATGATGGTCCTCGTGTCCGGCCTCGACATCTGCGGCTTCTTCGACGTCGTCTCGTCGCGGATCGCCGCGCGGGCCCGCAGCCAGGTGTCGTTCCTGGCGTGGCTCATGCTCGCCACCGCGTTCCTGTCGGCGATCGTCCTGAACGACACGATCGCCCTGCTCGTTACCCCGGTCGTCGTGCGCGCGACGCGCGCCTTGCGCGTGAACCCCGTGCCGTACCTCGTGGCCGTCGCGATCGCCGCGAACGTCGGAAGCGTCGCGACGCAGGTCGGGAACCCGCAGAATGCCTACATCGCGATCCGGTCCCAGATCCCGTTCCTCACGTTCACGACGTACCTCCTGCCCGTAACGGTCGCCTGCCTGGCCATTGCGGTCGCTCTCGTGTGGCTCGCGTTCCGGCGGGACCTCTCGACGCCCATCGCGCGCGCCCCTTCCTTGCCGCCCGTGCGGCTCCAGCGGACTGGGCTCGCGGTGACGCTCGGCATCACGTCCGCCGTCGCGATCGCCTTCTTCGCCTCCACTCCGAACTGGCTGCCCCTGATCGCCCTCGCGGGCGGCGCCTTCGTCCTTTTCTTCCTCCCGTTCGTGTCGACCGCCACGCCGAGGACCCTCGTGTCGAAGGTGGACTGGAGCATCGTCCTGTTCTTCATCGGCCTGTTCATCGTCCTCGAGGGCGTCCGGACCTCCGGCCTCTCGGATGTCATCCAGGACGGGTTCACGTCCGCATCGGGCGGCCAGACCGGAGGCCTCGTCTGGCTGGCGGGCCTGTCCGCCCTCCTCTCGAACCTGATCAGCAACGTGCCCGCCGTCCTCCTGCTCGCGGAGGTCGTCCAGGGCGCGGGCGGCACGACGCAGCTCTGGCTCGGCCTCGCGGCGAGCTCGACCCTGGCGGGGAACGCGACGATCCTCGGGGCCGCGTGCAACGTCATCGTGGTGCAGGTCGCGGCTCGAGACGGCGTGACGGTGTCGATGAAGGACTTCGTGAAGGCGGGCCTCCCTGTCACCTTCGTGACCCTCGTCGTGGCAACGGCGCTCATTGCCGTCCTCGTCCCGGGCTAAGCCGAACGTTTATGGAGGCCCCCATCCCATCGTGGGCCCGATGACCCGGCCGATCGACTTCGGAGCGGAGCGCAAGGCGCTCGTCGACCGCCTCGTGAGGGCCCGCCACATCCGCGAATCGAAGGTCCGAGAGGCATTCCTCCGCGTGCCCCGCGAGGAGTTCCTCCGGCCAGAGGACCGCGCGGACGCCTATGCGGACGCACCCCTCCCGATCGGGATGGGCCAGACGATCTCCGCGCCGTCGATGATCGCGATCATGCTCGAGGAGGCTCGCCTCGACCCGGGCGAGCGCGTCCTCGAGATCGGGACGGGGTCCGGTTACCACGCGGCCCTCCTCGCTTCCCTCGTCGGGCCGGAGAACGTCGTGACGGTCGAACGGATTGAAGGGCTCGCGGCGTGGGGGCGTGCGAATCTCGACCGAGCGGGCTTCGGCCGCGTGACGGTCGTCACAGGAGACGGGAGCCTCGGCCACCCCGACGGCGCGCCGTACGAGTGCATCATGGCGACCGCGGGGGCGCCCCGCATCCCGGATGCATGGCCGGCGCAGCTCTCCCCGAGAGGCCGCATCGTCGCGCCGATCGGATCATCGAAATGGGGCCAGATCCTCGTCGTCGCGAGCCGCCGGCCGGATGGATCCCTCGCCGTCCGCGAGGGCACCCCGTGCGCGTTCGTCCCCCTCGTCGGGGCGCAGGCTTGGCCCGGGGACTAGCTCACGCGGCCGGGGCCCTGTGGGTCCACGCCTCGTCCGGAAGGCTCTTGTACAGCGGCTCCTGCGCCGGGGCCGCTTCCGCCAGGAAGCGGTCGAGGTCCTTCTCATCAATGGACCAGTAGAAAATGCGCCAGTTCCGACCGTCCATCAGCGGAACCGTCTCCCAGAAGCTCTGGAGAAGCCCGGCGTCGTGGAGCGCGTAGAAGACCTTGCGGTCGTCCGGGTGAATCGCGTTGTCGATGATCACGTTGCGGAACCCGAAGTAGCTCATGACCGTGCGTGCTTGGGCCGCCGCGTCTGCAGGCGGCACGCCGAGGCGCTTCTCGATCGCCTTGCCGAGCTTCCGGATTGTGATCATCTCTCCTCCACGTCCTCCGTATAATACTGGGAGTCCGTCCATATTATAAGTTTGCCGAAAAGCCACCCAAATGCCTAACAACCGGGCCCGCCGCCCCGCGCGTCGAGCCGCGATCCGCGTTACGTTTATCGATAGTGAATATTGCGGACCACGATTTAAGTAGCGCGCGGAGAGTGTTTCCTCGGAAGTGGTCTTCATGAAGAGGAAGCCGGGGAAAACGATCGTCGATCTGGAGAACAAGGTCTCCGTCGTCCACTTCAACGTCAGTTCCGGCTACCTGACGTACCTCGAGCAGGAAGCCGCAGAGGAAGCCCCCCGCGTGAAGAGCGTCGTGATTTCGAAGGACAAGGCGTAGGGACGAAGCTTTTTCGGCTCGGTACGCCGATGCGCATCGCGTGAGCGGTCCCCCGCGAGAGCCCCCTCCGGCCGCGGAGCCTCAGCCCCCTCGGTCGGATCTCATCATCGTGGAAGCGGGCCAGAACCGCGAGCGCCGGTGTGCGGATTGCGGCCGCCGCACGGTGGAGTGGAAGCCTGTCCGCCGCCAGGGGGCGTCGATCATCCTCTGTCCCGATTGCGCGGCGAAGCCCGTCGGTTCGGGCGCCGGCGGGAGTGCTTGCCCTTCGTGCGGCGCGGACCTAGGGCCCGCGGACCAGTTCTGCGGCAGGTGTGGCGTGCGGATCGAGTACGCCTGCTCGACATGCAGCGCCGACGTCGAGGCGGAGGACGCCTTTTGCGGGAAATGCGGGACCCACCTCTCGTGAGCCGCCACCGGCTCAGTCGAGTATCTCGAGCAGCTCGCCAATCTCGCGGGCCTTGTGCGCCATCAGCAGCTTCGCCATGCCCGGGTTCACGTCCCCGACGAGGACCGCGAGGAGCGTGAAGCCGTTCCCGATGGACCGCACGAGGACCTTGTAGTCCGCTCCCTCAAGGAGGATGTCCTTTAGCGGGGACAGGGCCGAGGTCGAGGCGACGTTCCGCGCGGCGGCGAGGAGCATCGTCGCGCTTGCGGTCGCCGCCAACGTCGCAGGGCCGCGGTGGATCGAGACGATCGGCAGGGCGTTGCGGTCTCCCACGACGAGGGTTTGCGTCCCCTCGAGTTCCTTCGCGAGATTTCGGAGGACCGACTGCAATTCCGACTCGGCTGATGACACGCTCGTCTCGGTGAAGGTCCGGGTCATTGCGTCATTCCTCGTTGCGCCATCCCGAACGTCCGGATCAGGGAAACGATCTCGTACGAGAGGAACGCCGCCCAGAGGGCGAGCAACCCGGCGGTCCACACGAGGGACAGGAAGGGGTCGAAGACGACGATACTCGGGATGACGGTCATCAGGCCGGACAACGTGCCGATCCCAGGGCCAGGAGTCCTTCGGACAGACGACCATGGTTCATGTACACGCGCATCTGGAGGAGCTCCGTCGGTATCCGACGCAGCTGCACGAAAAGCCACACGGTCGAGAAGCCTACGAACCCATCGTGAGCAGGAACGACGCGCCGATGGCGAGTGTCAGGATCAGCTCTGCGAGCGCCACACCGAGTGAGCTTGCGTCCAGGCATGATCGGCCCTTCCGATTTCATTCGTTGATAACGGCCGCGCGGCGTGGGAAGTGGACCGAGTGGGATTTGAACCCACGGCTTCCGCCTTGCGAAGGCGGCGATCTTCCGCTGATCTATCGGCCCGGCGGACTTGCGCACATCGACGCGCGAGATATAGATTTCGTTCTGCGTCTCCCGTGCGCGACGGCACGTTCCGATGGCGAGCCGGATGGTGCGGGCCAAGGACTTAATAGCGCGGCGGAGGTGGCGAACGTGTTTCGAAGATGGCCCTCCGGATTTACAACACCCGAACACGGCGAAAGGAGCCGTTCGACCCGCTTCAGCCGGGCGTCGTGAAGATGTACGTGTGCGGTCCCACGACCTACGACTTCAGCCATCTCGGCCATGCGAGATCCTACGTGGATTTCGACACCGCACGGCGGTATCTGGAGTATCTCGGGTACCGCGTGACGTACGTCCAGAACTTCACGGACATCGAGGAGGTGATTATCCGCCGCGCCGCGGAGGTCGGCAAGGAACCTCTCGCGTACGCGCAGTTCTACATCGATTCGTTTCTCGAGGACATGCGCGCCCTGAACGTCCGGCCCGCGGACCACAATCCGAAGGTCACGGAGCATATCTCCGAGATCATCGCCCTGATCGCTCGGCTGATCGACCGCGGATACGCGTACTCCGTGAACGGCGAAGTGTACTTCCGCACGCGGAAGGCGAAACACACCTTCGGGATCCTCGCGCACCACAAGGTCGAGGACATCGTCGTCGGTCCGCTGCCACCCGGCAGCGGCAAGGAGGACCCCCTCGATTTCGCCTTGTGGAAGAAGTCGAAGGAACACGAGCCGTCGTGGCCGAGCCCTTGGGGCGAGGGACGGCCCGGATGGCACGTCGAGTGCAATGCAATGGCGTTCAAGTACCTCGGCGCCCCGCTCGACATCCACGGTGGCGGCGTCGACTTGAAGTTCCCGCACCACGAGAGCGAGGCGATGATCTGCGAGGGTGCCTGGGGCGGGGAGTGGGCTCGCACCTGGATGCACAACGGATTCGTGACGATCGAGCGGGAGAAGATGTCCAAGAGCCTCGGGAACTTCGTGACGATCCGCGAGGTCCTCAAGGACCATGCGGGCCCGGTCGTTCGGCTGTGTCTCCTCAAAGAGCACTACCGCAAGGACGTCGAGTACGACCGGGAGTGTTTCGACCGGACACGGAAGGAGTACGACGCGATGCGTGCGGCGATCGCGGCCGCGAGGGCCGCAGACGGTCCGGGTACGGGCGGGAAGGTGGACGCCCTCGTAAGGCGCACGCGAGAGGGATTCCTCCGGGCGATGGACGACGACCTGAACACGACGGATGCGGTCTATCGGCTCCAACAACTCACGGAAGCAGTCGCCGAGATTGAACGGATGTCCCCGCAGGAAGGTCGCGCCGTCGAGGATTTGTACCGCGAACTGGGCGGTCAGGTCCTGGGTCTCTTCCCGGATCTGGCCTGAGTGCGCTTCGCCGGTTTCGCCGGTGCGGCCAAGGCCGCCTCGTAGCTCTTCCTCACATAGGACAGGACGGCGGGGAGATCGTCCGGAGACGTGTACGGGACCTGCACCCAGCGGGAGACCGTCTTCCCTCCGGGTTGGAACGGGCCCGCCTTGCGGTCCCGCGCAAGGGCCGCGCGATCGGATTCCCCGAGCTTCGTAAGGACGATACCATCCGTCACGAGTGACGCGAAGAAGGTCCCGTTCCTGTTGTAACAGGGAGTTCCGAACATCTTCGCCGGAGTGACACCGGGCCACCGAAAGACTGCGGATTCGAAGGCTTTCTTCCGCCCTTCCATCTCTCTCTCCTCGTAGAGCTTCATGGCCGATCTGTGGCCCGATACACGGGCCGGTCCCAAATTGCTTTGCCTCTCGTCTGGAGCGGCGGCGCGCGGCGGAAGTCTTTTAAGAAAGTCTCGCATGGACGCATCCCTCACCAGGGGAGTTCCATGGCGGAGTTCAAGGCAGTCATCGCGGACCCGAAATCTGGGAAGTCATACAAACGGGACATCACGGGCCACTACGCGAACGCGCTGATCGGGAAGAAGATCGGCGAGGAGCTCGACGGGCTCTACGTCGGCCTCCCCGGCTACAAACTCCAGATCACCGGCGGAAGCGACAAGGACGGGTTTCCGATGCGGCATGATCTTCCGGGACCGCGGCGGAAGCGGCTCCTTCTGAGCGGCGGGGTCGGCTTCCATCCCGTTCGCCCGGGGATGCGGAAGAAGAAGACCCTGCGCGGAAACGCGGTGTCCCCGGACATCCTTCAGCTGAACCTGAAGATCGTCCAGCGCGGCCCGAAGTCGATCGAGGACGCCTGGCAGGAGCAGACGCGATGAAGGTTCCCGGCCAGCCGGAGGTCAACATCGGCGTGGTCGGCCACGTGGACCATGGCAAGTCGACGCTGACGGAGCGGCTCACGGGCGAGCGGACGGACCGACATTCCGAGGAGATCAAGCGGGGCATCTCGATCCGCCTCGGCTATGCGGACATGGCGATCTACCGATGCCCGCGATGCGAAGAACCGGAGTGCTACACGAACCGGGACGTCTGCAAGATCCACAATGTCAAGGCAGAGCTCCAACGGATTGTCTCGTTCGTCGACTCGCCCGGTCACGAGACCCTCATGGCCACGATGCTCAGCGGCGCAGCGATCATGGACGGCGCGGTGCTCGTGATCGCCGCGAACGAGGAGTGCCCGCAGCCGCAAACGAAGGAGCACCTCATGGGCCTCGGGATTATCGGCGTTGAGCGGATCGTGATCGTTCAGAACAAGATCGATCTCGTGAGCCCGGAACAGGCGAAGGAAAACTACCGTCAGATCGAGGCGTTCGTGAAGGGCACCGTGGCGGAAGGGGCGCCGATCGTTCCCGTGTCCGCCCACCACGACGTGAACTTGGACGCGCTCCTCATGCTCATCCAGAAGGTCATCCCGACGAAGTCCCATGACGAGACAAAACCGGCGAAGATGTACGTCGCCCGATCGTTCGACGTGAACCAGCCCGGGATCCCGCCGGAGAAGATCGTCGGCGGCGTTCTCGGCGGGAGCCTCCTCCAGGGACGGCTGAAGGTCGGGGACGAGATCGAGATCACGCCGGGACGGCAAGTGACGGTCGGGAACAAGACGGAGTGGAAGGACATCATGACGACCGTGCGGTCGCTGCACACCGGCGGCTCCGCGAAGAAGGAGGTCCGCCCGGGCGGGCTCATCGCGATCGGAACGAATCTTGATCCCGTGCTCACGAAGGCGGACAGCCTTGTCGGCCGCGTCGTCGGGCCGCCGGAGACCCTGCCCGAGGTCCTTTCGAGGATGTCCATCGAAGTCAATCTGCTCGAGCGGGTCGTCGGGACCGCGGAGGACCTGAAGGTCGAGGGGATTAAGACGTCGGAGCCGCTCATGATCAGCGTCGGGACGGCGACCACAGTGGGGGTCGTCACGTCCGCGCGGGAGAACCGGGCCGATATGACCCTGAAGATCCCCGTGGTCGCGGAGCCTGGGCAGCGCGTGGCCGTGTCCCGACGGATCGGCGGCAAGTGGCGGCTCATCGGATACGGTGTCATCGGCTGAGTGCCGTTCGATAGCGTGAAATACGGACCGCCCCCATGGCCGCGACCCGATGCGCGTCCTGCATCGGGATCCGAAGACGGGCGAGATCAAGGTCCGCGTGGAAAATGCGGACGACCTGTGGCATCTTCACAACCTCGTCCTCCCGGGGGATCTCGTCCGCGCGTCGACGTACCGCCGCGAGGAGGTGAAGACGGACAAGGCCCGTCCGGAACGCGGCGAGAAGGTGCGCGTCACGCTGACCTTGAAGGTCGACAAGGTCGAGTTCCAGGCCTTTTCGGATCGGATCCGCATCACCGGCGTGATCGTCGAGGGACCGCAGGACCTCGGGCGGCACCACACGCTGAACATCGGCGTGGAAGATGTCCTGTCGATTATCAAGACGTGGAGGCCGCACGAGCTCCGCCGGATCGAGGAGGCCGTCGCTGCGGCGCAGAAGCCCCTCGTCGCCTTCCTCTCCCTTGACGACGAGGAGGCCCTCCTTGCACACCTCCGCCAGTACGGCGTGCGCGAACTCGCGACGATCCGCGCCCCCGGCCACGGGAAGATGTTCCCGTCGGGCGAGACGCGGAGCGCGTACTTCGACGAGATCATCGGGAAGCTTCGCGCGACGGACCTTGGCGAGGCCCTCGTGATCGTGGGCCCCGGCTTCACACGCGAGGCGTTCCTGGACTACCTGAAGGCGCGCGAGGCGGGACTCGCATCCAAGGTGCACTCGCACGGCACGTCCCACGCGGGGATGCGGGGCATCCACGAGGCGCTCAAGGCCGGCGTGGGAGCGAAGGTCTTCGGAGACAGCCGCGTCGGCTACGAAACGCGACTCGTCGAGCAGGTCCTCGAGGCGATCGCGACGAACCGCCCCTGCGCCTACGGCCCGGCCGAGGTCGCCGAGGCAGTCCACTCGGGCGCGGTCGATACGTTGCTCGTCAGCGACGCGGTCGTGCGGGACGCGCAGATCGAGAATCTCATGCGGGACGTCGAATCGGCCCGAGGCAGCGTCGTGTTGGTGAGCCGCCACCACGAATCGGGACAGAAGCTCGAGGCCCTCGGCGGGATCGCCGCCCTGCTCCGCTTCCCGATTCGATGATCTCCACGTATCCGTCAGGGCTCAGGCCCGGCCGCGGGACTCGCCTTGCATGATCCCCGCGGCGATCAGGTGGGCCACGCGCAGCGGCTCGGGCAGCGAACCCCGGACCGTCGTGAGGGCGAGGCCCTCGCGGACCGCCGCCCGCGTCGAGCCCACGTAGGTCACGTACAGGGTCGCCTGCTTCGCCGGCATAGGCTCGACTCCGTGTCGGCGGATCGTCTGCAGGCGCTCCTCCCAGTCGTCGAACCGCCGCTTCAGGGCGGTCTCGATCGCTCCGAAGTCGGGCTTCTTCCGGGTGACGGTCACGATCGGCACTCCGACGGACGCGTGGAGTGCGTCGATGTCGATCACGTTGAACCCGCCGACCGCGGTCCCATCGATTAGGACCATCGCGAGGCCCGCGCGGTACCTCGAACCGCCGATCATCTCTGTGACCCGTTCCGTCGCATCGTGCCCGTCGACTTCCGCGAGGGTCGTCAGCACTCCTTCGATGTATGATGGCGCCTGGACGACGACTCCCACGACGGGGACCGCCTCGTCGGAGAACCGGAACGGGGCGTCGTCGATCCCGAGGAACCGGGACTTGGGCTTCATGCCGTCACATCAGCTTCAGATGGCCCGTCACCTTATCCACGAGGGCGTTCGGCCCCGGGCCGATGCCGAGGCACGTCGTCGTGCCGGGCGGGAGTTCCGTCAGGCCCGCGTCCTCGACTAAGGCGGTCGTCAAGCCAAGCGAACGGGCCTTCGATTGCAGCGAGCGGAGGTCATCGAGGCCACCGGCCTTCACGACGACTTTCTTCTGGCCCTCGGAGTACCAGTCGGAGAACCATTTCCGATGGTGCGCCTTCGCGTCGAGGGCCGCTATCACGGCCGCGTGGGCGACCTGCACGGCCATCTTGCCGCGGGACAGATCGAGGTCCGACCGCACCGCGACGACAAGCTTTTGTTCCATACTAATAAAGCTCCGCCGCCCGCTCCTCTTCGAGTTTCCTCAGGTCCGCCTCGACGGTCTTGAGCTCTGCGCGGGACTTGTCCCGCACCTCCTCATAGTGCGTGCGCGCATCGGGCGACTGAAGGCGCATTCGGCGTTCCGCGTCCTTGATTGCCCGGCGGAGGGACTCCCTGCGTTGCGCGAGTTTTTGGAGCCGTAAGCGGACTTTGTGGTCCCGCTCCTCCTCCGTCAGCAGTTCGCCGGCCCCCGGCTTCGGGACGCGGGCCAGGGACGGATGGAGCCTCGCCATCTTCGGGTACGAGCCGCGCCACCATCCCACGGCGAAGAAGAGCGCGGACAGGCCGAGGAGCCCGCCCGCGATGTTGTCCCGAACCACGTAACCGATGTTCGTGTCAGGATTCACGCCGAGGGAATTGAGGAAGAAGCTCCAGAACACGGTGACGGCGATCGAGAGGACGATTCCGAGGGTCAGGCGGTACAGCCCGTCGTACTCCCGGTCCAGCTCCCCCCTCCGCGGGTACAGTGCGTTCACGAGCAACCATCCCGGGAGGAAGAAGATCAGCGCGAGGGCGCCGATTACCCGCGCGGTCGCGACGATGGCATCGAGCAGATCGTGCGACACCGGGCGACCCAGCGGCCCGAGTATATTTGAAGATTGTGCGGTCGTTGGCCGCAGGAGGAAAAGGCTTAGACGGGTCCATCCATATGGACGGGCGCGGGGGCCTCCCGACGGATCGAAATCGAATCAAGACGTATGTCCGCGGTTTCGATGACGTCCTGAGCGGGGGAATGCCGCAGGGCTATGTCGTGCTCGTGAGCGGCGCGCCGGGGACGATGAAATCATCCCTCGCCTTTTCGATCCTCTACCAGAACGCGCTTCGAGAGGGCCGCAAGTCCGCGTACTTCACTCTCGAGCAGAGCAAGGACCTCACGCTCGAGCACATGGCCTCCATGGGCATGGGTGACGAACGCGCGTGGGAACATCTTACCCTGCTCGACATGGGCAACATCCGGAAAAATCTCTCGTACTTGCAGGGGCGCGGCACCTGGCTCGAGCTCTTCAAAATGTACTGCAACAACGTGATGAAGTCCGATCAGATCTCGACCCTCGTCGTCGACTCCCTCGACGTGCTCGAGACGATGGCTAAGATGCAGGACCGCCGGTCCGAGCTGTACTTCCTGTTCGAGTGGCTGCGCGACCTGGGCCCGCTCACGATCCTGATCTCCGAGAAGCCGCTCGACCTCGGCCCCTTGGGCCATCCGCCCGACGAGGCATACCTCGCCGACGGGATCGTCCAGGTCGAGATGCACACCTCGTCCGACTTGTACGTCCAGCGGCGTCTTCGCGTCGTGAAGATGCGCGCGACGAAGCACGAGACGGGTTACTACGCCCTGGCGTGGGAAGACGGCGGGTTCGAGGTGACCCGCGCTGTCACGGGTTCCTCGTGAGCCTCCGTCTCTCGTCCGTCCGCTTTGGACCCGCACCCTTCCATGGAGAAGTCAGTTCCAAAACCGCGAATGTCCCCATAACGACTTTATACAGGCCTCCGCCATGGAACGCGCCGTCCGCACGAGGGAAGCCTCGCGACGGTTCAGCGTTCCCCGTCCACCCATGGCGCAGACGACCCCCTCTCCGGCGGCCCAGCCGAAGCCGGTTCCCGCACGCACCGTCCTCGTGATCGACGGCAACGAGGAGCATGCGATCCTTAGCGTGACGGCTCTCGGCCGGAAAGGATACCGCGTCTCATCCGCGGACACCGGGAAGGAAGGAGTCCGCATGGCTCTCGCCCGGCCGTTTGACGCGATCGTACTGGGGCACAAGCTGCGGGACTCGACCGGGATCGAAATCTTGCGGATCCTGGTCGACAAACTCCCGCGGACGCCGAAGATCTTCGTCGTTGCGCCGGACGCGGAGGATGCGGCCGTCCGGGCGATGGAGACGGGGGCTCACTCGTACATCGTGAAGACTCCGCGGTACACGGAGCTGCTCCCCGCCATGGTGGAGGACCAAGTCCAGGAGGCCGAGAACCGCCGTCGCTTGGAGGAGAATGACAAGGAGCAGGCCCAAATCGTCACGGAACGCAAGACGGTCGAGGAAAAGCTCTCTCGAAGCGAGGCCCGCCTGCGCGTTGTCCTCAAGCAGGCTCCGATCCTCCTGTGGACCACGGACGTGGAACTCCGCGTCACCTCGGCGACCGGCGCAGGTCTCCTCCGTCTCGAGTCCCTGAAGGACCGGCCGAAGGGGCTCAGCCTCTACGAATACTTCGACACCCGGGATCGAGACATCGAGCCGATTCTGTCCCATCTCCGCGCGCTCTCTGGCGAGAGTGTCTCGACGGAGATCGAATGGGTTGGCCGCGTCTTCGAGGTTCAGATTGAACCCCTCCGATCGCCGGAGGGCGCCGTCATCGGGACGATTGGGGTCGCGTTCGACGTAACGGAGCGGAAGCGCACGGAGGAGTCGCTCCGGCTCAGCGAGGAACGCTTCCATCTGCTCGGCCGCGCCACGAACGATGTCGTCTGGGACTGGGATTTACAGACGGACGGCCAGTGGGTGAACGAGAACGTCACCACGCTCTTCGGCTACCCTGCGGAGGAGATCGAGCCGACCGGCGTTTGGTGGACGGCTCACATCCACCCCGACGACCGGGACCGGGTCGAGGAGAGCCTCCAGGACGTGATCAAGAGCGGTGCGCACTCCTGGTCCGCCGAATACCGGTTCCGCCGTCGCGACGGCACGTACGCGACCGTCGTGGACCGGGGATACGTGATCCATGATAGATCGGCAGGTCCGGTCCGCGTCGTCGGGAGCGTGATGGACGTCACGAAGGAGCGTCGCGCGGAGGCGATCCAGTCCGCCGTCTACCGCATCTCGGAGGCCGCACACTCCGCGAAGGGCCTCCCGGAGCTGTATCGGCAGATCCACAAGATCATCGGCGGGCTCATGCCCGCCACGAACTTCTACATCGCCCTTCACGACGAGAAGACCGACACGCTGAGTTTCCCCTATTTCGTCGACGAGGAGGAGTCGCCGCCGCCCCCCCAGAAGCTCGGGAGGGGTCTCACGGAATACGTCCTCCGGACCCGCCGGCCGCTCCTCGCCTCACCTGAAGTCTTCGAGGGACTCGTCCGGAAGGGGGAGGTCATCTCGATTGGCCCACCCTCCGTCGACTGGGTCGGAGCGCCGCTCATGATCCGGGGCAAGACGATCGGCGTGATCGTCGTCCAGAGCTACACGGAAGGTGTCCGGTTCACGGAGGAGGACAAAGCGATCCTCAATTTCGTCTCGGAACAGGTCGCGATGGCGATCGACCGGAAGGGGGCCCAGGAGCGTCTCGCGCAGACGACCTCGGAGATGCAGGCGATCTTCTAGGCGGTTCCCGACCTCTACCTCCGTCTCCGGCCGGACGGCACGATCCTCGGGTACTATGCCGGCCAGTACGCGGACCTCTACGTGCCGCCGGAATCCTTCATTGGGAAGCGCGTTCAGGAGGTCCTCCCTCGCGACGTGGCCGCAGCGTTCGCGAAGGCCGTCCAGCAGGTCCTCCGGGAGAAGCGCCTCGCCACGATGGGATACGACCTTTCCGTACCCGCAGGCTCGAAACGCTTCGAAGCGGGCGTCATCCCGTTTCGAGGCAGACGACGTCGTCGGCTTCGTTGAGAAAATCCTCTCCTTGAAGGGGGAATGAAGGCCATGGATCTGCTCCAGGTAAGCCAGTTCGTGATGGATGAGTACCCCGCGAGGATCCTGCTGGGCACCTTCGAGCGTGTCTCCTCCGCGCTGGACCTGAGCCGGCGGTTCGCCTTTCCCATCGCCGCATGCTATCGGTGCATCACGGAGCTCGAAGGGATCGGGTTCGTCTACTGCGAGCGTGAACTACCCTCCCGGGACGGGAAAGACCTCCAGCTCTTCCGCTCCCGCCTCAAGTCCGTCCGTATCGCTCTCGAGGACGGCCGCCTCCGGGCCCGTGTCGAGATTGGCCCTGCGGGCGTGCTGACCGCCCCAGAGGGCCAGGTGACCGAGCAGATCCTGAACCTCCACGAGGTCGTCCCGCGGCCGTAATCCTTCTCTATCCGTTCTGACGATGCCCGGACATGGCCGACGCCGTCACGACCGTGGGGGAGCTGCGCGACCGGGTCCGGGAGTTCGTCCGCGTTCGCGGTTGGGAACGCTTCCATGGACCGAAAGACCTCGCGATCGCTCTTTCCCTTGAGGCCTCCGAGCTGCTCGAGCGCTTTCTCTGGCGTACGGATGCCGACGCGGTTCGCCTGTCACCCGAGGAGCTCGGGGCGCTGGCGGATGAGGTGGCCGATGTCGTGATCTATGCCCTGAGTTTCTGCAACGCGACGGGCCTAGATCTATCCGAAGCGATCCTCACGAAGATGGAGAAGAACGAGGAGCGGTATCCCGCAGATCGGGTCCGCGGCGTGGCGCCGTAGGCCCCGCCAACCGTTTCGTGACGCGTTCCACGGGGAGCGGGTCGGGCCGATATCGGTCCGCGGTCACGAAGCCGTTCTCCATGCAGAGGCCCCGCAATCCCTCGTACGAGAGGGTCGCGAGCGGTTCCAGATTCACCACGTCCTCCAGGTTGTACCGGATCAGCACGTCCAAGGCATCGTCGTCGCCTGCTTCGTACGCGTCCCAGAGGCGGACCGCATCGAAGCCGCTAAGCCCCGACGTCTCGTCGCTCCGTTCGATCCCGACGTCCGCCTCGATCGCCTTCAGCCCGCCCCGGAAGCCGAGACGGCGGAGAGGGTGGAGGAGGTCCACATGGAGGAACCGATGCCACGGGATCCGGGGGAATGCCCGTCGGAGGAAGGGGACGTCGAAGCGCGACCCGTTGAACGTCACCAACATCTTCGCGCGCTCCAGCGCCTGTGGCAGGGTGTGAAGATTCTCCCCCTTGACAAAGGACCGGCGGCGATGCCCATCGTATACGCCCACGACCGTGAGCGCGTTCCGTCCAATCGACAATCCGGTCGTCTCGATGTCGAGATAGGCGATGGCATCACGGAATTCGGGCCACGCCCGCCAGTGTTCCCGGCTCGGGAGCGCGGTCGCGAAGTATGCCTGTCGTCCACGCCGGAGCGCCTCCGCGGACCTCCCGAGTTCCTGCTCGATGCGGACGGCGAGTGGGCGCGGGAACCGCGGCGGGGTCGTCTGGGAGGAGAAATCGTTCCACGAGCGGACGCCCGACCGCCAGAGTCGTGCCTCCGTCCGGTAGCCGACCCCCGGGATGTGGATGAACGTGTGGCGCAGCACCATCCGGGGAGCAGATCTCCGGGAAAAAGAGCTTTGGGGGAGGTGGGCGAACGCGCAAAATCCTTAACCGCGACGGTCCGATGGCCGCGCGTGTTCGAGGTCGTCGAGCGCGACGGGCTAG
Organism: Methanobacteriota archaeon; assembly: GCA_947084985.1. GTDB lineage: Archaea > Thermoplasmatota > Thermoplasmata > RBG-16-68-12 > RBG-16-68-12 > RBG-16-68-12. Next base: position 57,735 of record CAMTUI010000005.1, on the reverse strand, counting down.
GTAGGATTGGCGTGCTGGAGACGGGCCACGGCCGAGTGGCCACTCCGGCGCTGCTCCCCGTTGTTAACCCGAATCGGCCCGTCGTCTCGCCGAAGGACCTCGCGACCCGGTTCGGCGCAGAGATCCTCATGACGAACGCGTACATCCTCGGAAAAGGCGAGATGCGGGACGAGGTGCTGCGCAAAGGCATCCACCGGTTCCTTGACTTCCCGGGAGCCGTGATGACGGACTCCGGCGCGTTCCAGTCCCACGTCTACGGCACGGTCGAGATTACGAACGCGGACGTCATCGAATTCCAGAAGGGAATCGGCGTGGACCTCGGGACGATGCTCGACATCTTCTCCGAGCCGGGCCACGACCATGCCCGCGCCGCATCCGACGTCGAGGAGACGATCCGTCGCGCGAAGGAGGCGGACGCCCTTCGGGGAGACATGGCTCTCGTCGGCGCGGTCCAGGGAGGCCTCCACGAGGACCTGCGCGAGCGCTGTGCGCGGGAAGTCTCCTCCTGCGGCGTCGCCGTGTGCGCGATCGGCGGTGTGGTGCCCCTCCTCGAGTCGTACCGTTTCCGGGATCTCGTCCGCGTGATCATCGCAGCAAAGAAGGGCCTCGATCCGTCGAAGCCCGTCCATCTCTTCGGCGCGGGCCATCCGCTGCTCTTCCCTCTGGCCGCCCTTCTCGGTTGTGACCTCTTCGACTCCGCGTCGTATGCGAAGTATGCCCGCGACGGCCGGATGCTCTTTCCCGACGGGACCCGGCATGCGAAGGAGCTGCGCGAGAGTGGCTGTCTGTGCCCTGTCTGCATCTCTCATCCGATCCAGGAGATTGCGGGCAACGAGACGTTGCTGGCAGAGCACAATCTGTACGGCTGCTTCGGCGCAATCCGCGAGGTCCGCCGCGCGATCGCGGATGGGGACCTCTGGGAGCTCGTCGAGCGGAGGGCCCGCGGCCACCCGGCTCTCCTCGACGCGCTCCGTGAACTCCGCCGCCACAGCGATTTCCTCGAGGAAGCCGAGCCCCTCTCTCGCCGAGGTGCAATGTACTACGTCGGCCCGGAGACCGCGCATCGTCCGGTCCTCCATCGCTTCCGGAAGCGGGTGCGCGAACGGTACGCAGCACCGCCCGCGAAGGGCCTGGTCGTCCTGCCCGAGGGCGACCGTCCGTTCAGCGAGCGGTACGCCAGTCTCGTGAGGCGTGTGCTCGACAACGCAGACGTGCACGTCGCCGTGCGGTCCGTGTGGGGTGCGTTGCCCCTCGAGCTCGATCATGTGTGGCCGATGTCGCAGTGCGTCGTCCCGGACGCCTTCGATCCTGAGGCGCTGGAGGCGGCCCACGCGTTCTTCATCGAGTGGGCCGCAGGTGCCGGATACCCGTTTGGCCGGCTGTGGGAAGGTCCGTCGACGATCGACGAGCTGCGCGAGCGGGCGCCGGGACACCGCACAGTGGACTGGAACAAGCTGCGAGTCCGCGCCACCGTGGACTTCCAGTTCGGACGCGGAGCGGCGGACGCCCTGCTCCGGGGCGATGTGACGTACGTGGTCTCGAAGAACACGGGCAAGGTGCGGAACGTCCTCGTCAGCGGGGAGCACATCCTCTCGTTGCGGGCCGAGGACGGATTCTTCACGCTGAAGGCCCCGGGGGCTCGCCACTTGCAGCGGGCCTTCGGCCCGCCGAACCTCCGCATCGTCGTCGATCCGGACGCGGTGCCCTTCCACCGGGAGGGCAAGAACGTCTTCGCGAAGTTCGTGCGGGATGCGGACCCGGAGCTTCGTGTCGGGGACGAGGCCCTCGTTGTCTCGCCGGACGACGACCTGTGCGCCGTCGCGCAGGTCCTCATGACCCGCCGCGAGATGCTGTCCTTCAAGCGCGGCGTCGCCGCCCGCGTGCGCGAGGGCGTGCCGCCTGCGTCGTCCGCTCCGCCACGCTGACGCATGCGAGATAATCATCGAGCGTGTGCAGGAGACTGAGAGGCGCATCCGCCGTCGCCTCTGCGGAAATCGTGCGGCCTCGTCTCGTCGTCCGGATGTAGGCCCCATCGTCCAGGGAGATGGCCGCGGCGATGGCCTTCGCCGTCTCCGCGTCGTCGAAGGAGAGCTGTACGCGCGTGCGGCATTTCATAGGATAGCCCCGGGCAGATTCGAACTGCCGTCGCGGGTTCCAAAGACCCGAATGCTTGACCGCTACACCACGGGGCTGTGCGCGTGCATCCCTGCGGCTGTATAAAGCCCCTCGTCGTAGGATTCGCGGACGGCTGCGGACTGGGGCGACACGAGGTGCCCCAGGAGGTCTGTCGCCCGCGCTCCATGGATCCGCACGCGGACGAAATCACCCAGCGGGACGTGTTCGCCCAGGACGACCTGACGATACTCCGGCGTCCGCGCGACCATCGTTGCGGCTTTGCCGGATTCCGTGACGAGCACGTCCACATCGTGACCGACGAACCGCTCGTTGTTCTCCCGTGCCAAGCGAAACCGCAGCGCCGTCAGCGACCGCGATCGCTCCTTCACCCGCCATCCGACGATCTGATTCGGAAGGGATGATGCCGGCGTGCCGCTGCGCGGCGAGAACCTCGTTACGTTCACGATGTCCGGACGGACCCGGCGAACGAGGTCCATCGTCGCGTCGAACTGTTCCTCGGTCTCCCGGGGGAATCCGACGATGATGTCCGTCGACAGACTGAGATCCGGATATGCCCGCCGAAACGCCACCACAATCTCCTCAAACTGGGCCGCGGTGTACTCCCGCCGCATCGCCTCGAGGATGGCGTCATCTCCGCTCTGGACAGGCAGGTGGAGGAACTTGAACACCTTCTCGGACGAATACGCGTTCACGAGATCGTCGAGGATCGGATACACGGTCAGAGGATCTGCCATCCCCACCCGCACGCGGAACGTGCGGGGGATTGCATCGACGGCCCTCAAGAGGTCCGCGAGGTTCGTCCCCGAGTCGAGGCCGAATGCCGCGGTGTCTTGTCCGGTCAACTTGATCTCCCGCGCGCCGCGCTCCACATTCCGCCGGATCTCGTTCACGATCCCATCGATCGAATACGATGAGACTCGACCTCGTGCCACGCGGGTGATGCAATACGTGCAGCGGCCCGCACACCCCTGGGCGATCGGCACGATCGCGTCATGCCACCCGAAGCTCTGGGATTCGACTTCCGCCGCACGATCCCCGCATACCGTTCCCGCGCCGAGGAGTTCAACGATCTGTGGCCACTTGCGAGGGGGGAGGAGCTTCGCTCGCGGGACGACCGCGAGCACCCGCTCGCGCTGGGCGGCGGCCATGCATCCCGCGACGACGAGGGGCTTATCGTGCGCCGCGAGCTCCGTCATCCGTCGGACCATTCTCCGTTCCGTCGTCTCGATTACGGTGCACGTCACCAGCACGTGGGCGTCCGCGTCGCCCTCGGATGGCGTAATCGTACAACCGTTCCCCGCGAGGGCCTCCTGCATGAGCCGCGCCTCGCCGTAGCTCTGGGTGCAGCCGTGGGCCTCCACGTAGACCTTCATGACGCGGAACGATGGTCAGCAGGGTATTTTCCACTTCCGGGCTCCCCCGATGATCGGCTATCCCTTCCTCCTACTGTCCCCCCTCCTGCCATCCACGTAGGGCTTCGCTGCCTTTTTGGTCCGATCTCTGGCTTTCCTTGCTGTCCTAGTCGGGCGCTCATCGCCGTCGCCACATTGGACGCGTGGTTCGGCGCCTTGCGGTTCAGCCGAATCCGTTCGTAATTGACCTGGGCACGGACTCTGCGAGGTTCGTGCACAACACTTATTGCCGCAATAGGCGGTTCCGTCAAGCATGGAGCCTGGCGACGACAGCGTCCCGCCGCCCCCGCCCCCGACGGAGCGGCCCGTGTTCCACCGATCCGCCACAGCACGCCCCCCCGAGCACGAGCTGCGAGATCGGGCGAAGGCCGCGAAGCTGAGGCACAAGGCCGCGAAGGCACGCGTGAAGGCAAACAAGCTCGAGGATCACGCAAAAATCCTCTACGAGAAGGCCGCGGAATGGGAACGCCGGGCGGACGAGCTCGATGGCGTCGTCCGCGCGCCCGGTCAGGTCCCTGTCAACGAGTGAGCCTGGGCGTTCGCGCCGGCACGTCGAGATTCGGTAGCACGGCGCAGCCGCGCTCCATGATTTCGTTCACGTATTGCGTCTCGAGGAACATCGAGAGCACGGCGCTGTCCGTCTTCGTGAGCTTGCACATGGCCCATCCCGCATGCCTGATCGGCCGACCCGTGTCTTAAGCGTTTGTCAAGGACCGCGGGAGAAGGTTCTTGATGGACCACGCCCGTCGGCGGGGCGGTGCGGCGGATGCCCGGAACGAGACGCGGGATTGTCTACGATGAGATCGACGAGTACATCGATGGCCTCGCGGCGCGAGGGGATGACGCACTCCAGGCGGTGGAACGCCAGGGGCACGCGGAAGGCTGGCCGATCGTGGGCGCCGCGGAGGGGAGTCTCCTGCACATTCTCGCAAGGGGGATCCAGGCGCGTCGGATCCTCGAACTCGGGACGGCGATCGGGTATTCCGGCACCTGGCTCGCACGGGCCCTTCCCGAGAAGGGCGAACTCGTCACCGTGGAAGGGGACCCGGAGACCGCGGAGACCGCGCGGAAGAACTTCGAGAGGACCGGCGTGGCAAGTCGCGTGACGATTCTCGTCGGCATCGCTCAAGACGTCCTGGGCGATCTGAAGGGGCCGTTCGACTACATCTTCAACGACATCGACAAGGAGGGCTATCCGGAGGTCCTGGAGCCGTGCATCGAGCGCCTCCGGGTCGGCGGGCTCCTCGTGACGGACAACGTCTTGTGGCACGGGGACGTCGCGCGGCTGGATCGGTCTCGGGAGACGCAGGCCGTCCGGACGTATAACGAGCGGCTCGCGAGAGATCCACGGATGGTCGCGGCGATCGTCCCGTTGCGGGACGGGGTGTCCGTGGCCCTCAAGGTCCGTGAGTGAGTCCGGCCCAGAGGGACCGAGCCTCCCGCCCCGCAGGGAATTAATACGATGCACGGACATCTTGAGGACGCATGGCCCGCAAGCCGAGCCGCGAGCACGTCTATGTCGAGACGGATGGACAGGTGTACCTGGTCCGCGACCGCGGGAAGCTGCGGTTTCCCCGGGCCGGCGAGCGCCTCCCGTTCCGCACGACGAACAACGGGCGGATGGACCTCGGCGCGGATCGTGTCTTGAAGCGCAAGCCGGTCCTCTCGCACCATCCGGAGGAATGGCTCGGCCGGGATGCGATCTTCGAACGAGCGGACGTCGACCCGCTCGTCAAGCGAGCGATTTACACCTCGATGGTCCGCTGCGTATCCGAGGTCATCCTCTCGAAAGGGCCGCGGGTCCTCATGGTCAAGGCGGTCCGCGGCTTCTCGAAGGGCCATTGGAACGTCCCCGGCGGCTTCATGGACTATGGCGAGGGTCCCGAGGCCGGAGTGGAGCGGGAGGCGGAGGAGGAAATCGGCGTGGACATCGTCCTCGATGGCCTGCTCAACGTGTACGTCTCCGGGTTCCCCGGCAAGCCGGCGTACACCCTGGGATTCGTGTACAGGGGCCACGTGACCTCCGAGGCGTTCCGGCTCAAGCCGGACGAGATCGAGGACGCACGCTGGTTCACCGTGGACAAAGCCCTCACCCTAACGCGCAATCCGTTCGCGAAGTGGAGCCTTGTCGATTTCTTCCTGCAGTCCCCGGAGGCGCGCCGCGCGCTGCGCGTGAAGCGGCATCGCATCGCGGACGGCGGGAAGTCGAGCGTCCAACCGACGGTCTTCCTCGATCGGGATGGCGTGATCAACCGCGGCCGACCCGGATACGTACGCACGCCGGACCACTTCGAGTTCCTCCCCGGCGCGATCGACGGGATGCGCTGCCTTCGGGCCCACGGATGGCGGCTCGCGATCGTGACGAACCAGGATGCCGCGGGATGGAAGCTCATCCCGGAGAGGCAGCTCGCTCGAATCCATGACAGGATGCTTTCCACCTTGCGGAAGGAAGGCGTCCGCGTGGCGGAGGTCTACTACTGCCCCCATCACGTCCTCTCGGACTGCGCGTGCCGCAAGCCGCGTCCCGGGATGCTTCTCGCCGCAGCGCGGGACCTCGGCGCGAGGCCACGGACCGCCTGGATGGTGGGGGACAAGGTCCTGGACCTCGAAACGGGCCGTGCGTTCGGCTGCCGGGTCGCATGGGTCGGGCCGAAGCCCTGGCGGCGCCGGTTCGAGCGCGAGGCCCGCGTGTGGTCGCCCGACGTCGTGACAGACGATCTCCGACAGGCCGCGGACCAGATCATCTCACGCGGACTCCTCGAGAGCGGACACGGCTCCCGCGATAAGGTCATAGCCTAGCCTCACCTTCTGTCCGGCGGGGCAAGGACGATGGTCCAGGAATTCGGCCTCTTCATCGGCGGAAAATGGAGGAAATCGGAAGGTAAGCGGTTCGAGACCCGCAACCCTGCGACGGGAGAGGTCCTCGCGACGTTCCCGAACGCAACGAAGGCCGAGGTGAATGAGGCGGTCAAGGCCGCGAAGGCCGCCTTCGAGAAGTGGAAGAAGACGCCCGCCCCGCGGCGCGGCGAACTGCTCCTCCAGGCCGCCCGGATCTTCAAGCGCAAGAAGGAGGACCTCGCGCGCATCGTGACGAAGGAGATGGGAAAGATCATCGCGGAAGGCCGCGGCGATGTCCAGGAGGTCATCGATTTCTACGAATACGCGGCGGGCGAAGGACGACGGATGTTCGGGGAGACAGTGCCGTCCGAGTTACCGAACAAGATGTGCCTTACGGTCCGCCTTCCCGTCGGCCCCGTCGGGCTCATCACCCCATGGAACTTCCCGATGGCGATTCCCGGATGGAAGAGCGGTGCCGCGCTAGTCGCCGGCTGCTCGTTCGTCCTCAAGCCGTCGAGCCTCACGCCCCTCTGTGCCGCGAAGTTCGTTGAGGTCCTCGATGAAGCCGGATTCCCGACAGGCGTGGTTAACATGTTAACCGGGAGCGGATCTGTCGTGGGTGACGGGATCATCCAGCATCCGGACATCCGCGCGGTCTCCTTCACGGGCGGCGTCGAGACGGGCCGCTACGTGTATGAGAGCGCGGCGAAGAAGATGATCAAGGTCGGTCTCGAGCTCGGCGGGAAGAACGCGATCATCGCGATGGACGACGCGAACATCGATCTGCTCATGGACGGCGTGATGTTCGGGGCCTTCGGTACCGCAGGACAGAGGTGCACGGCGACCTCGCGGCTCATCGTTCACCGGAAGATCTACGATCAGGTGGTCGACGAGCTCGTGGAGCGTGCGGAGAAGCTGAAGGTCGGCGACCCTCTCGACGAGAAGGTCGACATGGGCCCTGTCGCCTCCCCGGATCAGGAGAAGAAGACCCTTGAATACATCGGGGTCGGGAAGAAGGAAGGGGACAAGCTCCTGGTCGGAGGCGAGCGGCTCAAAGGCGGCGCGTACGACAACGGGTTCTTCGTCCAGCCCACGGCGTTCGCGGTGGACCGGAAGGCGCGGCTCGCCCTCGAAGAGATCTTCGGGCCCGTGCTCAGCGTCCTGAAGGCGAAGGACTACGAGGACGCGGTGGCGATTGCGAATTCTGTGAAGTACGGCCTCAGTTCCTCCATCTACACGAACGATCTTCGGTGGTCCTTCCGGGCGATGCACGACCTCGAGGCGGGCATCACGTACGTGAATGCGCCGACGATCGGGGCGGAGGTCCAGTTGCCGTTCGGCGGCACGAAGGAGACGGGTCCGACGGATACGAGGGAAGCGGGGACGACCGCCCTGGACGAGTTCACGTCCTGGAAGACCGTGTACGTGGACTACTCGGGTCGATTGCAGAAGGCGCAGATTGATACGGAGAAGCTCGTCGGCGGCTGATCGGGCTCGCGGTGTCCGCATTCGGCACGCCTCGAGGAGCCCTTGGACTCCCCAACCAAGGACGTGAAACCACCACCCTGGGGACCGGCGTTCCTGAAGCTCAGCGCATGGCCATACCGGGCCGAGATGGCGGTCCTCACCCTGGCCCTCGCGGTCCTCCTCTCTTACTGGCGCCTTATCGTCGTGGGCGACCTCGACGTTCTCGCCACGCTTTTCTGGATCCTTCGGCCAGACCTGGCTTCATTCCTGCCGATCGGCCTCGCGATGCGGGGCGGCACGTCGTGGCCGGGCTGGGGGCCGTCTTTGTACAACGTCTTCCACACGTTCCTCGTCTGGGCCCCGGTCTTCGGCCTGTAGGCCCTTTTTGCCGGTGGGATCCCATGGCCGCTTCTCGGCTGGACCGGTCACATCAGCGCGGACCGCGCGTTCGGCTACGACCTCCGCGCCCGCGGCTCGCCATGACCTTCGACTCGCCCGGGCGCATCCCCTCCGAATCGAGTCGGAACTCATACTCCCGGAAGACCTTGCATGCCTCGACGTGGTAGTAATCGTAGAATTCCTTCCGACCCCGCTCCTGCACGGCGCGGTGCTCCGGCTGGGTCCTCCAGGCCACCAGGGCCGCTTCGGATTCGAACCGAACGATGTCGATCTGCTCGCTATCGTCCCCGGTGTACGCCTTGATTGAAATGAAACCGGGGATCTCTTCGACGAGAGCGTGCATCCGGCGCGACGCGGTCTCGTATGCAGTCTCGTCCGCCCCGTGCCGCAGATGCGTCTTGAAAATCACCACGACGCTTCTCGGTTCCTTCACGCGCCGGTACGTCACCCGCCCCCGCTCCCGAGCAAGTCCTTGCTCGGGGACGTGAGCCCTCTCGGGTCCAATACCTTTTCCGCTTCCTCGGGCGAGAGGAGTCCCTTCTCGATGACGAGCTGCTTCACGGACTTCCCGGTCCGCCCCGCCTCCTTCGCGATTTCCGCGGCCTTCTCGTACCCGATGATCGGGTTGAGCTTCGTCGCGATGGCGGGGCTCGACTCCGCGTGCTTGAGGAGGACGTCCACGTTCGCCGAGATCCCGTCGACGCACTTGTGGGCGAACACCCTCGCGACGTTCGCCAGGAGCTCCGTGTTCTGCTGGAGGCGTTGGGACATCACGGGCATCATCGTGCACAGGTCGAGGTTCGAGTGGCCGTTCGCGACCGCAATCGCCACGTCGTTCCCGATGACCGTCACGGCGACCTGCATGACCGCCTCCGGGATGACGGGGTTCACCTTGCCCGGCATGATCGACGATCCGGGTTGCACGGCGGGCAGGTTGATCTCCCGCAGCCCCGTGTGCGGCCCGGAACCCAGCCACCGGAGGTCGTTTGCGATCTTGAGCATTGACACGGCCACGGTGCGGATGGCCCCGCTCATCTCCACGAGGGCGTCTTGGGCCGCCTGGGCCTCGAAGTGGTTTTCCGCCACGCGGAACTTCGTGTTCGTCGCGGTGCTGATCTTCTCGACGACCCGGCCGGGCAGGTCCGGATGCGCGTTGATGCCGGTCCCGACCGCGGTGCCGCCAATCGCGAGCTCCGCGAGAGCCGCACGGGCTCCGGAGATGCGACGGATCCCGTGGTCGATCTGGGACTGGTATCCGGAGAACTCCTGGCCCAGGCGGATCGGGGTAGCGTCCATGAGGTGCGTGCGGCCCGCCTTGACGATCGGGTCGAACTCCTTCGCCTTCTTCGCCAGGCTCTCCTCGAGCTCTCGCAAGGCGGGAAGAAGGTCCTGGTCGATTGCAAGGAGTGCGGCGACGTGGATCGCCGTCGGGATGACGTCGTTCGAGGATTGGCCCATGTTCACGTGGTCGTTCGGATGGACGGGGCCTTTCTCCCCGAGCTTAGATCCGAGGATCTCATTCGCTCGGTTCGCGATGACCTCGTTCGCGTTCATGTTCGTCGAAGTGCCGCTCCCCGTCTGGAAGACGTCGAGCGGGAACTGATCATCCAGCTTGCCGTCCATGACTTCCTGCGCGGCCTGGACGATCGCTTTGCCGAGCTTCGAATCCAAGAGTCCGAGCTCCACGTTCGTCTGAGCGGCCGCCATCTTGATGAGACCGAGGGCGTAGATGAACCGCCGTCCGAATCGGATGCCGCTGATCGGGAAGTTTTCGATCGCGCGCTGCGTCTGGACGCCCCAGTAGGCATCATTCGGGACCTTCAGTTCGCCCAGGAAGTCCTTCTCTACCCGGTACTCGGTCATGGTAAGCGCCGGGCGATGACATGGTGCGCGGGGTATAATCTTTGCCAATGTGCGGTATGTATGAGGACCCCCGCGGATTCCAGCGCGATGACTCTGCGCCGCGACGCTCCTTGCCGTTCCCGAGACCCCCTCGTCCCTCGCATTTCCACCGGCTCCACGCCGTCACTCGCGACTAGGACGGTTCTCGACCTGACAGGCCTTCCCACCTCCATCGGCGGAAGGCGGGCGCAAGCTGTCACTGATTGCGATGACAAGGTATAATATAATGCCGTTATATTAGGTGGGTCGAACCGACGGGGAAGGCGAGCAGAGGAGGCCCATGCCCACCAGTGCGCCAGTCGAATCGATTGTCGAAGAGGACCGCGTGTGTCCGGAGTGCGCTAGCGAGCACCTTGTCCGGGACTACGCACGCGGCGAACTCGTCTGCGATTCATGCGGTCTCGTCGTGAGCGAGAGCGCAATCGACGAGGGACCGGAGTGGTCCGCGTATTCCATCGAAGAGAACGACCGGCTCGCCCGGACGGGAGCGCCTAGAAGCTACGTGGCCGGGTCGTCCGGCCTGACGACGGTCATCCCCCTCGCGAACAAGGACGCCCGCGGAAACACAATTCCGCTAAGGGAGCGAGAAAAGTTCTACCGCATGAGGAAACTCCAGCGTCACTCTGGCCATTCCCGCCCTGGGGAGCGGAGCCTGCCGGAAACGATCCGCGCCCTGGATCGCGTTGCATCGTTGATGGGCCTGCCGAAACCCGTCAAGGATGAAGCGGGGTTCATTTGCAAGAAGGCCCTCGAAAAGGGCCTTGTCCGGGGCCGATCGATCGAGGCGATTGTCGCGGCCGCCGTGTACGCCGCCTGCCGCATCGACGGCGTCCCGCGCACGCTCGATGAGTTGCAGCAGGTCACCGGCGTGCGCAAGAAGACGATCGGGAAGGCGTACGGGGCCCTCCTGCGGACCCTCATCCTGCGCGTCCCGCCGTCCCGGCCGACGGACTATGTGAGTCGATTCTGCTCCCGCCTAGGGCTGAGCACGACCGTCGAGTCGGAGTCCCTGAAGATCCTGAAGGAACTCGAGAAGATTGACAGCTCGATGTCCCTGTCACCCGCGGGAACGGCCGCGGCGGCGATCTACCTGGCGTCTCTTTCCTGCGGCGAGCGACGGCCTCAGAAGGCGATCGCGAAAATCGCGGGCGTGAGCGAGGTGACTCTCCGCAACCGTTTCCAGTTCATGGACGAGTTCGTGCAACGGCTTGTCCTGCCACGAGGTCGCGCGCCGAAGCTTAACACGTCGCCGCCCTCGCCGTGATCGACGCGCGACCATCCGCCATCGCTGAATTCGGACGAAAGGTTTGATAAGGTGCCGTTGTGTCCCATCCCCGTGGCCGGACAATCGTCGAGGATTCGCAGTTCCGCGCGCCTTCCGGCCGAACACTTGGCCGGCTACTGCCTCCGCGGCACCGCGGAATTGCTAAATGCCCAAAAGGCCCCGTGCCTTGAGGCCTGAGGGCGGCGTGGTTCTATGTCTCCGGCGGCGGTGAAGGTCAACAACCTCTCGTGGATGATCGGCGGTCCCCAGGGGAGCGGGGTAGAGTCGTCCGCGAACGTCTTCGCTCGGGCGTGCGCCCAGGGCGGTCTGAACGTCTTCGGGAAGCGGGAGTTCTACTCGAACATCATGGGCGAGCACTCGTACTTCGCGCTGCGCGCCCACACGAATGTCGTGCGCTCGCACGTCGACGAAGTGAACGTCCTCGCGACGTTCGAGGTGGAGACCCTGTTCCGTCATGCGCGCGAGGTGACGGACGACGGCGCAATCATCTACGACCCTTCTCTGGGGAAGACGAAGCTCTCCGACATCCCGACGATCGAGAAGCGCCTCGCCGCGGACCTCCGGACGCACTTCATCTCCCGCGGCCTCGGCGAGACGATGGACGACATGCTCGCGGCCTCGAAGCAGCGCGGCGTGACCCTCGTGCCAATTCCGTTCAAAGAGATCCTCGAGCAGATCGCGAACGAGTTCCAGGTGGACCAGCTCAGCAAGATCTCCCGCATTGTCAACATGATTGCCATCGGCGCGTCATTCGGCCTCTTGGGCTTCGAGTTCGACGCGATGACGAAGTCCCTGGAGGACGTCTTCCGCGGCAAGGCGAAGGTCGTCGGGATGAACGCCGCGGGGGCGCGCAAGGCGTACGATCTCGCGAAGTCCCTCGTCCCCGACTTCCCGTACCAACTCGAGGCGACGAAACAGACGATGCCGCGGCTTTTCCTGACCGGGAGCCAGGCGATTGCCCTGGGCAAGCTGTACGGCGGCATGCGGTTCCAGACGTACTACCCGATCACCCCGGCGAGCGACGAGAGCGAATATCTCGAGGAGAACGAGATCCTCGATTTGAACGGCCACGCGGTCGCGCCTGCCGGAGGCGAGAAAGCTGCGTCCGTCCTCGTCGTCCAGACGGAGGACGAGATTGCCGCGGTCACGATGGCCACGGGCGCGGCCCTCACGGGGACCCGCGCGGCCACCGCCACCTCGGGCCCGGGCTTTTCCCTGATGATGGAGGGCATCGGGTGGGCCTCGATCAACGAGGTGCCCCTCGTGATCACACTCTACCAGCGGGCGGGGCCGAGCACGGGCATGCCGACGCGGCATGAGCAGGGAGACCTGCGCTTCGCCCTCCATGCCGGGCACGGGGAGTGCCCGCGAATCCTTCTTGCGTCCGGGGATTTCGAGGAATCCATCCGGGACGGCTTCCTGGCGTTCAACTACGCGGACCGGTACCAGATGCCCGTCATCCATCTCGTCGACAAGGCCCTTGCGAACAGCTATGCGACGATTCCCGTGCCGGACCTGTCCGACCTGCGCATCGACCGAGGCATGGTCATCCCGCCGAACAACGGCTACTCGAAGGAGAACCCGTACAAGCGGTTCGACCTGGGCAACGGTCCCGTGTCCGCGCGCGCCTTCCTCGGCCAGGAGGGGACGATCTTCTGGAACACGGGGGACGAGCACGACGAGCTCGGGCACATCACGGAAGACCCCGCCCTGCGGAACCTCATGATGGAAAAGCGGTTCGCGAAGCTTGATCTCGCGGCGAAGGAGATCCCGGAGGACGTCAAGCTCCGCTACTTCGGTCCGAAGGACGCGGACACGGTCCTCGTGAGCTGGGGCTCCACGAAGGGCCCGCTCCTCGACGCCCTTGACCGGCTCTGGGCGGAAGGCGCGAAACTGGGCTACCTGCACGTCCGCCTGATCAATCCGTTCCCCACCGAATCCGTGGTCGCGTACCTTGCGAAGGCGAAGCGGCGCGTGGCCGTCGAGATGAACTTCGGCGCGCAGCTCGCCGGGATTGTGCGAGAGATGACGGGGATTGCGATGACCCATTGCATCCTCAAATACAATGGCCGCCCGATGTCGAGCACGGAACTGTACGACGCGATCAAGGCGGTGACCCGCCGCAAGGCGGCGAAGAGGACGGTGTTGACCCATGGCGCTTGAACAGGTGCTGAAGCCCCAGGACTTCGCGACGGAAGTCCACAACGACTGGTGCCCCGGCTGCGGGGACTTCGGGATCCTCCGGACGATCCAGATGGCCTTCGCGGAGATGAAGATGGAACCGCACCGCGTGACGATCGTCTCGGGGATCGGCTGCTCCGCGAAGACGATCCACTACGTGAAGACGTACGGCGTGCACACGCTCCATGGCCGCGCGCTTCCCTATGCGACCGGCGTAAAGCTCGCGAACCCCCAGCTCACGGTCCTCTGCCTCAGCGGCGATGGAGACGGACTGGGGATCGGCGGCGGCCACTTCGTGAACGCCGGTCGGAGGAACCTGGACATGCTGTACATCATTCATGACAACGGCGTGTACGGGCTCACGAAAGGCCAGGCCGCCCCGACGCTGAAGCTCGGCGTCCAGACGAAGTCCCTTGCCCACCCGAACATCAACGATGCGGTGAACCCGATCTGGCTCGCGCTTGCGGCCGGGGCCACGTGGGTCGCCCGCGGTTACTCCTACGATATTAAGCATCTCGTCGGCCTGATCAAGCAGGGCATCGACCACAAGGGGTACGCGTTCCTGGACGTCCTCCAGCCGTGCCCGACGTACAACGACATCAACACGAAGGAATGGTACGGCGGGGAGGACCGCAAGGACGAGACCACGGGACGCCCCATGCCGCGCGTGTACAAGCTCGAGGAAGCGAGCTACGACCCAGTCGTGCACGACAACGCCGAGATTGAAGAAAAGTCGGAGCAGGCCCTCCACAAGGCCCTCGAGTGGGGCGACCGAATCCCGATCGGGGTGTTCTACCGGAACGAGCTCATCCCGACGTTCGAGGAGCGCATCGCGAAGCGCGTCCCGACGTACAACGAGAGCCCGCCCGCCCTCCAGCCGATTGCGGGCCCGAACGGAGAGCCGCTGACGGACCTGACGAAGCTCCTCAACCGGCTGACCTTCAAGCCGGCGGCGTGACGACCTTCTTCGCCGAGCGAGCTTCCGCCAGGGTCTCGTCCGCCGGCTTGCCCATCCCCCAGATCCGCTCTGCCATCTCGGACATCGCGTGCGCGATCGCGGGGTCGTCCGTCCAGATCGCGATGTCGTCCCCGCGATACGACGAGTCGTCATCGGGGATCGGGTGGCTCATCAGGAATTCCCGCTCGTCGAAGACGTGCATGTACACGGGCATCATGAAGTCGATGTGACGCACCTCCGCGTACTTCAAGAGGGCGCGCACGTCGTCGCGGTTCTCGGGCGTGAAGCAGAAGGCGTACTTCAGTCGGACGCCCTGTCTCGACTTGTGTACGAGGTTCGGGGCGAACGCGCCGAGGATGCGGCCCGGGCTCTTCGTCGTGCCGATTCCGATCACCTCTCGATTCGAGGAGTCGTACATCGTGAGCAGCCGCTCTCGGACGTTCTTGCGGCCGTAGATCGCCTCGAACCGGCCGCGGGCTTCCGGTTCCCCTTCCGCGTTGATCGCGAACTCCCGGGAGAGGCCCTCGAGGTTCGCCTCGAGCTGCTTCGCCCGCCGCCGCAGGTCCTCCGACGTCGTCCGCAGGAATGCGGCAAAGGGGACGGCCTTGTAGCGCAGCGGCGTCTCGGGCAGGATCTGGACGAGCCCCTTCTCGTGGAGCTGCTGCATCGTTGCGTAGATGCGCGTCCTCGGGACCTTAGAGAGGGGCGAGACATGGCTTGCCGTCGCCGTCCCGAGGTCCAATAGCGTGAGGTAGACGCGGGCCTGGTATTCCGTGAATCCGAAATCGAGAAGCTTCCGGAGGCGCTCCGCGTTGATGGGCATGTGTGCCGTCGAAGGCGGAGCTTGCCATAAACGTTGTTACCCGGCCGAGTGACACAACCGGCCGAAAGCGGGAATACGGTGGCGACCATTGTGCCGTGTCTCCCCATGGCCCTGCCTCGTACGGGTCCCGCAGATGACGGCGCACTCCTGCGGGCGCTCGAAGACGCGCTCGGAGCCGATTGGGTCCGGACGGACGCAGACACCCGCCACGTCTATGCGACGGACGCCAGCCCCTGCGTGGTCGATCCGCGCGCCGTTGTCTTCGCGCAATCGGAAGAGGATATCATCGCGACGCTTCGTGTGTGCCGGGAGTTCGGGGTTCCGGTGACGCCCCGGGCCGCCGGGACGTCCCTTTCCGGCGCTGCGATTGGACCTGGGATCGTCCTTGACACATCGCGCCTTAATCGGATCCGCGAGGTCGACGCGGGACGGGGCATTGTCCGAGTTGAACCGGGGATCCTCCTCGCGGAGCTCAACATGCACCTCGCCGACCACGGCGGGCGCTTCGCGCCGGATCCCGGGAGCTATGATCTCTGCCGCATCGGTGGCATGGTGGGCCACAACGCCTCCGGATACCGCACCGTGAAGTACGGACAGACTCGGGATCACGTCCGTGGGCTTCGGGTCGCTCTCGTGGACGGGACCGTCGTCGAGGCGTGCGACGTCCGCGTCGATGGTCCGGAATGGAAGGACCTCGTGGAACGCGTCCCCGCGTTCGAATCCATCCGCAAGGATATCGAGGCCCACCGTGAGGGGATCCGCGCGATGCGTCGTCCCGTCCGGAAGTCTTCCTGCGGCTATGACGTCGGATTCATCGCGGATACCCTCGAGAAAGGCATCTTCCCGCTCGCGTCCCTCTTCGTTGGCAGCGAGGGGACCCTGGGAATCGTCACGGAGGCGACGCTATGCATCCTGCCGATCCCTTCGCGTCGCATGACACTCCTCGTGTATCTCGATCGGTTCGAGGACCTCGGTCCCCTTGCGGCGGACATCCTCCTGCTCCGTCCGAGCGCGATTGAAGGGATGGACGGGCGCTCCCTCGATCTCTTGGACCGAGAGGGTCTCGGCATCCCGACCTCCGCGCAGGCGATGCTGCTCGTCGAATTCGACGAAGGCGATCTCGAAGGAATCGCCCGCACGGTTACAGACGAGATCGGTCCGAAGTACGCCGTCAGCCGACCGATCGAGCTCGCGAGCGACCCTGGTCGGCAGGAGGCCCTCTGGAAGGTGCGCCGGTCCGTCCTCCCGAAGATCATCCAGCGTCCGGGACGGAGGAAGGCCTGGGGGTTCGTCGAGGACCCGGTCGTCCCCCGGGAGCGTGTTCCGGAGTTCATCGCCTTCCTCGCGGACCTCGCTCGCCGACACGGCACGGAGGCGGGGATCTACGGACACATCGGGGACGGCAACACACATTTCCGCCCGTTCTTCGACCCCACGGATCCGGAGGACTTCGAACGCATGCTCGCGCTGCGCGCGGAATTCGATGACGCGGTCCTCTCCCGCTTTCACGGGGTTCTGTCGGGCGAGCACGGAATCGGCCGAATCCGCGCGGATGTGCTGTCGCGGATTTGGGGCGCCGAAATCTACGCCCTGATGCGCCGGATCAAGGACGCGCTCGACCCGGATGGACTGCTGAATCCCGGCGTCCTCTTCTCGTCGGAGCCGTGGTGGTCCACGTGGGCCGGCCTCGAATCCCGAAGCCCGATGTGATCGCGCGAACACCCAAACGTTTAAGCCGACTCCGAATTACGTTTCAATCGAGGCATTCGATAGCCATCCTCGTGAGGGATCGCACAGCCAGGAAGGAAGGGTTAAGAACGACCCGGCCATTGGCGCGACCCGGACGCGACGGACGGCCGAGCGGAGCATTCCGGTGAGCACATGATCCAGCCCGCGGAGCAGGCGAACATCGTCGGACTCCGGTCCAAGGACTTCGTGAAGTGGGTCACGGAGAACATCGACGCACCACTGAAGCGCGGCCCCGGCGGCGCCCTAATCGAGCGGCTCAAGGAAGGCCTCGTGGGCGAGTTCTTCAACTGGGCGAAGCGCAACTCGACCTGGCCGCTGCACTTCGGGATCATGTGCTGCGCGATCGAGATGGCCGCGACGTCGGATCCGCGGTACGATGCGGAGCGGTTCGGCGTGATCTACCGGTCCTCGCCGCGGCAATGCGACGTCCTCCTTCTGAACGGCCCGATCTCCCTCAAGCTCCGCCCCGTGGTCCGCCGGCTGTACGAGCAGATGGCGGAGCCGAAGTGGGTCATCGCGATGGGCGAGTGCACAATCTGCGGCGGGCCGTACTACGATTCGTACAGCATCGTAAAGGGCAGCTACACGTTCGTCCCGACGGACATCTTCATCCCCGGCTGCCCGGTGCGGCCCGAGGCCCTGATCGACGGGTTCCTGAAGCTCAGCGCGAAGATCAAGGCGGAACGGAGCGGCTGGGTGCGGACGAAGAAGGGCCGCCTCGTGAGCGCCCGCGAGGGCCAGCTGATGGACATGCAGAAGGGTGAGTACACGTATGAAGTCCCCCAAGTCCGAAGCTGAGCCGCGCTCCCGCAAGAAGGTCGGCACGATCGGCGGCATGATCCGCCCGATGATCGCGACGATCAAGCAGGCGCTCGTCACGATGCCCGGCCTGAGCCGCGTGATCCCGGGCGGCCGCAAGCCCGTGACCCACCTCTATCCGTACCAGAAGGTCGAGCTGCCCGTCGCGTTCCGGGGACAGCACAGCATTGACTGGTTCAAGTGCATTGGCTGCGAGCTGTGCGCGAAGGTCTGTCCGAACGAGTGTATCTACTTCGAATTCTACGAGGTCGAGCCGACGTCAGAATACCTCCACCCGAGCCGGGCGATGCTCGATGAGATGAAGAAGATCGTCCGGCGACCCGCTGTCGACATCGGCCATTGCCTCTTCTGCGGCAACTGCATGGAGTACTGCCCGACCGACGCATGGAACTTCACGCAGGAGTTCGAGCTCGCCGACTACGCGCGGGAGGATCTCTACTACCGCGCGGATGAGCTCCGGATGCCCAAGGAGAATTCGGACAAGGAGATCGTCCTGATCAACCGCATCGGCGAGCACCCCATCCTCGAGGTGGATGTGTGCATCGGCTGCCGCAAGTGCGAGCGCGAGTGCCCGACGCGGTGCATCGACATGCTCGACGGCCCGAACGATCGGAAGGGCAAGCCGATTGTCATTCCGGAGTTCGACTACGCGAAGTGCATCGGCTGCCAGCAGTGCGTGGACGTCTGCCCGGTCGATTGTCTCCACATGGAGGAGATTGGGCACAAGGACATGCAAGACTTCTACCACATCAGCCTGCAGGGTGAGGTCAAGCTCCTCGAGGAACAGGTCGAGAAGTAAGCGTTTGGCGCGAGTCGCCGGATTATTCGCATCGGAATTGTAAGCCTTTTATCCTATTCCCATTATCTACGACTGTCCTACCACCTGGAGGCTCAGGCATGGTCCGCACCGCGGTCGTTGGCAACTATCCCCGCATCGGTGATTCCGTCGAGGAACAGTCCCTTCGCCGAGCGATCGCGCGCTTTGACAAAGGCGAGGTCGGCGAATCGCAGTTGCAGGAGGCGGAGCGGGAGGTCGTCAGGGCGGCCCTCCGGGAGCAGAACGAGGCCGGCATAGACGTGGTCGCGGATGGGCAGGTCACCTGGTACGACAGCCAAAGCCACATCGCGCGGAAGCTCGCGTCCGTGGAGATCAATGGTCTGGTCCGCTACTTCGATACGAACACGTACTATCGGCAGCCGATCGTCCGGGGTCCCGTTCGATGGACGCAGCCGATCCTCGTGGACGAGTGGAAGTTCGCCCAGGCGAACTCCCGTGCGCCTGTGAAGGCGGTCCTCACGGGCCCCTTGACCCTCTCGACGCTCGCCGTGGACAAGCACTACGGCAAGAAGGGGCCGTTCGTGAAGGACCTTGCTTCCGCCCTAGCGGAGGAAGTCGCCGCCTTGGTGGCCGCGGGGGCTACGCACGTGCAGATCGACGAGCCTGCGCTGACGCTCTATCCGAGGGATGTGTCGCTCGCCCTTGAAGGGCTCGACACGATCGCATCCCGCAAGGGAGCCGCAACGCTCACTCTGTTCACATACTTCGGTGAAGTCACGAAGATCTTCAAGGAGCTCCAGGCCGCGCCCGCGGATCTCCTCGGACTGGACCTGGTTCAGGGGGCGAAGACGTGGGGCCTCCTCTCGAAGTCCGGATCGGAGAAGCCGCTCGTCCTCGGTCTAATCGACGCGAGGAACACGAAGCCCGAGGACCCGCGGGCCGTCGCGAAGCAGGTCCTCACGCTCAAGGGCAAGGTCGATCTCGCATCCTCGTACCTCTCGCCGTCGAACGGCCTCGAATTCCTCCCACGTGACAAGGCGCGGGAAAAGCTCCGCATCCTGGTCGCGGCGGCGAGGCACGCGGGGGTGGCCGCGTGAGCGCGCTCCTCACGACGAGCGTCGGCTCGTTCCCCAAGCCCGAATACCTGATCCGTGCGCGCGCGAAGGCCGCGAAGGGCGACCTGTCTGCGAAGGAACTACATGCCCTCGAGGAGAAGGCGACCGCCGAATGGATCCGCTTCCAGGAGGAGATCGGAATCGACATCCCCGTGGACGGGGAGCAGTACCGAGGAGACATGGCCACGTACTTCGCGGAGAACATCGAAGGGACCTTGATTTCGGGTCTTGTCCGGTCGTACGGGAATCGATATTACAAGAAGCCGATTATCACGGACGAGCTGCGCCTGCGCGGTCCGATCAGCGTGGACTGGTTCCGGTTCGCGCAGAAGCTCACGAAGAAGCCGATCAAGGGGATGATCACAGGTCCGTACACGATGATGGACTGGTCCTTCGACGAGTACTACGGCTCCCGGGAGGAGGCGTGTCTCGCGTTCGCCCGGCTCCTGCATCAGGAGGCAGTCGCCCTGCGAGACGCGGGGGCGAAGATCATCCAGGTCGACGAGCCGGCCCTCTCGACGCGATTCGACGAGCTTCCGCTCCTCGTGAAGGCCGTCGGGATCGTCACGCAGGGCCTCGGCACGAAGACGATTCTCCACACCTGCTACGGGAACTACAATGAGATCTTCGAGTACTTTAACAAGCTCCCCGTGGACCAGCTCGACCTCGAGATGTCGAACTCCGGCCTGGACCTCTTGGATCGGTTCAAGCGGGAACCGCTGAAGAAGGAGATCGCGTTCGGCGTGATTGACGTCCATAGCCACGTCGTCGAGCCGGTCGACCTGATCCGCGAGCGGATCGAGAAGGCCCTGACGATCTTCCGGCCGGACCAGCTGTACATCGACCCGGACTGCGGCCTCAAGACCCGCACGGTGGAGGAAGCCCAGGCGAAGCTCCGGAACATGGTGACCGCGGCACGCGCGGTTCGCGAAGCCCACCACCTAACGTCGGGGAAAGGGTAAAGTGCCACGCCCGCGATGAACGCCTCGAGGATTGCGATGGGTGGTCCCACGGATCTCCGGATGCACCCGGACGCGCCGGTGCGCTTGTTCACGGTCGACGAGGCGAACGCCCTCGTCCCGCTACTCGATGAGGTCTTCCGGCGGCTCGACCCGAAGCTCGCCCGGTTGCGCGAGCTGAAGGAACTCGTCGAGGACGCGGAGGCGTACTGGGGCGACGGCCTCGCCTCGGCTCCCGCGGACGACCGCGAGAGGTACTCCGGCATGCTGCAGGAGCAGGCGGACCTCGAGCGGTCCGTGCAGGGGGACATCGACGAGGTGCGGTCCCTCGGCTGCGAATTGAAGGATCTCCAACGCGGCCTCATCGACTTCCCCGCGCGTGTCGACGGCGAGATCGCCTACCTTTGCTGGCAGCGAGGCGAGGAGCGGGTGGGTTGGTGGCACACCCTCGAGGGAGGCTTCGCGGGCCGAAAGGCCCTTCGCGCGGAAGCGGAACATTAATATGCAGCCGTTTCCGTAGGAACAACGAGGCGCGAACATGGCAACGAAGGAAGAGGTGGTCTCCGTCCTCAAGAAGTGCTACGACCCGGAGATCCCGATCAACATCTACGATCTCGGCCTCGTCTACAACATCGACCTGAAACCGGAGGAATCGAAGGTCGCCGTCCGCATGACGCTCACCGCGCCGGGATGCCCGGCGAGTGCCTACATCCATCAGGACGTGAAGCGGAAGCTCGAGCAGCTCCCGGGGATCAAGGAGGCGCAGGTCGAGATCGTCTGGGATCCGCCGTGGTCCCCCGAGATGATGGCCGAGACCGCGAAGAAGCAGTTCGGCTGGGGCATCTGATTTCCTCCCGGTGAACGCTCCGCGGCGAGTAGCAAATGTTGATATCCTTTCCACCGCTTCCTGCATCCCGTAGGGTTCTGGGGTGGCCGTAGACCATGACCTCGAGGCGCGGGAGCGAGCCGGATGCCCTCGCGCGGGCCATCGGGACCGTGCTCGAGGGCCTGACGTTCTACGACCTCGCGAACGCCGTCGTCGCGGAGGTCCGGGTGAAGGTCGCCTTTGAGGAGCTCGGGCGCGTCAAGCGGTCGCAGCTCGCGAAGCTCGAGCCGATCGCCCCGGCGGGCGTGAAGGACGCGGCGAGATGGCCCGGGATCTTCCCGC
The DNA here is from genome assembly GCA_947084985.1 of Methanobacteriota archaeon. Lineage (GTDB taxonomy): Archaea > Thermoplasmatota > Thermoplasmata > RBG-16-68-12 > RBG-16-68-12 > RBG-16-68-12. Next base: position 35,746 of record CAMTUI010000005.1, on the reverse strand, counting down.
TTGACGCGGTCGCGAAGGCCGACTGTTACGTGTGCGGGTACACGGCGGACGCGAAGTCGCTGCCGAACCAGTGCCCGAAATGCGGCGCCGCCAGATACGCGTTCGAGAAGGAGATCGCCCTCTCGAAGGCCTGGGAGATTGCCTCGGATACGGGCCGCAAGTCGGCTGCCGTGTTCCGGGATGCCGCCGCTCACGTTCAGGGCCGCGCGAAGGCCGTTCTCGACGAGCTGGCTCGAGAGGAAGAGAAGCAGGCCGCGGACGCGGACAAGCAGCTCGCGGAACTCCGCACCTGACCAGGTTGTTGATCCCATGCCCCGGCTCGCGAAGATGCCCCCGATTCAGGAAGATATCCACGCGTGCACGATGTGCGGCTACTGCGTTTCCGTCTGCCCGGCGTACCAGGAGGCGGGTTGGGAGAGCGCGTCGCCCCGCGGCCGGGTGTTCGCCCTGCGCCAATACGAGATGCGGGGTCCGTTGGACTTCTTCCTCCGCCGCCAGGTGAAGCCTGGCGAGGACTTCGCGAAGAACGCGTGGGAGTGCACCGGGTGCGGCGCGTGCGCGGAGATCTGCCCGGTCGACATCCCGTTCGACAACCTGTGGGACGACGTGAAGGAGTGGATGGTGAACTCCGGGATGGCACGGCCGCAGCTCGAGCCGTTCCTTGAGAACGTTCGCGAGACGCACAACATCTACGGCGAGCCCACGGACAAGCGAGCCGCGTGGCTGCCTCCCGAGGCCGTGCAGTCCGAACGACCGGAGGTCGTGTACTGGGTAGGCTGTGCCGCGAGCTACAAAAAACAGCAGATCGCCCGCGCGGTCGTGAAGATCCTCAATGCGGCCAAGGTGTCGTACAGGGTCCTCGGACTAGAGGAATGGTGCACGGGCGCCCCCCTCGCCCGGATGGGCTACCAGGAGGTCACGAAGAAGGAGCTCATGCCGCACAACGTCCGCGCGGTCGAGGAGACGGGTGCGAAGGTCCTCGTCACCGCGTGCGCGGAGTGCTATCGCGCGTTCGCCCGGGACTACAAGCAATGGGGCGGCAACCCGCCGTACAGCGTGTTCCACATCTCCCACTACGTGGAGAAGCTGATCCGCGAGAAGCGGATCGCGTTCACGAAGCCGCTGCCGCAGAAGGTCGCCTTCCACGACGCGTGCCACATGTCCCGCGTCTCGAACGTCTACGAGCCGCCTCGCCAGGCCCTTAGGTTCATCAAGGACCTGAAGGTCCTCGAGATCCTGCCGCACCACGAGGACGGCTTGTGCAGTGGCGCGGGTGGCGGGTTCCCCGCGGTGTATCCGGAGCAGGCGAATGGCGTCGCCCAGCGTCGCCTCGATGCGGCGGAGGAGACCGGGGCGACGAGCCTCGTGACGACGTGTCCCCACGCCGAGCTGCATTTCGAAGGAATCACGAAGAAGCGCAACATGACGCTGAGCATCGTCGACCTGGCGGAGATGCTCGCGAGCGCCCTGTGAATCCGCGTCCGGCGATTGCGCCAGGCGATGGAGATCAGATCGTGAAGCTCAGGCCGCAGGAACACGAGTGCTTCGCGTTCGGGTTCGTGATCTTGAATTGGCCGCCGAGTAGGTCCTCTTCCCAGTCAAGCTTGGACCCATTCAGGTACGTTAGGCTCTTCGGGTCGACGAACACCTTGACGTCCGCTTCCGACACGATCACGTCCGTGGACCGCGCGGCGTCGGCCATGTCCATCCGGTACTGCATTCCGCTGCAACCGCCCGCGATGATCCGCAGGCGTAACGCGCCCTCGGGCTTGTTCTCCTTTTGCCGCAAGAAGCGGATGCGCCGCACCGCACTCTCTGTGATGCGGACTTGCATCTCCTCAGAGGCCATCACGTCGCTCGCGTCCCGATACGTTCGAACGCGGGTCTTCGACTTAAGCCTTCCTACGAGAGTCGCGTCGTGCGCGCGTTGTGAGTGTCCTTCTCGTCGCGAATGACCATAGATTTATATAACAACGTTATAGTGTCCATGATGCCTTCTAGAAAACGGGAGGCTGACCGATGGTATCCAAGAGCGTACTCCAGGAGCAGATGTCGAAGCAGGAGTACAAGTATGGCTTCGTCTCGGACATCGATGAGGAGCTCGCACCGAAGGGCCTGAACGAGGACATCGTGCGGCTCATTTCTCGGAAGAAAAAGGAGCCGGAGTGGCTGCTCGAGTGGCGCCTCCGGGCGTACCGCCACTGGCTGACGATGAAGCAGCCCACGTGGGCGAACATCACGTACGGGCCGATCGACTACCAGGACGCCCACTACTACGCCGCGCCTAGGAAGCAGCCGAAGAGCCTCGACGAGGTCGATCCGGAGATCATGTCCCTGTACGCGAAGCTCGGCATCCCGCTCGCGGAGCAGGAGCTCCTCGCCGGCGTGGCGGTCGACGCGGTCCTCGACAGCGTCTCCGTGGCCACGACGTTCAAGAAGAAGCTCGAGGATCTCGGGATCATCTTCTCGTCCTTCTCCGAGGCCGTCCTGGAGCACCCGGACCTCGTGCGCAAGTACCTCGGGTCCGTCGTGCCGTTCAACGACAACTTCTTCGCCGGTCTGAACTCCGCCGTGTTCAGCGACGGCTCCTTCGCGTACGTACCGCCGGGCGTGCGGTCTCCGATGGAGCTGTCCACGTACTTCCGCATCAACGCGAAGTCCACGGGCCAGTTCGAGCGTACCCTGATCATCGCGGATCCCGGCGCCTACGTGAGCTATCTTGAGGGCTGCACGGCCCCGATGCGGGACGAGAACCAGCTCCACGCCGCCGTCGTGGAACTGATCGCCCTCGACGACGCGGAGATCAAGTACTCCACGATCCAGAACTGGTACCCGGGCGACAAGCAGGGCAAGGGCGGCATCTACAACTTCGTCACGAAGCGCGGCAAGTGCCTCGGCGTGAACTCGAAAATCTCCTGGACCCAGGTGGAGACGGGCAGTGCGATTACATGGAAGTATCCAAGCTGCATCCTCCAGGGGGACAACTCCCAGGGCGAGTTCTACTCCGTCGCGGTGACGAACAACCGCCAGCAGGCGGACACGGGGACGAAGATGATCCACATCGGGAAGAACACGCGATCGACGATCATCTCGAAGGGCATCTCCTCGGGCCACGGGCGGAACACGTACCGCGGCCAGGTGCGCATCTTCAAGGGCGCAAAGGACGCCCGCAACTACTCCCAGTGCGACTCCCTCCTGATCGGGTCCGAATGCGCCGCCTTCACCTTCCCGGACATCCAGGTGCAAGAGCCGACGGCGCAGATGGAACATGAGGCATCGACCTCGAAGATCGGGGAAGAGCAGCTCTTCTACTGCCAGACCCGCGGCATCACGCCGGAAGACGCCACGAACATGATCGTGAACGGCTTCTGCAAGCAGGTCTTCCTGAAGCTCCCGATGGAGTTCGCCGTCGAGGCGCAGAAGCTGATCGGCGTGAGCCTGAACCTCGAGGGCACGGTCGGCTGAGCGAGCCCGGTGGAGTGGGAGCAGAACCCATGCTCGAAATCGAGAACCTGCACGTGAAAATCGGCGACAAGGTGATCCTGAAGGGAATCAACCTGTCGATCAAACCCGGCGAGGTCCATGCGATCATGGGCCCGAACGGGAGCGGGAAGACGACCCTCGCCCAGGTCCTCGCGGGCCGTGTGACGTTCGAGGTCACGCAGGGAAAGGCGCTTTTCGAGGGCAAGAATCTCCTCACGATGAAACCGGAGGATCGCGCCCGGGAGGGGATCTTCATGGCGTTCCAGTATCCCGTGGAAATCCCCGGGGTCAGCAACGCATACTTCCTGAAGGCGGCCCTGAACGCGATCCGCAAATATCGTAACCAGGACGAGATCGACGCGATGGACTTCATGGCCCTCGTCCAGGAGAAGATGAAGCTCCTCGGCCTCGATGAGACGTTCATGAAGCGCGGACTGAACGAAGGGTTCTCCGGCGGCGAGAAGAAGAAGAACGAGATCTTCCAGATGGCCGTCCTCGAGCCGAAGTTCTGCGTCCTCGACGAGACGGACAGCGGGCTGGACATCGACGCGCTGCGGCTCGTCTCAGAGGGGATTAACGCGATGCGAAGCCCGGCTCGATCGATGCTCGTCGTCACGCACTACCAGCGGCTCCTGGAATACGTCATCCCGGACGTCGTGCACGTCCTGGTCGACGGCAAGATCGTCAAATCGGGAGACGCGGACCTCGCGCGGAACCTCGAGAAGCACGGGTATGGCTGGATCCTCGAGGAGGCTCCGAAGCTGCAGCCCGCGGTCCGCTAGGAGGACGGTGTCGTCCGTGGCGGTCGCGCTCGAACCGGTCCAGATGTATGCGGCCGAGTTCGACTCCTTCGAGGAGACCCTCGATCCCGCGGAGCCGGAATGGCTTCGCCGCGCCCGGAAGGCCGCGATCGCGCGCTTCCAGCAGATCGGCTTCCCGACCCTTAAGCACGGGGAATGGAAGTACACGAACCTCACGCCGGTCCTGAAGGTGCCCTTCAAGCCCGCTATCCTCGGCCGGCCCGACGGCATCGTGCGGGAGCGACTCGAGCCCTACACGTTCGGCGTCCTCAAGGCAAGTCTCCTCGTTTTCGTGAACGGGCGGTACGCGCCGAAGCTCTCGTATCTGCGCCCGCTACCGGAGGGCGTGCGCGCCATGAACATGGCGGAGGCCCTGCGGGAGGACTCGCGGGCCGTGGAACCGCACTTGACGCGCCACGCGCGCTACGACACCAATCCGTTCACCGCCCTCAACACCGCCTTCCTTCAGGACGGTGCGTTCATCGAGGTGCCCAGGGGCGTCGTGATCGAAGAGCCGATTCACCTGCTCTACGCCTCGACCTCGAAGGATGTGCCCCTCCTCGCGTACCCGCGGAACCTGATTGTCCTCGGGGCGCGGAGCGAGGCCACCGTCATCGAGACATACGCGGGCTGGGCTCCTGACGTCTACCTGACGAACGCGGTCACGGAGGTCGTCGCGGGCCCGGGGTCCGTCCTGGCGCACTACAAGATGCAGCGGGAGAGCGAGTCCGCGTACCACTTCGGCGCGATGGCGGTCGCTCAGGACCGGGACACGAACGTCGCATGCCACTCCATCTCCCTTGGCGCCGGGCTCGCGCGGAGCTACGTCGACACGATCTTCCGCGAGGAGGGTGGCAGCCTCCTGCTGAACGGGCTCTCCATGACGTCGGGCACGCAGCAGGCGGACAACTACACGCGAATCGACCATTCGGCCCAAGCATGCACGAGCATGGAGCTGTACAAGGGCATCCTGAACGACAAGTCCCGAGGCGTGTTCAACGGGAACATCATTGTGCGCCATGGGGCCCAGAAGACGGTCGCGCGGCAAACGAACAAGAACCTGCTCCTCTCGAGGGAGGCCTTCGTCGACAGCACGCCGGGCCTTGAGATTCTCGCGGACGACGTGAAGTGCAACCATTCGTCAACAATCGGCCAGCTCGACGAGAACGCGATCTTCTACCTGCGCACGCGCGGCATCGACGAGGAGGCGGCGCGGAACATCCTGACGTACGCCTTCGTGGGTGATGTCATGAACCACGTGAAGGTCGCCCCGATTAAGATCAAGCTGGATCAGCTCATCCTCTCGAGGCTGCCGAAGGGGGCAGCTCTCGGGGAGACCTTATGAAGCGCGACTCGGTTATGTTCGAACGCCCCGTCCGGGACCGACAAGGGGTTCCGTGATGCCCGACCTCCGCGAGCTCTACCAGGAAACGATCCTCGACCACAGCAAGAGGCCTCGGAACTTCCGCGAGATCCGGGATGCCAGCGCGACCGCCGCGGGCCACAATCCCCTCTGCGGGGACAAGGTGACCGTGTACCTGCGGCTCGACGACGGCCGCATCGCGGACATCGCGTTTCAGGGGTCCGGGTGCGCAATCTCGAAGGCGTCCGCGTCCCTCATGACGGATGCGGTGAAAGGCAAGACGACGGAGGACGTCCGCGTTCTTTTCCAGAAGTTCCACGAAATGGTCACGGGCCGTCCGGGGGATCCCGTGGACACGAAGACCTTGGGCAAGCTCGCGGTCTTGTCGGGCGTGTGCGAGTTCCCTGTCCGCGTGAAGTGCGCAAGTCTCGCGTGGCACACGCTCCAAGCGGCGGTGGACCAGAAAAAGGAGATCGTCTCGTTGGAGTGACGATGACGGCCGTGGAGCGTTCCCGGCCCCGCGTCGGGGAGCACCCCGCTGCCGTGATGATCGACTCGGTCCCTTCGGCGGATCGCGTGCGAGATTTCTCCGTGCGCCGACGCGAGCCGGAATGGATGCTCCGCTTTCGGCTCAAGGCCCTCGAGCGGTTCCGTTCGGAAGGCGTTCCCGCATGGGCGCATTTTCTCAATCGCGTCGAGTTCGATCGCTTCCTCGAGCCGGCGCTGGACCGACCGTTGTCCACACGGCCTACGGATGCCGCGTTGGCGACCGGGTTCGCGGCTCTCGAGGAATCCGAGGCGGCATACCGTGTCGTGCGGCTGGAGTTGGAGACTCAGGGTGTTCAGTTCCTCTCAACGGAGGCTGCGTTGGCCGCACATCCGGTCCTGTTCCGCGAGGTGTTCGCCTCCGCCGTCGCAATCGATGACAACCCGCTCGCCGCTCTGAACGCGGCCCTGTGGTCCGGCGGTTCCTTCGTCTACGTGCCGCCTGGCGTCCGCGTAGAGGCCCCTCTTCAAGCGGAGATCCGGGCGGATTACGGGGAGGTGGAGCCGTTCGAGCGGCATCTCATCCTCGCAGACCGGGGCTCGGAGGTCACATACGTCGAGGGATGCAGCGCGCCGGTCTATACGCCCGACGAGCTCCATGTCTCTGCGATCGAGGTCGTCGCCCGTCCGGGAGCCCGCGTGCGCTACATCGCGATCCAGAACTTCTCGAAAAATGTGGACAACCTCGTGACAAAGCGCGCAGTCGTCCAGGAGGGCGCGTCCGTCGAGTGGGTCGACGCGAACCTCGGTGCCCGCCGCATGTGGAAGGTCCCCGTTGCGGATCTCGTCGGGCCGGACGCCAGCGCGGAGATCATCGGGTTTGCGCTGGCGGGAAAGGGGCAGCATGTCGATGTCGGCGGGATTGTGCGTCACCGGGCGCCGCGCACCCGCTCGCGAATCGTCCAGCGCATGATCGCCCGGGAAGGCGGCGAGGCGACGCTCCACACGGACGTCGAGGCAGCGAAGGGCGCCTCCCGCGCCTCGTCGTCAATCGATTGGTCCACCCTCCTGTTGGACTCCTCGTCGCGCACGGAGACGGTCCCCCGCATCGAACTCGACGAAGCGGATGCGGAGATCGCGCAGGAAGGGGTCGCACGCACCGCGAGCGAGGAGATGCTCTTCTACCTCACTTCGCGAGGGCTCACGCGTGACGAGGCCGTCCGCATGATCGTCCTCGGCCTGGCCGAAGTTGCCACGAAACGCATCCCATTCGAGTTCGCGATCGAGGTGAACCGAATCATCGAGCTGGACCTGGGAGATGCCATCGGATGACGCTCCACGTCCCCGTGGCCCGCGTCGACGATTTCCCGTCGGGCACGATGCGGGGCGTGGACCATAGCGGGGACACGTACGTCGTGGCGAACATCGACGGGACGTTCTACGGCCTCGAGGGGATCTGCTCCCACGAGTACGCGGAACTGGCTGGCGGATTCCTCGCCGGGGACCAGGTCGTCTGTCCTCTCCACGCGTCCGCGTTCGACGTCCGCACGGGAGACGTACTGGGTCCTCCTGCGACGGAACCGATCGCAATCTTTCCCGTCGAAGTCATGGAGGGAGTCGTGTATCTCGTCCTCAACGAATGACACGGGGCAGAAGCCTCAAGTAGCCCGCGCGTCATGGCACGGTGGAAGCGGATGGCGAAGCCCGCAAAGGTCCTGCTGAACGTCCCCAAAATCAAGGGGGATTTCCCGATTCTGGCGCGGACGGTGCACGACAAGCGCCTCGTCTATCTCGACAGCGCCGCGACATCGCAGAAGCCGAAGCAGGTCATCGATGCGACGTCGGATTTCTACGCCCGCTACAACGCGAACGTGCACCGCGCGATCTACGAGCTCGGGGAGGAATCGACGCGGGAATACGAGGGCGCGCGGGAGAAGATCGCGGAGTTCATCCAGGCACGCTCGCCGAATGAAATCGTCTTCACGAAGTCGACGACGGAATCGATTAACGTGATCGCGTACGGATACGGTCTCAAAGGGAAGATCGCGAAGGGCGACGAGATCGTCGGGACCGTGATGGAGCACCATTCGAATCATGTGCCTTGGCACTTCGTGAAGGACCACAAGGGCGCCGTCCTGAAGTACGTCGACATCACGGACGACGGCACCCTGAAGCTCGAGCAGTACGACGAGCTCCTGACGAAGCGTACGAAGATCGTCACGGTCGCCTTGTGCTCGAACGTCCTAGGGACGATCAACCCAGTGAAGGAGATCGCGAAGCGCGCGCACGAGGTCGGCGCGATATGTGTCGTCGACGCGGCACAAGGGGCCCCGCACATGCCCATCGACGTGCGGTCGCTCGACGCGGACTTCCTCGCGTTCAGCGGGCACAAGATGCTCGGGCCCACGGGGATCGGTGTGCTCTACGGCAAGCCGGAGCTCCTCGAACAGACAGAGCCTCTCCTGGGCGGCGGCGAAATGATCCGCGAGGTCCACCTCGGATGGGCGAAGTGGAACGATGTCCCGTACAAGTTCGAGGGCGGCACGCCGAACATCGCGGGGGCGATCGGCCTCGGCGTCGCGGTCGATTATCTGCAGGGGCTCGGCATGGAGGCGATCCGCGCGCACGAGATGGAGATGACGGAATACGCCCTCAAGGAACTTGGCCGGATCAAGGGCGTGACCCTGTACGGCCCGCCCGACGTGAAGAAGCGCGCCGGTGTCGTCTCGTTCACGATCGACGGGGCCCACCCGCACGACATCGCATCGATCCTCGACGTCAAGGGGATCTGCATTCGGTCAGGCCATCACTGCGCGCAACCCCTCATGGAGCGCTTCGATTTGCCGGCGACCGCCCGCGCCTCGTTCTACATCTACAACGACTTTGAGGACGTCGACGCCCTTGCGGCGGGGATCAAGGAGGTCCAGGAGGTCTTCGCCTGATGTCTGCGTCGCAAGAGATCTACCAGGAGCAGATTCTGGACCATTACAAGAATCCGCGGAACAAGGGTCCCCTCCCTGACGCTCAGTTTCACGGGAAGGACTCAAATCCGCTGTGCGGGGACGAGGTCGTCCTGCACGTCCGTGTGGACGGCTCGGACCGGATTGCCGACGTTCGGTTCGAAGGCCAGGGGTGCGCGATCAGCCAGGCGAGCGCCTCGATGCTCACGTCGGTCGTGAAGGGCATGCCCCTCGACGACGCGAAGGCCATGAAGAAGGATGCGGTCCTCAAGGAGCTCGGCATCCCGCTCAGCGCCGTCCGGTTGAAGTGCGCCCTCCTGTCCTTCCACGTCCTGAAGAAGGCCCTCGAAGTGCCGCCCGGCGAGAACTGAGGCCCTTGATCGTATGCGACCCGATGCGATTGCGCCGAAGGCATCGCGCGTCGCGGACCTCATCGGGAACACGCCGCTCCTCCGTCTGGAACACATCGCTCGACACGCGGGCCCCGACGTGCGGCTGCTCGGCAAGGCGGAATGGGACAACCCCGGCGGGAGCGTAAAGGATCGGCCCGCGCTTTGGATGCTTCGAGCCGCCGAGAAGACGGGCCTTACGCGGGACCGAATCCTCCTGGACGCGACGTCCGGGAACACGGGCATCGCGCTCGCGATGCTGGGCGCAGCGGAAGGGTACCGCGTCACGCTCTGCGTGCCCTCGAATATGAGCCCTGAGCGGCGACGCATCCTCCGGGCGTATGGCGCGGAGCTCGTCTTCACACCCGCGGCCGAGGGCACGGACGGTGCGCAGAAGGTCGCGAAGGCCTTGATCGACACAGAGCCGGAGGCGTACTGGTATCTTGATCAATACAACAACGAGGCGAACTGGCGGGCGCACTTCGAATCCACAGGCCCGGAGATCTGGGACCAAACGCAAGGCGGCGTAACGCACTTCGTCGCATGCCTCGGGACCACAGGGACGTTCGTCGGGGCGGGTCGGTACCTCAAGACAAGGAACCCGCACATCCGACTTGTCGGCGTCCAGCCTGACGGTCCGTTCCACGGCCTCGAGGGCGTTAAGCACCTCGAGTCCTCCCGCACTCCTGGGATCTGGGATGCGAGCGTGGCCGACGAAATGATGTTCGTGGCCACGGAGGACGCGCAGGCTGCCACCCGCCGCCTCGCGCGCGAGGAGGGCTTCCTCGTCGGCACGTCGAGCGGCGCAGCGTTCGATGCGGCCCTGCGACTTGCGGAGCGGATACGTGCGGGCGTCATCGTGATCATCTTCCCGGACGCGGGAGACCGCTACCTGAACGAGCGGTATTGGGAGGAGGCTCCGTGACGATTGAGATCCCAGAGGCGCTCGTCCGGGCAATCGAGGACCATGCCCGCGAAACATACCCGGAGGAGTGCTGCGGCTTCCTCATCGGCGACGCGACGGAGCCGCGCAGGGTCGTCGAATCCCGGCGGGCGACGAACGCGGCCGAGGAGGAGCGGAGCCGACGGTATACGATTGATCCGCTCGAGCTGCTGCGCGCGGACGACGCCGCGCGTCAGAGTGAGCTCGACCTAATCGGGATCTATCATAGCCATCCGGACCATCCTTCCTCGCCGTCGGAGTTCGACCGCTCTCGCGCCGCGGGCTGGTACACCTACGTGATCCTGAACGTCGAGAACGGAGACCCGAAGGATCTCACGGCGTGGGTGTACGACGAAGGGTCGGGAAAATTCCTGCCGGATCCCCTCGTCCGCAAGTAGTTCGCGAAGGGACCATGGTGCCTGGACGGAAGGGCACGAATTGTTAACCTTAAACAAGGTTAACTTGGCCGTCTGTCGGGAGGTCATCGCACGGCCTCTTTCCGTCCTCGATGCGCGTCGATCGCGTCGGTGATTACCTTAGTCGAATCCGCATGAATCGGCGAGGCGAACCTTAAATATAACACCGTTGTAAGCCGGTATGTGACCAAGGCGAATGTGAAGATCATCATCCCCACTCCCCTTCGACAGTACGCCGGAAACAAGGACACGGTCGAGGTCGAGGCGGAGAGCGTCGTCGAGGCCTTGCAGGGCCTCGTGGACCGGTACGATTCGCTCCGCCGCCATCTCTACACGGACGAGGGCCGTCTCCGCAACTTCGTGAACGTCTACGTGAACGAGGAGGACATCCGGTATCTGCAGAAGGATGCCACGTCCCTCCGCGAGGGAGACACGATCTCAATCGTCCCGAGCATCGCGGGCGGCTCCTTCTCGCTCATGGACCAGCTCGCCGCGAAGCGGAAGGACGGCCTCTCACCCGCGGAAATCAAGCGTTACTCGCGCCACCTGATCCTCCCGGAGGTCGGCATGGCGGGGCAGGTGAAGCTCAAGCAGTCCTCTGCGATCGTGATCGGGGCGGGAGGCCTCGGCGTGCCGCTCCTCCAGTACCTCAGCGCGGCCGGCGTCGGCCGCATCGGGGTCGTGGACTTCGACGTAATCGACCCGACGAACCTGCAGCGACAGGTCCTGTATGGCACCAAGGACGTCGGGCGGCGGAAGATCGAGGTCGCGAAGGAGCGTGTACAACAGATCAACCCGAACATCGACGTGCAAACGTACGAGACGCGCCTTACATCCGAGAATGCCTTGGAGATCCTGAAGGACTACGACGTGATCATCGACGGGACGGACAACTTCCCCACGCGGTACCTCGTGAACGACGCGTCTGTCCTCTTGAAGAAGCCGAACGTGTACGGGTCCATCTTCCGATTCGAAGGCCAGGCGAGCGTCTTCTGGGCGGAGAAGGGCCCGTGTTACCGCTGCCTCTACGCGGAACCGCCGCCGCCCGGCCTCGTACCCTCGTGCGCGGAGGGCGGCGTGCTCGGCGTCCTGCCCGGGATCGTCGGCTCGATCCAAGCCATCGAGACGATCAAGGTTCTCCTGGGGAAGGGCGACACGCTCGTCGGCCGTCTGCTCGTCTTCGACGCGCTTCGCATGAAGTTCCGCGAGCTCCGGCTCCGCAAGAATCCCGAATGCCCCGTCTGTGGGGAGCACCCGACGGTCAAGGAACTCATCGACTACGAGGAGTTCTGCGGGCTGCGCGGGCCGTCCGAACAGGTGAGCGAGGAGTTCCAGATCACGGTGGACGAGCTGAAGGACAAGATCGACAAGGACCAGGAGGTCGTCCTCCTCGACGTACGGGAGCGCATGGAGTGGGAGATCGCCCGCCTTCAGAAGGCCGTCCTCATGCCCGTCGCTCAGGTGCCCGGTCGGGTGAACGAGCTCAGCACGGCGGACGAGATCGTCGTGTACTGCAAGACCGGCATCCGCTCCGCGCGGATCACGAACTTCCTCCGCGAACTCGGCTTCCGTAAGGTGAAGAACCTCGTGGGCGGCATCGACGAATGGGCGGAGCGCGTCGAGCCCGAGATGCCTCGATACTGAACCGACCCCGATCGAGATCTCCCCCGCTTGTTCGGAAAGGCCTAAATTGTGGAGGGCCATCCCATCGTAATGCCCCTTGACCCCGGCACGGTCCATCGGTTCGCGATGATCGAGCGTGCCGTGAAGTCGTTCGCGAAGACGGGTCGCTTTGACGAATCCCTCAAGCTCGTCGAGGAGCTGTTCTCCGTCGCGCCCGAGGACACGGGCCTGTCGAAGCTCAAGGCACGCGTCGCGGCGGACCTGATCAAACAGGCCACGCAGGCGCAAAAGATTGCCGCGGCGACGGAGATCATCGCGCTCTTCGAGAAGCAGGTCCCCGCGTCGCACCTCGGGCAACAGGAGAAGGACCTCCTCGCGAAGGCGAGGGAGAACCTCTTCTCCATGTAGTCCGCCACACAGGTTTATGCCGGACCGACAGCCTGCGCGGTCCCATGCCTTCGGGCCACGCCCACACCCCTGCAGAGTACGTCAAGCAGATTGACACGATGCGGCAGGAAAAGGACTACTGGTTCCGTGAGGACCCGTCGTCCCCGATTCCGTCTGCGTTGCGAGCGACGTTCGGGGGACTCACGTACTTCCCGCCGGATCCGGCGTATCGCGTCCGTGCGAGACTCGTAAAGAACCCGAACCCCGAGCCCGTCGTCCTCGCGACGTCGAAGGGCGTGCCCCGGAACATGGTCCGCTATGGTATGTTCGAGTTCGAGATCGATGGGACGAAGCAGCGGCTCAGCGCGTACAAGTCCGCTCCGGGCCCAGGCCATCAGCACGATTCCGGATCCCTGTTCGTCCCCTTCCGTGACGCGACGTCCGGTAAGGAAACGTATGGCGCGGCGAGGTACCTGGACATCGAGGAGGAGCCGGGGGATGAATACGTGATCGATTTCAACCTCGCGTATAACCCGTACTGTGCATACAGCGAGGATTACGTCTGCCCGTTCCCGCCGAGGGAGAACTGGCTCGCGGTCCCGATTCGGGCGGGGGAGACGAACTTCCCCTTGGCGCACTGAGACTCAGATCGGCGCCTCGAGGAGCGTCACGGTCTGCTCCACGCCGGGAATCCGACGCACCCGCTGCGAGAGGAGACGGGAGAGCCCTTCCCACGACGTCGAGTCCACGGACAGGATGTAGTCGAACTCGCCGAACAGGAAGTGCACGTCCCCGACGTTGGGGATGGCCCGCAGGGCCTTCATCGCCTCCACCTCATGCCCCGTGGCCACCTTCACGAGCACGAATGCCCGCATGCTTGTCTCGGGCGGAACGTGCATCCCGGTACTAGGAGATGCCGCAGGGATTGTACGCATCGGACGCCGGCTCAGGCGGCGAGCGGTCGGCCTCGGTTCGCGCCGATGTCGCCCTCATAGAGGGGGACACCGAAGTCGATCGCGCGTCGGAGGATCGGATCAGGTTCGAGCCCGCCACCCGTCGTGGCACCGCGCCGATCGATCTCTCCCGATAGGAGCGCCTGCACGGCCGCCGCCGGAGGCGCGCCTGTCAGGAACGCGGTCGCATGGACGCCCATCTTCCGATACGCATCCTCGTGCCCCAGGAGCGTCCACGTGCGAATCCCGATCTTCTTCCCGGATGTCCGGCCTTCGATCTCCACGACGACGCACGTGTGCCCTTGGACCCGGCCTGCGAGGGACGACGCATCGGGCAACAACGCGAGGACCACGGCGAGCGGGGAGACCTCCTTGCCCTTCACGATCACGGGATCCGGCCGAGTGAGGCCGAGGGCGTGGAGGCTCTCCAGCAGGACCTTTCGCCGTGGGGCGATCGCGTACTTGAAATCGATGAAGCCGACCGGCTTCCCGAGGAACAACGGCATCGTCTCGCACTCCTCGTTGTTCACGTTGTAGCAGAAACCGATGCCGAGCGGGTCCGGGAACGGGAACTCCTCCTCGCCGCTGAAGGGCGGGAGCTTCACGATCCGGTCGCCTTTCCACACCGGGGCGGGCCAGAGCACCTCTTCGAGGAATGTCTCCGGGGAGAAGAGGGGCGCGAACACGTAGCCGTCCACCTCCGCGTAGCCGCTGCCATACACGCGGATGCGGATCGCGTCGATCCGGTCCAGCCGCTCGGCGACCCGGCGGGTCAAGAGGTTCGTGATGCCCGGTGCCACGCCCATCCCGAGGATCGCCGTGCGGTCCTTGCGGCGGAACTCTCCATCGAGGGCGAGCTGCCGGTGGACCTGGGACGGCTCGCTCGGATCCGGGGACCCTTCCGACGCGAGGTCGACGTAGTGAGCGGGGAGCCGCAACGCCTCTTGCATGATCCGGAGGTTGTAATTCGGAAGGGCCGCGTTCACGAGGACGTCGGCGTCGCGGCACGCACGACGGACGTCGGCTGTGCGGGAGAGGTCCGCCCGGAGCGTCTCCACGTCCCGCTTGACTTTCGAGGCGACCTGTTCCAGTCGCTCCTGTCGGATATCGACGAGTCGAAGACGGTCGATCGAACGGTCACCCGCGAGGAGTCGCGCGGTGACTTCGCCTGCAGCGCCCACACCCAGTACGACGACGTTCGCCATCCGCTCCCGTTAGCGGGAAGGTTTCATCCGATAAAACGCTTTTTGAAAACGAATTGTTGAATGTACCGCGAAAATTTCCGGGAAAGATTGTATGAGAGCCACGCGAACCCTGCTAGGTCAGGAGTTCCGAGACGCAATCGCGGAACATCCGCGTGTGCCGATCGACGTCCGCTCGCCTCGTGAACGGGGAGATGAGGGCCATGTTATGGAAGGGTGTCAACAGGATTCTTCGATTCAGCGCGTACAGATGGATCAGTGCGTCCAGTTCGGAATCCTTTCCCTCTTCGGCTTCCGTCCCATTCCTCGGAACGTTCTTCTGAAACCGGTACTCAATCCGCACGCCCAGACGGACAACGTGCCACGGCAGCTCGTTTTCCCGGATCACGCGATCGACTCCCATTTCGAATCGTTCCGCGAGAGGCATCATGCGGTCGAACGCCTCCTTCGTGATCAGGTTCTCGAGGGTAGCCCGCATCGCGGTCATCGCGAGCGCGTTGCCGGATAGCGTGCCGCCAATTCCGCTTTCGTCTGTCGACTCCGCCGTGACCTTTTCCATGATCCGGCGAGCGACGTCCTCGCTGATTCCGAACGCGGATGCAGGGATGCCGCTCGCGATCGGCTTCCCGAGCGTCAGTATATCCGGCTCGAGGCCCTGGGCGGCCGTGTATCCGCCCGGGCCGCAGCAGATCGTGTGCGTCTCATCAAGGATCAGCAAGGTCTCGGTCCGCCGCGTGATCTCGCGGAGCGCATCGTGGTATCCCGGTTCCGGCAGAATGATTCCACGGTTCGTCATCGCCGGCTCCGCAAGGACACAGGCCACGTCCATCGGCGCGAGGGCCCGTTTGAGCGCCTCCACGTCGTTGAATTCGATTGCTTTCGTGGTCACGCTTGGATCGACAGGCGGTCCAATGTTCCCGTGGCGGGGGTGCACCTTGCCCTCCCTCAGGTCGACGAGGGCCTCGTCGACCGTGCCATGGTAGCACCCGTTGTACACGAGGATCTTCGATCGGCGGGTCACGTCGCGCGCCAGGCGGATCGCAAACCGGTTCGCGTCCGTGGCCGAGAGTGCGACCTGCCAGTATGGCAGTCCGAAGCGTCGCGATAGTTCCTCGCCCACCCACACGGAGTCCTCCGTCGGGAGCATCATCGTGATCCCACGACGGAGCTGCCGCGCCGCGACGTCGACCACGGGTCTGGGCGAGTGACCGAACATCGAACCCGTGTCGCCCAGGCAGAGATCGAGATACCGGTGTCCGTCGACGTCGGTCACGTATGTGCCACGGCCCTCCCGCACGAAGATCGGGAAGGGACCCGCCCATCGGACCATCCAATTCATTGGGACACCGGCGAGGAGGTGTTCCTGCGCTCGTTCGAACAGCTTCGCAGACGTCGGGTGATCTGTCACGAAGCGTCCGCGTTCTCGGTCCATCAGGGCTCCGATGGCTTCGCGGCGAATCTCGGCCATGTGAATCCCGTTCGATGCGGTCCGAAGAGTCGTCGACGGGAACGAAGCGTGGGGAATAAGCTATCGTCCGGGACTCGGTGTCCGTCGCGGGTCCCCGGTCCGCGCGGGGCCTAGGCTGGCCGATGGACGAAACCATTTTCCCAGTTGAATCACTCTCTAGCGGAGCTGATCTCGTGAATCCAGTCGCAGCGCACGCCCAGCTTCGCGTGGTGCTTCTCGACGGCCTCCTGGTCGGGCGCGTCAAGCACACCGTACAGCTTGTTCTCCGGCCCTTTACATCAACTTGGCCGCATACCCTCTCCCCCACACGCCGGGGTGGGCGCAGACTCCTGCCACGGCCCCGACGACCTCCGGGCCGCTTGTGAGCCGTACGGGCATCCGCTCCGGGATGACCTGGGCGACCGGCTTCCGTCCCTCCACTGCGTAGATGGCGTACCCGTCCGAGACGCGTGGGTCGCGTCGACGCGCGAGCCGAACCCAGCCCTCGGACAGTCCGCGACCGAACGCGGCCAGGTTGAGCCGGAACACGTCATGGGCGTCAACCTCGTCGTACCAGCGGATTTGCATAGGCATGATCGGATGGTGTCTCGCCGTTGCAAGGGAACGGTGTCTGGTCGGCCGAGCGGAGCGACCGCGCGGGGAGGGGGATTTGAACCCCCGGGCGCAGAGCGCACGGGATTAGCAATCCCGCGCCCTACCAGGCTAGGCGATCCCCGCAGGCGCGCGTTCATCGGGGTCCGTCTATAAACCTTTTCTCCGCTCCGCCTCCGTGCGAAGCCTCTTTGTATGTCCGCGGATGTCGCGGCCGTACGGATGGCGTCCGTCCCTCCCTCGCCGCTCGCGGTCCGTGGGTCACGTCCGCGCGGCTATCGCGAACTGATCGCGATCGTCGCAGTGCAGTCGTTCGGGAACCAGATGGCGGGGAGCTTTTGGCTCGTGTACCTCGTGAGCCCGCCCCACTCCCTCGATTTTCGCGTCGCGGTCCTCATGTGGCTCGTCTCGTTCCTCGTCGCATCGCTCCTCGTGGTCGGGATTTCCCGCGGCCGGCCGATCCGCGCGACGACGTACATGTCGATCGGACTCGGCATCATGGCGTTGGGCCACTTCTCGTTCCTCGTGCTGTCACCCCTCGCGGTCATCGGGACGGCGGGCCTCGCGTTCGGGCTGTACCTCCCACTCTTCTGGCTGCCGCTGAACTCCCTCCTGGTGAAGGAGACGAGCCGGGCGAACCGCGCGGGCCGCTTGGCCGGGGTCACGGCGACCTTCACGACGATTGCGGTCGTCGCGCCCGCGGTCGGCGGCTACCTCGCCCTCCGGATCGGATATCCGCTAATGTTCGCACTCGGCGGCATGATCGTGCTCGCGAACCTGGGCCTCGTCCGTCTGCTCGCGCAGCGGGAGGAATCGCTCGTCTTCAAAATCGACCTGCGTCGGATGGGCCGGCGGACCGCGCTCGCGTTCTCCGGCCAGGGAGGCGTCGAAGGCCTCCTCTTCGCCGCGACGCCGCTCGCCTCGTTCCTCTTTACGACGAACGCGTTCGAGCTCGGCCTCCTCTTCGCATTGTTCTCCCTCGCCGCGGGCGTGGCGGCGGTGGTCCTCGGCCGGATCTCGGATCGCGTGAGGGCCCGCATGCCGTTCCTGATTCTGGGACCCGTCCTCTCTGTGCCTGCGTGCGTCCTCGCGTTCGCCCAGCGGGACCTCGGCACGTTCGCGTTCGCGGTCGGCTGGCTCTCGATGACCTCTGCCGTGGCGCCGTCATTCATCTACACGATTGTCGTGGACCGGTCGGAGGACGCGGTACCGACCGTCACCGCGACCCGCGAGCTTCTCCTCAACGTAAGTCGGGCCGCCGCACTGACCGGCGGGCTCGTCCTCCTGGCGGCCGGAGGGGGCGTGTATGCACTCTACCTCCTGGTCGGCGGCGTGATCCTTCTGGAAGCTCTCGCGGCGTAACCGTGTCAGTTATACGCACGATACCTACGCCAGGTTGAAGTGCGGATCCCGGGCTGCGTTTTCGGCGGGCCGAAAAGTCACATCGGCACGCCATCGGGGATGCGAACGGGCTGGGAAGGCGACGAGACCCATGAGCCGGGCTTGACCCGGCGGGAGTGGGTGCGACTCGCGCTGGCCGCCGGGGCGGTGGGCAGCTTTGCCGCCATGGGCGCGACAGTTGCGGGACAAATCCTCCCTCCGCCGCCGAGGTTCGAGGGTGAGGTCCGCGACACGATCTACTACACGAAATGGCCGACGCACGCGTGGTGGAACGACCGTCAGGGCCGACCGATCCGCGTGACGGATTTCCAGGTGTGGGAGGGGGCCACCGGAGTCTGGCGGGGGCTCTTCAAGGACGGTCGCTGGATTCCTTCGACGGGATATCCGGCGCTCGTGATCCGGATCCCGTACATGGCCCCGGAGTTCACCGCACCGGAGGTCGAGATGCTCCCCGAGGGATACGACCTCTACTTCGAGGACCCGATCCGAGAGATCCGCCTCGTGGTTCTGTACGATCGATGTCCGCACCTGTGCTGTCCGCCCGGGTGGCACGTCGTGACGGACGTGGACCCGCTTCGCGATTACAAACCCGGTTCTCCGACGTTCTCGGTGTACGGTCAGGACCCCGTCTTCTGTGTGTGCCACGGCTCCCAGTACGATCCCCTCCTCCTTGCCGTGGACGTGAATTCAAAAAGCGGGGCCGCCTATGTCGGCGCAAAGAACGTGCACGGGCCCACCCGGCGTTCGCTGCCCGTCATCCCGATCCGCGCGGTGGACGACGTCCTCATGGGCGGGATGCCGGATCCGCGATGGTACGATCCCGCGTGCGGCTGAAGGAGGTCGCTGATTGACGGATGAATCGGATCGGCGGTGGACCCGGCGGGATTGGATCAAGGCCGGCGTGATGATCGGCGCGTCCGCGGGTGCGGGTGCCCTTACGGGAATCGCGCTGTCCCCCACTCTGTTCGGCCCGCCTTCGGAGGTTGAGGGAGAGATTCGAGAGAGCCTCGTGTACACCCCCTGGGCGGACGTCACGACCTGGTGGAGCCCTCACGTCGGCCAAGAGATCCGCGTGATGGACTTCGGGGAGTGGCAAGGAGCGAGCGCTGTGTGGCGGGGACTGTTCCGGGAAGGGGTCTGGGTGCGCGGCACCGGTCATCCCGTCCTCGTGATCCGAGTGAAACGGGATGACGAGTTCTTCCGAGCCCCGACGGACGTGACGCTCCCGCCGACGTACTCCCTGTACTACGACGACCCCGCCCACGACATCCGGATCGTCGCGCTGTTCATCCCCTGCACGCACCTGTGTTGCCCGTCGAGCTGGCACCTTTTCACGGACCCGGCCCCGCTCCGCGACTACGCCATCTACGGCGCGGACCCGCCAACGTGGACGCACTTCGGCCAGGACCCCATCTATTGCATCTGCCACGGCGCCCAGTACGACCTTTTGCTCCCCGTCCACGACATCAATCCGACGAACGACGCGGGCTTCATCGGCGCCCAGGTCGTGCAGGGACCCGCGACGTTCGCGATGCCCTTGATCCCGCTCCGCGCCGTGAACGACGTGCTCTACGGCGGCATGGCGGACCCGCGGTGGGACGACTTCTGTGAGCCTCTGCCTCCGGGAGGGATGTGACCGAGCAACAGTCATATCGAAAGACTCTTATAGCTCGGTCCGGTATCTATTGGAAGACTCGGCAAAGGCGATGAACACGTAGAGCCGAATATCGCCCGAGTCCGTGGTGGCCGCTTTCGGCGAAGGCCCCGATTCGTGACGGGCCCCCTTCTGATGCGGCCGACACTGTGGAGGTTTGAGAACCCCGCACGCATGGTGCGTGCGTGACCTCTCGAACCCGACGCTCGCGATCAAGGCAGAGGTATGTTCGAGCTACCTCGCCAAGATTCCTTTAGATGGCCAATAGTAGCGTCGTGCACGATCAACTCCGGTTGATCCTGCCGGCGGGCACCGCTATGGGAGTTCGCTTAAGACATGCGAGTCGAGAGGTGCAAGACCTCGGCGGACGGCTCAGTAACACGCGGATAATCTGCCCTCAGGTGGGGGATACTCTCGGGAAACTGAGGATAATACCCCATAGATCTGGGATGCTGGAACGCTTCCAGGTCGAAAGCTCCGGCGCCTGAGGATGGGTCTGCGGCCTATCAGCTTGTAGGGGGTTTTACAGACCCCCTAGGCTTCGACGGGTACGGGCTATGGGAGTAGTCGCCCGGAGATGGATTCTGAGACACGAATCCAGGCCCTACGGGGCGCAGCAGTCGCGAAAACTCCACAATGTGGGAAACCACGATGGGGGAACTCCCAGTGCGAACACTTTGTGTTCGCTGTTCTCGTGCCTAAAAAGCACGTGAAGTAAGGGCCGGGTAAGACGGGTGCCAGCCGCCGCGGTAATACCCGCGGCCCGAGTGGTGCTCATTATTATTGAGTCTAAAACGTCCGTAGCCGGTCGGGTAGATTCCTGGGTAAATCGAACCGCTCAACGGTTCGAATTCCGGGGAGACCGCCAGACTAGGGACCGGGAGAGGCGCGAGGTACTCCTGGGGTAGGGGTAAAATCCTGTAATCCTGGGAGGACCACCAGTGGCGAAGGCGTCGCGCTAGAACGGATCCGACGGTCAGGGACGAAGCCCAGGGGCGCAAACGGGATTAGATACCCCGGTAGTCCTGGGTGTAAACGCTGCAGGCTTGGTGTCGGGGGTCCTACGGGGGCGCCCGGTGCCGGAGCGAAGGTGTTAAGCCTGCTACTTGGGGAGTACGGTCGCAAGACTGAAACTTAAAGGAATTGGCGGGGGAGCACCGCAACGGGAGGAGCGTGCGGTTCAATTGGATTCAACGCCGGAAAACTCACCGGGGGCGACCCTTACATGAAGGCCAGGCTGATGACCTTGCCTGATTTTGGGAGAGGTGGTGCATGGCCGTCGTCAGTTCGTACCGTAAGGCGTTCTGTCAAGTCAGATAACGAACGAGACCCTCGCCCTTAGTTGCGAGTCTCTCCTCCGGGAGGGGCGCACACTAGGGGGACCGCTGGCGCTAAGTCAGAGGAAGGAGAGGTCAACGGTAGGTCCGTATGCCCCGAATCCCCCGGGCAACACGCGCGCTACAAAGGACGGGACAATGGGCTCCGACACCGAGAGGTGGAGGCAATCCCGAAACCCGTTCGTAGTTCGGACTGAGGGCTGTAACCCGCCCTCACGAAGATGGATTCCGTAGTAATCGCGTGTCAACATCACGCGGTGAATATGCCCCTGCTCCTTGCACACACCGCCCGTCAAGCCACCCGAGTTGAGCCTGAGTGATGGTGCCGTTCTTGCGGCGCTAGAACTTAGGTTCAGCAAGGAGGGCTAAGTCGTAAATGTGTTGCGACTCCGACGCCGTAAGGCGACGGAACAAACCTGGCTATATGCGGGGAACTCCGAGTATCCTCGGGTACCGCGAAGCGGTAACAATCTCGAGGTGCGGACAATCCGCAGGGAAGGCCGATTTCGGAAGAGGTCGGAACCCTCAGAGACTGCACGCCGGGCTCCGAACGATCCGTTCGGATGATGATACAGTCCACGCCCCATGGCGACATGGGGAGCACGTGAACAAGGTATCTGTAGGGGAACCTGCAGATGGATCACCTCCTAAGAGCCATCAGGCGAAGGAGGCCTTGGCAAGGTAGAAAGGGCCTCTGCTTCCCGATCGCGAGCGTCTAATCCACTCCCTTTTTTTGGGGTATCGCGGAGCAGCGAACGCTCCCGATACTTTCGCCCACCTCCTCCCGCTGAATCGAAGAGGCTCCGCCTCGTAGTCTGCGTCACACGAGGATAACGAATGAGCAGGGCATATTTGCTCGGCGCGCTGCACGATGGCACCATTCGACCGAGAACAATTCGTATCTCGCAGCGTGAGGAACGCTACGTCCTCTTCCTCAAACGCTTGGTAAATCGACTCGGATCTCGCGCCTGGACTTATCGGGAGGGCAAGAGCCGCAATCTTTTCGTCGTGGAATTCTCGAGGTCGGTCCTTGAGGGCTCGGCGATTCTTACTTGGGAAAACAAGCTCGACTATGCCAGGGGGTATTTTGATGCCGAGGGCGGTGTCCCTGCGAGTTTTGCAGCAGAGCCGTATCTGTATTTCGCGCAAAGGAGCCGAGGAGATTTGGAGGAGTTGCGACGAATCCTCGAGCAGCTTCGTATTAGCTGTGGCCAGATTCACAATCCGAGTCATCAAGTGGCTCCGGACTACTGGCGCTTTTATGTTAGTCGGAAATCCATCCCGCGGTTTGCCACGATTGTCGGTTCATGGCACCCTCAGAAATCCAAGATTCTGAACGGAATGGCCCGCACACGAACTCGGACAGCTTAGTAGTGTACATATTCTGTTCCGAATGAAGAAAAGACGTGCCTTGATATAACGTCGTTATATCTGGAGGGCCATGGCCGAGACGCCCTTGTTGAAAGAGGTCCTCGCCGGGAACGCCGAATACGCACGCACCTTCGACCGTAGCAGACTCCCGTTGCCTCCCGCGAAGAAACTCGCGATCCTTGCGTGCATGGATGCCCGAATCGACGTCCATGCGCTTACGGGGCTCCGGGAGGGAGACACCCATGTGATCCGGAACGCAGGAGGGATTGCGACGGAGGACGCGCTCCGTTCGTTCATCATTTCGAACGAGCTCCTCGGAACGAAGGAGTTCCTCGTGATCAGCCACACGGACTGCGGCATGCTGACGTTCAAGGACGAGGACCTCCAGGACACCCTGACGAAGAAGTACAACGCGAACGCCGCGAAGATCAGCTTCCACGCGTTCGGCGAATTGGAGGAAAACGTCCGCACGCAGGTCGAGCGAATCCGGACGAACCCGTTCATCCCGAAGAACATCCCCGTGACGGGGTTCGTCTACGACGTGAAGAGCGGGAAGCTGAATCGTGTGACGTGAGCCCGCCGCCCACAATCGGGACGAAGGCCACGCGGTCCCCATCCTTCACTCCGTGGGCGACCGTGGCCCCTTGGAGCACGACGTCGTTCACGACGATCCGGACCGCGGGCTCGATCTTCCCCGCGGACGGCTGCAGCTTCCGTCCCGCTTCGGGATATCGCTCCGCGATTGCCGCGAGCACGCCCCCGAGGGTCGGCTCCGCCGGGGTCACGGACACGTCGTCCGTCACGCCGGCCAGGCGCTTGTACGGGCCCATGAGGCGCACGGTCACGCGCACGGTCGCTTCGAACGCGGGAGGGTCATAAAAGGCCTTCGAAGGCATGGAGAGAACCGTTTAGTAAGCCCGCTGCCATTGCACACGCGGGACGGCGGGACCATCGAACCGAAGCTCCGCATGGTGAGCGTGGACCTGGATTCCGGCGAGATCGAGCCGGAGGAACGCGACGCCTGGTACTGGGAACAGTACATCGGCGGACGCGGCATCGGGGCAAAGCTCCTCAGCGAGGAGGACTTCCGGCTCGACCCCTACCATCCCCGCATGCCCGTGTTCTTCTGCACGTCCCCGTACGAGGGGACGATCGCCTCCTGCAACCGGACGTGGGTCGTGACGGTCAGCCCGCTCACGGGATATTACTCTTGTGCCGCAGGCGGCGGATTCTGGGGACCGACGCTCCGCAAGGCGGGCTTCGATGTCGTCCGCGTAGTCGGCAAGTCCGATAACCCGGTGTACGTCGAGATCCGCGACGGAAAGGCGGCGATCAAGGACGCGTCGCATCTCTGGGGCCTCAACACGGAGGAGACCCGGGAGAAGCTGAAGGCTGCTGGTCGGGCCCTCTGCATCGGCCAGGCGGGCGAGAACCTCGTCCGCGTCGCAGGCGTCGCCCTCGAGGACCGCATGGCGGCCCGGGGCGGACTCGGCGCGGTCCTCGGCGCAAAGAAGCTCAAGGCGATCACGGTCTTCGGCACGAAGGACTTCCCCGGTCTGGGTGGCGAACCGATCAAGGTGTTCCACAAGAAGACCCTCGCCCAGAACAAGGAGCGGAGCGGGTACTTCCACGAGCAGGGCACGATGGAGATCCCGCCGAAGGTGAACGAGGGTAACCTCTGGCCGACCCACAACTGGCAAGAGGTCCAATGGGAGAAAGGAGAGAACCTCTACTTCCCGAAGTTCCTGAACATCCTCACCGGTTACACGACCTGCTTCGATTGCTCGATCCGCTGCACGCGGACGAACACGTCCCGCTACGGGGACCAGGGCCGCGGTCCGGAGTACGAGACGACGTGGGCCTTCGGCCCGCAGGTCCTGAACGACGATCCGGACATCATCGTCCATGCGAACAAGCTGTGCGACCAGTACGGCCTCGATACGATCTCGACCGGCTCGATCCTCGGATTCTACCGCGAGTGCATCGAGCGCGGTCTCGTCCGGGACTCATGGCCGAGCAACGAGAAGATGTTCGAGCTCATCGAGATGATGACGCACCGAAAGGGCATCGGCGATGTCCTTGCGGAGGGCACGCTCCGTGCGAGCCAGGTGTTCGACGGGCAGTCGGAGGACTTCGCGATCCAGCAGTGCGGCATGGAACTCCCGGCGTACGATCCCCGGGGCTCGTGGGGCATGTTCCTCTGTTACGTCTTCGGCCCCCGCCACGGATGCCACAACAAGGCCTGGAGCGTCTACATGGAGCTGGGCATGAGCCTCGACGCCCGCACGGGCCCGGAAGGCAAGCCGAAGCTCATCTCGGACCTCCTCGACGAGACCGCGGTGATCGATTCGATCGGGATCTGCACTCTCGTGACGCCCGTCGTCTTCACGGAGACGCCCGAGGCGTACAAGGTCGTCCTCGGCAAGGACATCACAGAGGAGGAGATGCGCCGCGTCGCGCGGCAGATCACGGACCTCGAGCGGTGGCTCGACATCGAGCGCGGGCACACGAAGGACAAGGACGCCCTCCCGAAGCGGCTCATCGATGCCGAGGTCGACGTGAACGGGAAGCGGGTGCGACTCGGCGAGGAGACGTGGAACCGGCTGCGGGACGAGTACTACCGGTACCGCAACTGGTCCCCCGACGGCGTGCCGAACCTCGTCGTCGCACAGTGAACCGGCACGTCGTCACTTCCGCGCGGTCGCGACGACGCACTCACAGGGGATGTCGATCCCGCCGCGGGTCTTCCACTGCCGCAGGTTCTGCCTCGTCTTCGCGAGGATCTTCTCCTGGACCGGCGGGTCCTCCTCTTTCAGGGAGTGGCCGAGGGGCGTCCCGCCGAGGATGGCGTCGAAGTAGTCGTCCTCGTCCTTGAAGTGCAACGTGTGGGTCCGCCGCTCCTCCCCGGGATCATGGAATCCCGCTTCCAAGAGGAGCTTCCCCATTTCTCCCGGCCCGCCGAGCTCGTACGGCGTCGGGAGGTACCCCGTCTCATCGGGTTCAGCGAACTCGAGCATCGGGCCGACGACGGCGTGGATCGCGTGCGCCTTCTCCGCCGTGCTCCACACAGTCACGCCGATCCGTCCCTTCGGCTTCACGACGCGACATGCCTCCTTCGCCACCCCTTCCGGGTTCGTGAAGATCTGGAAGCCGAAGCGGCTCGTGACGAGGTCGAACGTATCATCCGGGAACTCGAGCGTCTCCGCGTCCATGACGCGGAAGTCGATGTTCGGGATCCGGCGTTCCTTCGCGATCCGCGTGGCCAGCTCGACCATCTTCTCCGAGAGGTCGATGCCCGTCACGCGGCCCTGGGGCCCGACCATCCGAGCGATGCTCATCGCCGGCTCCCCGGGTCCCGTCGCGAGATCGAGGGCCGCCTCCCGCACCTTCGGGTCCACCCGGGCGAGGAGGTCGAACCCGTAAGGCTCGAGCTGCTTCATCACGCGCAGGTACTCCGCCGCGCTCTCGTTCCACGTGGTCCGTGTGTATTCCCGATCGTAGTCGTCCGTGTACTTCCACGGCGCCATGCTCGTCCCCCGGGAGGCATCGACGTCCCGGTATTTCCATGCCTCGGACGGAGGCCTTAGAGCCAGCCTTTCCGGCGCATCCACAATGCGAGCGCGAGGGTCGGGGCGAACATCAGGACGAGGGCGAGGTAGAGGCCCCCGGGCTCGTTGAACCCGAAGAACGCCACGTTCATCCCGAAGGCGCTCGACACGATCGCGATCGGCAGGGTGACCGTGAAGATGACCGTGAGGACCTTGATCACTTCGTTCACCTGGTTCGAGACGAGGGTCGCCTGGACCTCCATGAGGCTCGCGACGATTTCCCGGTAGGCGTCCAGGGTGTCCAGGGCGCCGATCATGTGGTCCTGCACGTCCCGGAGGTAGTTCCGCATCTCCTTCCGGAAGAGCGGTACCTCGAGGCGACTCAGCACACCGAACATGTCCCGCTGCGGTCGGAGGGCGTTGCGGAGGCGTACGATGTCCGTCCGGAGCATGTGGAGACGAGCGATCCCCTCCCCGCTCGGGCGTTCGACGATCGCCTCCTCGAGCTGGTCCAAGAGCGACTGGAATCGGTCGAGGTGCGGGAAATACGAGTCCACGAGCACGTCGAGGATCGTGTACGCGAGGAAGTCCGCCCCGGACTTCAGGATGCGCGGATTCTTCTTTCGCAGGCGGATGCGGATGTCCTCGAGCTGAGGGAACACCTTGTCGTGGATCGTCACGACGAACTTCTTGGAGAGGAAGATCGACAGCTGGTCCGTCTCGATCTCTTCCGCCCAGACGATCGTCCGTGCGACGATGAACACGAGGTCGTCGTAATGCTCGACCTTCGGCGCGAGCTCCTGGTGCGTCGCGTCCTCCAGGGCGAGCGGATGGAACCCGAAGAGCGTCTCGAGCTCCTCGAGGGTCCGGCCGTCCGGGTCGACGACGTTCACCCAGGTGACGCTGTACTTCTCGACGAGCTCCCGGCACCGGCCGATTGTCGCTTCCTGCTCCTCGATAAAATCGGTCGGCGTGTAGGCGATGACCTCGACGCGGACCATTGCGCCGCGAACCCCTCCCGCCACTTATAATGGTTGTGCGCCGAACGGAACATGCGGAAACTCCAAATGCCCACCACACTTTGCGGAGCTGGTGGACCCATGAAGGTCGTTCATCGCAAGTCGGCGAAGGCCTTGAAAGGCGACAAGAGCCGCTCGCACCAGGTCATTAGCCCGCACAATGTCGGGTCGCGCAAGTTCATGATTACCGTGGTCGACGTCCAGCCGGGCGGCACCACGCCGGTCCACGAGCATCGCACGGTCGAATCGATGTACTACATCCTCGAGGGACGGGGCGAGGTGACGTCGGACAGGGAGAAGCGCGTGCTCGGAGCCGACACGGCCGTGTACTTCCCGCCGGGTAGCACGCATGGGATCCGCAACGTCGGCCGGAAGCGGCTCCGTTACCTCGCCTGCCACGCCCCGCCGTACGAGATCGAGGAGCTCTACAAGACCTGGAAGGAGCATGCGGAGCTCGTGACGACGGGCGGCTGATCCGTCCTCGGGATAGCCGCGCCTCCGTGCGCTTTCGGAGGACCTTAAGTTTTAAAGCCCCACTTCGGATACTAAGGGCCTAATCGGTCGACCGGGACCGAGGACCCAGGGGAGGCGTGGTAGACGGAACACGTCGTTCGCTCGAACGTCGCGAGCGCCGCCGTCCCCCGGGAGGCACCGGGGTGGAAACGGTGAGCGCGGAACTCATGGACCAGCTTTTGGACGCTGCACAGAGACCCGTGTCCGACGAAGTGGAGAGCGACGACAACCTCGTGCGCCTGTGGCAGGACGAACTGCGCGAGGCGCGGGAGAAAATCGAGGCATACCGGTCCGATGAGACCCTCGCCAAGACGTTCGAGGCGGACATGCGCTACACGCAGCGCGTCCTCTCGAGCCTGCCGCAGCGGATCGCGACGCACCGGGCGGAGATCGCTTACGACCAATGGGCGACGCAGAACCTCACCGGGCTCGCGGAGATCCCCGTGACCTCGATGGACAAGTCGTTCGTGTCCGTGAGAAAGGAGTATCTTACGCTCCTGGCGCCTGAGCTCGCGGTCGAGATCCCGAAGAAATCACACCTGTGGGCCGACTGGTCCGTGTGGAACTTCAAGCGCCATGCGCTGAACCGCGCGAAGGCGCTGCCCGCCGAGGCCGTGTCGCGGGCCCGCGGCGCCGTGTCGCACTTCGAGCGCGTTGAAGTGTGGCAGGCCGTTGGCATGGCGGACCCGTGGCTCGTCGGCATGATGCGCATGCCGACCGGACGGGAGCGGTTCTACCTTCTGTACGACTGGGGCCTCGAGACGACGACGCAGACGAACGGGATGCGCTGAGCTACGTCCGGTCTCGGGCGAATCCTTATCCCTCACGCGAGCGTGAGCGCCGCCATTGCGGCCCGTTCTCCTGGTCCTCGGCGTGCTGATTGCCCTCATCGGGGCCGTCTGGGCGCTCCAGGGCTCGGGCTTCCTCCTGGGCTCCTTCATGTCGAACGATCCCACCTGGTTGTGGATCGGAATCGGAACGGTGGTTCTCGGCGGGATCCTGATTGTGTTCGGATACCGCTCAAGTCCCGCCGCGAAGGGAAAATAATCCCGCCTATCGGGAGACGAGCAGAGTGATCGCGTCGTATCCGGACGCGCCGTTCGGGAACGGAGACGCCGCGGTGGCCTCCTGCGACATGCCATCTCCGTCGACGGCCCTCGCGACGATCCGGTAGGACCCGCTCGTCGGGGGCGTCCAGTCGATCGTCCAGAGCACCCACGTGCGCCTCGCATCGCGCGGCTCATTCAGGTTCGCGCGCCGCCAGGTGCTCCCGCCGTCCGTGCTCACGTCGACCGCGGAGATTCCGCGGTCTCCCGAGAATGCGACCCCGCCGATGGTCACGGACGATCCGACGACGCTGTCCGCCGGAGGAGTCGCGATGATCGCCATCGTGTGCACGCGGCCGTCGTTCGTCCATCCCTTCTGCTGCCAGAACCCGCGGAACTCCCCTTGGACCGCCTCGATGCGCGTGACCCACTTCGCGTGGAACATCCCGTAG
The DNA here is from genome assembly GCA_947084985.1 of Methanobacteriota archaeon. Taxonomy (GTDB): domain Archaea; phylum Thermoplasmatota; class Thermoplasmata; order RBG-16-68-12; family RBG-16-68-12; genus RBG-16-68-12. The sequence continues at coordinate 6,341 of CAMTUI010000005.1, read as the reverse complement.
ACCCCAGGCACGACAATGCGCGCGGGAAATCCGTGTGCGGGCGTGAGGCGGGCATCGTTCATCCTCACGACCACGAGGGTCGTGGCTTCCAGGGCCTTTGCCCTCGGGATCGCGACCGTGTATCCGTCCGCACAGGTGAACGCGATCCAGTCTGCGGCGTCGTCGATCCCCGCCGCCACCAGGAGGTTCCCGAGGGGCACGCCCGTCCATTTCGCCGTGCTGATCAGATTCCCGCCGATCTCGTTGCTCACGCACTCGAGGGTCACGTGCTCCTCCGTGGCAGCGAGCGCCTCGACCTCCGCAAACGTGTACGAACTCGGATCCGACACGAGGCCCGCCACGACGAGCCGCCAGGAGGTCTCGTCCACCGTCGGATCGATCACGTTCTTCGTGACCTTGTAGAACTCCTCCGTCGGAGTGACCTCTTTCGCGAACATCTCCGCCACGGACGCGAACACGAGTCGCCCGGTCTTCGAGACGAGGGTCGTGAGACCGTACAGCGCGAGAGCCGCGAAGGCGATCGCGGAGGCGCCGGTGATCAGGAACTGCCTCCGGCTGAGGCCGAACCCCTGCGGGTATCGGGCGGCGACATCCACGAGGAAGTAGTCGAGTACGGCCGCGTAGAGCCAGAATCCAAGCAGCTGGCTCATCGTCGCGAAGCCCGCACCCGCTGACGTCGAGGCGCCGAAGAATCCGCCTCCGAGGATTGGCAGGATCGCCGCAAGCACGATTCCCGCAGAGCTGAGCGCGTAGAACGCGAGGACAACGAACCGACGTCGGAGCCACGCCTGGACCCGGCGGTAGAATGTCGAATAGACTCCGGGGAGGATGAGGAAAACGACGACGGCGGTCGAGAGGGCGAGGACCTTCGCCCCTTCCCCCATCGTCGAGATGAAGAGCGATTCGATCGATCCCGGGATGCGGCCCACGACGAAGTCGACGGCAACCTCCGGGAGGAACACGCCGAGGCCGAGGGCCCGCATGAAGAACGTGAGAAGGAGGCCGACGCCGCCCGCCACGACCCCCGCGCCGAATCGATACCACGGCAGCCTGCGGACGAAGGCGAGCAGCCTCGCAGCCGTTGCGGCCACGCGCCTTCACGCGCTCGGCAGCGTTTGAACGTTTGCCAGGGTACCGCCAAGATTGCCCAATCTTTTATCTAGTCTCGCGGCGGTCATCCGCCCGGACGGTCATGTCGACTCCCTTCAGCGCGCAGGCGCACGTCGGGCGACGCGTCGCGATGACGGTCCTGTGGACGATCATCTTCGTCGTCGGCCTAGCGATCGGCCTCCTCGTCGGGCTGCCCGACCTGGCGAACCTCGTGCAACAGGCGTCCGTCTCCACGACGGAGGCGCGCACCCTCGCGGTCGCCTTGGCGGTCGCGATGGTCCTCAGCGGCGTGTGGGGAATCGCCGCGAGCCACCGCAATCTCCGGCACTCGGTCGACCTGATCGCAGAGGTGGACCGCGCGCGCACGGAGACGATCCGGCTTGAGTCGTCGCGCTATCTGCAGCGCACGAAGTGAGGCCAGCGCACTCGTCCATTTTGCAAACCCGCAGGACTATATTCGACGGACCCCGTTGATTCAGGACCCATGGCGGACCTCCGCGAAGCGTGGCGCGCCTTCACGACGACCGTCGCGCTCATCACGACCGAGGGCCCGAAGGGTCCGAACGTGATGGCGGCGGAGTGGACGTTCAACGTCTCCTACGAGCCCTTTCTGATCGCCGTCCATGTGGGCCCTGAGAACGCGACGTTCGACGCGATCGAGGCCTCGAAGGAGTTCGGCGTGAACCTGGTCTCCGAGGAACAGGTGGCCGCGATGGCCTTTGCGGGTCATTTCTCGAAGTCCGACACGGACAAGCTTTCGAGCCTCGTCTTCGAGACGTACCCGGCGAAGACGATCAAGGCCCCGATGATCAAAGGGGCCCTCCTCAACGCCGAATGTCGCCTCGTGCAGCAGGTGGTCATGGGAGACCACACCGCGTTCGTGGGCGAAGTCATCGAGTTCACCTGGGACCCATCGAAACAGCCGATCGTGCTCCATCGCGGGGCGCACCGACTCGGGGATCGACTGCTGCGCGGTCCTGGAATCGTCGTTGCCGCAACGCCGATGCGAGCCCGATCGGGTCAGACGATCACGGTGGCGGGCGAGCTCACCGGCCCGGACCGTTCGGCGAAGCCGCTCGAGTTCACGGTCCTCGATCCCGGAGGTCGAGCGGTCGTCCGGGCGTCGTCCGTCATGTCGGGTGGGGATTTCGAGGGCGTCGTGCGGTTGCCTGTCGGCCTCGTGCCGGGGGTCTATCGAGTCGTCGCGCGCGCCGGAGCGATCCAGGGAGAGGCACGCCTCGAGATCGAGTGATCCCGAATTCGGGCTCCGCGTCCTGCCCTCCCTTCGCGAAGTCCCAGCCTGGATTCCGGCTGCGACGAACATGTCATACAAGCTCGGTGTGTCGGTCGCAATCTTGGTGGAGATGGTGCGCGCGGGGAGGTCTCCCCGCACGGCGTTTATCCGTCCGAGGTGTTGTCGAACGAGTCCCGCGCGACTTATCTGGAGCGGCTCCGAGAGCACCACATCACGTTTGAAGTCGAGGACCTCGGCGCCGAGCTTTCGACGTAAGCGGATCGATGCCTCACCGTTTGCGCGCGTCGACGCGAAGGCGGTCGGCGAGCCGTGCGGCATCGGACCCGGAGAGGAGTGCCGCCATGAGCGGGAATAGGACCCGTTCCTCCCGGGCGAGATGCTCCTCGAGATGGTTGGCGAAGGCCTCGAGTCGTGGCATGATATCGCCGCTGTCACGACCCGTTGCGGCGTGCTCGAGGGAGTGGAGCTCTGCCTGCATCGCGTCGTGGTCCTCCCGCATCACCGCGACCGCGCCGTCCGGTCCGCCGAAGAGGCGCTCGCACACCGGGTAGAGGGCCCGCGATTCCCGGTGCATGTGCGACCGGACCGCAGCCGCCAGGCGCTGGACGTCCGCTCGATGTGCACCGGTCTGTGCCCTGCGGAGCTGCGCTCGGAGGAGCTCATGTTCCGCGACCAGGAGCTGAAAGGGGTCCGACCGGGCCTCCCCGCCCGACCGGACCGTTTGCCAGACGCGACCTTGCGGCATCTCGATCCGCCCGCGTTCCTTCCCTCACGGATTGAAGATCGTCGGGTCCGAGGGACCGTCGACCTTCAGGATGCCCACCGAGCCTTTGTCGATCGTCCGCACGAGGGAGTGGTCCACGAGCAGGTAGTTCCCCGGCACCTGGACCCCGAAGTCCACGACGAGTGCGCCACCCGGAGGCACCATGACCGTCTGGACGCCTTGGAGGGGCGCGCTCTGCAGGTCTCCCAGGTTGTACACGTAATCGAAAATCTCTCCGATCACGTGGAACGAAGAGATCAAGTTCGGGCCACCGACGCCGAAGTAGATCCGCACGGTGTCGTTCACGGTCGCGTTGAGCGTGTGGTCCCCCGTGAGGGCAGCGAACCGCCCGTTGAACACGACGTACGTCGGATTCTCGTCGAGCAGCTTCGTCGCGTCGAACTCCTGGTGTCCCCGCGTGCCGGCGGCCCATCGCGTATAGATGTCCCCCTGCATCACGTAGAATTCGCGGTCCACCGCCGGCAGTCCGCCCACCGGCTCCACGAGGATCAGGCCGTACATGCCCATCGAGATGTGGCTCGGGATGTGCGCGGATGCGCAGTGGTACACGAACACGCCCGGGACAAGCGCCTTGAAGGAGAAGCTGTTCTCCTCGCCCGGCATGGACTCCGTCGCGGCCATGCCGCCTCCGGGTCCCGTGACCGCGTGGAAGTCCACGGAGTGCATCATCGTGCTCGTTTCGTTGTTCTTGAAGTGCACGATGACCGTGTCTCCCACCCGGACGCGGAAGAACGGGCCCGGGACCTTCCCGTTGAACGTCCAGTACGTGAACGTCGTGCCCGTCTCGATCTCCGCGACGACCTCCTTCGCCTCGAGGTCGATGTCCACGGTCGCCGGGACGTTCCGCGTGATCGGCGGTGGCAGGTCCGTCGGCGAGCGCGCGATGTAGTCCACGTCGACGGACTGCGCGGGTCCGGGCTTGCCCTCGCTGCCCGCGCCGACGACCAGGTCGCCGATCATTGTGGAAATGTGGTAGGCGCAGTAGTACCGGAACGTGCCCTCCGTGTCCGCGACGAAGGTCACCGTGACCGTCTGGCCGAGCGTGCGGAAGTCCGACGACTGCACGCCGTACGCACCGATGACGAAGTTGTGCAAGATATTCTCGCCGTTGTTCACCGTGATCGAGACCGTGTCCCCGAGCGTCACCTCGAGGGCCGGATTCTTCACTCCGTCAATTGCGCCGCCAACGCCGACGAATCCCGTCGTTAGTGCCGTCAGTTCGAAAGAGACGCTGCCCCCGCCTCCCGGAGGCTCGATCGGTTGGTTGCCTAGCCAATACGTGATCGTGCCGCCCCCGACGATGCCCAGGATGAGCGGGATGGCGAGCAGGACCGCCAGGGTCCCGCGGCTCAAGGGCCGCACGCCGTCCATCGTCCTCGATCGCAGTTCGTCCCGAGTGACGGATTCCGTTCCGCCGACCATCGCAATGCCTCGGTCCGCCTTGAGGCCGTGCCGGACCAAGCCGGTTCCCCGAACCCGTTCGGGTGTCAGCGGCGGCCTCTGACGAGGCCTTGGAAGTATGTGTGCAGGATCTTCTCCTCGCCCGTGCGGAGGATTTCGGACAGGGTGGACTTCGCGACCCCGAGCTTCTTCGCGAGCTGAGAGAGGTTGATCTTCTTTGGGAACTCGAAGTAGCCGAGCTTGTACGCGAGGCTGAGGACCTGGTCCTGGCGGTCCGTGAGGGAGCCGCCCCGTTTCGCCGTCCTGATTGCCGCTAGCTCGACATCGAGTCCGCGCGCCTTCAGGGACCGCACGAGGCTCTCGACGGAGGACCGCTTCGGCGCGAGGATCCGCCACTCGAGCCCGCCGGCTTCCGTGGCGGTCGCGTCCGTCAGGAAGCAGTCCGAGTTCGCCAGGGTCGAGCACGCATGGCAGTCGCGTACTTGGAGGGTCGCGAGGATCTTCCCTTTCGGCGGCACGATTGTCTCGAGGTCCGTGATGTACGGGTTCCTCCGGAGCGTCTCCACGATTGCGTTCGGGTCCGCGTCTCCGGGGTCGATTTCCGCCAGGGTGTGGAGCAGACCGCCCTCCACGGGTTTCTGCTCGACGATGTTCACCGTGGCCCCGTGCTCGCCCGTGATCTGGACGACCCAGCTACACGGGAGCGTGATGCGGAAGACCGCCTCGATCATCTTATGGAGCGTATCCGCCGCGCCGATAAATATGTGGGTGGCACAGTCAGGTCTCTCGGTCGGCCCTTGGTGCGGTCGTGACGATGGTTGCACGCGAGGCTTTCCGGGGCGAAGCGAATCCGCGGAGTGGGCCGGCCATCACTCAGTGCATGCCGCGTCGCGATCGCGCGACGAGAGGAGTCCCTGGATCAGACGCAGGTAGAGGAACACGGGCTCTCCGAGGCGCGCCACCTGAAGCCCCTCGTCCGTGAGCGAATATTGAACGCGCGGGCGCCGCAGGACGAGGTCCTCCCGCCGGGGCGACCCGAGGCGCTCGATCTCTTTCTTTTCTTCCGACGCGCACTGAGGACTACGGAGGCTCAGAGAGGATTTTCCCGTCACGTATCTCCAGGATGCGGTGGGCGATGCTCGCGACACGCTGGTCGTGTGTGACCACGACGACCGTCTTCCCGAACTCTTGGTTCAGGTGCTGGAAGAGATCGAGGACCTCCTGTCCCGTCTTCGTGTCGAGCTCGCCCGTGGGCTCGTCCGCCAGGAGGAGCGGCGGATCGTTCGAGAGCGCGACCGCGATCGCCACGCGTTGCTGCTCTCCACCACTCAGCTCATCCGGCCGGTGCGTCGCCCGCTTCGACAGACCAACGAGTTCGAGGAGCTCCTTCGAGCGCTGTTTGCGGTGGGACAACGCTTTTCGGGCGAGGCGCATCGGCAGCTCGACATTCTCCTCCGCCGTCAGGGTGGGCACGAGGTTGAAAAACTGGAAGATGAAGCCCACGCGGTCGCGGCGGTAGCGCACGAGATCGGAATCGTTCAGGTCGACGAGGTTCGAGCCGTCGATCTCGATCCGGCCGGCGGTCGGCCGGTCGATCCCCCCGAGCATGTTCAGCAGGGTCGTCTTGCCGCAGCCGGATGGCCCCCGGACCGCGACCAGGTCTCCGTCCACGGTCTCCATGTCGAGTCCGCGGAGGGCGATTACTTCCGACTTGCCGGCCCGGTACACCTTGATCACATCTTTCGTCACGATACTCGGCATCTCAGCCACCTCGCAATTTCAGGACCTGAG
>CAMTUI010000004.1:0-25161 GCA_947084985.1 Methanobacteriota archaeon | reverse complement strand
CCTTTTCTCGCTGATCGAGAACCGTTGACCGTTCGTCGACCTGCTGTTTGTGCTTCGCGAGTTCCTCTTCCTCGCGCTGGAGCGTCAACCGGTCCGCCTTGATCGTCTTCTCCGAGGACGCGATGGCCTGGGAGGCCTCCTGGACCTCCGCCTCGCGCTTCGCAGCCGCGGCCTCGCGTCGCTCCACGACCCGCTCCGCCTTGTGAAGGGCGTCGAGCTGCGCGTTGAGCTGGGCGCGCCCGGCGTCCAGGGCCTTCTGCTGATCCGAAATCTCTCCCTCCCTGGTGAGGAGGGCCGCCTCGCGATCGCCGATCTCCGCGGTGGAGAGCTTGATGCCCTTCTGCATCCTCTCGAGTTCCGCGCGGCGCGCCGCAAGATCGTCCCGCGCCTTCGCGAGAGCCGCTCTCTCCTCGCCGACCTTGCCCGCGACCTTCGATATCTCCTCCTCCCGCGTGCGGAGATCCACCTCGATGACCGTGGAGCGGGCCTCTCGCTGGAGGAGGGCCTCCTCCCGCGCCTTGAGGGACGCCTGAGTCGCCGCGGCCTCCGTGGCGTCCGAACGCAGCTGCGCATCCCGCCGATCGATCTCCGCGCGTCGTCTCTCGAGATCCCCATTCGCCTCGGCGATCGCGCGGCCCTCGTCCTTCAGGGCCTTCGTTTGCACATCCAGTTCCGATTTCAGTTTCGTGAGCGTCGCCGCGCGCTCTTGGAGTTCCATGTCTCGCCGGCTCGCGCGCGCCTCGACGGATTTCGACTTCTCCTCCACGCGCTTCTCGGCACGGGCGAGGTCTCGCTCCCGGTCCCGTAGGGTCTTCGACGCGGCCTGGGTCTCCGTCTCAAGCGCGGCGAGCTGCGACTCCCGTCGGGTCACGTCCTCTTCGCGTCGATCGAGGAGCCTCGTCCGACCGTCGATATCCGCTTGGGCCTGGGCCAGCCGTTTCTCCCGCGCCTCGAGCTCCGCCTTCGACTTGTCGAGCGTGGCCTCCCGCGCGTTCAGCGCGCTCGCCTTCGCGGAGGTCGTGCGGGCTTCCTCGAAATCGTGCTGGAGGGAGTCGGCCCGGTGGACCTGAGTGTCGAGTTCCGTTCGGAGGCGCGTGACTTCCGCCTTCTGCTCGAGTTCCCGGCGCTGCAGCGCTTCGTTCGCTGCGCGTAGGGAGGATCGGAGCGTCTCCGCTTCTTTGTCCTTCTTCGCGATCTCGCGATCGCGGATCTGCAGGTGCTTGCGGGCTTCCTCGAGTTCCTGGGCGTGGGCGGTCTCACGGGCCTTCGTCTGCTCCGCGAGTTTTTCCTGTGTCTCTTTGAACTTCCTTTCTGCGCGCTCGACCGCGCGTTCGCGGTCCTTGATTGCTTTCAGGGACTTCTCGGCCTCGAGCGCCCGCTCGGCCGCAACCCGTGCGGATTTCTGGACCTCCACCTCGCGCGCCTGGAGCTCCGCACCCTTACCGGCGACATCGGCCTCACGATCGGCCAGTTCCTTCGTGCGCCCATCGAGCTTGGCCCAGCGCGCCTTCAGGTCCGACTCCTTCTCGCCCAGCTCGCCCGCCTTGCCTGCGCGCTTGCGGAGTTCCTCGACCTCGTCGCGGGATCGCTGGGCCCTCTCCCGTTCTTGCTCGATCGCGCTCCGAGCCTTCGTGAGTTCCGTGGTGAGAGAGATTTCTCGTTCCTGCGTCTCCTTCCGAGCCGCCTCCGCTTCCGCCCGCGCGGTCTCGAGGTTCCTCAGCATCTTTGCGAGGTCCCTCCTCGCGGACTCGAGTTCCTTCTCGAGATCCTGGGTCCGCTTGTCTGCCTGGTCCCGGAGGGCCTTTCGGGTCTCCGCGAGCTCCGCCTCGCGCGCCTCGAGCCGGGTCCTCGCCTCCGCGATCTCCCGCTCCGCCGCCTTCGTCTCGCGGTTCGCGTCGTCGAGCTTCCCCTGAAGATTCGCGAGCGCCTTCTCCCGGGCGGCGAGCTCCTTGTTGCGGCTCTCGAGTGATTCGACCAACGCCTCGACCTCGGCCTCCCGCTTTTTCAGGAACTGCTCCTTCGTCTCGATCGTCGCGCGCTTCTTTTCGACCTGCGAGAGCGTCGCTTCCGCGTCCGCTGCGGCGGCCTTCGACTTCCTCAGCGCCTGAAGTTCCTCCTTCGTCTCCGCGAGCTCCCTCTGAAGTCGTTCCGCGGCTTTGGACGACTCCCGCTCCGCCTCGGCGACTCGGGCGTCAAGCTCCTTCGCGCGCGCCTCGAGGCCCGCGATCATCGCGTCTTGCCGGGCGATCTGTGCGGTCTTCGCCTCGGAGAGCTTCTTCGCGTCCTCGAGTTCCTTGAGGAGCTGCTGCTCTCGGGCCTTCGCCTCCGCTTCGAGCGCCGCGACGTCGACCTTCACGATCATGGGCTCGTCCATTTCGTCCGCCTGCGGCATCTCGCCCTCCTCAAGGGCTTTCCGGGCTTTCTCTCGCAGCCCCACGGTCATCCCAGCTGGAGCCGGTCGAGGACCTTCTCGTACCGGGCGAACGTCTCTGACTTCGCGAACTCCCGGATCTTCGAATCGGGCAGTTCGCCGAGGAGATCGTCGAGGTCCTTCAGGACGACCTTGAACTCATCCCGCAGCTGGACGAGCTCCTGCTGCTCCTCCGCGAGCCGGTTCCGTTCCTCCATCAACCGCTCCATCTGTTCCTCGAGGGTGACCATCCGGGCGCGGAGCTCGCCGAGCTCCTGGTCGGACGGTTTGAACGTGACCGTCGTTGCCGTTTCCTGCTTGACGCCGCCCGCGCGCGTCGTGTTCGCTCTCTGCTCGATCTCCCAACGTCGCCGCTCGAGGTCCACCTCCGCCCCGCTGAGCGCGTGGTGTCTCTCGTCGAGCAGCCGCGCCTTGTCCCGCAACAGCTCCTCCCGCTTCTCGAGCTCCCGCTCCCGTTCGTGCATTCGGTTCATGACCCTCCGGAACTCGTCCTCGCGGCGCCCGATGTCCGATTCCCGCTCCCGCATCTGGCCGAACGCCTTCTCCCGCGTCTCCAGCTCGTGGCGGAACGCGTCGATCCGGCTCCTCAGAGAGGTCTCGCGGGCCTTGAGCTCGTCCTTCTGCATCCGCAGGATGTTCCGGTACGTGTTCTCCATGTCGACGAGGCCCTCCTCGAGCTTCAGGATGTCTTCCTTCTCGAGGAGCAGCTCCTCGATCTGCCGCTTGAGCTCGTCCCGCTCCCTCAGGTCCGTGGGACTCTTGGATTCCTCGAGGCCCTTGATCCGCGCCCGCGCCCGCTCGATCAGCGCGTCCATCTGCTCCAGGCGCCGTCGGCGTCGGGCGAGCATGCGGTCGAATGGTTCAGCGAGCTTCCAGAGCGCCTCTTCAAGTTCTCCCTCGTCCTCGTCCGACTCGAGGGCCGAGACCGGTTCCGGCGCGGACCGCGCGGCCTGAGCCTGGGGCGTCCCGCCCGGCTGGCCCTCCCGCGCTCTCGCCCTTTCGCGGCTCAACTGGAGGATCCGCCGGAGGTATTCTTCCTCCGCGGCGGACTCCTGCGGCGCACGCGGCGCAACGAGGCTCCCGGGCTCCGGGAACTTGGCGTTGCAGTTCACGCATTCCGTGGCATCGGCACGGTTGATCGAGTTGCAGATCGGGCAGAAGAGGGCATCCATCGATCCCTCAAACGTCGCGCCGCACCGCGTACACGCAGCGGCGTCCGGCGGCGTCTCCGCTGCGCATTCGCTGCAGTAGGCGGCATTGCCTCGGGTGAGGGCGCGCTGGGCCATCGTTGCCTTCTCGAGGATTCGTCGGGATCTCTCGGCTCACTCGTACGCGTTGTACGAGAGGATCTCCGAGAGGTGTTTCCTGCCCGCCGGAGGCTCGAAGGCCTCCGGGACGCCCAACGGGGTCAACCCCACCACGTGGGCGTCGTCCGGGATGCTCAGGATGGTCTTCACCTTCTCCTCGTTGAAGGCGAAGATCCAGGAGGTCCCCAACCCCTCACTCGCTGCCGCCACGGTGACATTCGCGAGAGCCATCCCGAGATCCACGGGATACGAGTTCATGTACCCGCCGACCGTCGCGACCGCCTCGTCGAGGCGGGCGCACGCCACGAGCACGAGCGGCGAGTTGGCCACAGGCTTCGCGTTCGTGCACGCGCCGGCCAGCTTGCGTTTCGTGTCCTCGTCCGTGACGATGATGAACTTCCACGGCTGCAGGTTCTCCGCCGACGGGGCGAACCGCGCCGCGTTCACAATCGCCTGGACCTTTTGCCCGGGGATCGGATCGGGTTTGAACTTGCTCACACTCTTCACCGACTTGATGGCCTCGAGGACCTCCATGTCGTCCCGAGGCGCACGATTTGGCGTGGTGATAATAAGGGTTTCGGGGTAGTTATTCCCCCAGGATAACGGACGCGTCGAGCCGATGCCTCCCGGGGGGCCGACACCGGGCGCGGTCCGGGCTCGCATGGGACCGTGAGAGAACGTTTAAGTCAGGTCATCGTCTTGCGCCGCCCCGCGGGCCCGTAGCTTAGCCCGGTTGGAGCGCCCGGCTGATAACCGGGAGGTCGCCAGTCCAAATCTGGCCGGGCCCACTCCGAGCTTGGCCTCCGCTCCCGTTCGTGTGACGCCCATGGCCTCCCCCGACGCCGGTCCATCTCCGCCGACCGATCGCCTCGGGCGATGGTACCTCCTCGCGGTCTTCGCCGCCGTCGCGATCGTCGTCGCGGCCTCGTATGTCGTGTACTCGTCACAACCGCCGCGAACCCCGCGGACGGACAACCTGGTCTTCTCGCGTCCCGCGATCTCCGACGGCAACGCGTCGTTCGTCGTCGAGAACACGTCGGGAGGTCCCTATCCCTATTACGGATTCCGCGTGAATCTCGTCGTGAACGGATTTGCCGGCGAATCGGCGCCCCTGGGCCCGGGCGGCATGTCAATTCGGTTCCCGATCGGACCGAATGTGTACGTGGTCGTGTGGGACGACGCGGACGGCAGCGGCGCCGTCAGCACCGGGGATCCGTGGGCGGTCACGGGAGATGGCGCGCCCTTGCCGACCCTCAGCTTGTACGAGTTCGACCTGGAATGGCAGACCCTGTGGACCGCGAAGGCGTTCTGGTCCACAACGTAGGACGATATCTATCCGCATAGCGGTATGCTGGTCGGAATATTTTCCGCATCAACGATTATCTATCGTCTAGTGGTCTCGACGGCCCAGATTCCTCCGGTGACGCTCCATGGGATATGTGCGAGGCCTTCGTTGTCGGGAATGCGGCGCGGAATATCCGCCGACTCGCCTCACGGTTTGCGAACAGTGTTTCGGACCTCTCGAGGTGGTATACGAGATCTCCGCGGTCCGCGAGTCGTTCCGTCGCGAGGCGCTCGCATCGCGCCCGCGGGACCTTTGGAGATACCGCGAACTCCTCCCTGTATTCGACGAATCCGCGCGGGTGGACCTCCAACCGGGCTTCACCCCCCTCCGCCGCGGTCACAATCTCGAAGAAGCCCTCGACCTCCAGGAGGTCTGGATCAAGGACGACACGGTGAACCCGACGTATTCGTTCAAGGATCGGCCCGTGGCGGTCGCGGTGGCGAAGGCGCGGGAATGGGGCCTCCCGGCGGTCGGTTGTGTGTCCACCGGCAACCTGGCCGCGGCGACGGCTGCGGCAGCGGCGAAGGCGCGCCTCCCGTGCTACGTGTTCGCCCCCGCGTCTCTCGAGCCAACGAAACTCCTCCTGCCCCGTATCTACGGCGCGACGCTCGTCCCGGTCGACGGGACCTACGACGATGCGAATCGGGTCGCTCTCCTCACCGCGGATGCGCGCGGCTGGGGATTCGTGAACATCAACCTCCGGCCGTACTACGCGGAAGGGTCGAAGACGCTCGTGTTCGAGACGTGGGAGCAACTCGGCTTCGGCCTTCCGGATGTCATCCTCACGCCTCTCGGATCCGGACTCCTGCTGACGTCCGTCGACAAGGCCGTCCGTGAACTACGTGAACTCGGCGAAATCGACGGCGCAGGGCCGCGCCTTGTGGGCACGCAGCCGGACGGATGCGCCCCGATCGTGCGCGGATTCGAATCGCCGGACGGCCGGCCGAGGCCCGTGAGGAAACCCGAGACGATCGCCGAGTCCCTTGCGATCGGCGATCCGGCCTCCGGGTTCGAAGCGATCCAGATCATGCGGCGCACGCGCGGCTTCGCGGATGCGCCGAGCGATGCGGAGATCCTCGAGGGGCAGCAGCTCCTCGCCCAGACGGAAGGCGTGTTCTCGGAACCCGCTGGAGGGACGACGATTGCCACGTTGCGCCGCGCCCGCGCGGACGGACGCATCGACCGCGACGAGCGCGTCGTGCTCTTCATCACGGGCAACGGGTTGAAGGCGCCGGGCATCTGGAAAGACGCATTCCCGCCGCTCGCGCCCGTCCCGCCCACCCTCGCGGCCGTCGATGCGTACCTGGGAGGAACCCGCCTTGGTTAAGCTCGTGCTCGCCTCTCCGATTGCCGTCGCCACGCAAGGGCAGCGAGAGATCGACGTGGAATTCGAGGGGACCCTGGGACAGCTGTTCGACCTGCTGACGAACACGTACGGTCGGCAGTTCCAGCAGCGCATCTTCGAAGGCAACGGGTCCCTCAAGCGCTTCGTGAACGTATACATCAACGGCGAGGATGCGCGCTACCTCAACGGCCTCGAGACGCCCGTGCCTCGGGACGCAACGATCGATATGCTCCCTGCGATCGCGGGCGGCTGAGGCCCCGCGATGGCGTCCGACTGGATTCGAGCCCGTGCGCCGGCGACGATCGCGAACGTCGGACCGGGGTTCGACGTGTTCTGCTTGGCAGTGAAGGGACCGTCCGACGAGGTCGCGGTCCGACGGGGGGTCAAGGACTCCCTCCGGGTCGAGGGCCTCGGAGCCGGCTCGCTTCCCGAGAAGTTCGCGGAAAACACGGCGGGCATCGTGATCGATGCGCTTCGCCGTGCGACGGGGATCTCGCAGCGCCTCGAGGTCCGCGTGCGGAAAGGGATCCCCGCGGGCCGCGGTCTCGGAAGTTCCGCGGCCTCGTGCGCCGCCGCAGCCCTCGCGTTCCTGAAAGCATTCCCGAAGTCGAAATCCCTCGGTGTGGCGGGGTTCCTCCGGGCGGCGGTCGAGGGAGAGGCCGCGGTGGCGGGTCGCCATTTCGACAACGTCTCCGGCGCGCTCCTCGGAGGCTTCGTCGCCATCGCGTCCACGGAGCCGCTCATCGTCACGAGGGAGCCGGTCAGCCCGAGTATCCACCTTGCCATTGCGGTCCCGGAACTCGTCCTTCGGACCGCGGACATGCGACAGGTCCTGCCCGTGATCGTCCCGTTCCGCGATGCAGTCGGGAACGTGGGCCGCGCGGCGACGTTGGCCATCGCCCTGTCGCGCGGGGATGTCGCCCTCGCAGGACGTTGCCTCGAGGACCGGCTCGCGGAGCCCGTGCGCGCGCCGTTCATCCCCGGATACGCGGAGGCCCGCGCCGCGGCACTCCAGGCCGGTGCCGCGGGCTTCGCGATCAGCGGGTCCGGGTCCACGGTGTTCGCGATCGCGCGGGACCACCGCATCGCCGGGAAGGCCGCGCGGGCGATGTGCGACGCCTTCGAGTCCCGCGGGGTTCGCGCCGCCCCGATTGCGACGACCGTCGACGGCCGCGTGCCGATCGCTCTGATCTCGCCAAAGCTCGGTCGGCGTTTCTCGATTCTCGCGGACTAGAAGCCCTTATCTGGTCGCGAGCCGGTTCCGCGGATTGTCGTGACGATTGCAGACGTTCTAGCCGACACGACCCCCGCAGCCACCCTTCGTGCCGATCTTGCGAACATGCGGGATTTCTGGTCCCGCTACGGCCGCGCGCCCGGGCGCGAACTCCATGAGACGCCGGACGTCACGTGGGTCGTCACGGGGATCCACGAGGCTCTCCTGAACGGTATCTTCCACTTCATGGCGACGGACGCCGACGCGGACCGGGCGATTGCGTCGATCCTCGATCACTTCCGCGGCCGCGACCTTCCGCTTCAGTGGATGGTGACCCCGTCGATGCGGCCCTCGGACCTGAGCGAGCGTCTCGCCGCGCACGGCATGAAGTACCTGTTCGACGCGCCCGGGATGGCGATCGACCTGGCGACCATGGCGGACCCGCCGTTGCCCGAAGGCCTCACGATCCACCGCGTCCTCGACCGGCCGATGCTCGAGGCGTGGGACCGCGTCGGGCTCACGTGCTTCGAAGTGGCGGAGCGCCTCCATCCCGAGGTGATCGATCTCGAGGAGAGCCTCGGCCTCGATTGGAGCCTTCCATCGCGTCGGTACCTGGCGATGCTCGACGGCAAGACCGTGGCCACGTCGATGGTCCACTACCATGCGGGCGTCGCGGGGATCTACTTCGTCGCGACCCTCCCCGAGGCCCGCGGCCGCGGGATCGGTGCGGCGATTACAGCGGCGCCGCTCAAGGAGGCCCGGGCGCTCGGCTATCGCATCGGCGTCCTGCAGGCCTCCCCGATGGGCCTTCCGGTGTACAAGCGCCTCGGATTCCAGGAGCACGCGCGGTATCCGCTCTACGTCGCAGGTGAATGATCTCCGTGAGGTCGCGTGCACGAGAGACAGTGAGCAATCTGCCAACCTCTCGCGGGACGTCTGTCGTCCGGTTCGGCAATTCGTCGGAACCGCGCGACGCGCGCGTGCTCGCGATGCGGAGCCGCTCCTTGTCACTTCGTAACTCGATATTAATCCGAGGTGTCGAAAGATAATTATAGCACGCCGGCTCTCCGGCCGGCTACCCAGGATGCAACCCGGCCAATTCGTACTTGGCATTGGGCTCATTACGCGGCCTTGCTAGACGCAAGACCGCCTCGAACTCATCCTGGGAGGTTTTGGGTTTCGATGGTGGTCAGAGTGGAAACTGTCCCGGACGCCCCGGCCCGGCAGACGAAGGGCCACGTGAGCGAAGCGTCGGCGAACGCCCACAGCCGCGCGAAGCGGACTCCCTTCTCGCGAGATTACTTCGACTACTGGGTCCCGCTTCCGGACGCGGGCCCCTGAGCGGATCGATACCATGCCCCCGAAGACGGAGACGATCTGGTTCGACGGCCGCTGGGTCCCTTGGGACGAGGCGAAGGTCCACGTCCTCGCGCACGGCCTGCACTACGGCAGCGGCGCGTTCGAGGGGATGCGATGTTATCGGACGTCGCAGGGCCCTGCGATCTTCCGCCTCGAGGACCACCTGGATCGCTGGTTCCGTTCCGCGTCGTACTTCTTCATGAAATTCCCGTACACACGGGAGGAGCTCGCGGCCGTGTGCCGCCAGGCCATCGTCACGAACGGCCTCGACGACGGCTACCTGCGCCCGATCGCCTTCTACGGACTCGGCGGGATGAACTTCTCGTTCCGCGACAACGCGCTCCATGTCGTCGTCGCAGTGTGGCCGTGGGGCGCATACCTCGGCGAAGAGGGGATGCGTCGCGGGATCCGCGTGAAGACGGTCTCGTGGATCAAGACGTCGACGAACGCGATCCCGAGCGCCGCGAAGCTCGCCGGCGCCTACGTGAACTCCTGCCTCGCGTTCCAGGAGGCGATGCGCGCGGGATTCGACGAGGCGCTCCTGTTCAACGAGAAGGGGAACGTCGCGGAGGGAACCGGGGAGAACGTGTTCATGGTGCGCGGCGAGGTCCTCACGACCCCGCCGCCGTCGGACCATCTCGTCGCGGGGATCACGCGGGAGTCCGTCATGAGGATTGCGAAGGACCTCGGGTACATCGTGCGGGAGGCCTCCCTCACGCGAGCCGAGCTCCTCGCCGCGGACGAGGTGTTCCTGACCGGCACCGCGGCCGAGGTCACGCCGGTGCGAGAGCTCGATTACCAGCCGATTGGAACCGGGGAAGCCGGGCCGGTCACCCTCGAGATCCAGCGGACGTTCTTCGCGGCTGCCCACGGGGAGGACCCGCGGTACCGCGAGTGGCTGTCATACGTCCATGTGCCCGTCACGGCACGCGACGGGAAAGTTCGACAGATGTCGGAGTCGGTGTCGGCAAATGTTAAATAACTCTCCTCGTGTCCGCCGAATCCTTCCGGTCGTCCGCGGCCGACCGTGCCCCGGTGTGCAACAGGCCACGGGCCTGCGGTCGCGGCTCTGCCGGTCTCCGGCGGACCCCGCGACCTCCTTTGTGGGAGGAAGGTGATGAGAGGCGCCCGAGTCGCTCTCGAGATGCTGAAGGAGCACGGAGTACCGGTGGTCTTCGGCCACCCGGGCGGGGCCGTCCTTCCCCTGTACGACGACCTGTACGACGTCGGCATCCGGCACATCCTCACGCGCCACGAGCAGAACGCGGCCCACATGGCGGACGGGTACGCCCGCGTGCTGCGCAAGCCGGGCGTGTGCATCGCGACATCGGG
The DNA here is from genome assembly GCA_947084985.1 of Methanobacteriota archaeon. Classification (GTDB taxonomy): domain Archaea; phylum Thermoplasmatota; class Thermoplasmata; order RBG-16-68-12; family RBG-16-68-12; genus RBG-16-68-12. The sequence goes on along the minus strand of CAMTUI010000004.1, from coordinate 14,829 downwards.
TCCGGGCGCGACGAACCTCGTGACCGGCATCGCCACGGCGTACATGGACTCCTCGCCGATCCTCGCGATCACGGGCCAGGTCCCGACGACCGTCATGGGCAACGACGCGTTCCAGGAGGTCGACGCGTTCGGCATGATGATGCCGATCGTCAAGCACAACTGGCGGATCGAGAAGGCGGACGAGATCCCGCGGACGTTCCGCGAGGCGTTCTACGTGTGCACGCACGGTCGCACGGCGCCGGTCCACATCGACCTGCCCCTCGACGTGCAGCGGGAGGAGGTCGATCCCGCGCGGATCGCGCAGAACCATGTGCCCCGCAAGAGGCCCAAGCGCGACCTGTCGCGACTGCTCGACGCGATCAAGTTCATCGAGGAGGCCGAGTCGCCCGTGATCATGGTCGGTGGCGGGGCCCGGTGGTCCCAGGCCGGATCCGACGTCCTGCGTCTCGCGGAGATAATCCAGGCGCCCGTCGTGACGACGCTGATGGGCAAGGGCTCCGTCCCGGAGGACCACCCGCTCGTTCTCGGTCCCGTGGGGATGCACGGCAAGATGGTCGCGACGTACGTGCTGAACAACTGCGATACGATCGTCGCGCTCGGCACGCGCTTCTCCGACCGCTCGACCGGGAAGCTGAGCGAGTTCGGGAAGCAGCAGCGGATCGTCCACGTGGACATCGATTCCTCGGAGGTCGGGAAGAACGTCCAGCATGTCGTCGGCCTCGTCGGCGACGTGTTCACGGTCGTCCACGCGCTCATCGCGGGGCTCGAGAACCGTGCGCTCCGCAAGCGGTCCGAGTGGACGGACCGCGTGGCGGCCCTGAAGCAGGAGTGCAACTGCTCGTTCAACTACAGCGGCCACCCGATCCTGCCGCAGAAGATCATCTGGGAGCTGAACCGGCTGCTGCCCGATGACGCGATCGTGACCACGGAGGTCGGCCGGCACCAGATGTGGGCGGAGCACTTCTTCGAGGTGCGGCAGAAGCGGATGTTCATCACGTCCGGCGGGCTGGGCACGATGGGCTTCGGCTTCCCGGCCGCGCTCGGCGCGAAGGTCGCGCTGCCGGACCGGTTCGTCATGGACATCGCAGGCGACGGCTCGTTCCAGATGACGATGAAGGAGCTCGCCACGGCGCGGGAGAACGGGATCCACGTCGGGATCCTGATCTTCAACGACGGGTACCTCGGCATGGTCCAGCAGTGGCAGCGGATGTTCTACGGGGGGCGGTATTCTGCGGTCAACCTCGGGAGCGTCCCGGACTTCACAAAAATCGCCGACGCGTACGGCCTCGAGGCGGTCCGCGTCGAGCGGGAGAGCGAACTGCCCGAGGCAATCGTCCGTTCGCGCGACGCGGAGTCGACGTTCCTGATCGACGTGGCGATCGATTCCAACGAGGACATGCTCCCGATCATGCCGCCGGGCAAGTCGGCGAAGGAGATCATCCTGGGCCCGAGGTGCATCTGGAAAGGGGGTGCGACGGTTGCAAATCCTGTCCCTGCTCGTCCATGACGACTGGGGCGTCATGCAGCGCATCGCCGGCGTGTTCACGCGGAAGCGGATCTCGATCGACACGATCCTCGCGGGGAAGTGCGAGAGACCGGGCTGCGCCCGCGTCATCCTGGCTTCGGAGCACCCGAACTTCGGGAAGATGGTCGAGCATCTCCGGCGCGTGCACGACGTGATCGAGGTCGAGTACATGGAGAACAACGCGGAAGCCTTCGCGCTCGTGCGTTCGCCAGTTGGGCGGAAGCCTGTGACGGGCAAGCGGGACGAGGTCGACGCGGCCCTCGCGGAGGAGGATGGCGTGGCGTACGTGAAGGCGTACGGCGCGCTGTGAGGAGGATGACGGAATGGCGAAGTTGTACTACGAGAAGGACGCGGATTCCGGCGTCCTGAAGGGGCGCACCGTGGCCGTTGTCGGGTACGGGATCCAGGGGCGGGCGCAGGCGCTGAACCTGCACGACAGCTCGGCCGACGTCGTCGTGGGCGTGAGGCCGAAGGGCGAGTCGTGGACCGCTGTGAAGAAGGACGGGCTCGACGTCGCGCCCGTTGCCGACGCGGTCGCCTCCGCGGACGTCGTGATGATGCTCATCCCGGACGAGGTTCAGCCGGAGGTGTACGTTCGTGACGTCGCCCCCCACCTGAAAAAGGGCGCGGCCCTCGATTTCGCTCACGGGTTCAACATCCGCTACGGCACGATCGTGCCGCCGAAGCACGTCGACGTGATCATGGTCGCGCCGAAAGCCCCTGGCGCGGCGGTGCGGGAGAACTTCCTGCGCGGATCGGGCGTGCCCGCGCTCCTCGCGATCCACCAGGATGCGACCGGCCAGGCTCGGAAGATCGGCCTCGCGATCGCGAAGGGCCTCGGCTCGACGAAGGTCGGCGTGATCGAGACGACGTTCACGGAGGAGACGGAGACAGACTTGTTCGGGGAGCAGGTGGACCTCTGCGGCGGGGTGGCGGAGATGATCAAGACGTCGTTCGATGTCCTCGTGAACGCGGGATATCAGCCCGAGCTCGCGTATTTCGAGGTCCTGCACGAACTGAAGATGATCGTCGACCTGATCCAGGCCGGGGGAATCGAGCACATGTGGGCGAGCGTGTCGAACACGGCCGAGTTCGGGGGCCGCACGCGCGGGCCCGAGGTCATCGACCCCCATGTCAAGAGGAACATGGAGGCCCTCCTGAAGGACATCAAGTCCGGGGCGTTCGCGAAGGACTGGATCGAGGAGTACAAGAAGGGCATGCCGACCCTCACAAGGGCGCGGAAGGAGGCGCCCGAAACGCTGATCGAGCGGGTCGGCCGCGATGTGCGCAGGATGTTCACGTGACCGGTGGTTCGATTGAGGGAGGTCGGGTTCGAATGCGTCCGCTGCGGGGCGACGTTCCGCAGCGCGAAGGACCTCGTCGCCTGCACGGTGTGCGGCGACGGCCTGCAGGTCACACAGGACCTCTCCCGGATGTCCTACGACCTGGTGAAGAAGCGGTGGCGCTCCCGGCCGATCGGGGTGTGGCGCTATCGCGAGTTGCTCCCATTGAACGGTGGCGGGGAGGTGAGCTTGAACGAAGGAGGCACGGCACTCCTGAACGTAGGCATCATCAGTGGTTCCAACCTCTCCGTGCAGGCCTTCGTGAAGAACGAGGGGCAGAACCCGACGGGCTCCTTCAAGGACCGGGGGATGACCGTCGGGGTGACGCGGGCCCGATCCCTCGACCGGCGCCGCGTCATATGCGCCTCGACCGGCAACACGGCTGCCTCCCTCGCCGCCTATGCATCCCGCGCGGGCCTGGAGTGCATCGTCCTCGTGCCCTCGGGCGGAATCGCGCGAGGAAAGCTCGCGCAGGCCGTGTTCCATGGAGCACGGGTCGTCGGGATACGCGGCTCGTTCGATGACGCGATGAACGTCGTCATCGAGGCGGCCAAGCGCCTGGATGCGTACCTCCTGAATTCGATCAACCCGTTCCGCATCGAGGGCCAGAAGACGGCGGCCTTCGAGGTGTTCGAGCAGCTCGGCGGCCGCGCGCCCGAGTGGCTCGTCTGTCCCGTCGGGAACGGCGGGAACCTCGCGGCGTACTGGAAGGGCTTCCAGGAGCTGAAGGCGATTGGCGCGATCGACCGTCTGCCTCGGTTGGTGGGGGTCCAGGCGGAGGGAGCCGCACCGATTGCCGATGCCATCCAGAGGAACCTCAAGGAGATCGTCCCTGTGGCGAAGCCGGACACCGTGGCGAGTGCGATCCGCATCGGGAATCCGGCGAACTGGCCGAAGACGCTCCGTGCGATCCGCGAATCGGGCGGGCTCGCCCTCAAGGTGCCAGATTCGGAAATCCTGCGGGCTCAGGAGGTCCTCGCCCGCCGCGAAGGAATCTTCGTCGAGCCGGCGAGCGCGGCGAGCGTCGCGGGCGCGATGCGCCTGGCGAACGAAGGGACGTTTGACAAGAGCGACCGTGTCGTGTGCGTATGCACGGGCCACGGCCTCAAGGACCCGGAGTCCGCCTTGCGGTCCTACGGGGAGTCGCCCGCGGTCGATGCGACCGTGGAGGCGGTCGTCGCCGCCGTGGAGGCCGCGCAATGAGGGTCGTCCTCGTCGGGCTCGGTTCCGTCGGGCAGGGCTTCTTGTCGATTCTTCAGGCGGAGGAGGCGGTGCTTCGGGACCGCTACGGCCTCCGCGTGAAGGTGATCGCCGCCCTCGACACGAGCGGTGCGGTCGTGCAGTCCTCGGGGATCCCCCCGGATGCGCTCCTCGAGGCGAAACGTTCGAGTGACGGGCTTGCGGCCCTCCAGCCCTTGTACCGCCCGGGACGCCGCGCGCTCGAGATCATCCACACAGTCGATGCCGACGTCGTCGTCGAGGCGACGCCCACGAACATCCTCGACGGCGAGCCGGCGATGTCCCACATCCGCGGCGCACTGAAGACCGGACGGCATGTCGTCACGGCGAACAAGGGGCCGATCGCGCTGGCGATGCCGTACCTCCGCGCGCTCGCGGAGGAGCGGGGCGTATTCCTGCGCTTCAGCGGGACGGTCGGCGGCGGGACGCCGATGCTCGACCTCGCGCGGCTCGGGTTGCGCGGGGATCGGATCACATCGATTGCGGGGATCCTGAACGGCACGACGAACTACGTCCTCACGCGGATGGCCGAGGGGCTTGATATGGAGGAGGCCCTCGGCGAGGCGCAGGAGCTCGGCTACGCCGAAGCGGACCCGACGTACGACCTGAAGGGGGTCGACTCGGGCATCAAGCTCGCGATCCTGGCGAATTGGACGATGGACGCAGGGCTGTCCGTGACGGACATCGACGTGCGGGGGATCGACGGGGTCACGCGGACCGAGGTCGAGAAGGCCACAGCACAGGGCAAGGTCGTGAAGCTCCTCGCCCGCTACGACGGCAGCCGCGCGACCGTCTCGCCGGAGGTGCTGCCGGAGAACGATCCGCTGAGCGTGCGCGGACGGATGAATGCGGTCACGTACACGACGGAACACCTCGGCCCGGTCACGCTGGTCGGTCCGGGATCCGGTGGTCGGGAGACCGCCGCGGCGATGCTCCGTGACCTCATCGACATCCATATCCGCTCGAGGTGAATCCCAAGGCATGCGGGAGGAGACATGGTCGACGCGAAGGCTAAGCTGAAACACCGCAGCGCTGTGGTCACGGATGGCCCACACCGCGCGCCCGCGCGAGCGTATCTTCGGGCGATGGGCCTGACGGATGAGGACATCGCGAAGCCCCTCGTCGGCGTGGCGAACACCTGGAACGAAGCCATGCCGTGTCAAATCAACCTGGACGTCGTCGGGCGCAAAGTGAAGGAAGGCATCCGAGCGGCGGGCGGCACCCCGCGGGAGTTCATGACGATTGCCGTGTCGGATGGAATCGCGATGGGCCACGAGGGGATGCGCGCCTCCCTCGTGAGCCGCGAGGTGATCGCGGATTCGATCGAGCTCATGATGCACGCCCACGGATACGACGCGCTCGTGACCGTCGCGGGCTGCGACAAGACGATCCCTGGTTCCCTCATGGCGATGGCCCGCCTGAATGTCCCAGCCGTGTTCACGTACGGCGGCACGATGCTACCGGGCCGGTTCGAGGGACGCGACGTGACGATTCAGGACGTCTTCGAGGCCGTCGGGGCGTTCGCCTCGGGCAGGATGACGGCGGCGCAGCTCGACGAGCTGGAGCGGTCCGCGTGTCCCGGCGCCGGCACGTGCGCGGGCCTCTTCACCGCGAACACGATGGCGTCGTGCGCGGAGGCACTCGGTATGGCTCTTCCCGGTGACGCAGCGATTCCGGCGGTGGACCCGTTTCGGATAGAGCACTCCGTTCGCGTCGGGGAAGCCGCGATGAAGGCTCTCGAGCTCGGCATCCGGCCCAGCGACGTCATGACGTTCGAAGCCTTCGAGAACGCGATCACCCTCGACGCGGCGATGGGCGGCTCCACGAACGCGGTCCTGCATCTCCTCGCCATCGCTCGTGAGGCGGGTGTCTCACTCACGCTGGACGACTTTGATCGGCTCGCGAGGAAGACCCCGCATATCGTGAGCATGAAACCGGCTGGCGCGTACGTGATGGCGGACTTGCACCGCGCGGGCGGGGTGCCGGTCGTGCTTCGACGTCTCCTCGACGCCGGGAGGCTGCACGGGGATGCACTCACCGTCACCGGAGTGACGCTGTCGAAGAACCTCGAGAGCGCCCGGACGCGGATTCCGGGGAACATCGTTCGAACGTTCGAGGACCCTATCAGTCCTGCGGGCGGCCTCGCGATCCTTCGCGGTAACCTCGCGCCGGACGGGGCCGTCGTGAAGAGTGCCGGGGTGCGGCGACTCGTCCATCAAGGTCCCGCTCGGGTGTTCGAGGGTGAAGATGCCGCTTTCCAGGACGCACAGGATGGACGCATCCATGCGGGGGATGTCGTCATCGTCCGCTACGAAGGACCCAAGGGCGGACCCGGGATGCGGGAAATGCTCGCGCTGACCGCGGCCCTTGTGGGCCAGGGCCTCGGCGAGGATGTGGCCCTCGCGACGGACGGGCGGTTCTCCGGGGCGACGCGCGGCCTCATGGTGGGTCACGTGTCGCCCGAGGCGTGGGAGGGCGGGCCGATTGCCCTCCTTCGGGACGGGGATGTCGTTCATGTGGACGTCCCCGGACGACGTCTCGACGTGGACCTCCTCGAGTCCGAGCTCCGGCGCCGGCGGAAAAGCTGGAAGGTCCCTGAGCCGAGGTATCGCAGTGGTGCCCTCGCAAAGTACGCGAAACTCGTCTCATCCGCGTCGGTCGGTGCGGTGTGCGAGTGAGGTGTGGTCTCGGCGAACCCGATTCCGTCCGGCGGAACGTTCAGCAGGGGGGAGCCTGTCCTATGTGGACGCGATTTCGTAATCTCTCGCACAGAAGAAGCGTCTTCGGTACCTGACGGGAGATCCGGCTTTTCGCGGTCTTCCGGGTGTGACATTCGTCGGCCGGTCCCCGCGGAGGTCTCAATAGCAGGGACCACAGACTCTCATCTGTTGCGTGCGATTTCCGCCCGCCGGTACGATCCGAAGACCTTCACGAACCCTGCGGTCGTGACGAGGGCTCCCACGGCCTCGCGGCATTCCGGTTTCTCCATGCTGCCTTCGAAGTCCGCGTAGAAGACGTAGTTCCATGGTCGCGCGCGTCGCGGGCGGGACTCGAGCTTCGTCAGATTGATCCCGCGCCGCGCGAACTCGCCCAGACACGCGTGGAGGGCTCCGGGGACGTTCTTCGCAATGAACGCGATCGATGTCTTGTTCGCGTCGCGGACCGCCCGCGGATGTTTCTCCAGGATGAAGAACCGCGTGTAGTTCTCGTGGTCCATCTGGACGGACTCCGCGAGGATCTTCATGCGGTAGACCGCCGCGCTCCGACGGCTTGCGATGGCGGCCTCGTCCTTCCGGCCTCTTTCCTTGATCATCCTCACGCTCCCCGCGGTGTCGTACGTCGGCACTTGGCGCCACGTCGGATGTCGGGCAAGGAATCGCCGGCACTGGCCGAGGGCCTGCGGGTGACTGTACACTGAGCGGACGTCCTCGATCCGGGACTTCGGGTTCCCGATTAGGCAGTGGTCCACCGGGAGGATGATCTCCCCGGTGACCGTGAGGTCGTGCTCCAGGAGGAGATCGTTCACCTGGGCGACGGTCCCCTCGATCGAGTTCTCGACCGGAAGGACCGCGTGCGTCGCGCTCCCTGTGTCCACGGCCTCGAACGCGTCGCGGAACTCGAGGCACGGGATCGGTTCCGCGTCGTCGCCGAACGCCTTGGAGACCGCATCCTCGCTGTACGCCCCCCGTTCCCCCTGGTAGGCCACCCGGAGCTTCGCCCGCCGAGCCATCCTCTCATCCGTGTGCCTTCGCGGCCTCTTCCGCGAGCTCGGCCGCGCGTTTCGAGGCCGCGACGATCCCGTCGCTGATGGCCGGCGGCACGCCCCGTCGTTCCATCACAGCCCATCCGGCCTCCGTCGTCCCGTTCGGCGTGGCGACCATCCGGAAGAGCTGCATGGGCTCCAGGCCGTCGATCAGCAGGAGTTCTGCGGTCCCCTTCATCGTCTGAAGCACGAGCTTGTACGCGACCTCCCGGGGCAGGCCGGATCGCACGCCGCCCTCGATCATCGAATGCGCGAGCGCCGCGATGAACCCGGGACCGCTCCCGCTCAGGCCTGTGACCGCGTCGAGCATCGGCTCCTCGACCATCGTCACGCGTCCGATCGCCCCGAAGATCTCCTCGACGATCAGGGCCTCGTGCTCCGTCGCGGTCTTGCCGAGAGCGAAGGCCGTCGCTCCTTCCCCGACCGCGCAGGCGAGGTTCGGCATGATCCGCACGACGTGGCCTTTGCCCTTCAGCACGCGCTCGACGAAGGCCGTGCGAACGCCGGCGGCCAGGGTGATCACGATCGCGTTCGATTTCACGTGGCCAGCGATTGAGTCGACGAGCGCGGACATGTCCTTCGGCTTCGCCGCGAGCACGAGCACGTCCGCTAGGTCCGCCAAGGCGGCGGTTGTCTCGACGAATCCCACGCCATGCTTCGCGGCGACCTCCTTCGCGCGGGGCGGGACTGCGTCGCTCACGACGATTCGCGACGGCGGCACGACGTGGCCGACAACGAGTCCTCTCACGAGTGCTTCGCCCATCTTGCCCACGCCCGCAATGCCGATGGTCTTGTCTCCGTCCATGCGTACAGCACCCCGTCATGATCCCCGCGAAGGCGGCGATCACATCGAGTCCGCGCCGGCCCGAGGCTCGGGGAACGGCCGCGGCGCGACAAGAGGTCCGAAGGATCCGGCGGAGCCCGCGCTCACGTCGGTCCGAAGTCGCGTCGCGGTGTCGTCCATCGTCTGCGCCTCGCGCGCCCGTCGCGCGTCCCACGTGGATTTTCGCGGGCCTACTTGAACGTTGCGTCGCCCGCCCTGTCGGGATGTCGATTTCGACGTGCGGACTGGGGGCAGCGTTGGCAGAATGATGAATCCTAAGGCAGACAATAACCTTTAAGTCCATTTTCGGGCTTGCGGGTCCGCTCTGTTATCCTTTGGAGGAGTGGACGCAATGCAGCCCCGATTCCGGAACCCGTTTCTGCTTTCATTGCGCCTTCTCCTCGTGGGCTAGAGGAGGCCGGATCCTCGGATCCCGCCGGGCCGTCCTCCTCGAGCCCGCATTTTGGTGATGTACATGGAACCATCGGAACGATCCCAGCGCGACGTGTTCGTGAGTCCGTACAACGAGTCTGTCCGCAAGACGACGGAAGGCCGCACGGTCCGCATCTTCGACACGACCCTCCGGGACGGGGAGCAGACGCCCGGCGTGGCGCTCGCGACGGCGGACAAGTTGCAGATCGCGCGGGTCCTCGACGACCTCGGCGTCGACACAATCGAAGCGGGATTCCCCGCGAACTCGGAGGGGGAGTTCGAGGCGGTGAAGGCGGTCGCCGACGCCGGACTGAGGGCGAAGATCTGCACGCTGAACCGGTGCATGCAGTCGGACATCGACACGTCGATCAAGGCGGACGTAGACGAGATCCACGTGTTCATCGCGACTTCGGACATCCATCTGCAGCACAAGCTGAAGATGACCCGGGATCAGGTCCTCGAGAAGGCCGTCTGGGCGATCGACTACGCGAAGTCGCACGGCCTCGTCGTCGAGTTCTCGTCCGAGGACGCGACGCGCACGGACCTCGCGTTCCTGAAGCAGGTCCACTCGAAGGTCCAGGAGGCGAAGGTCGACCGGATCGACGTCGCGGACACGGTCGGGTCCATCACGCCTCCGGCGATGCGCGACCTGATCCGCGAGCTTAGGGCCGTGACCCGCGTCCCGATCGCCGTGCATTGCCACAACGACTTCGGCCTCGCAACGGCGAACAGTCTCGCGGCCGTGGAGGCGGGCGCCGACCAGGTGCATGTGACGGTCAACGGCATCGGGGAGCGGGCCGGGAACGCGAGCCTCGAGGAGGTCGTCATGGGACTCCACGCGTTCTACGGCATCCGGACGAACGTCGATACGCGCAAGCTCACCTATACGTCGAAGCTCGTGTCCCGCCTGACGGGTGTCACGGTCCAGCCGAACAAGGCGATCGTCGGCGACAACGCGTTCGCCCATGAGTCTGGCATCCACGTGCACGGGATCCTCGGGAGCGCTTCGACGTACGAGCCCCTGACCCCGGACCTCGTCGGGCATCAGCGGAAGATCGTCGTCGGGAAGCACACGGGCGTGCACAGCGTGGAGAACCGCCTCCAGGCGTACGGATTCTCCTTGACGAAGGATCAGCTCCGGGCCGTCACGTCGCGGGTGAAGAGGCTCGCGGAGGACGGGAAGCAGGTCGATGACGCGGAACTCCTCGCCCTGGCGTACGATGTGCAGGGAAAGGGCGTCGACACGCAGAAGCTCGTGAAGCTCGAGGAATTCACGGCGATCACCGGGTTCCACTTCACCCCGACGTCCACGATCACGCTCCTCGTGAACGGGGAGAAGCGTCGAGCCTCGGAGACCGGCGTGGGCCCGATCGACGCGGCGCTCAAGGCGATCCGGTCCGCGGTGTCGAAGGCGATCACGCTCGACGAGTTCCGTCTCGAGGCGATCACAGGCGGGTCCGACAGCCTGTGCCAGGTCACAGTCCGCCTGGGGGACGAGGAGCCTGCGCCCGTGTCCGCCCTGGGCCGTGCGGTCGGCCCCGATATCGTGACGACGAGCGTGGACGCGGCGATGGAGGCCCTGAACCGCCTACTGTGGGCGAAGGCGCAGATCACGAGGACGAAATCGTAGACCTACAGGGGCCGCGTCCGGTTCGTGCGGCGTACCTCTACTCAGAGGTACGTATCGCGGTGGCCAAGACCCGCTCGATGGCCGCCCTACGTCGCGCGAGCTCTTGCTCGGCCCTCCGGTGGTACGACGTCATACGCCGCAGGAGATCCTCTCGTGTGCGATGTGAGTCCACTCGACCGATGTATTCCTCCTTGCGGACGGACCACCCGTTCTCTCGCTCGTAGTGCCACGAGTACACGTACCGTCGACCGCCGAAGTCGCGGATCCGGGCCCCGCACCCGATCTCCATGTTTCATACCTCTAAGTAGAGGTATATGCGGGGTTGGTCCATCACTCTTCCCACGGCGTGTGCGAAAGTACCTGCTCACTCCTTCACGGCGGTGAAGGACGCGCACGTGACCGTGTGCCCCACGCCCTTCATCCCGCGGAGCCGGTCGATCACCATTCGTCCGAGCTCCTCCATCGACGAGGCGCGGACCTTCAGGATGAGGTCCCATTCGCCCGAGATCACGTGGACCTCGTGAACCCCCGCGAGCTTCGAGATCTTCTCCGCGAGCTCGCGCTGCGAGACGTCCGGGTTCGGGAGGAAGTTCACGAGCACGAACGCGGTGACGGGCTTCCCGAGCTTCCCGTAGTCCGGGATCGCCCGAATCGACTTGATGACGCCCCGCTCTCGCATCTTCTGCACGCGGTACTGGACCGTCGGGCGGGGCATGTCGAGCTCTCGGGCGATCTCTGCGATGCTCCGCGACGCGTCGACCATCAGGAGGTCCAGGATTTCCCGGTCCGTCTCGTCGAGTTCGTCCAACGGTTGACGAAACGCTTACAAGGTATTCAAGCTACCGTCAGAACGTCAGAGCGATACTACTTGATTTGTGATTTCTCTAGTCTTCTTGGAACCGATTGCCGTGGGTTCTGTCCGGTGATAATTGGGCCCTCCACTTTATCGTCGGACCGCGGAGTCCGCCCGCCTGTGCGTCTGCACCGCACGAGGATCAAGCTCTGCGTCGTCGGAGAGCGAGGTGTCGGCAAGACGAGCCTCATTCGGCGGTACGTGCGGAACGAGTTTCGCGAGGCGTACCACGGGACCCTGGGCGCTCAGATGTATCCCCTCGACGTCGAACTTCCCGTGGACGGCGGTGATCTCGTTCTCGCCAGAGTCGCAATCTTCGACATGATGGGGGAGCACTCGATCCGAGATGCGTTCCGCCAAGCGATGTTCTATGACACGGAGGGCGTCCTCGCCGTGTGCGATGTCCAACGCCCGGAGACCCTCTACGCGATTCCGGAGTGGGTTCGCGCCGTCTCCCTCGTCACGAACGGCGTCCCCTTCTCGATTGCGCTGAACAAAGTGGATCGCGCAGACGCGATGGCGATTGGGCCGAAGGAGACCGCCTGGCTGCGCGAGACGTTCCCACTCGTCTCGACCGTGATGACGAGCGCGGCAACCGGCTCGGGCGTCGAGGCGGTCTTCTCGGGAGTCATCAATCGGGCCGTCGACGGACAGCTTGCGGAAGACCGCAGCCGGCACCAGGCCCGCCTCCTCCGACACGCGATTCTAGCGTTCGTTTCACGAAAAGGGTCCCTGGGAGCGTCGAAGACCGATCTGTTCGCGAACTTCAAGACCGTGATGCCCGCCTCCCTCGTGGAGGAACTCGACCACCTCGTGCGCCTCGACCTCCTCCGCCAGGAGGAGTCGGGGCCGAAGACGTTCGTGAAGACGGCGTCGATGCCCGCAGATTTCCGGTTCAGGAGCACGCCCCAAGGGCAGAAGATCGCGGAGAGCCCGTCGATGGAGGAGCTCGTCGTCTACGAGTCCCGATAGCCTTCGATGACCGTACCAAAAAGGCCTTATTCCCCCAGACAGAGGGGGTTTTTGAGGTGACGAACCTGATATCCATCGGGATCGCCGCGGCGATCGGCGCGGCCGTCGGGGCTGTGGCCGTCGGAGCCGCGTCCGCCGTGACGCAGGGGGACATCCCCGGCCTCGCGGTCGCTCTGCAGCACATCCCGGCCAGCACGCACGGTTTCGAGGTCGTCACGGCCGTGCGCGACGCGTTGCTGGGCGGAGCCGCAGGCGGCGGAATCGGTGCGGCCGTTGCCGCCGTTGCGAAGGGCGCAGCCGCCGCATCGGCGTGATGCGCCAACTGAACCCGCACTCCCTTTTCCTCGCCCTTTCTTCCTTCTCCCGCCTCTGAAATCTTATAATAGCGGGCGGGCATCCGCACCCTCCTTGACGAACGTCGACCTGCGATACGACGACCTTGTGGATCTCGTCGGAAAGCAACTGTCCATCGAGGACTTCGTCGATCGGATTACGTTCATGGGGGCCGGTCCCGAGGGCGTCCAAGATGGCATCCTCACGTTCGACGTGTTCCCGAACCGGCCGGACTTGTACTCAGTCGAAGGGATCGCTCGCGGGCTCCGCGGCTATCTCGAACTCGAGCTCGGCCTCCCGACGTACCGCGTCGAGACGTCCGGCGTGGACCTCGTCGTCGACCCGAACGTCGCGGACGTCCGGCCGTACGCGCTCGGGGGGATCGTTCGCGGCGTAGAGCTCGAGGACCGCCTCCTCCGGTCGCTCGTGGACCTCCAGGAGAAATTGCACCTGACCGTCGGGCGCAAGCGCCGCAAGGTCGCGATCGGGATCCACGACCTCGACACGGTAACGCCGCCGTTCACGTACAAAGGGGTCCTTCCGCAGTCGATTCGATTCACGCCGCTCGGCCGGGCCGAGGAGATGGACCTCCTCGACATCCTGACGAGGCACGAGAAGGGGCGGGAGTATGCCCACCTGGTCGCCGAGAAGCCCTTCTTCCCGATCATCGTGGACGCCCGAGGCACGGTCCTGAGCTTCCCGCCCGTCATCAACGGGATCGTCACGCAGCTCACGCCGGACACGAGGAACCTGTTCATCGACGTGACCGGGACGGACCTCGAGGCGGTGAGCGGATCCCTCGCGATCATCGCGACGGCCCTCGCGGAGCGCGGGGGGCGGATCCAGACGGTCCGGACGGCGTACGCGGATCGGGTGCTCGAGACGCCGGACCTGAGCCCGCGTGCGCATCGGCTCGATCTCGCGCGCGCGAACGCGTTGCTCGGCTTGTCGTTGGCGCCGGACGAGGCGGTCAAGTTCCTCCGCCGAATGCGCCACGAAGCGCGCGCGGACGGATCATCAATCGCGGTCCAGACTCCCGCGTACCGTCTCGACATCCTCCACGAGTTCGACCTTGCGGAGGACCTCGCAATCGCGTGGGGATACGACCGCTATCCTCGCAATCTCCCGGGGCGACAGACGATCGGAGAGCCGCTCCCGGCGAACGAGTTCTGCGAGACCCTCCGCATCCTCATGGTCGGCTACGGTTACCAGGAAGTGATGTCCCTGACCGTGGCCTCCGCCGAGGATGGGTTCGCGACGCCCGCGCGCGTCGTGATCAAGAACCCCGTGTCGGAGGACCTCACGACGCTCCGATCCTCCCTGCTTCCCGCGCTGCTGAACATCTTCCGATTGAACAAGCACCGCGAGCTGCCGCAGCGGGTCTTCGAGATCGCGGATGCGATTCTCGATGCGCGCAACGTCCGGCGGATCGCCGGTGCGGCGATGCACTACAAAGCGTCGTTCACGGAGGCGAAGTCCCTCGTCCTGAGCCTGATGCGAGACGTCGGTCGTCCGGCCGACGTCGAACCCGCTGGCGATGAGAACTTCATCCCCGGCCGGGCGGCCTCGGTGACCGTGCGGGGCAAGGAGGTCGGCCGGTTCGGCGAGGTCCATCCGCGCATCCTCGATGCGTATGGCCTGATCCAACCTGTGATGGCCTTCGAGCTCGACGTGGAACCGCTCCGTGCGCCGTGAGCGGGACTGGCAGAAGGTATTTCCGAGCGTCGGCGATGGCGAGATTGCTGAGGTAGCGAAGCCCGGTCAAACGCGCCAGACTTGAGATCTGGTGGGCCGCAAGGCCCTCGGGAGTTCGAATCTCCCCCTCAGCGTTCCCATGGAGGGGCCGTTGCACTTCGGGGGTTTTCGGCAACTCCGCGTCGCGCCCGGACCTTGGGTTCGTCGAAGGCTTTCTCGAT
>CAMTUI010000003.1:0-21388 GCA_947084985.1 Methanobacteriota archaeon | reverse complement strand
TGGACGAGAAGGAGGGCCTGATGGACTTCGGACGCGTCGCGGGGCTCAAGGAAATTCGCGGGGCCCTGCTCCTGAAGTGACGCACTTCAATCCGGGTGCTTGATTTCGTAGTACTCGCCAAGGACGAACAGGAGGCCGATGAACCAGAGGACAAGGGGGAACAGGAGCGCGCTAGAGGACGTGGCCTGCGGGTCGAGCGCGATGTACATCGGATAGAGCATCAGGACAATCGCAAGGAAGCCGAACAGGAGCCCCAGATGTCCGAAGAACGCGGCAAATTTCACCGAACCCCTCCGATGCGCGCGGGCGATGGGTTCGCCAACCCTTAATTCTATCCGAGGAGGACTGTCGGGATCGGTCCGCGCGTCGACATTCCGCGAACGCGACATTCGCAACAATCGCGGCGAGGATGAGCGAAACGGGAACCGCACCGATGCTGAACCGGTCGCCCTGAATTATATGCCGGCACGGGTTTTCCGTCCCCGATGGCCGCGGAGGCGGAACTCCTTCAACCGCTCCTGCAGCTCGTGGCAATCCTCGTGGGGGCGAAGCTCGCGGGCGAGGCCGCGGAGCGGCTCGGACAACCGGCGGTCCTCGGTGAGCTTCTCGTTGGGATTGCCCTTGGGCCCAGTCTGCTCGGATTCGTGACACGGACGGAAATCCTCGCGTTCCTCGGGGAGCTCGGTGCAATCGTCCTCCTCTTCGAGGTCGGCCTCGAGTCGGACGTCGAGAAGCTGGGCGAGGCGGGTCGGCCGGGAGCCCTTGTGGCGACCGCGGGAATCGTCCTCCCCTTCCTCGGAGGCTGGGCGTTCGCCCTCCTGTTCGTCGGGGAGGGCCTCGTCGCGCTCTTCGTCGGCGCGGCCCTCACGGCCACATCAATCGGGATCACGGCGCGAGTCCTCTCGGACCTCGGACGCCTCCAATCCCGTGAGGGGCAAATCGTGATCGCGGCCGCAATCTTCGACGATGTGGTCGGGCTGATCCTCCTCTCGATTCTCGTCACCCTCGCCGCGGTCGGGACGATCTCCCTCGTGGCGATCGCGACGACCGTCGTGCTGGCGGTCGTCTTCGTCATTGGGTCGATTTTCGTCGGCGCGCGTGGCGCGCGCCTCCTCGTCCCGTTCGTTCGGAGGATGCGCGTTCGCGGCGTGCTGCTCGTCCTCGCCTTCGCCCTCGCGCTCGCCCTAGCGTGGGCTGCCGCAGCAATAGGCCTCGCGACGATCATCGGAGGGTTCGCCGCGGGCCTCATCTTCGCCGAGGTGGAGGACGTCGAGCCAATCGAACGCGACGTAAAGCCCCTCGCGGATGTCCTCGTCCCGGTGTTCTTTGTCCTCATGGGCTCCCTCGTGGACGTGCGGCAGTTCGTCGATGTGGACGTCCTCGTGGCGGCAGGTGCCCTCACCGCAATTGCGTTCGCCTCGAAGGCCGTGACGGGCTACGTCCTCCGGGAGCGCAGCCTGAATCGGACGGCGATCGGGGCCGGCATGGTCCCGCGCGGCGAGGTCGGCATCATCTTCGCGGGCTTCGGACTCACGCTCGGCGTGATCTCCGCGGGACTGTACAGCGCGCTCCTCGTGATGGTGATCGTCACGACACTCGTCGCGCCGCCTCTCCTGAAGCGGGTGATCGTCCATCGTGACGCAGAACCGGACGGCTGATCGCGTCGAGATTCGCGCGCGCTGAATCGCCCGCACATTTATGCCTTCTCCGGCGCTCCCGGTGCAACCCTCCGATGACGGCCGACATCGAGATTGCCCACAGCGTGCGCATGCGTCCCGTCGTCGACGTCGCCGCCGATCTGGGCCTCGGGCCGGAGGACCTCTTCCTCCAGGGGGACCACATCGCGAAGGTCCGCCTTGCGGCGGTCGAGCGTGCGAAGAAGGCTCGCCAGGGGAAGCTCGTCCTGGTGACGGGCACGACGCCCACGCGGTACGGGGAGGGGAAGACACTCACGTCTGTGGGCCTGGGCGAGGCCTTGAACCGCATCGGGACGAAGGGGATTGTCGCGGTGCGGGAGCCGTCCCTCGGGCCGGTCTTCGGCACGAAGGGCGGGGCCACGGGCGGCGGGCGCGCGCAGGTCCTCCCGATGGAGCAGATCAACCTCCATTTCACGGGGGACATCCACGCGATCACGGCGGCGAACAACCTCATGGCCGCGGTGCTCGACGCGCACCTGTTCCACGGGAACGAACTGGACATCGACCCGACTCGCGTCCTGCTTCCGCGATGCCTCGACATGAACGACCGCCAGCTGCGGAACATCGTCACCGGGCTCGGTGGTCCGAGGCACGGCGTGCCTCGCGAGGACGGCTTCATCATCACCGCGGCCACCGAGGCCATGGCGATCCTCTGTCTCACGGAGGGCATCGGGGACCTCAAGGAGCGCATCGCACGAATCGTCGTCGCGTACGACCACCGGGAGATGCCCGTGACCGCGGGGGACCTGTACATCCACGGGGCCGCGACGATCCTCCTGAAGGACGCCCTCATGCCGAACCTCGTCCAGACCCTGGAGGGCACGCCGGCGTTCGTCCATGGCGGGCCGTTCGGGAACATCGCGCACGGGCACAGCACGGTCCTCGCGGACCGCCTGGCCCTGGGCCTCGGGGACGTCGTCGTCACAGAGGCGGGCTTCGGGTCCGATCTGGGTGGCGAGAAGTTCGTGGACCTTGTGTGCCGCCAGAGCGGGCTGCGCCCGGACGCGGCGGTCCTCGTGGCGAGCGTCCGCGCGCTCAAGCATCACGGCGGCGCGAAGAGGAAGGACTTCGCCATCGAGAACGTCAAGACGCTCAGGGCGGGCTTCCCGAACCTGGACGCGCATATCCGGATCCTCCAGACGCTCGGCATGACGCCCGTCGTCGCGGTGAACCGCTTCGTCTCGGACTCGAATCGGGAGGTGGACGCGGTCGTCGAGCATTGCCAGGACCTCGGCGTGCGCGCGGCCCCGCACACGTTCCATGAGGACGGCGGCGCCGGCGGGGAGGAGCTCGCCCGCCTCGTGCTCGATGCGACGAACGCCTCCACGCACACGATGCGATTCGTCTACAAGGACGAGGACCCGTTCGAAGAGAAGGTCGTGAAGGTCGCGACGTCGATCTACGGCGCCGCGGACGTGAAGTACGATGCCGCCGCGCTGGACGACCTCGATCGCCTGAAGAAGGCGGGCCTCGATCGCCTCCCGGTGTGCATCGCGAAGACACAACTCTCCCTGAGCGACGACGAGCGGGCGCGCGGCGCTCCGAGCGGGTGGACGCTCGAGGTGCGGGGGATCCGGCCGTCCGCGGGCGCGGGGTTCCTGGTCGTCATCGCGGGGGACATCATGCGGATGCCCGGCCTCGGGGAGGACCCCGCGGCCCTGGGCATGGACATCGACGACGAAGGGCGGATCAAGGGCCTCTTCTAGGGCTCGCGCGTGGGTCGATGGGATTCGAGGCGATGCGCCGCCGGGATGGGGCGGATCCCATAACGAGGGCACGACGCACGATGCGGCACGGCCTCGCAGGCAAAGCGCCTTAAGCCACGCCCGTGCTGCCCGCCGCATGGTGGGGCCGCCGGGGGCGACGGGGCCGACAGGCGACTGGGAGAAACTCTATGCGACGTCCGACGTCGCGACGCTCCCCTGGTACACCCCCGGCCTGGACGCGGACATCGAGCGCGCCCTCAAAGCGCACCGCCTCCGGGGCAGTCGCGTTCTCGACCTCGGGACGGGCCCCGCGACCCAAGCGATGAACCTCGCGAAGCGCGGCTTCGACGTGGTCGCGACCGACATCTCGCCGAGCGCAATCAAGAAGGCGAGAGCCTCCGCGAAGGGGGCCGGGCTCTCGATCACGTTCCTCGTGGACAACGTCCTCAAGTCGAAACTCGCGCCGGCCCTGGTCGATGCGATCGTGGACCGGGGCGTGTTCCACGTGCTGCCGGCGGACAAGCGGCCCGTCTACGTCCGGACCGTGCACCGCGTGCTCCGCCCGAGCGGGTGGCTCTTCCTGAAATGCTTCTCCGACAAGGAGCCGGGCACGTGGGGGCCGCACCGGATCGCGGAACCGGTGCTGCGGGGATACTTCCGCGGGCCGTTCGAGATCCGGTCCGTCGTCGAGACGGTCTTCCACGGGAACGTCAAGCCGCCGCCGAACGCGCTGTTTGCGACGTTCCGCCGACGGGCGTCCGCGACCTCCACAGGCCGCCCTCAGAACCGAGAACGAAACCGCTCGACGAGGTCCCGATTCCCGACGTAGGTGGGGACGGTCTGGTCAATCGCCGTCGGTGCGACGTCGAGGATCCGCTCGGTCCCCGTTGTCCCCGCCCCGCCCGCGGCCTCCACGATGAACGAGATCGGGTTCGACTCGAAGTGAAGCCGGTACTTCCCCGCCGGCTTGTCGACCTGCGCAGGATAGGCGAAGAAGCCACCGTAGTGGAGGATCTGATTGAAGTCCCCGACGAAGGATCCGCCGTAGCGGAGGTTCATCAGCTCCCGTTCGAGCTCCCCTACGAACGCTTTCACCGCGGGGATCCACTTGTCCCGGTGTCCGCCGACCCCGTACAGTTTCCCCTCCGGCGGGAGTCGGAGGCCTTCTTCGATGAGGAAGAACTCCTCGGAGCGGCCGCCTCTACCCTCGACGAACTCGTGAACACGGGTCCGGGTGGCGTAGACAAAGGTCGTGGCAGGGCCGTAGATCAGATAGCCCGCGGCGAACAGGTCTGAGCCCCGGGCCGGGAGGGCTTTCCCATCGAAAATCCCAAGAATCGTCCCGAAGGTGTTGTTGCTCTTCACGTTCGACGAGCCGTCGAGGGGGTCGAGGACGACCGAGAATCGCCCGCGGCCCACACTCTTCACCTCCCCCATCTCCTCCGAGGCGACCTGGCGGACGAGCCTCGATTCGCGGAGGGCGTTCACGAACAGGTCGTTCATCCAGACGTCGAGCTCGAGCTGCTGCTCCCCATACACGTTCCGGGTCGCGGCGGGATTCCTCCGGAATGGTAACTCCCGACGAATCCGGCTCGCGAGCTCTGCGAACCGGGAGAACAGGAGGCCGAGATCGGGGTCGACCTTCCCCGCGTGTTCCGCAAGCGTGACGTCCGTCGGACGTTCCCTCTCAGTATGCGACGTACCATCCCTCGAAGTGGTCCTGGAGCTTTTCCTTCCCTCCGTAGAAATCCCACCAAGGGGGCGCGTACCGGTGGGCGAGGTCCGCGAGGGCCTGGAAATTCCTCACTCCCTGGGTCCGAACGTACTCCAGCTGCGTCTCGAGGGTCTTCTCCCGGAACGCGTCCTTCCAAATCGCCCGGCCAGCGAGGAACCCGGATGCCCCGCCTTGGCACGCGAGCTCGACGAGCCCCCGGAAGACGTCGAAGTCCGCCCCCGCGCTCAGCACGACCCAAGGCACCTTTGTCGAATCGCTCAGGCGCTCGCAGTTCTTCCGGAGTTCCTCAACGTTCGGGGTCACCTTCGGGTCCCCGGGGAACTCTGCCTTCAGCACGTCGAGCCCGAGAGGAGTGAGGGCCTCCGCGGTGCGGATGATCGTGTCTGCCTTGTGGTGCGCGAACTCGTCCTCACTTTCATCGACCGGATAGGACATCGGCTCGCACACGAACGCGAGGTCGAGCCGACGGCACTCTTCCGCGACGGACCGGACGATTTTCATCTGGTGGTCCACGATCTCGCGCGGGGCATCGGGATTGAAGAAGATCAGGAGCTTCGCCGCACTTGCGCCGAGTCGCTTCACCTTCTCCACGTTCCACCCTTCGAGGAGTGTCGTGAGCCGCCAGTTTCCCTTCTTCTCATATCCGGAGGTCTCCAGGGAAACGAGCAGACCCGTCCGGCCCGGGAGGACGAACCGGTTGATCGCGGGGCCCACGCCGTACTCCGGGTCGAGGAGATAGCCGCTCGCGAAGGGGGCGAGGGCTTGCGTGACGCCGAGCTTGACCGCCTCCATCTCCGCGTATGTCGCGGCCGTCGGGTTCTCCGGATGGAGCATCTTCTGGAGGCTCCCCCGTTGGTCCATCGCGATCATCGTAAAGCGGCCCGTGTCGTCCGAAATCTGCTGGAGGCCGCGGAGCTTGCCGATCGAAATCCGCACTCGTGCCACCCGAGGAATCGCAAATGGGCGGTGCCATATTGACCTTTGCGGCGGCGAATCGGGGGAGAACAGGTCGGTTCGAACCGCACCGCCTTCCGATGGATGACATGAATTACACGACGATGCCCGAGCTCATGGAGAAGCATAAGGGCAAGTGGGAGAGCGTGCGCTAGCCGGCTCGGGGCCCCGCGCGCTCACGTTGCGTCGATCGGGCTGAGGAATGACCCGCGCGTCGAACCGCAGGCGCAAGGAGATCGGACCGCAGAAAACGCTTAAGCCTTCCACTTTGTTCACGGGAGCGAGGGGTCGACGACATGCTGGGCGAGATGATCTGCGAGGTCCATGGAAAGGTGGGCCCGGCGGGGGTGGTCGACGAGCACGGCATCGCCGAGGTTTCTGGGCAGGAAAACGGGAAGATCTTGGGAATGGAAGTAACGAACTGGGTGACGTTCAGGGCCGTCCCAAGGCCCGACGGAACGCTTTGGGGCGAAGGCCAGGGAACGTTGACCACGAAGGAGGGGGAATTCGTCAAGTGGAAGAGTCAAGGCCTCGGGTGGCAGACTGGGCACGGCAATGTAACGAGCTGGCGGGGGGCCTTGTACTTCCAGAACGCTTCCCCGAAGTTGGCGCGTCTCCTGAAGGCGCCGACGGTGTACGAATACGAATGCGATGAGAACGGGAACACGCACCTCAAGCTCTGGGAGTGGAAGTAGAAATCTGAGGGCTTCGACAGGACTCCGCTTTCAGATCGCCGACTACATGCGTCGCCACGGGCCGTTCGAGCCCTACCGGCTCCCGATGGACGAGATGGAGTACACGACGATGCCCGAGCTCATGGAGAAGCATAAGGGCGAGTGGGAGAGCGCGCGGTAGGCGCGTGACGACTTCATCCAGCGGTCGTATGCGCCGAGCACGATTGCGACCGCCAGGACGATGGCGATCATCACGACGACGTCCCGCAGGATGACCTCCGGCGGTACCCCCGGCGGCACGGAGTAGTCCAGCGCCTGGTAGCGGCGGAAATTCACGATGACCATGACGATCGTCGCCCAGCCGATCACGTGGCCCGCATAGCTGAAGTCCGCTTCCACGTCGTCCCGGCGCCTCCCCATCGGGACGAAACAGCCCTCCCTGGCGGATATGACGTAGGGGGGACGTCCGGGAGAGCGAGATCCGCCCTGAAGCCCCCAAGCCTATTTCTGCGCCGTGCGCCTTGCCGACACAGATGCGGCTCCCCGCGATCGTCTTGAATTTCAAGACGTACCCGGAGATCCTCGGGAGGAAGGGCTGGGACCTCGCGAAGGCCTGCGACAAGATCGCTCAGGAAACGGGCGCGTCGATCGTGATCGCCCCGCCGACGGCGGACGTCGCGCACGTCGCGAGGATCGTGCACCTCCCCGTCTTCGGACAGCATGTGGACGCAGTCGACGCCGGCCAGACGACGGGCTGGGTGCCGCCGGAGGCCCTTCTGGAGGCAGGCGCGGCGGGCACGCTCATCAACCACAGCGAGCGAAAGGTGGCCTGGGAGGAAATGGCGAAGGTCATCCCCCGCTGTCGCGCTCTCGGCCTCGAGGTGATCGGCTGCGCGGACGACCTCGCAGAGGCGGAGACCCTCGCGAAGCTCTCGCCGGACTACATCGCAATCGAGCCGCCCGAGCTGATCGGCGGCGACGTCAGCGTGACGACTGCGAAGCCCGACGTGGTCTCCGCGGCCGTGGACCGCATCCGGGCCGCGAACCCGGCCGTGAGGGTCCTCTGCGGCGCCGGGGTGAAGGACCGGAAGGACGTCGCGAAGGCCCTGGAGCTCGGCACCGTTGGCGTGCTGCTCGCGACCGGGGTCGTGAAGGCGAAGGACCCTGAGAAGGCGCTCCGCGACCTCGTGAAAGGCCTCCCGACGGGGGCCCGTCCGCGGCGGGACCGCCGATGACGCCCGGACTGCCGTGACAATAGGGACCAATCGGTTGAATCGGGCCTCCTCAGGTGCCCGTCGGGGCGTGGATCCATGATGAGCGAAGAGGACTTGCGTGCGAAGGCGTTGAAGCGGACGCAGGACAAGGTCGGGTTCTACACGCACTTTGGCATCTATGACGTCATGAACCTGTTCTTCGCGGGGATCTGGTTTTTCGCGACCGGTTGAAACTCGTTCCCGTGGTTCGTGTTCCCCATGACCGCATGGGGAATCGGCGTCGCGGCGCACTTCATCTCCGTGTTCTTCGGCGAAGGGCTCATCGACCGCATGACGGAACAGAAGCTCGCGCGGCTCCGGCGCCAACACGTCTAGATCCGACCGTTACGGGCACGGGTCGGCACTGGGCTGGACCGTTGCGCGGTCAAGAGGTAGCGTGCGTGTACGCGGGCCGCTTATCCGGCCCCGAGGCCCGTCACCCGTCGTGCGGACCGTGGGGCCGACCGCGACAATCCTCCTCGGATGGCTGCTCGCGTCCGCCCCCCTCCTCCATGCGGCCGGCGGACCCGATGCCCTCGGCACTCCCCCTCCGTCCGCCGCCGCGTCTTTTTCGGGGACGGAAGACCGGGCCGAGGTCCTAATCTCGCGCGTGTACGCGAGTGCCGCCCGGGATGACGAATTCGTCGAACTGGAGAACGTCCACGCGGCTACGGTCGACCTGAGCGGGTGGTCCCTCTCCGACGGCGAAGGGAACGTCTCGTTCCCGCTCGACGTCGTCGTGCCCCCCGGCGGCCGGATCGTCGTGACGCGGAACTCGACGAGCTATGCAGAGGACGTCCTCGCGCCTGCGGACTTCACGTGGGAGCGCGGGGACGCGCGACGGATGGAGGGCGGGGTCCTCCGCCTCGCGGACGCAGGGGACGAGGTCCTCCTGGTGGACGGACAGGGCGAGGTTGTCGATGCCCTCGCATACGGAGATTCCTTGTATTCCGGGCCGGGCTGGGAAGGCCCGGCGGCTCGGGGAACTGGCCGTGGCGAGCTCGCGGTTCGGGCGAGAGATTCGTCGGGATTCCTCGTCGACATGGGCGACGCGGCGGACTGGGATGGTCAGCGCACCTATCGCCTGGGACAGTCGGAACTCGACATCGAGAGCATCGGATCGGATGGCCCCGCGACGGCGGTCGTGTCGCCGGACCTCGGACAGGGGCCGCTCCTGGCCTTCCTCTCCTCCGCGTCCGCGTCGATCGAGGTCGGCGTGTACACGCTCACGAGCGAGCGGATCGCGGCCGTCCTCGCGGATGCCGCAGGGCGAGGGGTCGCGGTCCGAATCCTGCTGGAGGGAGCGCCCGTCGGCGGGATCGAGCCGGAGGAACGGCAGCTGGTCGGCGCCCTCCAGGCCGCCGGCGCCGGGGTCCGGTTCCTCGCGGGCGGGGAGGATCTCGTGAAGCGGTATCGGTACCTCCATGCGAAATACGCCATCGTGGACGATGCCGCCGCGTGGATCGGATCCGAGAACTTCGGAGAGGCGGGATTTCCCCCCGACGGGGGCCCGGGGAATCGCGGGTGGTCCGTGGTCATCGAGGACCCGGTCGTCGCGAGGTCCCTTCGTTCTGTCTTCGATCTGGACTTCGATCCGCGGCGCCGGGATTCCCGACCCGCCGACGAACCGCCCGCGCCCTTGGCACCTCCGCCCCCGATTGCGCCATGGAGGCCCCTCCCATCCGGGATCCATCGGGTGGTCCGGCTCCTCGTGGGGCCCGATATGTCCCTAGATCCAAGGGGCCTGCTGGACGTCCTAGGCGCGGCGCGGGAGCGCGTGTGGATCCAAGCCCTCTACATCGACACGGAATGGGACCGAGGACCGAACCCGTTCCTCGAGGCCGCCTTCGACGCGGCGTTGCGCGGCGTGAGCGTTCGCATCCTCCTGGATGGGAGCTGGTGGTCCACGCCGGACGAGGCGGAGGGGAACGACGAACGGGCGGCGGCGATCAATCGACGCGCCCGGGACCTTGGCGTGGACCTCGAGGCGCGCCTGCTCGAACCGGCCGGCCGGATCGAGCGGCTCCACAACAAGGGGCTCGTCGTTGACGGGCGCATCGCCTTCGTCTCGAGCATGAACTGGGGGCAGACTTCCGCGACGGAGAACCGAGAGGTCGGGGTGATCCTCGAGGACCCCGCACTCACGGCCGCGTTCGAGGCGGCCTTCCGGGAGGACTGGGGCGATGCGAGCGCGTCCATGGCGGGATTCATCGATGACCCGGCGGTCCTCCTCCTGCTCTACGCCTTCGTGGGGATCGCGTCCGCGGCCTCCCTGCGGAAATTGAGAGTGGAGCGAAAAGGCATAAAGCCCGGATCGAGGGTGGAGAGGCGTGGCCCCACCCGAGCTGATCTCCGCCGGAGACCTCGAGAAGTTCGGCTACTGCCCGCTGAGCTGGTGGCTGAGTCGCGACCTGGCACCGGAGGAAGGCCCCGAACTCGCGGAGGGGGAACGGAAGCACGAGGCCGCGACGGCGGACCTGAAGGGGATTGAGGTCCACGAGGCCCGCGCCCGTGAGGCGGAGGTCGGCGTCCTGTACTTCGCGATTGCCGCGTCAATCGTCGCGATCCTGGGCGTGCGCTTCCTGTCCGCCCCCGGGCCGCAGACCGCGCCGACCCTGGGGGCCATCGCGCTCATCTGGTTGCTCGCGGCCGTGTTCTTCCTGTATCGTGCGGAGACCCTCGCGACGCCGGCGGAGAAGCTCCTGTCGGAGCGGGTCCTCCTGATGTTCGCGATGGCCGCCGCGGTGATCGCGACCGCCGCCGTCTCCCTGCAGGGGGTGCAGAACGACGCCCTCGCGCAGGGCTTCGAGGCGATCGCCCTCGCGTGGCTCGTCGGCGCCTCGTTCTTCCTGTACCGCTCGATGCGCGCGCTCGACGTCGCGCGCACGACGCGGGAGAAGTACCACGTGAAGGGGGACCTCGTGTACATCGACTCGACGGCGGAGAAGCCGAAGCTGTTCGTCTCGAAGAAGCACGGCCTGTCCGGCCGGCCCGATGCGGTCGTGATGGACGGGGAGCACCACATCCCCGTGGAAATCAAGACCGGCCGGGTGCCGCGAGGGCCCCTGTTCTCGCACATCCTCCAGGTTGTCGCGTACTGCGTCCTCCTCGAGGAGGAGTACGGGACGGCGCCGCCGTACGGGATCATCCGCTACGGGGACGTGAGCTACGAGATCGAGTACAACGAGGACCAGAAAAAGCTGATCATACAGAAACTCGCGGACATGCGCGCCGCAATCAAGAAGGGGGAGGCCCACCGGAACCACTCGCGGCCGGGGAAGTGCGTCCACTGTTCCCGCCGCGCCGGGTGCCCGGAGCGACTTGCCTAGGACCCCTTCTTGCGGTTCCCGAGGGTCACACCGAGCTTCGTCGCGATCTGCTCGACTCGCTCCGAGAGCTCGCGGATCTCCTGGCGCATTCTCAGCATCTCCTGCTCGAACGGGGTGAAGCCCTTCGTCGACAGGATGCGGTGGGACACGAACATGCCGACGAAAACGGCGCCGATGATCGAGAGGACGGAGATCACCATGAGGGCGACGAGGACCGTCAGGAACGAGCCGATGAGGTCGCCGGGCGTGATCCGCCCCGTAACGATGCCGATCTCCACCGCGACGAGGACGCCGACGATGAGTAGCCACAGGAGGGTCCACCGGGTCAGTCTCATGGGAGCGTGCCCCTCCGCGGAATCACCCAGCGGAAGTCATCCGGCGGGACGCGGCGAAACTCCTGGGTCATGTCCTTCTCATAGGGGAACCAGAAAACCATCACGGTGCGGTCGTCCGCGTCCTTCTCCACGCGGCCGCTCACGTTGTACTCGAAGTAATTCCCCAATTGGTCCACGAGGAACACATGGACGTTCAGCGTCCCATCCACGGGCACGCGGGCGTCGAGGCCGTACGAGTCGGTCTGATTGAGGCTCCGGTTCATGGCCGGATCCGTGCCATTCAGGTCGAGCCGCACGCGATCGTATCGGTACGCCTGCACGGCCGGGCCGACATTCACGATGAATGCGGATTCGTTCCGCGTCATCCCGATGATCAGCAGCGGCAGGGACGCGAGCTCCGGGGAGGGTCGGCCCAGGATGTCTGGCGTGACGAAGATGAGCGCGGCGAGGGCGAGGACCGAGAGGACCATCCCCGCGCGGGCCCATACCTCCCGCTCCACGACCGCGGCGATGGAGGCGAGCGGTAATAAACGTTCTTCGTCCGCCGTCTTCGGCCGGGACGTGCCTCACGCGGTCTCCGGACCAAAGTGCAGGAGGGACGCGAGTCCGAAGAGGCACGCGCTCACGATCGCGGCGAGGAAGTTCGTCGACGCGACCTGCGTGGATCCGTAGCCCATGTAGCCGATGAACGGGATCGCGAAGGACGCCGCACTGAACATGCCGCTCGAGAGCCAGAGGAACTTGCGCACGCGACCGAAGAAGTTGAGATCCGGGACTTCGACCACAACCTCGACGGTCTCCGGGGGCTCGAGGGTGACTTGCTCGGTGACGGTCGCCATCGGGCCTCGAGGAGACGGGGCCCGGTCCATCTAGATGGCGCGCCGGTTATCGCCGCTGAGTATCACGGTTCACAGGGACGCGGCCCCGAACTTGAGGGTGTTCGAGATCCAGAAAATGCCCGCGTACACGACGGACGCGAGGAAGTCTGTCGCGCTTTCTTGGAACGCGCCGACGAAGTAATACCCGACAAATGCGACCGCGAGCGCGCCCGCGCTGAACACGCCGCTCGAGAGCCAGAGGAACCGCTTGAGCCGCTTCGGGAGTTCGGGGACGTAGTCCTGACGAAACCAGGTGCCGGTGACCGTCGCCATGGTCGACAACGGTGTGTGCCGACGCAGTAATACGTGTCGAGACGGCTACCGCTATCAAGTATCGATTCAGATTCGCTTGACAAAATCCTGCGCGATATCCGACCCGGTTGACACGACCGCTCGGATGTGGCCTACGGAGGCGTGCGCCTCCGCCACACGGAAAGAAAAGTGGGTGGCTTTCGCGGCCACCCAGTTGGGGGGGAGGTAATCGTGACGAATCCTTGACGGCCCCGCTTACCCCTTCGGCGGCATCCCGTCCCTTCGTTCCCTTTTTACTTCTGCATGTAGTCTCGCTTGAACGCGTCCGCCTCCGCGAGGGTGCGCTCCGCGTCCTTAATCTTCTTGAGCTTGTCCGTGACGAGCTCCACACGAGCGTACACGAAGTCGCGGATCGCCGCGCGCACCGCCTCGGAGCGGCTCGGGAAGTCGTCGACCTCCACGAGGAAGTCGAGCGCCTTCAGGTACCGCGCAGGCAACCGCAATGTGATTTTCTCCGTGTCCGCATCCCGCATCGCATCGACCGACCGCGTGAGTCAAACAGACCCCGTTTGACGGACGCTTGTCGGGCGGAACAGTTACGAGGTATATAATGGTTCTTCGAAAATTCTCATGAGAAGGAAGTCCGCTTCGTGTGGAACCGTGCCTCTGGGCAATCCGGTTCCGTCGCGGGCGGACCTCGAGTCGAATCGCATCGACGAATCGTTTATGCCCTTCTTGCCCTTCGTGCGAATCGATGGCGAATCGGCCTGCTGACGTTTTCTTACTGCCTGGCCCCGTGAAGATGCATCCTCGGGTCCTCAAGGCGATGACGGCGCCTGCAATGAACCATCGCGGGCCCGAGTTCAAGGCAGTCCTCGCGGAGGTCCTCGATCTCACGAAGTACATGTTCGGCACGAAGGGCGAGGTCGCGATCCTCTCCGGGTCCGGCACGGCGGGGCTCGAGTCCGCCGTGAGCGGACTCCTCCGCAAGGGGGACAAGGTGCTGAACCTCGTGAACGGGAAGTTCAGCGAGCGGTTCCACGATCTGTGCCGGGTCTTCGCCACGCCGACGGCCCTGACGTTCGAATGGGGCACGCATGTCGACCCCGCGCGGGTCGAGGCGGCGCTCCGCGCCGAGGAGTACAAGGCGGTCACCCTGTGCTGGAACGAGACGTCCACGGGCCTCACGAACCCGATCGCGGAGATTGCAAAGGTCGTGAGGGACCATGACGCCCTCCTGATCGTCGACGGCATCACGGCCGTGGCGGGGCTCGAGTGCCGCATGGAGGCGTGGGGCATCGACGCCCTCGTGATGGGCTCCCAGAAGTGCCTCGCCGCGCCGGCAGGGCTGAGCGCGGTCGCGGTCTCGGAGCGGGCGTACGAGTCCCTCCATGGGGAGACCTCGTTCTATACGAACCTGAGGGCGCACATCGACGCCCTTGCGAAGCAGGACACCCCCTACACGCCTGCGGTCCCGCTCGTTCTCGCGTTCCGCGAGGCCCTCCGTATGCTGAAGGAGGAAGGCCTCGACACGCGCATCGCGCGCACCCGACGCCTCGCCGAGGCCGCGCGGGCGGCCGCCGATGCGCTCGACCTGAAGCCCTTCCCGGATCCCGCGTACGCCTCGAACACGGTGACGGCGATCCGGTATCCAATCGGCGTCGACGACACGAAGTTCCGGAAAGCCCTTCGGGAGGAGCACCGCACGATCCTCGCGGGCGGCCAGGGCCACCTCAAGGGGAAGATCTTCCGGATCGGCCACATGGGCATCTGCTCCTTCGAGGACCTCGAGGCCGGCTTCCGCGCGATCGAGGCGACCCTCGCTTCGATGGGCCATCCGTTCGACCAGGGTGTGGGCGTCGAGGCGATCGCGAAACGCGCCTAGCCCTCAGTTGTCGACGAAGCCCTGGTCCCACGTCCGCTGCGGGTCGTGACTCCTCACGTCCACGTCGAAGTCGACCGCCGCCTTCAGGGCCATGAGCACGGATACCCAACCCGCCCGGTTCTCCTCCCGCCATTTCGCCGGAACGCCGGTCTCCGTCAGGTTCAGATCCGTCCCGCCACGGCGATCGTCAGCGAGGACGCGGGCGGGCTGATCTGCGTCACGGTGCCGGGCGATGTGCGCGCGCGCCTCGGGCTGCCGTTCGTGTCCGACGTCCTGCGCGCGGCCGCGCGGGACCACCCGATGCTGGCGGAGGTCCGAACTGGCATCCACCCGATTGGCGTGTCCGCGTCGTATACGAGGATTCCGTGTGCGAGACCCTTCAGAACGAGTCGCTGCTTGAGATCATTCCTCTGGGCTCGGGTCATCCCGTTGAACTCCTTCGAGGAGACGTGGTAGAACGCGCACCAGCATCCTCCGCGGACGCCGTCGTACTTCCCGAAGAGGGCCTCGTAGTCCGGCCAAGTCTCCGGCGCAAGCTCTTTCGCGGTCAACCCCACGCGCCCCGCAGGACTTCGCGGGCTCAAGTCGTTTCCGCCGAGCTGGCGAATGGGAAAGATCCAGAGGCAGATAGGGGCCCACGGTTATCCAGCTTCCTTCGGGCGGTCAGGGAGGTACCACGCCTCCCATCGGCCCTCGTGCTCTCCCTCAGCGTGTAAAGTGCGTTGAACGAAACATCCTCGCCGAGAGCGGACACATCTATGGCAACGGAGTGCGGCCTAGGTCGGCTCGTCGGCCTTCAGCGCCGAGATCCTCGGGCAGGTGCGAAGACCACGAGGACGGTCAGATCCTTTTCAATCGAATGGAAGCGATGTTCGACGCCCGTTTCGACGAAGACCACGGACCCCGGTCGCACTGGGCGGTCGTCCGAGTCCACGTGAATCGTCGCTTCCCCCTCCAGGACGTAATACACTTCGTCCTCCGTGTGCGGCTTCTGCGGGTCGTTCGAACCCGCAGCGAGGTGGTAGATTCCACAGCTCACGGACGGGACGCGCAGGAACTCGTGGTAGGCCTCCGCCCGCCGCTTCCGCTCTTCTAGGACATCCGCAACTTCGAAGGCCTGCATGGTTCACGTGACCGCGGCGAGGACACATAAACATCCCTCTTCGTTGAGTGAGACGAACCCGCCCTCCCCCCGGGCGTCCTCGGCCCAGAAGCGCGCCCGACCTGCGTCGGTCGACAGGAGTTCGTAGACCTTCTCCGGCAGGGAGGCCAGATGGAGCCGCCACCGGATCGGCTCGTCCGCGTCAGGCGCCACCGGTCCTGCCCTCCGTTCCCGTCGTCACGTCCCGCCGCAACACGAGACGATCGTACGGGTCCGAGGCGTCCCCGTAGAAGCCGTGGTCGACCCGGAAATCGACGAAGCCCATCGCTCGATAGAATGCCCGTGTCTCGGCGTATGGGACGTAATCCACGGAATCCGCGACGGTGGACACCTCGAGGGTGAGGAATCCCTCCGCCCGTAACCGGGGCATCATCGCCGCGAGCAACGCCCTCCCGATCCCGGAGCGGCGCCGTTCCTCTAGGACGCCCATCCAGGAGAGGTTCGCGGTCTCCGCGTCGATGGCGCGCCACGTGACGAACCCGAGGATCCGGCCGTCCGCTTGGGCCACGAGTCCCGCGTGGGTCTCGAGATCGCGGCTCATCTGGGCGAACCCCTCCGCGTTGAACCACTTGTCGAGCCGCTTGGCGAGGTCCTGCACGCCGGCCGCGTCCGCTCTTTCCAACGAGCGAATCGAGAAGGCGATCATCTCCAGGTCACCCGGACTTCGTCCGTTCGGTATCGCTGATCGACAATCGTCTCCGCCATCGACATCCGGACGCCACCGCGGTGCATCTGCAAGCCGGTCCATGCGATCATCGCGCCGTTGTCGATGCACAGATCGCCTGGTGGCACGAACATCTGCGCGCCGCGGTCCGCCGCCATACGGCCGACCATCTCCTGCAGCCGCGCGTTCCGCGCGACGCCGCCGCCAAGCAGCACCTCCTCGTTGTCGAGGTGGGCCATCGCCCGCTCCGTGACTTCCGTGAGCATCGCGAACGCAACCTCCTGGATCGAGTACGCGAGGTCGTCCATCGAGGCGCCTTGTTTCCGGAGCGCGAGGGCCGCCGTCAGCATGCCGCTGAACGCGACATCCATCCCCTTCACGCTGTACGGTAGCCGCAGGAGCTTCGATCCGTCCTGCGCCCGCTTCTCGAGGATCGGTCCACCGGGGAACGGAAGGCCACACTCCCTCGCGAACTTGTCGAGCATGTTTCCGATTCCGATGTCCAGTGTCTCGCCAAAGACGCGGTAGCGGCCCCTCGCGAAGGCGATCACCTGGGTGTTGCCTCCGCTCACGTACAGGAGGACGGGATCCTTCGCCTCCGTGACGCCGCGTCCGATCTCCAAGTGAGCCACGCAATGGTTCACTCCGACGATCGGCCTCCGAAGGGAAAGGGCGAGGGCGCGCGCGGCCGTGGCGACCGTCCGGAGACACGGGCCCAGACCGGGTCCCTGCGAGAACGCGATGAGATCGATCTCCGCGAGACCGACCCCCGCCACGTCGGCGGCCTTCCGGATGAGCGGGACGACGGCCTCCGCGTGGTGGTTCGCGGCCTCGCGCGGATGGATGCCGCCCCTCTCCGGTTTGACCATGGCGTAGACGTTCGCGAGCACTCGGCAGCCCTCGTCGACGATTCCCACTCCGACCGTGTGGGCGGTCCCTTCGATGCCGAGGGCGAGCATAGGGCTTAGTAAGGGCCTCGGGAGAAAAGGATTGTCCTCGCTGGCGCGAGCCCGCAGGCCTCATATCCCTCGCCGCGTTGGTTGCGCCAATGGCCTCGGACGCACGTGGCCCGCTCCTCTATGCATACTATCCGATCCCCGCGAATCCGATGACGGTCGCGATCCTGCTTCTCCTCGCCCTTGCCACGTTCGTCTTCGGACCGATCGCCGCGCGACCCGATTTCTGGCCGATTGGGGGCCTCTGCTTCATTCCCTTCGGCCTGGCGGTCCTCCTGCTGTTCGCGTTCAAGCCGAGCCCGGCGTACGTCTACGAGGAGGGCATCGAGGTCTCGCTCCCGCTGTGGCGGCGCCTCCTCGGGTCGAAGCGCCACTTCGGATGGCGGGAGATCCGCGACGTGTACCCGCGAAGCTACGAGGTCGCCGGATCGTTCCTGTCGCCGTTCGCCTCCTCTGCGGGAACGCTCGTGCACACGGGCATCGGGATCGAGACGAAGGACGGGAAAAGGATCCTCGTGCGCTTCACGCCCGGATCGATTCGCGGCTTTCGCGCGGAGAGCCAGGGCTTCACGGAGGCCATGTCGGTGATCCGGGATCGCTTCGCCCGGCGCGGCGAGTCCATGGTCACGTCCGCCCGGATGTATTCGGACGAGGAGGTCCTCCGGATGCAGGAGATCGCCCGAGACCCGCTCGTCTCCATCGAGAGCGTGTTCCTCGCGTTCTTCCTCCCGCCAACGATCGTCGCGGCGATCCTGGTCGTCGCGACCGTCGTGGGGACCGGGCTCTCCCTCCCCCTGGTTGCATTCGCGATTGGGCTCGCCCTGATCCCGCCATCGGCCTCGATGCTCTGGACCTTGCGGCAGAGCGAGCGGCGGAACGAGATCCTGAGCGAGCTCTCGAAGTTCCAAGAACATCTGAGAGAGGCGATTATGGGCACGGATGCCGCGGCGTCAGAGCGGAGCCCCTAGGACCGGCGAACCGCTGCGGTGTCGACGAGCCGCACGTGGTTCGGATCGCTCACGTCGTACACGCGGCCGCGCCACCGGACGGTCGACGGATGTCGCGTCTGCGACAATCCAGCCACCATGACCCATGGGACCGCGAGGCTCGCGAGGGCGGTCCTCCAGGCTGGGACCGTCCATGCCGCGGCGACGTCCGGAGCGGCCGACATGAGGGCCCGACGCCGCAGTGTCGCCTTCGCGACCGTACCAGGCAAGGGCAGGAGAAAAATCGCCGCGGGAATTGCGAAGTCCGGGCGCACGAAACCTGCGAGGAGGAGGGATACGACGCCGAGGATCACGGCGCCGTTGAAGATCGCGAACGCGGCGGCTGCGTACCTCCGAACGATCGGCAGATAAAGGGTCGCCATCGTCATCTGGCGGAAGCACCACTCGAGACATTCAGCGCGGTCGCATCCCTCGAACGTGGCCACGAGGGCCGCGGGCACGTACTCGATCCGAAGCTTCGCTTGGCGAACCGCATCCGTCAGGACGAGGTCATCGCTCAGGACGCCGCGCCAGCGCTCCTCGAGGCGGAGCTTCGGCAGGTGCTCCCGGCGGACCGCACTCGAACCGCCCCAGGCGAACGATCGGCGGGGATCGAACAGCACGTTCGCGCTCACGGCGTTCCACTCCGCCCTCACGAGGGACCAGAACGTCGGTCGAGGCGGGACATACCACCGAAACCCGGTCGCCACGCCGACCGTCGTATCCGCGAGGGGCTGCACGAGCTGCCGCAGCCAGTCCCTCGACGGCCGGATGTCCATGTCG
The DNA here is from genome assembly GCA_947084985.1 of Methanobacteriota archaeon. Classification (GTDB taxonomy): domain Archaea; phylum Thermoplasmatota; class Thermoplasmata; order RBG-16-68-12; family RBG-16-68-12; genus RBG-16-68-12. The sequence goes on along the minus strand of CAMTUI010000003.1, from coordinate 2,139 downwards.
GCGAACGCGACGACCTCGTCACTCGCGTCGAGGTGGCCCAGGGCCGTCCGCAGGGCGTTCACCTTCCCCCCGATTCCCGCGGGGTCGGCGAGGACGACGGACGACCTCACGCGTGGGAACTCCGCGGCGATCCGACGGATGCGGTCCAGCGCCGGATCGGAGTCCTCGTCTACGACGATGATCACACGGAAGACCGGGTATGATTGCGCGAGGATCGCACGCAGGTTCTCATCGAAGCCCTCGTCGAGGCCGCGGACCGGGAGGATCAGGGCGGCGCGTGGCAGGTACGCGCCGAACATCGTCCGCAGCCCGCGGCGGACCTGGCCGCGCAACAAGATGCCCTGGGCGAGGCTGAGCCCCGTCGCCAGGAGGGAGAGTGCCGCGAGGACGGTGAGCAGGAGCCAGGCCGCATCGACGAGCACGGAGGCCGCCGAACCGCCCCCGGCGGAATAAACCTACGTCCCTCACGCGCCGACGAGAACGTCGTCCCCTTCGATCCGCACCGGGAACGTCAGGAGGCGCGCGGCCGGGTTGATCGTGTTCGAGCCCGTGCGCACGTCGTATTCCCATCCGTGGAGCGGGCACGTGACGACGGTCCCATCGAGTTCCCCCTCCCCGATCGGCCCGCCGCGATGCAGGCACACGTTCGACAGCGCGTACAGCGAGCCGCCCACGTTGAAGAGGGCGATGGGCCGACCCTGGACGACGACGACCCGTCCCTGCCCGGGCGGGATGTCAGACACCTTCGCGACCCGGACGAACGTGACCATCGGAGCAACGAGGAGCCTCCGACCCATGAACTTTGCGAAGTTTTATCGAGCGGGGGCCGCATGGTCGGCGCAGGCGAGCGAATGACGCGCGAGGAGCAGGCGAAGCTACTGGCCCAGTGTAAGGAGTTCGTCCTCCGGATGGGCCGTCTCGAGCAGGCGGTGTGGAAGCTGGATGAGCGGCTGACGAAGGACGAGCAGCGTACCTTGTTCAAGGAGATCTTCGAGTGGCTCGGCACGACGACGGAGATCCCGCCGAACGCATACACGCGGGAGTGGGCGCGGGAGCTCCTCGCGTCCATCGGCGCCATGGCGGCGTACGACAAGTACGAGGGGTCCGCGGATCCCTACATCGGGTGACGTACGGTACGAGGCGAAACCTTATTCGCGCCCGAGCCATGCGTGGACGACCGGGGCGTGGAATCGTGGAGTTTCGCAACGAGCGTACGTGGCAGAACGCCGTCGAGATGAACCGGACGGAGGAGTTCCACGCGGCGTACGAGGCGGCGGTGGACAAGGTCCGGTCCGAGTTCGGCCAGACGCACCCGATGACGATCGGCGGCAAGGACGTGCGGACGGCCTCGACGTTCAAAGACGTGAGCCCGGCAGACACGAAGCTCGTCCTCGGCCGGTTCCCGAAGGGCACTCGCGCCCACGCGAAGCAGGGGATCAAGGCCGCTCGCGCGGCGTTCCCGCATTGGTCCGCCACGCCGTGGCAGGACCGCGTGCGAATCTTCCAGCGCGCGGCGGACATCGTGAGCGAGCGGAAGTTCTCCTACGCGGCCCTGATGTCGTTCGAGAACGGGAAAAACCGCTACGAGGCGATGGCGGATGTGGACGAGACCGCGGACCTCATCCGCTGGTATGCATCCGAGATGACCCGCAACCAGGGATACGAGCACCCTATGGGGCAGTTCTTCCCGGGCGAGAGCACACGCTCCGTGCTCAGGCCTTACGGGGTCTGGGCGGTCGTCGCGCCGTTCAACTTTCCCTTCGCGATCGCCGCGGGGATGTCGAGCGGCGCCGCGATCACGGGCAACACGGTGGTCTTCAAACCCGCGAGCGACACGCCGTACATGGGCCTGAAGCTGTGCGAGCTCCTCCACGAGGCCGGCCTCCCGCCCGGGGTGTTCAACTACGTGACCGGGCCCGGCTCGACGGTCGGGCAGGAGCTCGTCGAGAACGACGGCGTGGACGGATTCATCTTCACGGGCTCGCGCGCGGTCGGGGTGGGCGCGTTCCGGAGGTTCAACAAAGGTCGACCGAAGCCGATCGTGACGGAGATGGGCGGCAAGAATCCGGCGATCGTCACCGCAAGCGCGGACCTCGAGAAGGCGGCGCTGGGCGTGATGCGAGCGGCGTTCGGATACGG
>CAMTUI010000002.1:0-50346 GCA_947084985.1 Methanobacteriota archaeon | reverse complement strand
GTTCTTTCGACGAGTCTTCTGGAGAGAATCGAGTCCGGGCAGGCCCGTCTCGCATCACAGAATCGCGCGAATCCACGACGCAAGGTGTCTCCGGCGCCCTTAAGACTCGCGAAGTTGCTGGGAGGGCCGTGGGGGAAGGCGTCCGCGTTCGCCGCGCGAAGGTCGAGGACCTCCCAGCCCTCGTCTCGCTTTGGCGGGAGTTTGTCGCCTACCACGCCAACCTAGACGCCGACGCCGCGGACTTCTTCCGACTGGCCCCAGGGGCGAACGCTGCATGGCGGCGAATCGTTCGAGACTACTTCGGGAAGCGCAAGAAGCTGTGTCTCGTCGCCGAGGTCGACGGCGAGGCCGTAGGTTTCCTCATGGCGATGGTCGAGGAGCGGCCCGCGACAGCTGCGGAGCGCGTAATCGGCGACATTTCCCACGCGTATGTCCGGGAGTCACGCCGGGGGAAGGGCGTCGGGCGCGCCCTGACGGCGGGGGCGCTCGCATGGTTTAAGGCGCGCGACGTACCCCTTTTGTCCCTCGGTGTGGGCGCGGTGAACACGCTCGGGGTCGAGTTCTGGAAGCGGATGGGGTTCGAGACGAAAGTGCTCGTCATGTTTCGAAAATCGTGAGCCGCCCTACGGCGGTGTTCGGAAAGGAACCTCCCGCGGAGAATGCCAAGAGGCCCGGGTGCGGACGTGGGACGCCCAAATCCTTGCAGCTCCGGTGAAATGCCCATCCTGCTGAATTGAGCCCCGTGGGAAAGTCTCGAATGGCGATCTGCGGAAATTGCTCCCAAGATCCGAGCGTGACAAGTTGGGAAAAAGCGTTGTCGAAAACCAGTTGGATTAGCTGCCGGTGTCCTGCATCGTCAAGGCATCTGGCTCTTGCCAACCGTGCAACTCACTGCTGCTCAACAATTCGCTGCAACCGACAAGCGGCCCCGCAGCTACCAAGTGGCCCGAACCGCAGGCGCTCGGACGGGCCAGCGCCCACGTAGGCCGTCTTCGTCAGAACATGTCCGAACGATGGCGGTTGGAGGCAGGCGTCAGAGTGCACGTGGGGTCCGCAAGGATGATGTACCGCCAACCGGATGCGTCTCCCCCAGGGGGAATGCGCCTGCGAGTTCTCCTTCTCGGAGGGGCTGGCCGGTTTGGCTCGTTTACAGCGCGCCGCCTGGCCGCCTCGGAGATCGTTTCCGAGGTCGGCATCGCCGGACGAAACAGCGATGCGCTCGCGCGCGTAGCGTCCGGCATCGGGGACAACGGCCGCGCCGTGCAAGTCGACATCCACGACGAGGAGCGCCTTGCGTCCGTGGCGGCGGACTACGATATCGTCGTCAACGCGGCGGGCCCCGAGTTCGAGGTTCTCCTGCCCGCCCTTCGCGCGACAATCTCCTCCGGCGCGCATTATTGCGACATTGGAGGGGATGGACCGACGACGGAAAGGCAACTCGAGTTGGATTCCGCGGCGAAGGATCGGGATGTCGTGGCGGTCGTCGGCATCGGCGTTGATCCTGGCCTCACGAACCTTCTGGCCGTGCACGCGAGCCGCAAGTTCGACCGCCTCGAGGAAGTTTGGCCCTGCACATTTCTCCACCTTCCAACGTTGTGGGGTGGCCCGCCGCAGGTTCTTGATGAAATCCACAAGCGGGGTCGCGCCACCGCCACGTGGGAGGCCCTCCTTAGACTAGCGAGCGGACCGGTCTGCGTATATCGTGGTGGACGATGGATGGAAGTCGACCTCGAGGATAGCTCGGTCGGTGTCACCCTGCCGGGCGGCGAGACCGTCACGGCCTATCCCGTGGGCACATCAGATTCGTGGACGCTGCCCCGCTACCTTCCGGGCGTTCGGAACGTGTCGAACCTCTGGAGCCTCTCCCCGCCGCAGCTGAACAATCTCTGGCTGCGCGACGGCCGACGAATCTCCCGCGGGGAACTCAACCCAGCAGACGCGACCCGGTCGTTTTTCGGGACCGTCATGGCGGACCCGGACCGATGGTTGAGAACACCGGAAGGGTTCGCCTCCGACTCGATGTCCTGGGTCGCGGCAACTGGATGGAAGGACGGTCGGCGGGCGCGCTACACGTGTTGGCCCGACAGATTACCCGTCTCCGTCACCATTCCGCTGACCGTCGCGACCCTCCGAATCCTGCGGGGCGAGGTTGCCGTGCGCGGCGTCCTCCCGCCGGAGGCGTGCTTCGATCCCATGCCCTTCTTCGAGGACATGGCGAAGCACGCGGGGGAGGAGGACCAGGACAAGCCCCTTCTCGGGGAACGATTCGAATGGCTGGAGTAGCGGGGGTAGGGCCAAGTGACCGCCGTAAGCCCCCTTCCACGCAGCGCGCGCTCCTCTCAGACCGGGTTCTCTCCGACGGTTGTCTCCTGGCGAAAGCGAGGGTTACGAACGTCACGATATTGGCTTCGGCGTTGAAGCTCAGGAGATGATCCTTCTCCTTCCCATGTCGGTTGCAACGGCCATCGATGGTTGGGTTTTCCCGGGAAAAGGGAGGAAGGGGTGAGAGCAAGCCTCACCCAGTGTTCATTCGTTGGGGGCAAGGACGATGCCCTCGTGCGTGATGATCATGGTCTCGATGGGCAGGGAGCCGGTGCCCTTTCCCATGATTTTCATTCCCTCGAAGTCTCCGCTCCCCTGACCGACGTATGCCAGAAGAACAGCACCAGTCGTGATTTCCATCGTCCAGCGGCCTTCAAAGCTTCCCTGGAGATCACCCCCAAGTCCCGTCAAGGGCGAAGGACCCGAAGGCGTCCCCATCGCCCGTTGCGGGATCCAAGTTGAGGTTGAATACAACGTCATTTGAAAAGCTGAATGCGCCCTCGGCGAACGTGCCTTCGAAGGTGTTCTCAACCGGCAGCCCGCGCACATGCAGGACGCCGTCTGCCATCCAGGCTCTCTCCGGCACGCCGAAGGAATCAGTGCTCTCGACGCCTGTATAGGGCGTCTCCGTTGCTTTCGCCTGGACGCTTGTCGTTGCCAGAAGAAGCGAGACGACTATGACCAGGAACCCAATCAATACCTTCTTCATCTCTTTCACCTCCCCCCTCTTCCGGGCCCTGGGAACTTTGTTCCGCGCCCCTCCTCGGCGCCCCACGTCCTGCTACAGGATCTTGTAATCGGCCATAATGATTGCGCAACCATCGGACCTGATAATACGTAATCTACTGGAACTCTCATCCTATAACTCTCATGCTATGATCCAACGTAAGGGGGCCAGGTGACGGCCGTACGCCGACTTAACCAGACCGGGACATCGGTGCAAGCAGGTCCGAAGAGACGCTGTCCGATGCGTCTCCCATTTGTCCCCTTGAGGCGAATCCCAGCAGGCCGGTACCCTTGATACCCGTCGACGATCGCGACGCCGACCCTTACCAACAAATCTTGAAGGTTTCATGCGCAGTTACAACCTGCCCTTGATGGCGACATAGAACAAGGCGGCTCCCGGGTTCTTCACGATGATTCAGGCGGCGGCGGAGGTGTACGCGTGCGACTCCGCCGGCGCCAAAGGATGACGCCGCCAATGCTGGCTGCGACAACCGCCACGAGAACGTAAAGGGCCCTAGGCGGGCCGGGACCGTCGATGTGGATCTGAATCGTTTTCGTCGCCGTACGACCGTCCGCGTCCGATACAGTCAGGGTCACGGTGAATGTCCCTGCAGCCTGGTAGGTATGGGTGGGGTTTTGAGTGGTGCTCTCGCCACCGTCTCCGAAGTCCCACTGGAAGGAATACGGGGGTACGCCGCCCGATGGACTCCCGGCGAACGAAAAGGTCAGAGGGATCGTCCCGGTGATCGGTTCGGCGGAGACATCCAAACTTAGTGGGGTGACAACCCGAATGGATGCAGATTTCATCGCCACGCCGCCCTTGCCATCGTCGACCGACAAGGTCACGGTGTACGTGCCTGCCTCGGAGTAGGCGTGGGTCGCGGTGATCGTACCGCCACCGGCGGCCGTGGTGCCCGAAGCAGTCGCCCCATCGCCGAAATCCCAGGTGTACGTGAGGGCATCCGCCGCGGGATCCGAGGCGGTTGCGGCCAGGATGAGATCTTGGCCCACGATGGCCGATGCCGGCTGTACCGAGATTGCGCCTAGGTTGGGCCCGGTATTCACGCCTCTTTCTATGAGTTTCGCCACGAAGGTCAAGCCGGCCGTGTAGACCCCGAAAGAACCCACGTCGATGTCGAGCCCGATGTCCCAGGAGGAACTCCCGAACTGAATGGCCCACGCCTCCTCACCGTCCACTGTGTACTTACGGACGAAGGCGTCGAAGCTGCCAGAGTTCACTTGGTTCGGAAACGCGCCATCCGTGCTCCCGACGATATAGACGCCCGTAGCATTGACAGACACCGCCGAGGCGGAGTCATTAGCGGATGTCCCGAACTGTCGATTCCACAAAGCGTTGCCGTTCTCGTCGTACTTCTGGATGAACGCGTCCAAGTATCCCAACGTCGGCCAATTCATCAGGCAGGACCCATTGATGTAGCCGACGAGATAGACGCTCGTAGCATCAAGCGCAACGCCCTTCGCACACGCCCATTCTGAACTGAATGACGAACGAGTCCACACTTCCGTGCCGTCGGAGTCCAGTTTCCGAACCAATCCGTCCGCAGCAACGTATACTCCTGACGAGTGGACCGCGATGCCTTCGGCTTTGTCGTCGGATGAAGTTTCGAACTGATGCGTCCACACGAAGTTACCTTCGAAATCAAGCTTCGTGACGAAAGCGTCCTCCGATCCCACCTCCGCACTACATCGGCCCCCGGCCGCGTAGACGCCCGAGGCATCCACGTCGATCCCGTAGGTGGCATCAAAATTCGACCCTCCAAACTGACGCGTCCATACCACGTTGCCATTGACGTCGTACTTGCGGACGTAGGCGTCTACACGTCCTGCATATTCTAGGCCGGGGAACGCCTCCATCGTAGGTCCCGTCACGTACACGCCGGTAGAGTCGACGGCGACGGCCGAGGCTCCGACCCCAGAAATCTCGAACACCCGCCGCCACAGCTCGTTGCCGTCGGCGTCATACTTGATGACGAACGCGCCAGCATCACCGGTCGACGACAACGTAGTACAGGCATTGCTAATCCGGACGCCGAGCCGACTACCCACCACGTATGCGCTCCCCTCGGCGTCGACGTCGACCCCCTCGGCTCCCTCGGGGGGCGACTGGCGGATCCACGCAATCTCGACAGTCGCGTCCTCGGGTGCGATCGGGCTGAACGCGCCAACGCGGGTAGACCAGGCAAGGGGTCTCCCAAACGTCCCAGCGGCCGCGATGGGGTTCCGATCTCCCGCCACTGTGACCAGGACCAGTGCGACTGCGACAAGAACCGACAGCAGTGCGTCGACATGTCGGTCACTGCTCGTCTGCAACCTCCCCCCGTCGGTCCATCGGCGTGCAGGGTATTTCAGCATTCTTCTCCGGTGCTCGGGCGGGATGACCGGGAACGCACCATGACATGTTGCGAGGCGGCGGAGGACATGGTCAAGGCTCAGCATCGCGTCGTCTCGGAACTCGCAGAGGCGCAGCGGCAGAGATCCGCTATATGAGACCAGGAAGGCAAGTGACGGAAGCAGAAGGGCGAATTCGAGAACGTCTTGGAAAACCTGAGGCGAAGTTCGGGATCTTCTCGGGTTCTGAAGAAAAGGGCCGCGGCTCCGGAATTAATCCGACCCGATTGACGGCGATTCCAAAGGGAACGGTTCGAATCCCAGTAGGCCCGTACCCTCTTCGGGGAATCGACGTCGAATCAGCGTTTTAGATCTGAGATAGTCCCTCGATTTCGCTCTTCGTGGCGTGGTCTCCACAGCCCGCCCTGCGAGGGACGGGCATGCTTCTTTCTTCGCCCTGCTGGCCGCCGAGGAAAAACAAGAAGCCGCCGACGTACGAGACCGTTGAGAGCCAAGAGAAGAACCGTTTCACGAGGCTAGTGGGTGGACTGGCAATCGAGGAGACAAGCCCTCGCTGGGATTCCCGATTGTACTGCTTTTCGCCGAGTGACAATAACGGAATCGACTGGCGCGACTCGCCGATCTCGATGTCGGCGCGTGGATGCTCTCGATCTCATACCCGGTCGCTTGAGATAGGCTCCACTCGGGGAATCTCGAAGGCGTAACAGCTATAGGCCCCTAGCCAGTTGGGAGAGAGCCATCGCTTTGAAGCAGGGGGACGAGAAATGGCTGAAGACGTTCGAAAGGCGATACAAGGGGTCAATATCAAGGAGAGTGAGGGGTTTCGTCGAGGCGACGCCGCGGCTGTCGCCGCCTTGTACGCTGAAGATGCAATTCTCTTGCCGCCAAACAGTCACATGGTTAGAGGACGGCAAGAGATTCAGAAATTCTGGAAGGCAGCCATGGAAATGGGAGTTAAGGACGCAATCTTGACCACGGTTGAATTGTCTGGGAGTGGTGACACGGTTCATGAGCTGGGCAACTATGTTCTCAAGATCCAGCCAAAGGGAAAGGAGCTTTTCGAAGATAGAGGGAAGTACATCGTCATATGGAAACGTACACCGGATGGCTGGAAGTTGCACAGGGACATCTGGAACACCAACCTGCCCGCACACCAATAGGCTCCATCGGAGGATGGAGATAGCGCGGAGCGCGTCAGGTAGTTCAAATCCCCCACGGTCCCTGAGAGGGTACCTACGGAGACCCAGCGGTCGATTCTCTCACGCCATGCCGTACGACGCAGACTCCGATCGGGTCATCCTCCTTCGGTGGAGAGCCCGGGTCCGGGGAGACTGGGGGTTATGACTACAACACAAACACATGGACGAACTTGACCCCCTCGACCTCGCCGCCCGTTGGGATCTTCGTCGAAATGGCCTACGATGGTGAGTCAGATCGGATCATCCTCTTCGGCGGGGTCACAAACAGCCGCTCTGTCGGCGGTGCGAGGGACGAGACGTGAGCCTACGACTTTGATTCGAACACCTGGACGAGGATGAATCCCGGCAGCTCTCCTCAAGCCCGGGGGATTCATAGTATGGCCAACGATCCGGGATCGGATCGAGTCGTCCTCTTTGGTGGCCGAGACGATGTGCAAGGCTTCGGCGACACATGGGCGTACGACTACAACGCCGACACATGGACGCCGATGAGCCCAGAAACGCCCCCCACCCCCCGCTACAGTTCTGCGATAGCCTACGATGCTGGGTCAGACAGGATTATCCTGTTCGGTGGGAACACGGTCGGCGGCGGTGGAGCGTGGGATGAGACGTGGGTCTACGACCTCACCAACGACACTTGGACCCTTGCGGAGAAGGGCTCTGGCCCCTCGCCGCGATTTGGTCCTGTAATGGTCCACGACACGGAATCCGACCGCATAGTCCCGTTCGGGGGCTCCTCAGGAGGGGACGAGACCTGGTCCCTTCGCCTGGTGGCTTCACCGTCGGCTCTGACGTGGCTTTATGTCGCCTCGACCGTCGTGATCGGAGCCGTTGCGGCAGGAGTAACAGTCGTCCTGATCCGCAGGGGCAAAAGGAGACGAAGGGGCGAGTCCTAGGAGGTCCTGTCGACAACAGTAATACACCCCAGCCTCTAACCTGGAAACGAATCGCAGCAGGCCCGTTTCGCTGGCCGGCCCTGGTTGTGAACGCGCACCCTCGAACGGTCTCCCGGTCCCACGGAGCCTCAGCACCACCCCCGGAATCGGCTGCCATTCTTGCTATGGACCCTCCTCAGCGGGAACGCAGGTCGATACACTTATATGTGTTGGAAACATCACATGTGTGATGCCTCACAAGTCCATCACGGTGTCCGAGGAGGCGTACCTCGCCCTAGAGCGGATCAAGGAGGGGAAGGAATCCTTCACGGACGCAATCCTTCGCCTCGCGCGGAGGGACAACGCGCGCCGCCTGCTGGAGATCCTTGACCGTCTCGGCCCCGACGAAAAGTTGGCGGCTTCCGTCGAACGCGTCTATCGCCAGCGCAAGCGCGTTCGACCCCGCGAGGTGCAGCTCTAGTGGCGATCCTCGACACCGACTGTCTCGTCGGCCTCATCCGGGGCCACCCCGATGCGCTACGCAAGCTGGCGGTCCTTGCGAGCCGGCGAGAATCCGTCGCCACGACCGCGGTCAATGTGGCCGAACTTTTCCGTGGGGCCCACCTCGCACGCGATTCCGCTCGCGCTCTTTCGCGGGTGCGAACCGTCCTAGGTCCCCTCGCAATCCTCCCGCTGGACGGTCCAGCAGGAGAGGAATACGGGCGCATCGTAGCGGGCCTCGAACACCAGGGGAAGCCCGTGGGGCACATGGACTCCATGATCGGTGCAATTTCGCGCCTCGCGGGAGAGGTTATCGTCACGCGAAACGCCCGTCATTTCTCCAGGATTCCTGGCCTGTCTGTGGATTCGTGGTAGGGCCGGCGCGGGACCTCCCGTGGAATCGAGATCGTTGCCTCCGCGTTCTGAGCTAGGGTTGCCGGGCGACCGCCGTACGAACGCTAACGACTGGGACGAACCCCAGTACGCCCGTCCTCTTCTCGCGTCGGCCGGCTACTTGCGAGAGGCGCTTCAACACTTGCTTCTGGGGGAAATCTAGGACAGGGACGGTCCGGGATTCTTCCCGCTGCGGTCTACTCCACCGCCACGGGGTCACCCCGTCGGATCATGCCCCCGCGGACCACGGACGCGTATACTCCGACGTTCACCTGATGGTGCCTCGCGGCAGTGCGCAGGATCCCGGGGTCGCGCGGTAAGTCCCCCTGGGGAAGAGTCGTCATGACGCACCGCGGACAGGGCCCTGTAACCCGGATCCGGACCTGATGGCCGACGTTGAGGGTCTTGCCAATCCAACCGTCCTCGGGGAAACCGCCCGCGCCCGAGGTCGGTTCCACGACGATGTTGGGCCGGAAGCGTCGCACCTCGAAGCGTCCTTCCGGGTAAAGCTGACGCAGACGGTCAAGGGTCGTCGTTGTCAGGACATGGAGGACCGCGAGGTCGAAGAACGTGCGGGAGGGCATCAGCTCGTCCGTGACCTTTTCCCGGTGGGCAAGTCCCTCGATGTCCGGCCAGTACTCCTCGAGGCTCGGGGTTTCCGGAGCCGACACCATCAGACGAACGGATCGATCGAGATTCTTCGACAGGAGGGGCTCGACATCGCCGCCGTCGGATGAGGTGGTCGTCCCTTCCGGGCAGGTAATCCGGACCGGAGGGAGCGGCCGGCCTAGTTGCGGGGGATCCACGAAGGCCGCTCGAAAGTCGAACATCCGCCCCCACTTTCTCGGGTTCTTTGCGCTGACAACCTTCCCGGTGGTCGGATCGAGCAAAGCGTACGCACGATCGCCTAGGAGGCCACGCTCGGTGACCTCGGACGCGTTGAGCTCCTCGCCAATCATCGATTTCACGGGATATCGCCATAGTGAGACCACGGATCCAATGGCTTCGGTTCTGGACTGCACGGTAGCCCCCTCCTCTTCGGGTCAGAAGGCGAATCACGGAGAAAAAGATGTGGATATCTAGGACATGGGCTCCGTCGCTTCTGACCTGGCTTCGAACCCCATCAGGCCCGTTTTGTCCATGGCGCGCGAACGAGCGCTTCCAGTGACCATCGGCATCCCTCCTGACTTCCTCCCAAGACTTCCCCGAACGCCTGGTCTCGTGTCGGAGTGGCGCTTGCCAATGAGATGCCGTCCCAGCATCTTTATCGCGCGAGGGCGATGCCCACGCGGGATTCCTATGGAGTTCCTTGCGCACAGCATCGGAATCGTGCGGGGCGGGCTGCCGGAGGACCGTGCGGCGCGGCCTGCCGGCACGGCAGAGGTCGAAGGCCGTGTCGAGGTACATCCGGAATTCGCGGACGGCCTCGACGGCATCGAGGGGTTCTCCCACGTCTTCCTCCTCTCATTTTTCCACAAGGTCCCCGACGACGCTCGAGGCCTCTTAAAGGTGAAACCGAGGAGGCTCCTGCGGGAGGGGGCTCCGCTAGAGGGGATCCCGACCGTGGGTGTCTTCGCAACGGACTCGCCCGCGCGCCCGAACTCGATTGGGCTCACTCTCGTGAAGCTGCTCGCGCGGGACGGGAACGTCCTTGTCGTGAAAGGCCTCGACCTGTTCGACGGCACTCCCGTGATCGATATCAAGCCGTATCGGACTGATTACAAAGTGGAAACCCACTGGGTTCCGACGTGGGCGTCAAAGTACGACGCAGAGCGGAAGCCGTTGTGACGGCGGGGTTCCGAATCGACTGGCCTCTAGAGGCTCTCACCCGGTTCGAATCCCTCTAGGCCCGCACCTCATCTTGAGTGCTACGTTGAATCAATCGGTCGTCTTCGGAACGTATCTCCCGCTCTCGACCGAAGAACGCGCGGGTCGTCAGGGCCGACGAACGTTCCCAGTCCAGAGAGTGGGGAAAAGATTTAACTCGCAACCAGCCCTTCGACGGCGTGACGGAGGAGTCAGAGTGAGCAAGTGCTTTGTTCAGCTGTTCGTCGGAGTCCTCGCGACCTTGTTCCTGGTGAGCTCGCTCGCGGCGGTTGCCGCCGCGGGGGCCGTGCGGACGCCCGTCCTCGTGGGCTATCAGGGGGATCTTGCGGACGTGACGCGCGCGATTCGTGGCCATGGCGGCGAGATTGACATCACGTATCGCAACTTCCCGCTCCTCGCGGCGACCGTCCCGGCAGGAGCCGTCGGCACGATCGCGTCCTCGCGGGGCGTGACGTTCGTCGAGCCCGTAATGGCGCGCTACGTGACATCGCACTTGCTCGAGGGCGAGCTGTGGGACGGGCGCCCCCAGATCATGCCATGGGGGACGACCGCCGTGCGGGCGCCCCAGGCGTGGTCCCTCGACCGCTCGCGCGGGGCCGGCGTGCAGGTCGCGGTCCTCGACACCGGCTTCGACCTCCGCCACCCGGACCTCGCGCGGAACCTCCGCGTGAATCTCGGCTTTGACTTCGTGGACGGCGACGCGGACCCGAGCGACACGTCGGGCCCGTTCCTCGGCCACGGCACCTCGACGGCGGGGAACATTGCGGCGATCGACAACCGGATCGGGACGGTCGGCGTCGCGCCGGAAGCGGATATCCTGCCGTTCCGGGTGTGCGACTCCCTCGAGGGGATCTGCTTCACGAACGCGATCATCGCGGCGATCGATGCGGCCATCACGAACGGCGCGGACGTCATCTCGATGAGCTTCAGCGGCCCCGCGGCTTCCCGCGGGGAGAAGATCGCCCTGCGGGCCGCGTTCGCCGCGGGCATCGTCCTCGTCGCTTCGTCCGGAAATGCGGGCCGCCCGCCGGTCGGCTGCCCGGCATGCCTCGCGGAGGTCATCGCGGTCGGTGCGACGGACATCAACAACGAGATCGCGGACTTTTCGAGTTTCGGGAAGAACCAAGAGCTCGTCGGCCCGGGCGTCGACGTGCCCACGCCGACCGTCCGCGGGAACGGCCGGGAGGCCGTCCTCATGCAGACCGCTCCGGCGCAGGCGACCCTCCATCCGAACCCGTTCGAGTTCACGTCCCTCACGGCTGGGATCACAGCGCTCCTCGCGTTCGCGGGGCGTGCGACGAGTGCGGAGGTCGCGTCTCTCGACCTGACGGGGAAGATCGCCCTCATCGAGCGCGGGGACATCACGTTCGCGGAGAAGGTCTCGAACGTCGCGGGGAAGGGAGCCGTCGCCGCGGTCATCTACAACAACGCGGCAGGGAACTTCGTCGGCACGCTCTCCTCGCTCTCCGCGATCCCCGCGGTGAGCATCTCCCGCGAGGAGGGGCTTGCCCTGAAGGGGCAGCTCGACCCGGGCGCGGCCGTTGTGGTCGAGCTCGTCGTGATCGCGATCGACTACGACCTCGCGAGCGGGACGTCCTTCAGCGCGCCCCACGTGTCCGGCGTCGCGGCCCTCGTGATCGCCGCGGCTCCAGGGATCTCCGGACAGAATGTGCGGCTGATCCTCCAAGCAACCGCGACGGACCTCGGAGCGGCGGGCTACGACACGGTCTTCGGGTTCGGCCTCGTGAACGCAGAAGCCGCGGTGGCCGACGCGATGACGTGAGAATATGCGACGGCGACCGCCGGACCCGGGGTAATACAGCGGACGCGCAATCGGCGTCTTCGCTCACCTCACGAGAGATCGTAAGCAATCAGGGGCCCGGCATCCGAGTCTTCCTCATCGTGGCCCCACTGTACAACATCGCCAGGCCGAGGACGACCATCGCGGCTCCAGAGACATCGGAGCCCGTCATCATCGGGAACCACCGAGCGAACATGGCCGCCGATACGAAGAGCATCGTGGCCCCGTAGGTAAGCATGAGGAGGCCCAGAAACTTCTGGTTGGCGACCATGGACCCGCTGGCGGAGTAGATCGCGGTCGCGAGGACGGCGCCGCCAAGGAAGATCAGCAGAATTCCTCCCGCATACGTTGCCGCTCGCGCCATCGATTCGCCAGGCGCGGACATCGAAGCGGTCAGGATGATGGACAGTCCGACACCGAGGTCCCACGCACCGCCCACGAGCCCGATCAACACGGCGAATCGCATCGAGTACCGCGATGCCCGAATCGGCATAAGGATTACGACTTGCGGCGGACCTTCCGCCGATGCCGTCGTCTACTTCGGCCAAATGACTCAGTCACTTGGCGCCACGGGAACGTACGGACGGATCATCTCATTGTCTTCGTGCTCCAGGATGTGACATGCTACTCGTACTGCCCCTTGATATACCCCCCACGCGGCGCGGCGGGAACAGCTCGGAGGTCGGGTCAGTCGAGGGCCACGTGTGTCGCGAACCACATCTCACCGCGCTCGATGTGGATCGCCGGGTCCGGCTTGAGCGCCTCCCGATCCGCGGAGGCGTAGTAGGCACGATCCCGGGCTTCGAACCCGTCGGGACCGTCGTAGCTCAGCACCCACAGGAAGCGGTTCGTGGACTCGTCGACCCATGCCCCCTCGACCCGGAACCCGAACTTCCGCCGGAGCGGGAGCACACCCGTCCGCCAGCCCTTCAGCCAATCCTGCATCTTCCCTTCCTTGATCGTGTACAGTCGCACCTGAGAGGCCATCCTATTCCTCCGTGGAGGCAAGCGTCTTCATCATCCCCGTCTCCGTTTCGCCGTCGTAGACGACCCGGTATCCGGAGGCGTCATAGAGGGATCGGGCCACCGTATTCCATCGGAAGACGTTCAGATAGAGATCCTTCACGCCCTCCGCCGCGAGGATCGCCTCCGCGGCCGTGAGCGCCGCACGGCCGTAGCCCTGGCCCCGGTGTGACACCTCGATCGTAATCTGGTAGAGCCACCGCTTCGAGGGCACATCGAGATGCTTTAGAGGAGACGGGCCGACCCAGATCCAGCCGACCCTGTTGCCGCTCCCGTCGACCGCCTTCCACACGCGATGTCCCGACGTCGGTCCGTGTCGCGGCAGGAACCCTTCCACGGCATGCCGCGAAAGCTCGTGCGCATCTTCGGCCCGCCAGTGGCCCGCGCGCACCTTCTGGTCCGAGAACTCCGCAATCTGCGCCTCGATGAACGTCTCGTACTCGATCGGAGAGACGGGCTCGAGTCGTACGGAGACTCGGGACACACGACAGACAAGCAGGACGGCGCAATGTGTCTTTCGCCCCCGGAACCCTCATTCGCCTCAGCTGCCTGCCCAGACCCGAAGGGTTCCCGATGGTCCACGAGCATTCCGACCGTCCCGCGCATCCGTCGAAGATCCAGGTGTTCCACTCGACCGCGCCAACCTGCTTCTGGTCCTGGGGCTACGAGGCCGTGTTCAACCGCCTGAAGCTCGTGTACGGCGACCAAATCGATGTCCGCGTGCAGATCTCCTGCGTGTACGACAACTTCGAGGAGTACCTAAAGCACTACGAACTCACGTTCGACGGGATGAAGGAGTGGACCGAGGAGGCGATCGGGATCATGGGCGTGCCGCTCCACACGCAGCTGCGGCGGGAGCAGTTCCCCCCGAGCCAGCTCCCCGCGTCCATGGCCGCGATGGCCGCAAGACGGCAGGGAGAGGCGCAGGGCGCACGGTTCTTCCGGGCCCTCCTGCGACGAGCCAGCGTCGAGGGGCATGACGTCACGAAGGAGTCGGTCCAACTGGAGGCCGCGAAGGAAGCGGGACTCGACCTCGAACGGTTCCGTGACGACCTCGCGGACCACGACGGCCTCGTGGCGGACTACCAGAACCAGGGGGACGAATTCTACCTCATGCCCCTCGGCTTCTACAACGTGATCCTGACGGACGGGGAGAACCGGACCGTGATCCTCGACTACGCGTTCGACCCGGCGATCGTCGAGGAGGCGATCGACTTCCTCTCGCGCGGTCGCCTCACGAAGCGCACGCCAACGGACATCCTTGGCTACCTGAGGGACCACGGGCCGACCCCGGTGCGGGAGATCGCGCGGGTATTCGGGCTCACGCCAGACGAGGCGTCCGCGAAGCTCGCCGCGTTCGAGAAAGAGGGCAGGGCCCGCGTGACGAACCTTGCGGGCGGCCACCACTGGTCCGCTCCCTGAGAGATACAACTCGACCTCGCACAACCGAATCGCCGACATACCTCTAAGTAGAGGTATCAACCGAAGGAACCGGATCCCGGCAGTTGGTGTGCGGAAGCATCCGCTACCCGAGCGGATTCAGCGGAAGGACGAATCGGATGCGGAACCGTCTCCCGTCGACGACGATCCGCGCCCGATGTCCGTCCTGCGATTCGACCACGGGGTGGAGGTCGTCGGCTCGAAGGATCGCGAGAAAGCGCTCGAGCCGCTCCAGCGTCTCCGTGAGGCATCGCCGCTCGAACGCTCGCCACGCGGGCGACAGCCGATAAAGGGATTCGCCCCTCGCTCCGAAGCCGTGGATCGCACCCTGCTCCGCTAGCCGCGACGCTAGCCGCCGGACGGACGGCAGCGGAATCCTCGTCGCATCGGCGAGTTCCGCAACACCCCTAGGGGCTCCTTCTCGGAGGACCGCCAGCACGCGTCGTCCCTCCGGATCCTGCCAAGCCTCCAAGAACCGTTCCACCGGTTCCGGAAACATGGAAGGGAGGAACAGATGGACACGCGACCCTCGACGTCGCGCGGCGAGCAGTCGGTGGGCCTCCAAGATCTTCACGTGGTATCGCAACGTCGGAAGGGGCGAGAGCAACAACCGGGAGGCAGACCGCAGGCGCAGGCCCGGATATGCCGCGGCCGCGAGGACGATCTCGAGGCGGCGAGGGTTGAGGAGCCACGCGGGACCGGGACGACGTCCGGGTCTGTCGAGCTCAGCGGATTGAATCTCCAGGGCATCGCGGAGTTTTCGCGCGACACCGGGCATCGCAGGCACAAGCGGGGATGCGGCTTGCACGGAGATAGCCTTTGGCCAGCCGGGTCAGCGTGGTGCGGCCGTTCGCGCCTTCGAGGCCGCCCAGACCACGTCGAGCGCGGACGGCGCCACGTCGTATTCCGACAGTTCGCGCACCAGTATGAACCGAGCGTTCTCCGCATCGCTCGCCGGAAAGGGCTCCCCGCGGACGTACTCGCAGAGGACGTCGATCAGCACGTAATGCCAGCGCACCCGATCTTCCTGCGCATCGATGTAGTCCTTCACGTCGAACACCTTCACCGGGCGCACGTCGACCGCTGTCTCCTCGAGGACCTCACGGACCGCGGCCTCTTCGACCGTCTCGTCGACCTCGAGTGCGCCTCCGGGCACGCTCCAGCGGCCCTTGTTCGGCTCGGATCTCCGCTTGACGAGGAGGACGTCCTGACCGCGGAAGACGATCGCGCCCACCGCGGGGATCGGATGCGCGGGGAATTCGTTGGACGCTGGCATGGCGCGCACGGAGATACCGAGGACGAATCTTCAACTGTGCGACCCCGGACCCACCCGGATCGCCTCCGGGATCGTGTAATCGTCGAAGGTCCGCTGATAGAGGACGTGCTTGAGGACCTCGCTCATCCGGACATAGCGGGTCATCGGGATGTCGAGGCGCGTCGCGAGATGCGCGAGGGTCTCGGCCATCGTAGCGAACGTCCGTGGCGGCCGTCGGAGGGCCTCCCGCACATGCTCCCGGACGTTCCACACCCCGACGGGCATGATGTATCCGGGATGCGTCTCCCGCAGGATCACGGTCGCCGCCTGTCGCCGCTCGCGCAACAGCGATTCTGCGACGGCAAGGCGCGCGGCGTAGTAGCAACCGCCGATGCTTGCGTACGTCGTGCGACCCTCGTAACCTTCATGGTCCCCGAAGACAACGACCTCCCGGCCGAGCGGATTCCAGAGGGTGTTCGGGTACCACGCTTCGATGAGCTCGTACCGCCATGGGCGCGGCATCATCACGACGAGAAAGCGGTCGTCGAAGCCGATCGCCTCGTGCACGCGGATCTCGTTGATGAGGGGGGACTCCTTGACCCGTCCCCGGAGGTCCTTCCCGATCGTGTCATCGACCGCGGTGATCGACCATCGCGTCGGGACGAACTTGCGGTTCTTGCCGAGTCCGAAGGCGCCGACACTGAAGGCCCGCTGGATCTTCGAGACCGGGAGCCCGCGTCCGAACAGGTCGAGGACCGCCTCCCGCGCCAGGAGGTCCGTGTCCGAGTACGCGCGGTCGAGATCGCGGTCCACCTTGAGCGTGCCGAGCTCGAGGCGTCGAAGCGGAGCCGAGGGACCGAACGGCTGCACGTTGTCGTCGAGCACGACACGGCCTTGCGGTTTCCTCTCGAACCCTGCCTCCACGTCAGCGGGCGTCGTCGCGAGGGCCAGCTCGCGCGTCCGGTCGACCAGGCGCCCGCCGCGCTCGACGTCCATCACGTGCACGCGGTGCATCCCGCGCACGAGCTGAGACCGGAAGTTCACGATGTCCTCCAGCGTCCGGCCGATCCACTCCTCCGGGGTGTCGAGGATCCCCGTGTCTCCGTGGACGGGCGGCACGAGGGGCCCGACGAAGACCTTTGGATACCCGAATCGACCGACGAACACCCCGGGCGGCGATGAGCCGTCGATGTCCGTGCGGTCGATCATCGGGGCCGTGCGCATCATGAAGTCCCACCGCACGAGGATCGGGCACCGGTCCTTCCCGCAGAGGAGCTTCGCGCCGCGGCATCGGATGCACAGCCCACTCGCGATCGCCGCCTGCGTGTCCGCGTCGAATATCTGACGGAAGTCAGGGGCCGGCTGGCGCACGGGGAGGGCCATCATCGGAGGGCGTGCGACGTGGCGATGACCTTAAGAAGATGGCGGGAGGGTGGGCGAACCGGGAGCGGCGCGCGACGGGAAGGATTATCCGTCTCGCTCGGCGTTCCCGGGTCCGTGAGTCCGGACTCCCCTCTCGCCCTGAGCACGGAGGACCGGATCCTCCTCTACCTCTGCGACTTCCGGAACATCGAGGAGCGGTACGTCCTGCCGCAGGCGCTGACCCAGAAGGCGATTGCCTTCGCGGCCGGCGTACAGCGGAAGCACCTCTCTCGATATCTCGACGAGATGGTCCGCGACGGATACCTCGTCGAAGTGAAGGCCCACATCGAGGGCGAGAAACAACGCATGCTCGCATACTACCTCGCGCCGCGCGGCTGGGAGCGAGCGATGGGGATCAAGCAGCGCCTGGCGCAGGTGCACGTGCCGATCAAGATCGCTGGCGTGGTCAAGGAGATGTCCCTCGAGGAGATCGACCGCGCGACGTCCGTGCACCTGACGTTCTCGGACATCGTGCGGGAGGCGATGAACGTCGAGCAGCTCGACCTCGAGGTCCTCGAGACGATCGACGAGCGCCGGAAGCGCGCGATGGACGAGCGCGTGAAGCGACTCGAGGAGTACGCCCGCGCGGTCATGACGGCGTGGAAGGACGGACGCGTGACGGCGACGGAGCGGCTCCTGGTGGAGCAGCTCGCGGAACACCTCGGGGTCTCGCACGAGGAGAAGGTGAGGATCGAGAGCCAGGTCATGGAGGACGTCCTCTCGACGAACCGCGGCATCTACCGCGCGGTCGCCGCGGAGGCGATGGATGACGGGCCGATCCAGGACCATGAACGGGAACTGCTCGAGGTCCTCCGGAAGAAGACAGGCCTCTCGACGAACGACTGTCGCGAGATCGAGACCGAACTCGCGCGCGCCTGACGTCACCGGGCGACGAACAGGCGGTACTTCTGGGTCGGGTCCGAGATCTCCATCTCGATGCGCTTCGCGATCAGTTTCTCGGGATGGTGGACACTCGTCACGCGCGTCTCGAGGTCCTTGAAGGACGTGAACGGGCCCTTCTTGCGCTCTTCGAGGATCGCCCACATCGTCTTCTTTCCCAACCCGGGCAGGAGCTCGAGCATGTGGAAGCGCGTCGTGATCGCCTGCGCGCGGTTGAAGAAGTCGACGAACTTCGCCGCCTTCTCCTTGACCGTCTCCTGGATGACGAAGGGCAATTCCTTCTGCGCCGCCGTTGTGAGCTCCTCGTACGCGACGCGCCGCTTCACGTGGAGGACCTCGTTCCGCTGCTCCAGATCCTTCCCGATGTACACGCGCTGCCCGATCGAGAGGCTCACGCCTTCCTTGGGCACGAGCTCGAACAGCTTGAACTCGTCCACGCCAAGGGCATAGGCGAGTGGCTCCCGATGGAACTTCGACTGGTCGGGATGACCTTGCGGTAAGGAGTCGAGGATGCGGGAGTAGTCTTCCATGGACGGGGCCTCGTCAGCGGTATCTCCCTACGATCTCCAGGACCTTTTCCGCATCCTCTTTCGAGAGGCTGAAGCGTTCCTTCGCGAAGATCGCCCGGACATCGTCCAGATGGGTCGGCATGCAGTCCACGATCTTCACCGCGTTAAAGGGGGGCATCATGGGGATCTCCATGAGCTCCTTCACCATCGGTGCGACCCTGTCCACCGGGACGCGCGCGAAGAGAGAGGCGTGCGAGAGGGTGTATTGCTGCTCCGGGGTCAACTCGCCCCGGGCGCCCTTCTCCTTCTCGAGGATGACTTTCAGTTCGGCAAGGGACACGTGCGCTTCCTCCAAGGGCCCCCCTCCTATGCGCGCCTCAGATGTTCCGGCAGCACGGGGGCCTGCTTCGTCCGGTGACCGAACCGCACGTCGACGAGGAAGGCCCGGCCCCGCTTCCCGACGACGGTCCCCGTCATCCCGTGGAACCGGTTGTGGGGCCATCCCTTCTGGACGCTCGAGTCGATGAGGATCGTCACCCGCTCGCCGACCTCGAAGGACTGGAAGGACCGGGTGATCGGGGAGAGCCCGCGCTCGCGCGGACCGCGGCGGAACTTCTGCCGCGTCTTCTCCATGATCCCTTTCGAGGCCTTGACCATCGTCTCATCCATCCAAGACGTCGAGGACGTCCAGCTCGAGGACCTCGCACCTCACGCCGAGTCGTTCGGCGAGGGACGGCGTCGTGCGGCCTCCATCCCCGTGGACCCACTCCTTCACGTAGGTCCCCGCCTCCGCCGTCACGCGGAGTTCCGCGAGGTCTCCCTCGACTCGGACGACCTCCGCCGTCAGGAGCCGTCGATGCCTCGTGGTATCCGCACGCCGGTGAACGACCCGTTGGGGGGTGCGTTGGGCGATCGGCTGGGCCACCAATACCGGGAGGGTGCTTTTAAGCTTTGCCTCCTCCACGGGAGGGGAACAACGAACGAGGATGCGGTACATCTTCGCGGCGCGGTCCTCCTTAATCGCGACGATGTCGTCTCCCGTCGCCGGGCCGAGACGGTCCACCTCCGCGACTCCGGAGTCGTTGATGCGTCGCACGACGGCGTCAAGGTCGACGTGACGCGTCCGCGGCTCCTTGATCTCAACGATGAACGGACGCCCGCGGCCGAGCATGCGCGCGTCGACGTCCTCGCGGCCCATCCCGTGCAACGCGTGGCCCGTGCCGCCGGTCTCCCGCATGAGCTCGGAGGCGATGACCTCCTCGACGCTCGTCGGATACATCTTCCCGGTGCCACCACAGCGCGCGCAGCCCTTGCCCTGACACCGCTTGCACGGCCACCGGGTCTGCGGCACCCCGCGGACGAGCTTCCGGTACCGTCCGCGGACATAGAGCGGGTTCACCTGGACGTCGACGTGGTCGAACGCGGGATCGACGATTGCGACGAGCTCCGGGCGGCCCAGGTCCGGCGTCTTCCCTGTGCGCGCCTCGACCCGCTTGCCGACCTCACGGTTCACCTCCGCCTTCAACGGTTCCGGGGCCGACAGGCCGAGCTCCGACCACAGGGATTCCTCGCGGGCCGCAATCTCCGGATCGACCTTCGATCCGATCAGGAACGTGTCGGCGCCCCACGGCTCGATCTTGCGGATGACGAGGTCTGCGAGGTCGTCGTATCGAGAGGTCAGCGTGCTGCACACCCAGCAGACGCCGGTCGGGACGTCGACGACGGCGCGAATCGCGGCACCCCGCGCGGCGTTCGTGTACCCATGGCCGAGCTTCCCGAAGAGGCGCCCGAGGCAGGCGTCGCACAGGCCCCGCACGCCGAGGCGGGACCAGTCGACCGCGCGGGCCGCGGTGACGACCTCGTCCATCGGAGTCGGCAAGGGGCGTGCGGCTTAAAGGTTCACGCAAGGAAGAAGAAGCTCGTCAAGAGGTTCACGAGGACGACGAGCGTGATCGCCGCGAACGTCCGATCACGCTCCTCCAGGAAGGAGAGCAGGCTGAGGAGCACGCGGGCCATCGGCGTGAAGATGAGCACGAGGATTCCGAGGTTCACGTACCCCGCCGGGGTGAAGCGGAGGAGCTCGGAGAGCAGGCGGCGTGGCGGGATCGATTGCACGGGGAGGCCCCCCGCACCGAAGGCCTCGAGGATGAACCCGAAGAGGATCAGGGCGACGGACAGGATGACGCCGCCGCGGAGCACGTGGTAGATGAGCCGGTTGATGTCCTCGACCTCCGCGAGCACCGCGCGCCGCAGATTCCCCACGCGCATCTGGACGGCACGAAGCGCGACGCGCGGGGAAATCACAGGGCCACCCCGCTTCCGAACGCGCGGAGGCCCATGAGGATGCCCAGGACCGCGAGGAAGACGGCGAACAGGAAGCGAACGCGCTGAGCCTTCGCCCGCACGAGGAGCCTCGTCCCGATGTTCGCCCCCGAGAACACACCGACGATCACCATCGCCGCGAGGCTCGGCTCCACGAACCCCGCCGAGTAGTAGATGAACGCGCTCGCCGCGGCCGTCACGCCGATCATGAAGTTGCTCGTCGCCACGGCCGCCTTCATCGGCACGCGCATGAGGATGTTCATCGCCGGCACTTTGATGAAGCCCCCGCCCACGCCGAGGAGTCCCGAGAAGCCACCCGCCGCGGCGCTCGCTGCGAACCCGGCGATGGGCCGTTCGACGCGATACCGGTACACACCCTGGTCTTCCTGGTCGAAGTATACGCTCCCCAGGGCCAGCCGCTTCGCGAGCGGGTCCTCCTCGCCCGCGCGGTACGCGCGGTCCTTCGCCGTCTCGCGCGTGCGGACCATGATCGCGGCGGCGTACAGGACGGCGGCCGTGAAGGAGAGGAACAGGAAGCGCTCGTCGACGAGCAGCCCGAGCAGGGCGCCTGAGATCGCGCCGAACGTCGTCGCGACCTCGAGGAACATCGCGAGCCGAAGGTTCGTGAGGTGGTCCCGCACGTACACGGAGGCGGCCCCGGATGAGGTCGCAATCACGCCGATCAGGCTCGTCGCGATTGCGATCTTGATGTCGATGTCCAGGACGAGGGTCATGAACGGAATCAGGAACACGCCCCCGCCGATCCCAAGGAACGAGCCGCCGAACCCCGCAAGGAAGGCCGCCACGGCCAGGAATACCAGGATCTCGATGGCGGCCATCGCCTCTGCAAGCAGACGATGCGATAAGAGATTTGCGTGTGCGCGATTCACTTCGCGAGTACGATCTCGATGCTGCTCACGTTCGTCGCTCGACCCTCCTCCGACGCGACCTTCTCCGTGTTGATGCGAACATCGCGTACTTTCGTCTCCGGCACGAAACGTCCTCGGACAATCTCCGCGACGTCGACCGCGCGGGAGATCGACCGGCCGCGCGCCTTCACGATGACCTCGCGCGCACCGCCGTTGAAGTGCGTCACGACGGCGAGGACGTAGTTCATCGTGGGTTTCTTCCCGATGTAGACCGTGTTCCCTTCGGCCACCGCAGTCCCAGCCGGACCTTGCCGGCCATTCGGACCGCGGGTATTTAACCCTCATCGTGACCATCGATCTGGCGGCGAAATGTTTTATACCGCGGGACGCATCGTGATTCGAGATGGCGCGAAACCGCGACACGGGGTTCCACTCCGCCGCAGGCCTGATCCGCTACTTCGACCAAGAGGACGAGAAGGCCCTGAAGGTGAACCCGTGGTTCGTCGTCGTGCTTGCGCTCGCCCTCTCCGCAGTCGTCCTCTACCTCACGTATTCGAGCCCCGTCTGAGGGCTCGCTCCAAAGTCTTTTGACCCCCGGCCCGTTCCCGCTCGAGTGCCGCGTCGGCCGGTGGGGGATGAGACATCTCGCACGTTCCTCCGTCTTGCGTACGCCCTCGACCGACGTTCGCGCGCCCGTGATGGAACGCGGCTCACGCCGTGGGATCTCGATCCCGTGCGGCTGCCGCCCTTGAAGTCGTGGGCGGAGATCGAGGAGGCCCACGAGCGGCTCCGGTCCCTTGCGCGCCATGTACCGCGCGGATTCCGCCGCGACTGGCTCGAGGACCACCTCCCGACGATTGGTGCGCTCATCCGCCTCTTGCGCGGCGACGTCCCGCCGCTGCCGGAGCAGGTCCGCGCGTTCTACGACCTCCCGGCGAAACCGGCCCGCGAGGGGGAGCTCGACGCCTTGCGCCGAGAGATCCGCCGCATCCTGCACGTCTCGCGCGCCGATGGGGTCCTCGAGGCGGTCCACGACTGGGAACGGGCCCATCGGATCCCACGCGCGGAGGTCCTGCCGACGATGGCACGGTTCCTTCGATCGGCGCGGCGCGATGCCCGGCGTCTGTTCAAGCTGCCGCGGTCGGAACGCGTGCGGCTTCTCGCGACCCATGGCCGCTCGATCTCCGGGGCGTGCTACTACACGGTCGACTACCAGAGCGCGGTCAAGTTGAACGTCGACCTGCCCTGGACCTGGCCCGCGTTGCGGGACATGGCGGCCCACGAGGCGTATCCGGGCCACCACGTGCATCAAGCGACGCGGGAGTGGGAATACCTCCACGGGGACTTCCCGCGGGAGGCGGCCGTCAGCCTTGCGGCCTGTCCGATGGGCCCGGTGGAGGAAGGCATCGGCGAGAACGCGATGGTCTTCGTCGAGTGGGACGAGGCCCCGGAGGACCGAATGACCCTCCTCCTGAACCGGCTCCGCTGGGGCACGGAAGTCAACCTCGCCTGGATGGTCCACCGGGAGGAGCCGCGCCGCGATCTGATCCGGTATGCGATGCACTCCGGCCTCGTCGACTGGAGGCAGGCGCTGCGGGACGTCCGGTACGCGGCGAACCGCTTTTGGGCCTCCTACGCCTTCTGCTACTGGTACGGCACCGCGATGATCCGCGAGCAGTACGAGCGGATGAAGGCGGACCCGGCCCTCTTCGACGCCCTGTACTGGAGGCCGCACACGGTCCGCACGCTGCGCGAGACGCTCCGGCGGCTCTAGCCGGTCCGCGGCGCCTTGCGGCTCTGGCTATCCGTGTTCGAGCCGTGGACCGGCGTGTTGCTCACCATCTCCTTGAACCCGCAATGCTCGCACTCGAGCCAGATGCGGGTGGACAGGTACTGCCAGTTCCACGTGAGCTTGCCGCACTGCGGGCAGGCCTCCGGATGGGACGGTCTCATGCCGGCACGGCGAAGGGGCCGGAGGATTTCAACCTGATGCGCCCCCGGACGGGTGCGATCAGAACGGCCGGGTCCCGAGAACTGCGGTTGCTCGCACGGTCCTTCCGCGCCGTTCCGTCTCGACTTCGACCGCATCGCTGATCTTGCGTACCCGGAGGGACTCGATGAGATCCACGAGTCCGACGAGGGGCCTGCCCCCAAGGGACGTGAGCACGTCCCCGACCTGGAGCCCAGCGGCATCGGCGGGCGAACCGGGTGTGACCTCCGCGAGGAAGACCCCGCGGTGGACCGTGAGGCCGTAGTATGCCGCGATCCGGCGGTCCACGTCGTACCCTGCGATGCCAAGCCAGGGTCTCTGCACGTGACCGTGCTCGATGATCTGCCGCGCGACCTCCCTCGCCGCGTTGATCGGGATCGAGAACCCGATCCCTTCCGCGAAGGGAATCGTCGCAGAGTTGATCGCAACGACGCGTCCCTGGAGGTCGATCAGTGGACCGCCGCTGTTGCCCGGATTCACGGCCGCATCCGTCTGGATCACGCGCACGCCGTCGCCCGGTCCGCGGGCGAGGCTACGACGCAGCGAGCTGACCACGCCAGAGGTGACCGTGGGTCCGCCTGGGAGGCCGAGGGGATTTCCGATCGCGAGGACCGGCTGTCCGACTCTGAGTCCGTCGGAATCGGCGAGGTCCGCGGGCCGGAAATCACTCCCGCTCACGCGGACGATCGCGATGTCCGTCTCCTCGTCACCGCCGACGACCGTCCCGCTGAGCACGCGGCCATCCGGGAATGCGACGATCACCTTCTCGACGCCGTCGACGACGTGGTGCGTCGTGAGGACGTGGCCCTGGGCATCGAACACGACACCGGACCCCATCCCGCGGCGGGGATATGGCCCGAACGGAGGTCCGTAGGGACCGCGGGCCGTGCTGACACCCACCGTGCTGGCGGCGGCCTTTTCGACCGCCCCGATGTACGCGTCCTGAAGTTGGGCGAGCATGG
This sequence comes from Methanobacteriota archaeon, assembly GCA_947084985.1. Taxonomy (GTDB): domain Archaea; phylum Thermoplasmatota; class Thermoplasmata; order RBG-16-68-12; family RBG-16-68-12; genus RBG-16-68-12. The sequence goes on along the minus strand of CAMTUI010000002.1, from coordinate 25,640 downwards.
GGAGCCCAACGCGTTCGCGGGCTATGTTGAGCGACTTCGTGGCGGACGAGTCACGGTCCCGTGGCCGCGCGGTCATCGGCCTCGTCCCCGAAGTCGTCCATCACGTGCGGACGGACGTTCTCGAAAATCCCGAGCTCGTTCCCGCTCGGATCGCTGAACAGGTAGCACGGTCCCGGAGGGATCTCGAAGGAACGAGCCTCCGGCTTCCAGCCGCGCGCCTTCAGGGTCTTTGCACTCGCCCTCAGGTCGCTCACCTCGAAGAGGGGCAGGATGGAGGGCGCGGTGCGATGGTCCGCCAGGAGATAGAAGGGTCCGTCGCAGAGGCGGAGCGCCGCCACTTCGGCTCCCATCTCCCGAAAGTGCCAGAGCTTCTTCGCGCCGAGGACCTTCACATAGTACTCGATGTCCCGCGAGATGTTCGACGTCCCCACGTACAGGAAGCCGAGCTTGCCGAACGGCGCCGTCATGGGCGGTGGAGGTGCGGCCCGGGGCTTATGCTTTGGGAGAAACGAAGGTTACAAAGTGCCTCACGACGGGGCGTCTCGCTCCCGGAGATACTGACGCTCGAAGTCGTAGACGAAATCGTCTTGGGGCGGGAGGACGCCCTGGCCGTAGCCGCGGGATCGCGCGCCGCGTTGCGCGAGCTCGCACACCCGGAGGTCTTGGCGAACGATCAGCTCGCGGAACTCGTAGATGTCCGTCGGGTCGAAGTCCGGCCGCTCGATCGAGGACGGATGGAAGAGGAAATCGTAGGTGATGTGCGTACGGTCTGGCGAGACGGGCCAGAGGAGCTCGTACGTGACCACGTCCGGGAGGAGGTTCACGAACATCGTCGGGAAGACGACGAACCCCCAGTACGTGTGGAGGTCCTCCTCCGTGAGGCCGGGGAGCGGCGGGACCTTTGACGTCCCCGTGACGGTCCACGACTGGACCCCGGGAGCGAGCCGGTTCCCCTCGAAGCCGTCGTCCTCGACGACGAGTCCCCGCCTGTAGATGGGCACGAGCTCGACGAGCTCGGGATGGACGGTCGGGCAGTGCAGGCATTCGTTGTAGTTCTCCACGATGACCTTCCAGTTCGTGTCGCAGTCGAACTCGAGACGCCGGGTCGTGCGAAGATCGCCGATGCGGTAGCGGGAAAAGGCGGTCGCATTCGGCCCGAGCTGTTCGGAGAGCGGCGGCGGGGACTCGGAGAAGTTCACGAAGAGGAAGCCCTCCCACCGCTCGAGCGGGACGCGATGCAGCGGGAAGTCGGATCGGTCGAAGCCGTCCCCCTCCGGGATGTTCGGCGTGCCTACGAGCCGCCCGTCGAGGGCGTACGTCCAAGCATGGTACGGACATCGGAAGACCTTCGGCGCATGGCCTCGCCCCTCGTCGCAGAGGCGGGTCCCTCGATGTCGACACACGTTGTAGAACGCGCCGACGCGATCTGATTCGTCGCGGACGACGAGGATGCCTTCGCCCAGGAGGTCTCGCGCAATGTAGTCCCCCGGTCGCCGGATCTCATCCTCCCGCCCGACGCAGATCCATCGTCGAGCGAAGAAGGAGTCGCGCTCGAGCTCGAAGACCTCCGGCCCGTAGAAGTCGCGAGCCGGTATGGTGCGCCGCACGCGCGAGGCGGCGGGCGACGAGATCGCATTCCGGGGTTCGACATCCACAGCCATGGTCCCGATTCGAGGAAACGGGCTTCCCACGTAAAACGCTTGCTGACGCGCCTCGCCTACAGGCGAATCGTCGCGATGTCTCGTTCGAACAGCTTCCGATCGTCCGCTTCCTTGATCGTCGACCCGGCTCGCTTGGCGCGCGCGAGGTGCCGGCGTGCCTCCCCCCGGCGACCCGCGGCGAGCGATGCGCGGGCGAGGGCCTCGTAGGCATAGGCGAGGTAGAAGTCTCGCAGACCCGCTTTGCGGCAGACCGCGAGGCCACGCTTCGCGTGATACAGAGCGGGTTCCGCGCGCCGGAGGACTGCGTACACGTGAGAAACCTGCCATTCGCCGATCGCCCAGTTCGTCGGTTTCCCGATGACGCCCCAGTGGTAGCGGGAGGCGTGGGCCATGTGGACCATCCGGAGGTCCTCCTCGGGCGTTCGACGGCGCTTCTCGAGGAGCCGCCACGTCCCATTGAAGAACTCCACGGCGAATTTCCGATGCTGCGCCTTCTCTCCCGTCAATCGTCGTGCCATGCGAACTCCCGCGCGGAGAAACGGGGTCGAAGATATCGCCTTTCCGCTACGGTCCTTCGATCCGGCGTCGCCAATCGCCGCCGGTTCGTTTCGCGACGCGTCGCGCGAGGAATGTAACCACCTTCGACGGTTCGCACCGCGGCTCGATCACGAGATTTCCGTTCGTGTGGTCCAGCTTCCAGCGGCCGTCGGGAAGGCGCTTCGACGCGAAATGCGCGAGGGCCGGCCCATCCTCGGATCGCGCCCGTACCCGAGGGCTGTCATGAAATCGAGTCCGACGAGGACGTCGTAGAAGTAATGCCAGCGGTAGCGGAGCCACCACCAGCGGGCGAAGTGCTCTCCGTCATGGAGCAATCGCCTATCGATGAAGAATTCCGCTCCCTTCTCGATAGACTCCTTCACATCCAAGAGAGGAGCGCCCAGGGCAGGATTTGAACCTGCGAGGGTGAACCCAGCGGTTTTCGAGACCGCCGCCCTACCGAGCTAGGCGACCTGGGCAGTGGGTATCCTGAAACCGAGGTTTCGCATAAGCGTTCCGACGAGGATTTCAGGGAAGGAACGCTTAAGCCCAGCGTCATCCTCAGCATCACGATGCGCATCGTCGCGGAACTCGTCCCTCGCCGCGCGGAGCAGGCCGTGGAGCTCCGCTCCGGAGCGACCGGGCTGGACCTTCTGAGGAGCCTCGGCCTTGCTCCGGATGCCCACCTCCTGGTCCGCAACGACACACCGGTCCCACTCGACGAAGTCCTCGAGGACGGCCAGCGGGTTCGGGTCATCGGCGTCGTCTCCGGCGGGAGGTCGTGAATGGTCACGACCCTCGTCCTGTTCCGTCATGGGGAGATCATCCGACCCACGTGGACGTCGAACTTCGACCGGGTGCCCATCTCGGATCGTGGGGAACAGCAGATCGCAGCCCTCGCGGCCGCATGGCCCGTCGATCCGCCCGAGGCGATCCTCTCAAGCCCGCTCCGTCGGAGCTACGAGAGCGCCCTGATCCTCTCCGAGCACTTCCACCGGCCAATCACGAAGCGCCCATGCCTGAAGGAATGGTCTCCGGATGAGTCCGGGCTGCCGCAGCCGGAGTACATGGCCCTCGAGCATCGTGCCTGGGCGGACGTCGACTACGTGCCGCCGAGCAGGGAGTCCCTCGCGATGGCGGCGGAACGCGGCAGGGCCTGTTTCGAGGCGATCGGCGACGCACACGGGGGCCGCACGGTCGCCGTGTCCGGTCATGGGACCCTCTTCTCCCTCGTCCTCGCCCACCTCAAAGGGGAGCAGCCCACGGAGGCGTACAAGAACTCAATCGGGTTCGCGCACGCCGCGATCCTCCATGCGGGATCCGGCCTCCGTCTCGTTCGTGAGTTCCAGGCCTACGGACCGGCAGTCCCGTAGGCCCGCGAGGGCTAGGCCCCGCGCCTGAGTCGCGGAAGGAAGGCGCCGGTCCTCCGTCGATATTCGCGGTACGTGTCGCCGTATGCGCGGATGAGCTCCTCTTCCTCCTCCTTCGGGTACGTGAACGCAGTCAGGAAGCCACCGACCAGGAGCGCGACGTAGTTCTGTGCGAGGAGGATGAATCCGATTCCTAGGAGTACAAACGCGAGGTAGATCGGATGGCGGATGTAGCGGTAGGGCCCCTGCTGGAGCAGGGTTCGCTCCTCCGGCATCTTGCTGAAGACGTACTTCGCCGTCAGGTATGCGCCCGCCGTGAAGAGAGGCAATCCAACGAACAGGAGCGCCGCACCGAGGATCTGGATGCTCGCGACACCCGGGAGCCCAAAGGACCATCCCGCGGCGTAGAACACCCGCCCTCCGGCGACGAGACCATCGATGGCGAGCCCGATCGGCACGACCATCGGGAGGCCGAACGTCAGGAAGTCCTCGAGCTGAGAAATGCGGTTCTTCCGTTCCGCCCGGTCCTTCAGCCGGGCCTCTCTCCTGCCCGGGGACTCAAAGTGCCGCTCCCAGGCGAACCACGCGGCAACCCCGAAGGTCCACCAGAGGCCTGCGAGGAGCAGAAGCACCGAAGCCACCGTGATCGGAAGCGTGCGTCCTCCGTGAAGGTGGATTCCCTTTCGCGTGAAAAGGACTTCCACGGACCGGCCCGCGGTGCGTCAACGACGCCGATTCCAAACCCTTAAAAGGGGCACACCTTTCAGCGGGTACCGCATGCCCTCCGACGAGGACGAGATGCTCCGCTCGATGGGCCTGCGGAGCGTCGATGACCTCTTCGCGGATCTCCCCGAATCGGTTCGCATCCCGAAGCTCGACCTCGCCGACGGCCGGCCCGAGGACGAGGTCGTGGAACGCGTCACGACGATGCTCTCCGCGAACCGCACGATGGCCGACATGCCGACGTTCCTGGGGGGCGGCGTGTACGACCACTTTGTTCCCGCCAGCGTGAGGGCGATCACCTCCCGCTCCGAATTCTACACGTCGTACACGCCGTACCAACCCGAGCTCAGTCAAGGGATGCTCCAATCCCTCTGGGAATATCAGAGCCTGATCTGCGAGCTCACGGGGATGGACGCCGCCAACACGTCGATGTACGATGCGTCGACGGCGCTCGGTGAAGCGGCGCGGATGGCGTACCGCATCCGCGGCGGCAAGGTGTTCCTCGTACCCCGCGCGGTGCGCCACAACCGGAAGTCCGTCCTCACGAACTACCTCGTCGGTGCGGGCGTAAAAGTCCGCGAGGTCGACTACAACCGCGAGACGGGGATGCTCGATCTCTCGAAGCTGAAGGAGGCCCTCTCTCCCGACGTATGCGGAATCTACGTCGAAAGCCCGAACTTCCTCGGTCGCTTCGAGGAGCAGATCGGCGAGATCCGTGCCCTGACGGATGCCGTCCTGATCGTCGGCGTGAACCCGATCGCCCAAGCCGTCGTGCGGTCACCGGGAGACTTCGGTGTGGACATCGTGATCGGCGAGGGACAGGCCCTCGGATCGCCTGTGAACTTCGGCGGCCCGCTCCTCGGGGTCTTCGCGTGCCGCCAGGAACACGTGCGGAAGATGCCCGGACGGGTGATCGGCCTGACGCGCGACGCGAAGGGCCGGCGTGCGTTCTGCATGACCCTCCAGACGCGGGAGCAGCACATCCGCCGGGAGAAGGCGATGAGCAACATCTGCACGAACGAGTCCCTCCTCGCCGTCGCGGCGGCCTCGTTCATGGCGGTCCTCGGTTCGAACGGCTTGCGGCGGCTCGCTGCGGACAACCTCCGCCGCGCACGGGACCTCGCGGGCCGCATCGACCGGATCGAGGGCTTCACCGCGCCTCTGTTCCCGGGAGCCCACTTCAACGAATTCGTCGTGCGATACCGCGAGGGATACGACGTCGTGCACAAGGCGCTCCTCCGGAAGGGGGTCCACGGTGGCCTGTCGCTCACGCGGCAACTGCCGGAGCTCCACGATGCGGCCTTGTTCGCCACCACCGAACGGCATTCCGCCGAGGACGTGGACCGGCTTATCGCGGCCCTGGAAACGATCCCATGAGCTTCCGCCAGGCCTTCTACGACGAGCCGCTGCTCATGGAGAAACGGTCCGCGGAGGACGAGCCCGTGGACCTCACGGATCTCGTGCCCGCAACGCTGCGGCGAGACCAACTTGGGATCCCGAATCTCCCGGAGCACGAGGTCGTGCGGCACTTCACGCGGTTGTCACAGATGAACTTCGGAATCGACACGGGTTTCTATCCGCTAGGCTCGTGCACGATGAAGTTCAATCCCAAGTTCACGGAAGAACTCGCGGCGCTCCCGACCGTCGGGAGGATCCATCCCGATCAGGACGAGTCGACGGTCCAAGGCGCCCTGCGGCTCCTGTACGAGCTGCAGCAGATGCTCGCCCGGATCGCGGGGATGGACGCCGTGACGCTGCAGCCCGCCGCGGGAGCGCAAGGGGAGTACACAGGGCTCCTCCTCGCACAGGCCTACCACAGGGACCGGGGCGAGGAGCGGCACCAGGTGATCCTGCCGGACACGGCGCACGGCACGAACTTCGCCTCCGCGGGAATGCTAGGCTTCGACATCGTCGAGATCCCGTCGAAGGATGGCCGCGTGGATCTCAAGGCCCTCGAGACCGCCGCGGGCGACAAGACCCTCGCCTTCATGCTCACGAACCCGAACACCCTCGGGATTTTCGAGGAGCACGTCCTCGACATTGCGGACCTCGTCCACGACGCGGGCGGCCTCCTGTACTACGACGGCGCGAACCTGAACGCGATCCTCGGACGCACCTCGCCCGGAGTGATGAACTTCGACGTCGTCCACTTCAACCTGCACAAGACGTTCACGACACCGCACGGAGGCGGCGGGCCTGGCGCCGGTCCCGTTGGCGTGAAGCGCCCTCTCGAGCCGTTCCTCCCTGTGCCGGTCATCGATCTCAACGGTCGCGGATACCATCTGAACTACGATCGCTCGAAGTCGATCGGGAAGGTGCGCGCGTGGTACGGGAACTTCGCGCTCCTCGTCCGCGCGTATGCGTACATCATGCGGATGGGAGGGGACGGCCTCGCGGCGGTCTGTGACCGCGCTGTCCTGAACGCGAACTACGTGCGGCATCGGCTGCAGGGCGTCCTCGAGGTGCCGTTCGGAGGCCTGCGGAAGCACGAGTTCGTCGCGAGTGCGGCGAAGCTGGCCGAGAAGGGCGTGCGCACGGTCGACCTCGCGAAGCGGCTCATGGACTTCGGGATGCATCCGCCGACCGTGTACTTCCCGCACCTCGTGGAGGAGGCGCTCATGATCGAGCCGACAGAGACGGAGACGAAGGAGACGCTCGACGCCTTCGTGGACGCCATCGCGAGGATCGCGGACGAGGACCCGGAGGTCCTTCGCTCCGCGCCACACAACACGTCGGTCGCCCGGGTCGACGAGGTCCACGCGGCCCGCGAGCCGATCCTCAGCTGGCGGATGGCTAAGGCCAGCAAATCCTCGTCGTCATAGGTCGAGTTCGTCCCGGTGGAGCGCTCCGAGGAGGATGTACGCCCAGTCGAGCTTCCGCTGCTTCGTCCGTTTGTCCCGGTCCTTCTCGTTCGGGTTCTGGAAGTCGAAGCCCACGAGATGAATCGTCTTCGCGCCGAAGTGGTCCGCGAGGAAGACCGCGCGGTCCCCGTCCGTGAAGCCGCCGAAATTCATGAGGCTGCCCGAGGGCCGCGACTGGGTCGTCGCGACCGTCTTGCCCCGGAACCGCGGGGCCCATTCCCTCACGGAGGGGCCGTTGTCCCCGTGCCCGTGGACGACGGCAATCGTCCCCTCCTCGTTCGCGCGAACCTGGTCCGCCACGTCCCCGTCGAGGTCCGTCACGAGGACCGCAGGGCGGAGGCCCCTGGCCAGGGCGACGGACGTCGCCTCGTCCGCCGTGACGAGGACGCCGCGCGCCTCCCCCACCTCGGCGGCCACGTTCGGGCCGTTCCCCGCGACCGTGACTTCCTTCCCATCGAGGACGGACCGGAGGTCGACGTCCGACGTACGCCGGCCACCGAGCAGGCGGTCCAGCTCCTGGGCAACGGCCTCGTCCGCCTCCCGCGAGAACCCGAAGTCATCCAGGATCTTTCGATAGAACGGCTCCCAGATTGCGTAGTCCATTGCGCACCCGGGACCTCAGTGCCGCCAGCCGTCCTCGATCGGTTCCGGCCGCACCTCCCGCGTGCGGTACGAGAGCCCCGTGACGGCGACGAGAAAGATCGCGAGTCCGATGCTCAGGTAGATGAGCGGCAGGGACGACTCCGGGTTGAATTCCCCGAAGATCGTCTGAAGGATCTGGATCGTCCCGAGGACGAGGAGCCCCAAGGCGACGAAGCTCACCGCGACGGCGAGGGCGTGTCGCGGCGCCCGCCGGTGGCGAAGGTACGCGTTGAGGACTTTCCCTCCCTCGAAGACGAGGGCGCCCAGGACGAAAAACCAGACGGACCCCCAGACGAACCACAGGAAGCGCACGACGTAGCTGTCGCTCGGGCTCTTGCTCGCGAGGTCCGCCCCGAAGAAGATCCCGACGAAGATGAAGATCAGCGCGCTCACATTGAAGAAAATCGACAGGTCTCCCGAGGCGACGGAATCCCGCACGCGATCGTAGAAGCCGCTCACGTGATCCATCACGTCCCGGAGGCTGCTGAACGGCAGGGAGATCAGGACGAGGTACAGCCCCGCGAGGATGAGGACGAGGGCGGGCGCCGCGAGGGGCGCGTACAGGTAGATCGCGCCGAACAGGAGGAGGACGAACCCCAGGGGCGCGACGATCTTCCGTCGCACCCTCGGGTTCTTCAGCTGCCGCCCGACGACGTAGTACATCGACTCCGCGGTGGGCGTCTGGCGCACATACACCCGGCGGACATGGTCCACCCGGATCCGGGACCCCAGGATCGGGGCGAAGGCCTCGTCCTCCGCACCGTCGGACACGAGGAACGCCCGGTCCGGGCGGACCTCCTCGAGGACGTGGTCCAACTGCTGCGTGAGCACGAGGTCCGAGGCGGATCCCACGCGGACGTCCCCGCAGATCGTCGCGATCTCCGCGTCCTGGCCCTCCTTCGCGAGCCCATCGTAGATGGATATCGCGCTGAGGAGCGCGTTGACGTCGGAGTCCTCCGGATCGGCGAGGCCGAGCTTGATCGCGGCGGCTAGGTTGTCCTCCCGGCCGATCAGGGGGCCTTTGATCCCCGTCTTCACGCCGATGTCGTCGTCTCGATCGACGCACAAGACCAGGGTCTTCATGGACACAACTCTACTCGTCCCGACATATATCAAAGTTTTCGGACGGTTGATGGACGCGGGACCGTCAATATAGGCCGAGTCCTTCCTCGATCCGGCCCAGTTCGATCGGGGTGGTCTTCGACCCCACGACGGCGCCATGGGAGTTCGCGACCATGCATGCGCCCACCTGAGCGACCCCGTAGTTCGCGGTCGTGATCGACACGGGGACCCCGAGGGTCTGCTTGAGGGCCTCGATCTCGCCCGGGCGGGCGTGCGGATGGCAGAGGACGCCCTTGTTCGTCGCGACGGCGACGGATCCGACCGTCCGGATGCCGGCCACCGTGCCGCGCATGACGGGCACGTTGAGCACCTCGCCGATCAGGTCGATGGCTTCGTCGTCGTACGACGGGTGCACGACCGCGCCGTGGTCGTTGCAGAGCACGTTGTTGCCGACCGCGCTGAGCCGATGCGGGAGCGGATAGATGGCGTCGCCGATCGCGTCGATCTCCTCGTGCTCGATGAACGGAGACGCGAGGATCCCGTTCGAGTTCATCGCGACCAGGGCCCCGAGGACCGTGGAATGCGCGACGCTCGAGACCACATGGGTCGTCTCGAGGGCCTCGTTCATATGCCGGATCGTCGCCTTCGGCACGTCGGATGAGACGATGAGGCGCTCATCGTTCGCCGCGCAGAAAACCCCGACGTAGGGGTTCCCGGCGACCTCCACGCGCCGGAGCAAATGGGTCCCTCAGTCCTCCGGGAGAGAGACGACGGCAGAGCCGTCTTCGAACTTGATCGCCTTGACGCGGACGCGGCGCGGGGGATTCTCGCGGCCGCGCTTCCAGATGTACTCGTTCAGGACGTCGTCGATGAAGATTCGGTCCGGCTTGAGATGCCGCTGGACGTGCTCCCGGATCGCCTTGATCGCCCGGGGCGCGCGGTCCGTACGGGAGGCGGCCCACGCGGCCCGCAGGGGCACGATCATGATCCGTTCCTCTTCCTGTTCTGCCATAGCCTCATGCCTTCAGCTTGTTCCGACGCCAGGAGCGGCGCTTCGGGTGTCGAACGAAGTTTCGCTTCGTGCGCTGCATTACCCAGGCGGGCACGCGCCGGTTGGACTTGATCTTTTTCAGCAGACGGAGCTTCTTCGCGTACGGCTTGTTCCTCGCCATCGTCAGCGCCTCTCGATCTTGATCTCCCGCTTCTTCGGGATTACCCGCTCCAGGATCTGCCGCAGGGTCGCGTCGTCGATCATCCGCTGGACGCGGCCGCTCTGGGCGAGCGCGATGAGCTGGTTCTCGATGCTCTCCTTGAGCTCTGGATACGCGAGCTCGATCCGCCCGAGGCGTTCGCGTGCCTCCGGCGTCAGGATCTGGCGCAAGACTGTCTGCCGCTGCGACTGGACCTGCTCGCGATACTGCTGGTCCGCGGCGGCCTGCTGCTGCACCTGCTGGAGATCTTGCAGCTTGCGTCGGCGGATCGCATCGAGCTCCGAGTCGTCGATCGACATCGAGTCAGCGGCCTCCCGCGTACTTCGTGAGCTCCGGGTTCGTCCTGGCGATCTCCATCAGGATCTCGTGGGACACGCGGTCGAGGAGCTTGCGGCCTTGCGGGCTGATTACGCGGCCTCGCTTGTCCGCCTTCGCGAGCAGGCCAAGGGACTCCAGCTGCTGCATCGCCTCCCGCGCAATCGAGCGGGAGCCGCGACGGGGATGGTACGGAGCGGACCCACGGTCCCGGCTGCCGCCGAACTCCGCAGCGAGACGGGTCGTGCCGACGGGACCGTGAATGTAGACCTTCCGCAGGACAGCGGCCACGCGGCGGTACCACCAGTCCTTTTGCGTCGGGCCCCTCTGGGTGTGCACGCCCGTGCGGGCAAAGGCCGCCCACTCCGGCGGCTTGATCTTTCCCTCCTTCTCGAGGTGGTCTTTCAGGCGCTCGATCAGGAGCGACGGGGGCACGTCGTACGCGGTCGTCATCGTGGACACTCGACGGGTTCGGGCTTCATAAATCGAGGTCGTATATGAAGGCTTGCGTGCGCATCCGGAGCGGATCACCGGTGGCGGCGGCGCGTCCGCACGGAGCGCTTCCGTCGCGTAACGGAGGCCGGTCGCAAGAGCCGGAGTCGCATTTCCGTCGTCTGCTCGAACCCCAGTCGACGGTAGATCGGCTCGCCATATCGGGACGCTTGGAGGAGCATCGTGTCGACGCCTCGCGTTCTCGCCCACCGGATCGCGGCACGCGCGACGCGGGTCACATGGCCCTTGCCTCGATGACCCGGTTCCGTGAACATCGAGAGCAGATACGCGGACGTCGAGCTTTTCCAGCGCGGCCGCGGCTGGACGGGCATGAGCCACACGCACCCGCTCGTCGCGGGCTCGCCGTCGTCCTCGACGATGAACCCGACCAGGCGACCGGTCCTCATGCGCGCCCGCGCCCAACGGCGGTACACGGGATCCGCGGCATCCAGGAGATCCTCCGGGATGTCCGAGATGGCCTCCCACATCCCGCGCCGATGGCGCACGAGCAGGTCCAGGTCGGCGAGGGTCGCGAGTCGCACGCGGATGCGCGGCACGCGCGGACGGGGACCATGGAAGTTCATGTGGCTTTCCTCCCGCGTTAACCTTGTTTAAGGTTAACCAACTCGGTGAGGCGGGCGCGGCCCCGTGGCCCTCGGAAGCTTGATGTCGGGGCATCGTCTCTGGCGCGTCGTGGCGGACGAACCTCGCATCCTCGTGGGCGTGACGGGCGCGTCCGGAATCGCGTACGCGAGCCGCCTCCTCGACGTCCTCGGGGACCGTGCGGACGTCATCCTCACGAAGGACGCGGAGGCCGTCATCGAAGTCGAGGCGGGCGTTTCCGTGAAGGAGTTCGTCGCGGGATCTCGCACGGTCCATCGAGGAGAAGACCTTGCGGCAGCCCCGGCCTCCGGCTCCCATCCGTTTCGGGCACTCGTCGTCGTCCCATGCAGCGGCACGACGCTCGCGAAGATCGCCACCGGGATTGCGGACAACCTGGTGACGCGTGCGGCCGCCGTCGCGCTGAAGGAACGGCGCACGCTGATCCTGGTCCCACGGGAGACGCCGCTCAGCGCAATCGCGTTGGAGAACATGCTCAAACTCGCGCGGGCCGGGGCCGTCATCTTGCCCGCGAGCCCAGGCTTCTACGGCAAGCCGAAGCGGATCGAGGACCTCGTGGACTTCGTCGTCGCGCGGATCCTCGACCACCTCGGGATCGACCATGCGATCGGAGCACGCTGGCGCGGTCTACCGGATGACTGACCTCACAGTTGCGCGGAGAGGTCCATCATCTCGTCGAACTCTGCGCGCAACCGGCGGACTTCGTCATCCGTCAAGACGCCGGGTGCGATCCGCGCGATCACCGTGACCCCGTGGACAAACGCCATGTCGTTCGCCTTTTGCAGGAAGCGAACGACCTCGCCGAGGGATGACTGCGTCACGATCTGCTCGAGCCCATCATACAGGATGACGCCGCCCTTCCCCGCGCGCGCGAGCGGGAGGATCGCCTTCAGGCCGACCGGGTCGAGCTTCTTCGGGTCCACGGAATCGGGGCCGGTCGATGACACCTGGAGGATCTGAACGTTCTTCACGCCGAACTCGAGCCGCAGCCGCTCCGGAGAGGCGGGCGTGAGACACAGGGCGGGCGTCCCGCCTTTCGTCAGGTCACGCAGCCAGCCGAACGCGATCGCGGGATTGCTCGCCTGGATCAGGTATCGCTTTCCCACGTCCAGGTGCCGCAGTCGCCCGCCGCACGACGGGCACGTGACCGCTCGTGGGTCCGCGCCCTCCGGGACCGTGGCGATCTCCCCGCACGTCTCGCAGCGCATCGACACGGCCTTCTTCTCGCGCAGGACTTCGACCGCGATGGGCTTGCGGCAGTTCGAGCAGCGCATCAGGCCGGCCGCGCATCGCAGATGATAGAGTGCGCCGCAGCTGCAGGCGTACGTCTTGTCTCCCTGCGGGATCTCCTTCAGACAGCTCGTGCAGTGGGCGAGAGGGACCGCTTCGACGGGCGCCGCAGGGACGGGCGAGGCCTTCGCGAGAGGCGCCTCCTCCGGTGCGATCGGCGGAGGGGACACTTCGAGCTTCTGCTTGTAGTATGCGCGGGTCCCCAGGCCCAGGGAGAGGGCGAGGGTCAGCGCGAGGAACCCGTACGCGGGCCCGCCCACGAACACGCGCAGGCCGATCGCGAACAGCGCGGTCGGGATGAAGTAGAGGAGGACCAGCACGGCCATCGAGACCTTTCCGAGGTTGTGGAGCCACTTCGCCTTGCGGACCGCGGGCCGGTAGACGCTCGGGTGGGCGTCGCGGTACCTGTCGTATGCGGCCTCCTGGGTCCGCGAGATCACGTACGCCGCGACGAGCATGATCCCGAAGAGGATCTGCGGATTCTCCGCGACGTCGAACGTGCGGAAGCGGATCGAGTCGTCCGGAGCCGCGCCGGTCCCCCACGTGGCCGAGTAGAAGAGGATCTCCCCACCCGGGGTGCGGATCGCGTGGAGCCCGCCGGATCCGATGCGGGGGTCCGAGAAGCTCAGCGTGCCGATCAGGTAGTGTGCATTCGACTCTGCGATCTCCCCGACGTACGTCGACGGCGCCCGGATCGCGAAGTCCCGGATGAAGAAGCCGCGGTCCACGCCGACGGAATCGGAGACGAAGCGGAACCGCAGCCGGACCTGCTGGCCGATGAGGCTCGAGAGGTCCAGGGACACGTTCGACCAAGTGCCCAAGGGGGTCGGTGGGAGGAAGAGGGACCCGTTGATCGAGAGGGGGGACCAAACCGTGTACGTCGGCCCGCGGGCGAACTCGAGCGAGAGCCGGTCGCCTGCGTCGGCCACCTGACCCGTGTACGCGAACGACGCGCGCACAGAGCTCGAGAATCGCAGGTCGAAACCCTCCTCTTGAGGCGCGAGCACCGGGTCCATGAACGTCCGCATCGATGCGTCCATGCCCGGCGCGTACGATGTGTTGTTCCACACGCCGAGCGCGGGACGACCGTCGACGGTCGTGATACGCCAGCCGCCTTCCGCAAGGAACGGCCAGGCGCCCGGGTAGGCCCCGGAGGGGGTGAGCGTCGGGGACTGCTGCTGTTCGAACGAGAAGACCGCGTGAAGGGCGTCCGCAAAGGCCCGCGTCGACAGGGCCACGACGGCATCCGTCGTCGTCGTGACGCCATTGAACAGGAAGCGGATCTGGACGTCCGCCGTCGAGTTGATGTCCGTGCCGAGAAGCCCGGCCGTGCTGCGGTTGAACCCCACCTGTGCGTCCTTGTCGATGAGGTCCGACCGGTCCAAGAGAAAGTAGCCCATCGAGGTCCCCGACTGACCGCGCCCCGTCCCCTCGAGCTCGTTCTCCACGAAGCCCGTGTACGCGAGGCCCTCGCTCGTATCGATCCGTCCGTCGGGCACGCGACCCGTGGCCCCGCCGCCGTAGGTGAAACCGCGGGGGATCTGCGCGTATTCGTCGAAGAGATGGAGGATCTTCGCACGGAGTTCGCGCGCCTCCTCGCCCGTCAGGGTCCACGTGACGTGGCCCCCGCCAGTCAGGGGCGCCGTGCCGAAGAGTTCGTAGTCCGTCGCGATCGTCATGCGGCCCGCGGGGCCCTGGGCGAGGAGCGGCGAGGCGACAGCCCAGAACAGCAGGATGGCGAGGAGGAGGGCCAGAGCTGCCGGACGCGCGGAACGCATCGCGGGCGACGGAACCCTCCCGTCGGGATAAAGGCTTGCGTCCCCGCGCGTATCCTGCGCACGGATGCCCTCCGTCCCTTTCGATAAGGTATAATGGCGTCCTCGGGTATGCATCCCGCGATGCAGCCGCAGGACCTGTCGAAGCTCCTGACGAGCGGGCTGGACCTGGATCAGGAGTTCGACCGGGCCACGAGGACCCTCGAGTCGATCGGCTTGTCGGGCTACGAGGCCCGCGGGTACATCGCCCTCGTGGCCCACGGATACGGCAGCGCGGAGACGATCGCGGAGACGGCGAAGATCCCGCGCACGTCGGCGTACAAGGTCCTCCAGAGCCTTTGCCAGAAAGGCTTTGCAATGTCGACGCGCGGCCGGCCGACGATCTTCAAGCCGGAGTCGCCGACGAAGGTCAAGGCACGGGTGATCGAGCACCTGGAGGACACGTTCAGCAAGCTCGACCTGCTCCACGAGGTCCTCCGGTCGAAAGGGGAACCGCAGCTCGTGTACACGATCGTCGCGAAGCCGCGGGTCATGGAGAAGATCGGCGAGCTGATCGATCAGTCGGTGGAGACCTGCATCGTCTCCACGCCGACGTTCTCGGAGATCCGGGAGAACCTGGGGAAGAAGATCGACCAGGCGATCGACCGCGGGATCCGCTTCACGATCATCACGGAGCCCGGGCAGAAGATCCCGGAAGGCGCGACGGTCGTGAACCGGAAGGGACTCATCGCGACGGACGTGATCGTGGACGGGGCGAGCGCGCTCATCGCGTCTCCCGACCTATCGGCGTGTGGCTACACGGACAACGCGTCCCTCGCGAAGCACCTGGAGAACTTCCTGGAGATTATCATGAACCTGAAGGAGTGAGTCCGACGTGGACCCGTCGGCTCGTTCCTTCGATGTCCTCGTAATCGGCGCGGGCCCGGCCGGCGGCTACCTCGCGGAAAAGGTCGCGAAGGCCGGGTACGAGGTCGCCCTCGTCGAGGAGCACCGGGAGATCGGGGAGCCGATCCAGTGTGGCGGGCTCGTCACCCCGCGGGTCTTCGACTACGTGGACTGCAAGGAGACGATCATCGGCCAGGTCCACGGAGCCGAGCTGTACTCGCCGAAAGGCCGGAAGATCGTGATCGACGGGCATGAGACGGAGGCCGTCGTCGTACAGCGCGCGCTGTTCGACCGAGCGATCGCGTCGAACGCGGTCCGCGCGGGCGCCCACACGTTCCTCGGGGCGCAGGCCCAAGCCGCCCGCTATGCGGACGGAGGCGTTGAGGTCCTGGTCGACCAGGACGGGGAGACGCGCAAGCTGCACAGCAAGATCCTCGTCGGCTGCGACGGCGTCCGGTCGAACGTGGCAAAGTGGTTCAACATCCTGCGGCCGAAGAAGATCATCCCGGGGTTCGAGGTCGAGCTCGCCGGCGTGCGAGGCGACCCGGGGCTCGTGAAGCTGTTCGTCGGGAACGACTTCGCCCCCGGCTTCTTCGGATGGATCATCCCGAGCGGCGACACGGCCCGCGTCGGTTTGTGCGTCGGCCAGGGAAACGCGTTCGCGTACCTGGAGAAGATGCTCCGCCGACCGGAGGTTCTGCAATACACGAAAGGCGCGCAGCCGATCCTGTACATTGCGGGCGGCATCCCGCTCGGATTCCCCCGCCGGACGTACGCGGACCGGGTCATGGTCGTCGGGGATGCGGCTTGCCAGGCAAAGGCCACCTCGGGCGGAGGCATCTTCACCGCGCTGGCGTGCTCCGACTTCGCGGCGAAGACGGCAATCCAGGCGCTCGAGGCGGACGACTTCTCCTCGAGGATGATGCACCGCTACCATCGACTCTGGACGAAGTCAATCGGGAAGGAACTCCGGAAGGACCTCGCGATCCACGAAAGCTTCGCGCGCCTGACGGACGAGCAGTTCGAGGAACTTTTCGAGGTCCTCGACAACCCGCGAATCCTCGAGCTGATCGAGAAGAAGGGGGACATCGACTTCCCGTCGAAAGTGGGGTGGGCCCTCTTGCGGGAGGAGCCGCGCCTCCTGAAGTACGTGGGGAAGGCCTTGCGGATGATGATCGCGCGGAACGTCGGGATCTAGAGCGTGTGCCATTGCCCTTCCTGGGGCATGATGACCTCTCGACCGTCCAGGGCGTCCGCCAGAAGCTGGCGGTTCTCGCCGTGCATCAACACGACGCGCTGCGGGTCGCACGCCTCGATGAACTGGAGGAGATCGTCATGGCCCGCGTGGGCGCTGAAGTCGAACTTCTGCCATTCGCACTTGATGTCCACCGAGACCCCGTACAGGTCGATCACACCTTCCTCGACGAGTCGCCGACCGTTCGTGCCTTCGACTTGGTATCCCGTCAGCAGGACCGCACTCTTCGGATCCTCGCGGATCTTCTCCAGGTACCGAAGCACCGGCCCTCCGTCGAGCATGCCGCTCGTGGTGACGATCACGTCCCCCTGGAGCGCGTGCTGTCCATCCCGAGGATTCCGCACGACCCGAACGCGGTTCATCGCCTGCCGCAAGCGCTTCACGGACCGGATGTACTCGGGATGGTCCACGTAGATCGAGTTTACCTTCTTGCCCATCCCGTCCAGGGACACGTCGAAGCGCGCTCTCAGGAGGGTGAGAAGGACGTCCTGCGTCCGGCCGACCGCGAAGGACGGCACGAGGGCGAGGCCGCCCCGGTTCACGACCTGCTCGATCTTCTTCAGGAACGCGTGCTCCGACTTCAGCCGCTCCGGATGCTGCCGCCCGGCGTACGTCGATTCGATGAAGAGCGTGTCGCAGGGCACCGGGCGGGCGCCCCACACGAGATCCGTCGTGAGCGTGTGCAGGTCTCCGGTGAACAATGTCGTCTCCGTGCCATTCACCTCGTACATCGTGGCCCCAGGGATGTGACCCGCCGGATGTGCAATCACTTCCAGGTCCCCGATGTCTACGCTGTCACCGAAGTCGATCGTCCGGTAGGCGCGACGCGCGCCGCGCAGGTCCTCATCGTCGAAGGGAGAGTCGTACCCTTCGATATCCGCGATCTTCAGGCTGTCCTGTAAGAGGAGGTCCGCGACGTCCGCGGTCGGCGGGGTCAGGACGACGTCGACGTCCTGGCGACGGGTGATCCACGGGATCATCCCCGTGTGGTCCAGGTGGGCATGGGAGATGAACATCCCGTCGACAGGCGGCGCGGGCATCGGGTAGAGCGGCGGATCCCGCGGCAGGAGTCCGTAGTCGAAGAGGAGGGAGATCGGCCCCTTTTTCAGGATCATGCCGAGGCGGCCGACCTCGGAGGCGCCGCCGAGAAACTGAAAGTCCATTTCTGCGCGGTCCCAAGATTCCCGCTACTATAAGATGCTGGCGCTCCGCCCGGTCACGGGCCAGAAGAGACGCTGACAGCGGATCGCGCGCGCCATGCGCGGGCGTCCGAGAAGGACCATCGTGGCCTCGAGGAGCCGGTCGCTTCCGAAGAATCGGTCCGCGAGGCGCTTCACACGGACGCCCTGCGCGAGCGGCGCGCCGACGACGGCCCGCCAACGCGACTCGTACGTCTCGAGGGGAACGCCGGACAGGAGGTGATCCGCCGCCGTCTCCCCCGCGATCCGCCCCGCGATCATCGAGACGTTGTTGCCGCCGCCGTTCGTCGCCATCACCATGCCCGCGGCATCGCCGACAATCAGGGCGTTGCCCTTCACGGTCCGATCGGGCGGTCCGAGGACGGGAACGAAGCCGCCCGTCGCCTTCCCGGGTTCGAGACGTCGGCCGGCGATGAACTTGTCGAACAGCGTCCGCAGGTTCCCGTGGAAGTGCTCCCACGTCCCGAGTCCGACGTTCGCGCATCCCGCCTTCGGGATGATCCATGCGTATCCGCCCGGAGCAAGGTTCCCGAAGAACATGTCCGTCGCGTCGCCGAAGTCCCCTTCCGCGGTCGCGCTCATCGCCGGCGCCGAGGCGGGCCACGGCAGGCCAACGGACTTCGCGACGGTGGACCGCGGCCCATCGGACCCGATGATCACCTTTCCGTGGAACGTGCCGTGGTTTGTGACGACGTCCGTGCCATGCACAGCCTGGACGGTCGTCTCCGTCAGGAGTTCCGCGCCTTCCGACACGGCCTGGGCTGCAATCCCTTGGTCCATGCGATCCCGCTGAACGGTGAAGCCGCGGAACGGGATGTCGTATCGCCGGCCGCGCGGGGACCAGATCCGGATGACTGGCGTGTCGATCTGCTTCACCCGGTACGGCACTTCCATGAGATCCTCGAGGTCCGTGGCGCGCGGGAATATCGTTCGGACCTCCTCGTTGTGCGCCACGTACTCCCCGCACTGGACCGGTACGCCGATTTCCTTGCGCTTGTCCACCAAGAGGACCTTCAGGCCGCGTCGCGCGGCGTACCGAGCCGCCGTGCTTCCGGCCGGGCCGGCGCCGACCACGATGGCATCGTAAGGGGTGGGCATCGGAGCCCTCCTCACGCTTCGCGCGTTAGCACGTAGTCAACGAGGCGGATCATGCCGCGCTTCGCGTCGCTGTCCGCGATCGAATCGAGGGACTTCTTCGCGATCGAACCGAATACCTGTGCGTCCGCCCGGGCCTTCTCGATCGCCCCGGAGGTGCGGAACATGTCGAGCGCCCGCTGGACGTCCGCATCGACCTTCCGCCGCTTCCGGATGATCCGCGCGAGGGTCTGGTGGTCGACCGTGCTCCCGTTGTTCAGGGCGTGGATCGCCACGAGGGTCACGTTGCCTTCCTTGATGTCCGTCCCCGCCGGCTTGCCGAGCCGCGCGCCATCGCCGATCACATCGAGAATGTCGTCCACGATCTGGAACGCGATCCCCAGGTTCAGCCCGTAGTCCCCCGCGGCCTCGACGTGCTCCAGCCGCGCGCCGGCCAGGAGACCGGCAATCTTCGCGCCGGCCATGATCGGCATGGCCGTCTTGCGGCGGATGATGTCGAGGTACTCCTCGCGGCTCACGCCCGTGTCGTACGCGTGGCGCTTCTGGCGGATCTCTCCCTCCGCGAGCGCGGCGCACGCGTTCGCCGTGAGCTCGACGATGTCCGCGTCGAACTTCCCGCCGATCCCGAACGCCTTGACGAAGAGGAAGTCGCCCGTCACGAGGGCGTTCTGCAACCCGAACTTCTTGTACGCCGCGAGGCGGCCGCGACGCATCTCCCCACCGTCGTTGATGTCGTCGTGGATCAGCGTGGCACTGTGGATGAGTTCGAGGGCCGCGGCCAGATCGACGGCCTGGCGGACATCCTTCCCGCCGAGGGCCTGGAACGAGAGGAGGGTGACGACGGGCCGGATCCGCTTCCCGCCCGCATCGATCACGTAGCGCGCGATATCATAGAGGAGCGGCTCCTCGGAGACGATGCTTTCGCGGATTCGCTCCTCAACGAGGGCCAGTTCCTTGGCCACGCCAAAATCCAGCGAACCCGTCATCGGGGCCGTCCCATTCCGTGCCTATCGCCTCGGGTTATATAATGATTTCTTGTGGCCAGGGTACATACACCGACGCAAGACGAAGCGGCGCGCCGCGCGCGACCGGAGGGCCGCCGGACCTACGGATCGCGGACCGCGTGGCTCGCGACTTCCACGATCGCCTGCGCGGGCGCGTGCCCGTTGCCTGCGACCCGCTTGATCGTCGGGGCAATTGCCTCGAGGAACGTGTGGATCATGTCGTCGCGGTTCCCGATCCAGTCCGCCATCATGACGACGGGCATCATGATCGTCATAAACGGGTAAACGAGGGTCTCGTCGTCGACGTCCGTCGTCGCGAGGCGAATCGCCTTCGACGTCAGGTCGGCGATGCGGCGCAGATGCGAATCGTAGTCCTCGATCGTGAGATGGGGATTGTAGCTGCGGAGACTCGTGAGGTTCCGAACCTCCGGCTCGCGCATCGCGATCAGGGAGAGGTTCGCAATCCCGTTCCGGAGGTCCTGGTGGATGCTCACGACGTGGTCCATCAGGATCACGGCGGCGTCGTAGTAGTACCAGCCCGCGAGGAAGCTCCGCATCTTCCTCAGGTCGTACACGCGGTCCGAGAACGCCATGTCGATCAGGTTGTGGCGGCTCGCGGCGCTCACGTGCCCTCCGAGCTTCTCCCACCAGCTCATCGAATCGTCGGGAGCGTAGAAGCCTTCCGAGATCTTCTCCATCCGGGAGATGCTGAGGTTCGGCTCCTTCTGGAACATCGTCAGGGCCTGGCCCAACGCGACCCGCTCGTCCATGATCTCCATCTGGTAGAAGTAGTCGTGGCCGTGGGGGGAGTTGTTCCACAGGGTGTTGAACCCACGCGTGATGTTGTTAATCAAGTCGAACAGCGGGATCTGCTCCTGGCGGAGCATCGTGACGAGTCGCTTCATGAAGCTCGTCGAGTCGAAGTCCGGGTCGAGCATCGAGCTGAGGACCATGTGGTGGAGGTCCTTCGCCTCCAGGTACGAGTAGTTCCCCTTGTCGATCAGGTCGTCCAGGATGCCAATCACGCATTCCCGGAAGATCTTCGCCGTCATCCCGCGCTGGAGGTTCTCCGGCGTCATGTGTGGCCGGTACTGCTCCGTCATCATCGTCGCGCCGGCGGCGAAGCGCAGCGTCTGAAGGTAGTTCCACACCTCGCCCTGGTCCTCCCAGAACGCGCCCGGGGGGATGTTCGGCGGGCGGAGCGGAACGCCGCCGTTCGGGGCCGCCTCCTTCAGATCCTTCAGGGTCGCGTGGACGCTCGTGATGTGATCCCTCAGGAAGGCTTTGTCAAACCCGAAGTCGTGGAAGTCGAAGAGACCCTCCGCGTAGCCGCCCAAGCGGAGCACGGTCCGCGAGAGAAGATCCAAGTCCTCGCGGTTGATCCCGAGGGCGTTGCGATTCTGAAGACTCACGGCAACCCGTGGTCGTTGTTCCCCGAGGGCCTTATGAAGAAGGCCGCGTTGGTTCTCCATTCCGATTCTTAGTTCTGGGAACACCCCATCGGGCGCCGGGAGGCGGTGAAATCGAACCCGATAACGGCCGAGGACCGCTTAAATAGCCCGGACGGGGGGTATTGCTTCACCCGGTCGAAGGTGAGAGGCCACGGCGGAGAGCGGCAGCATTGTGTCCTACCTCAGCGCGGCGAGCGCGCTGTTCCTTTCTGGGCTCATCGTCATCGCGATCGCCCGACAGAAGACCGGGCGGGTGTTCCAGAAGCACGTCTTCCTCTTCGCGACGTCCCTCCTCGTGTGCGCGATCATCTCGAACGTGCTGATCAGCATCTACGTCACGGAGCCGAGCCAGTCGGGGGACCCGATGGCCCTCCAGGACGGCATCGTGCTCACGAAACGCGTGCAGGCGACGTTTGACTACCTGTTCGGCATCGCGATCGGTGCGTTCATCGTCGTCGCGACGACGCCCGGGATCACGTCGCGCCGAGACTTCTTCCGCTACATGAACGACGAGTTCCCGAACTCGTACGTGTTCTACGTGTTCATCATGGCGATCACGATCCTCACGATCCTCATCTCACCCGTCCGGGTGATCTCGACCGTGCCGACCGTCATCGCGTTCGAGCCGTACTTCCTGTTCATCAACGGCTTCGCGGTCGCGACCCTGATCCTGTACGCGCCGTACCGGTTCATCACGCACATGCGACGCACGAAACCCGGGGAAGAGGTCCGCCGCGACACGTACCTCATGATCTTCGGCATCGCGGGCTTCGCGGTCGGCGAGTTGCTCTTCGAGATCCTCCTGCCGAACTACTTCCAGATCGACCTGCGGGCGCCGGGCTTCGTCGTCGAGATGGCCCTCGTCGGGCTCATTGCCTTCGGGATCCGCGAGAAGTCGTTCCTTCAGGACCTCATCGTCCCGGAGGCGGAAGCGCACCTGCTCACGAAGCCGACGTACATGTTGGACCGAGGCTACACGTACGCGGTCCTGGAGCGCGATGCGTCCCACGCGTTCGAGATCTTCAAGGACTTCGTCACGCACGGAGCGCAGGGGCTTTGCATCACACGCCGCTCGCCCAAGGCCGTCATGGCGGAGTACGGGCTCGAGCGCACGCCGATCCTCTGGCTGAGCCGAGTGGCCACGGAGAAGAACACCGTGCGGCCGTCCCCGCCGGAGAAGGTCGCCATGGCGATCGACCACTTCGTCGAGGTGTCGGAGAATTCCGTCGTGCTGCTGGACGGCGTCGAGTACCTCGTGGCCCACAACGACTTCGCGTCCGTCCTGGCCCTCCTGCACGACCTGAACGAGTCCGTCGCGATGCATGAGGGCATCCTTCTGCTCCCGCTCGACCCGACGACCTTGAGCGACCGGGAGATCGCCCTGATCCGCAGGGAGATCCGACTTCTCGGGCCCCTTGCGGATACGTCCGGCGAGGTCGCGAAGATCACTCCCTGACTACGGTCCAAAGCCTTTTATCCCGCCGCCAGGCTGGCGCATCCGCAATGGAAGATCCCGAACTCGAGGCGATCCGCGCGCGGAGGCTGAAGGAGCTCATGTCGGCATCGGCATCTCAGACGTCCGTGGTCTCGGGAGGTCGGCCCTTCGCCGTGACGGACGGCACGTTCGACGCGGAGATCCGCAAGCCGGGCCTGATCCTCGTGGACTTCTGGGCGGAGTGGTGCGGACCCTGCCACCGGATCGCGCCGGTGCTTGAGCAGCTCGCGAATGATCGCGCGGCGAGCCTCCGCATTTGCAAGTTGAACGTTGACGAGAATCCCCAGACCGCTATGCGGTTCCAGGTGATGTCGATCCCCACGATGCTCCTCTTCAAGGAGGGGAAGCTCGTCGACGGGATCGTCGGCGCGGTGCCCCGAGCGGAAATCGAGGCAATGCTCGCCCGCTGGTCCTGATCACTTCGCGAGCGGGCCTGTCGGCCGCGGCTGAGGCGTCTTGAGCTGGCCCTTCAGGTTCTCGACAATCGTCCGGAATGCCTTCGACGCGTCGCTCTCGGGATGCTCGAGGACGAACGGCTTGCCGGCATCCCCGCCGACGACAATCCGCGGATCCAGGGGGATTCGGCCGAGGAACGGAAGGCCGAGTTCCTTCGCGGCTGCCTCGCCACCGCCGACCTTGAAAACGTCGATCGATTCGCCGCAATGCGGGCACACGAGGCCGCTCATGTTCTCGACCACGCCGAGGATCTCCATCTTGACAGCCTTCGCGAATGCGATCGATTTGCGCACGTCAAGGAGGGAGACTTCTTGGGGCGTCGTTACGACGACCGCGCCATCCGCATCGGGGATCTCCTGCGCCACGCTGAGCGGCTCATCGCTCGTTCCCGGGGGCAGGTCGATCACGAGGAAGTCGAGATCCCCCCACTCGACATCGGAGAGCATCTGTTTGAGTGCCTTGATCTTGAGCGGGCCTCGCCATACGATCGCGGTGTCGCGGTCAATCAGCTGGGCCATCGAGATCACCTTGACGCCGGCAGGACCGACGGTCGGCTCGAGCCCCGTCTCCGTCGCCTTCACGTGGGCGTCCTCCACGCCCATGAGCTTCGGGATGTCCGGGCCCGTGACGTCCGCGTCGACGAGACCCACATGACCTTCCCCCGCGAGCACCACGGCGAGGTTGGCGGCAACGGTGGAATTGTGCACAAGAATTCCCTCAGCGATGAAGTTGTGGCTACCGTCGACTTCAACGTCAAACACCTCGTCCGTTCCGCCGTCCTCGATCGCCACAACCTCGTCCCAATATATGTTCGATTGAGCTATGGCCTTCAACCTAGACGAATTGAGTAGGGAGGCAATTTTCAGAAGAGTCTCCCTGGATGGACAGACCCTCCTGTCAAGGTAGCCCTGTTTCAGATATGTATGGCCATTGTAAGTGCTGCGAACCTGAGCGTATCCACATTCTTTGGACAGCTGTGCCCAAGAGAGCTCCTGTCCCGCGGATTCTGCCTCTACGTCGTTCCAAACATCTCGAGGGAGGGTGTCCATGTTGGGATTGCGGCGGCGACTCGCAACCTTCGAGGCAGCCGCGCGGAGCCTCTCCAGCTTCCCTCCCCAGAAGCGGATGTGCGTGGCAAAGGTCAGGATGTCTTTTCCCAGGATCAGCAGCCGATAGGATTTCAGTCCCGGACGTTTTTCTCCTTTGTTCACGTAGTGTGTAAATCGCTCCCGCAATACTGAATGAATCCCAAATCGCAGAAGAGCCCGTTGCACGTCGTGGGCGAGCTTGGGGGATGAAGAGGAGAATTCAATCTTGTCGTCATGCACGGAACCATCAGTGCTGAAGAGGCCACGCAGCACGACAGCCAGGATTTTGTTTGAACTGCGGAAGACCTGAAGCGGAAGATACTTCTCAGGCGAAGGGAGATCGACCTGCAAACGCCTTGCGAGCATCATGACGGCGTTCCTTCTGCCGCCCCGACTACCGCCGGAAATGGTGTACCGATATGGACTCCTGCCGCGACGACGCACCCGTAGGCTCGGGTCCATATGTTGGACCGCGCCCTTCAGAACGTCGAGTATGGTTCCGTCGGAGCTCGTAAATCCAGGAACACCGTTCGAAAGCCCTCCGTCACCTAGAAGGAGACCGAGAACGACTGCCTCATCTTCGGTGAGTTCGTCCGGACCCATGGGCTCAGGAAGCCATCGGATGGTTGCAACACGATCACCCCTCCTCAAATCCCGGAGGGACCTCCATCGGCCATACGTGTAGAGCATGTGGTCTTCCGTGAGTGCCAATTTTCTGCCACTTCTTAGACGGAGGATATTGATTCCGGCGTGCCGACGGGTTATTCCCGTCTTCTGCCTGATAACGGCCTGGCCCTCCTCGTCGAGGGACACCACGGGCGTTCCCAAGGCTTCAATGGACTGCCAATCCCCGTAGCCCGTGAGAATGGCGGTGCCCCGCCGGAGGCACTTGCCCACGCCGCCCTTGCCGGACATGACGACGATCTTGTGCTTAATCTTCGACATGCGCTGCGCCATCTTCATGCGCTCGCGCATCGCCGCCATGATGTGCGGGGGGATCTGGGCCGTCTCGAGCTCTTCTGGCAAAGATGTCACCTGGGGAGACGCGGAGTCAGCCTCGCGCGAGTATTAAACGTTGTGTCGTTCGAACGCGTTCATGCGTTCGCGGCGCGGGTCATCAGGTCCGCGAGGGCCTTGACCTCGCCGATGAAC
>CAMTUI010000001.1:0-70811 GCA_947084985.1 Methanobacteriota archaeon | reverse complement strand
CCGCCGTCGCGATGCCCGCCGCCGCGCCCGCGGCCGCGCCTGCCGCCGAAAAGAAGGACGACAAGAAAAAGGAAGAGAAGAAGGAAGAGGAGAAAGTCTCCGAGGAAGAGGCGGCTGCGGGCCTGGGTGCGCTCTTCGGCTGAGGGGATGGCCTAGCCGCCTCTTTTCCATTTCGTTCGAGCGTGAGCGAGAGCCCTGCATCGGGCCTCGTCGTTACGCTCAGGAGGTTCGTTGGCCGATCGGGACGTCCGCGGTCGGCCCCCGTCAAAATCATCATATAGAGCGCAGGTCGCTCTTCCGTGTATGGAGGGGGAGCGAGGGATAGGACTGCTCGTGGCGCTTTGCGCCATCATGGTCGTCCTGGCTGGATCCGGATTTCACGCGTCCGAACCTGTCTCATCGGCTCAAACCGACAGCCGAGAAGTCCGAGACGCAGGCGAAGTGAGTCTCCGCGATCGGCTTGCCCTTTCCACCGACGAAGGGGAATGGACGAACTTGCGGCCCCATCCCGCTCCCTCACCACGGATCGGCCATTCGATGGCGTACGACGCGGACTCCGACCGAATCATCCTTTACGGAGGCATTGGCCAGGTGGGATTCAACACCGTGGAGTACTACGACACCTGGGCCTACGATTTCAACACAAACACATGGACGAATGTGACTCCGATTTCGGGACCGAGAACTGTTGCGAATCTTGCATACGATTCGAAATCGGACCGGGTCGTCCTGTATGCCGGTCAAACGTGGGCTTACGACTTCAATACGAACAGCTGGACGACTCGGAATCCGGCCATCCAGCCCTCGTCGTATGGTCGTGTGGCCTACGACGCGCAATCCGATCGAATCATCCTTTTCGGGACGGTGATCGGAAGGCAAATCGTCAATGAGACGTGGGCCTACGACTTCAACACGAATACGTGGACGAACATGAACCCGAAGAGTCACCCGCCTGGCAAAACCGGCTTTGCTCTTGCCTACGATGCGAAGTCGGACCGCATTATCATGTTTGGCGGAGACCGAAGAGGGGACGAGACTTGGGCCTACGACTTTGACTCGAACACATGGAGTCAAATGCGTCCGCGAGTTTCTCCATCCGCCCGATACAGTCCCAGAATGGCGTACGATGCAGTCTCTGACCTTGTCATAATGTATGGCGGATCGGATGCGACTTCATTCTTGGGCGACACTTGGACCTATGATTTCGACAGCGACACCTGGGTTCAGAAGTTCCCGAGCACAAACCCCGGTCCAAAGGACGGCCATGACATGGCATACGAAGCCGAATCGGACCGCGTAATCCTGTTCGGCGGCGGAGCGCCTTCCCTCAGCGATGAGACGTGGTCGTACGCTCTAGGAGCCGCACCGACTCCGACCGCGCCCGATGCCCCGGGGAACCTGCGGGCCACCGCAGGAGACGCCCGAGTCGATTTGTCGTGGGATCCTCCTGCATCCGATGGCGACTCTGCGATTACCAGCTACCGCGTCTACCGTGGAACGGCTTCGGGTAGCCTTGGCCTTCTCCGTGACGTCGGGAATGTTCGGACCTACGCAGACACATCGGTTGCGAACGGAGTCACGTATTTCTATGCCGTTGCCGCGGTGAACGCCGTTGGCGAAGGCCCCCGGTCTAACGAAGTCGCTGCGCGGCCGACCGCTACATCAAACGCACCGCCCACCGTATCCGTTTCCTCGGCCCTCCACGACAGCTTGGTTTCTGGAACCGTTCTGATGACCGGCAGGGCGGCGGATTCTGACGGCTCAGTCGTCCGCGTCGACGTTCGCGTGGATGGGGGACCCTGGCAGCAAGCATCGGGAATCTCTCCGTGGTCCTACCTGATCGTCACAACGAGCCTCTCGGACGGCACTCACTCGATCCAGGCTCGAGCCTTCGATGGCGAGGTCTATTCGAGTGAAGTCGAGATCCTCTTGAGAGTCGACAACACTCCGCCCGTGATTTCGTTCAGGTCTCCTTCGCCCGGCCAGGAACTCGTCTCGCCCGAGGTGCAGATCGAATGGGTTGTTAGCGATCCCATCGCGGGCATCGAACGGCTCGACCTCGCCCTCGACGCGACAACATTGGTCCATCCGGGGGCTGATGAAACACAGTACGTCTTCCAGGGCGTCTCGGAGGGATCGCATGTTGCGACCCTTGTCGCCGTGGATAAGGCCGGCAACGCGGGGACCTCCTCGATAGGCTTCGTTGTTTTGTCGCATGCCGTAGCCGCAGGGGGGACACCAGAAGGCCTGCTCCTGCTAGGCCTAGCCGTTGCCGTGGTTTCTGGAGGGGTCGCTGCGGTTGTCGCTCTTCGCAGACGAGCAAGAGGCAAACGTTGAAACGTTCGCCGCTCTCACGTGCGGCCTTCCTTCGCCGCCTTTTGAGCGCGTTTGCTTCGCTCCTTCGCGGTGAGGCCCGTGGCCTTTTCCAGGAATTGATTGTATGCCTTGATCGTGTCCGTTGCGATATTGTCCGGTACGCCGGTCTTCATCGTCGTGTCGACGAAGAGCCGCTTGCCGTCCGTCCACGCGACCAGCTTATCGAGAGCTCCGAAGGAAACGATGACCTTGCCGCCGTCCGTGCCCGCTTCCCCGAACACGTCCGATGCGATCCTGCGCAGGCCGTCGCCCTCGAGCACCTTCGCCAAGCCCCGCTTCAGCTCGTAGTCGCGCATCGTGATCCCCGATTCCGGAACCTCGGAGTTCGGATGAACATTACGCCTCGAGAATCGCGAGCGGGTCCGACGGGGTGAGCATGAACTCCTGCGCCTCGCGGTAGGCCCGCCACAGCGGCTTGCATTCGCAGTCGAGGTCGTCGAAGTCCCGCCGCAGCCCGAGGGAGAACTCCTCAATCGCGTTCACGACCTTGCGGTCGCACATCCCGCAGTTGTGGGCGCCGCGGGCCATCCCGCCGGCCGTCGGATGCGACTTCACGTGCGCATTGAGGTCCCGCGTCCGCTCGAGGACCTCGACGACGGACCAGAGCCATGGCGGGCGGTATTCGCCGCGGCGGAAGAGGCGGTCCACGATTGTCCGGCTCTGGACATTGACCGGATTGAAGGAGATGGTGTCGCTGTGCGGGTCCGCCTCGTGGCCGGATCGGACCGCGTCCTCGATCGCCTCTCGCTCCGTCAGGAACGGCGGCTTCACGAGGAGATACGTCTTCACGGTCGCGCCGACTTCGCGGGCGATGGACGCGGCACGGGCGTGCTCCTTGAGTCCCCACACCTTGTTCACTGCATGTCGAAGGACGCGGTCGTTCGTTGACTCGAGGCCGAGGGCGATCTCCAGGTCGTCGACGAACGTGAGTGCGTGTTCCAGCTGCTCCCGCCGGAGGAGGTGCGCGAGGGTCTCCACGATCACCTTGTCGCACCTCTCCCCGAGTGCGGTGAGGACCCGCTCGCGGACCGCCCGGCTGACTTCGTGGTCATCGAAGAAGTTCCCCGACGTATACACTTTGACCATGGGCTGGTCCGCGTACTTCTTCAGGACGACATCGAGCTGGTGGAGGATGTCCGCGTCGGAGACCTCCTGCGCCACGTCGTTCACGTAGCCGCACATGGAGCAACCGCTCGCCCGGGCCCAGTAGCAGCCGCGAGTGCGGAAGATGATCACCAATGCCTCGACGACCTTCCCGCGGAGGAGGTCCTTCTCTGTCCATGTGGAGATGTACTCCCGCGGGTCGAAGTCGCGGGGCCTGCGTTCATCTTTCACAAGTTGCTGGAGTCGCATCGATCTGCGTCGAATGCCCGACCGCGGAAAAAGCTTTGTCTCAGTGGCGGTCCCTTACGGCGGCGAGTCCGATCATCGCGCCAGCCGCCACGAAGGCGAATGCGAAGAATCGGAGGGCGAACGCCAGGTCGTTCGTCACGGCGATCCCGGTGTTGATCGAGAGGATCGCGGGCACGTCTACGAGGGCCTCGTAGACGACGAACAGGACGAGGCCTAGACCGACAAGTCCGATCCCGCTGCCCGGGTTCCGATGCCGGTGACCTGTGGGGGTTGCTTGAGGCAGAGACTGGACCGCGGGTATTTTCTCCGGGACGGTCGCCGCGGTGGAGGCCTGGGGCTTCGGGAGGTCCGCGGGGGCGTAGCGTCGACAAGAGTCGCACCACCATCGCTCGTACTGCTGGATCCACCGGAGTGTCTCGCCGCAGTGCGGGCAAGCGTTCTTCGATTTCGCCGCCGGGGCGTAGACGCGACAATGGTAGCAGTACCATCGATCGTACTGTGCGACGAAGGTCAGTTCGCGGCCACATGTCGGACAAGGATGTTCCACTCTTAGGGCCTCGCGGGCCACCGGCGGTTCCACCGCTGTGACGGGCTCGACTCGAATCGGCCCATGAGGCGGTTCGCCGGGCTCCTCGCGCGCTCCGAAAACCTCCGGCTCCTGGAGTGTCCTCGATTCCGCGACGGGGGCGGCGACGGGCGCGAGCTCCTCCTGAACCGGCTCCTCTTCGACGGCTTCCTCCTGCGCCTCGAACGCGACTACCGGCGCGGGCCCGGGAGCGGGGTCAGTTGCCTCCGCCTCCGGCTCAGAACGTCCCGCCGGCGCGTGTTCCGGTTCCGTCTTCCGCGCGGCCACGGCTTCGACCTCGTCCAGATAGCTCAGGAGGCGTTCGCGGAGCTGCTCCTTCGTCCCGGTGGGATCGAGATCGTACGCTTTGCATAGGTCCAGGAGAAGCGGCTTCTTCGCGTCGTGGATTTCCGCACGGACGAGGTGCGGTTTCTCGATTGGCGTCTCCGGCTCTTCCTCGAGGACTTCCTCCTCGGGTTCCTCTCCGACCTCGGCTCTCGGGGCCATTTCGACGGTCTGGACCTTTTCCTCTGCAAGAGGTGTCTTTTCTACCACCACGACGGTAGACGTCCCCTCCCCGGCTGGCACCGAGGACTCCACTTTGGGTTCTGAAAGGTCGACCGGGGGATACGTGTTGCAGCGATAGCAGTAGTCCCTATCATACTGGGTCACGAAACTGAGGATTCCTCCGCAGTTCGGACACGTGCGGGCTCCCCGATCCCCGTATCCCTCTGGCGCATAACTTCCGCACATGTGGCAATAGTGGCGGCGATACTGCTCGAGGAAAGCGAGCTCGCTACCGCAGTTTGGACAGGGAAGGGCGCTCACGCGGCCTATGCACGCCGGGTTAGCGGAATAAAGGCTTTTCCCTGGTTTCCAGAATTGAGAGTTTGCAGGCCTCGCGCGCGCATTCCTGCGGCAGGGCGCGCGGAAACGCTTTTACAGGAGGTGGCGATGGACTCGTCGCGCCACCATAGCTCAGTCGGTAGAGCAGCCGCCTTGTAAGCGGCAGGTCGGGAGTTCAATTCTCCCTGGTGGCTTGTCCTCGGATCCTCGGGTGAAACTTCGCGCCTGTGCTCATGCCGTCGCTCGAGTGGCCGCGTCCGCTGACGTCCGAGAGCCCCTCGTCGCGTCACCGAGTTCGGCATTCCATTCGACAGTATTCTACGCAGCACGGCGAGACATTGCAGCACCCGTCTCGGGGCGTCAGCCTGCTCGCGCTCTCGATCAGCGCCGCTGGAATCACAGGTTCACCTCCTTCGATGGTTTCCTTGTAACGATCGTGATGGCAGACGCCTCGATGCCCGAAGGGCCCGTTTTCCAAGGCGAATCAGCCCGAATCTCGAGCTCTCGGAAGCCGGCCGTTCGGATCGCTTCCATGTAGACATCGCGGCGCATTGCCGTGGCGACGCAATTGTAGTCATCCTCGGCTAGCAGGAGCTCCCGCTCCTGGACGATGTCTGAGATCACGAGTCGGCCGCGGGGGCGAAGCACTCGGAAGGCCTCCCGGAACACCGCCGCCTTGTCGGGACTCAGGTTGATCACGCAGTTGCTGAGCACGACGTCGACGCTGTCACTGGCCAACGGCAGGTCCTCAATTCGTCCGAGGCGAAACTCGACGTTGGTGCGCTGGGTCCGAGCAGCCGCTCGCCGGGCTCGAGCAATCATCTCGGGCGTCATGTCCACGCCGATCGCGCGACCTTGCGGGCCGACCTTCTGTGCCGCCAGGAAGACGTCGATGCCCGCTCCGCTGCCCAGGTCTACGACCGTCTCCTCGGGCTGAATCTCCGCGAATCGGACGGGATTCCCGCTCCCCAGCCCGAGCACCGCCTCGCTCGGAATCCCCGCGAGGTCTTCGGCGGAGTATCCCGAAGGGCAGTAGGTTCCTTCCGAACAACACCCTCCGAGTTCGGCGGTCATTGCGTAGCGGGTCCGAACCCGTTCCCAGTGGTCTTCCGGAGCGGTCTTCATGATATCTACTACGGCAGAGTAGTAGACAAGTTCAAATATCCTCTCTTTCTTCCTCTCCGAAGATGAAGGAAGTGAATACCCGCTCGAACGTCCTTCTCGCCGAAGCGCTCGGTCCTTCGATGGAACGCATCGGGAGCACCCTACGCGAACTCGGTCTGAGGGGACAAGCGACGGAGGCGTTCTGCGCCCTCGTCCGCATGCCGACCGCAACGGCGGCCGACCTCGTCCGCAAGACGGGCATCCCGGATTCGAAGATCTACTACGCTCTCGACGAGCTCGCCGAGAAGGGTCTCGTGGAGGTGCAGGAAGGCAAGCCGAAGACCTTTCGGGTCGTGCCATCCCGGGAGGTAGAGACCCGACTCGTCAGGATGATCGAAGCCGAGTTCGAACAGCGACGGGCGGCGGCGACCCGCGTCGGATCGCTGCTCGAGCCGCTCCGCGCCTCCGCAACGACGGCGGCCACGGACATCGCGTATATCGTCAAGGGGCTCCCGAACATCGTCGCCCGGGCTCAAGCCCTCATCGCCTCTTCCCGACGGGAAGTCCTCGTCCTCGCATCGGATGAGGTCTTCCTCCGTCGGATCGAAGAGGACCTCGCGAGGGCCGCACGGCGACGGGTGCGTGTCAAGCTCGCGGCGCCCGACATCCCCCTCGACCCGGATCTCGCGAAGGCGGCGGAGATCCGGTCGATCGTGTGCGCCTGCGTTCTCCTCGTCGTGGACGGCCAGCAGGTGCTTACGGCCTCACGCACGCAGCGTGACGACGCATACGCGATCACCTCGACGGATGAGACGCTCGTCCGGCTCGGGCTTGACTACTGGGAGAGCCCTCGATGTTGCACCGGTTGCGACTGAGCTGAGACGCCCTCGCGCACGGAGCATTTTCTCCCTGGAAGTGCGCCCGTTCGCAAATGCGACAAATGACCGGATTGGAGAAAGTCGTCACGGTTAAATACCGTGTTATACTGTATTCTACGCCGTAGCGGGAGCCGGACCTTTCCGATGCTTCAACCTCAAGAACTCGTGGTAGCGAAGTTGCTGCCGACGATTCGGGCTCGGCTGGCCCGTGAGCTCCTCCGTACCTACAAGAAGAAGCAGGTCGACGTCGCCCGCGCGATGGGGATCACCCAGGCGGCCGTGAGTCACTACAATACGCAGAGCCGCGGCGTGGACCAGGAGATGATTCGCCTGTTCCCGGAAATCAAGCCGTTCGTCGTACAGCTCGCGGAACGGATTCACCGTGGCATGACTCTGTCCGAGGAGATCGCGCAGGTGAACGAGTTCTGTTCGGGCCTCATGCTCACGGCCCGCTTCTGCGAATACCACAAGGGCATGGGGGACATCGATCCGAACTGCACGGCCTGCTTCCAGACGCCGCCTCGACCGTGAGCCGCGGCTACGCGGTCAGGAATGCTCGCGAACGGACTCGAGGAATTTGATGTCCGCCTCGACCATGATTTTCACGAGGTCTTTGAAACGCGTTTTCGCTTCCCATCCGAGGATGCGCTTCGCCTTGCTCGGATCGCCGCGCAGATTGTAGACCTCGGATGGCCGGTAGTTCTTCTCGTCGATCGTGACGTGCTTCTCCCAGTCGGAAATTCCAGCGACCCGGAAAGCCTCCTCCACGAACTCCCGCACGGAGTGGGCTTCACCTGTGGCGCCGACGAAATCGTCGGGTTCCTTGTGTTTGAGGACACGCCACATCAGGTCCACGTACTCCGGAGCGTAGCCCCAGTCCCGCTTCGCGTCGATATTGCCGAGGCTAATCGTCTTCGCGAGGCCATGATGGATGCGAGCGACGCCTTGGCTGACTTTGCGCGTGAGGAACTCGAGGCCGCGCCTTGGGCTCTCGTGGTTGAACAATATGCCATTTGAGATGGAAATTCCGTGGGCTTCCCGGTAGTTCACGCAGGCCCAGTATGCGTAGACCTTCGCCACCCCGTAAGGACTGCGTGGGTGGAAGGGCGTGTTCTCGTCCTGCGGCTCGCGATCCACTTGGCCGAACATCTCGCTGGACGAGGCCTGATAGACCCGCGCGTCTGGTGCGTAGGCTCTCACCGCTTCGAGGAGGCGCAGCACCCCGAGCCCGGTGATCTCTCCCGTGAGGACCGGCTGGACGAAGGAAGTGCCGACGAACGACTGGGCCGCGAGGCTGTAGATCTCGTCTGGCTCACAGTCCTTCACGGCCGAGTTGAGAGACGACTGATCGATGAGGTCTCCGTCGATGAGAGTCACGCGATCCACGAGATGCTGGATGTTCCCGAGATTTGGAACGCTGAGCCTGCGAACAAGTCCGTGGACCTCGTAGCCCTTGTTGAGCAGCAGTTCCATCAGATACGAGCCGTCCTGCCCCGTAGCGCCCGTTACGAGAGCGGATTTCGTCATGGCGTGAGGGAAGTCGTACCCCGCTGTTTAACGGTATCGACTACTTGCAGAGGCTCTGCATCTTACCAAGGAACACGGATTCGTCGAATTCTTGCGCACGGGCAACACAAGCCTCTTTCATCGAGAGCAACGTGGACTCGTCGAGTCCACGGATCCTCTCGACGAACGCTTCGGGGTCGGGCGGAAGCAAGAAACCGGTCTTCCCCTGCAAGACGGTCTCACGATACCCGCCTTCATCCGTAGCGAGTACGCACTTGCCCGCGGCCATCGCCTCCACCGGTGTAATCCCGAAATCCTCGTCCACCGCAGTCGTCAGGAAGCCTCGGCAGCGCGCATAGAGGTCAACGAGAGATTCCTCGGGAATCTCCCCGAGAAGGGTTACGTTCGGCGGGGGTTTCAGGCGCGCGACGTAGCGTTCCGCCAGGTCGCCCGCGGAGTGCCCGCCCGCGAGCACGAGCCGTTCCCGCGGCAGCCGCCGGAAGATGTCAAGCTGAAGGTCGATTCGCTTCTCCGGATACAGTCGGCTCACGGAGAGCCAAAAGTCGCCGACCTCCTTGAACCGGTGGCGTGAGGTCGCGACAGGCGGATAGATTACCCTCGCCTCGCGACCGTAGTACCTTCGCACTCGCTCGCGGACGGTCTCGCTAATCGCGACGATGTCGTCGCACTCGCGCACCGATCTCCGTTCGAACCGTGCATGAGCCCAAGACCAGGACCGCGCGACCCATCGGCTCGGGACGGGCAGGCGGGAGAGCATAGCGCGCCTCTGGTCGTAGAAGGTCCGTGTGGGCGTGAGGCAGTAGTAGACGTTCGGGTGGTGCCGGCGCGAGGCGTAGTGAGCCCAGTTTCCGATGAGGAAATGGAAGTCGTAGTCGTCGAAGAAGGCGCGTGCGAACTTCCACGAGGAGCGGATCTGCTTCAGGGGCGGTTTAAGCGGGATATGTCCGAGGGAGATCACACGGACCCCCGCGAACCCAGCCCGCTCCGGCAGACGCTCGTCGAAGCCTGTTGTGATGATGTCCGCGTCGAGGTGCTTCGCAAGCGTCAGCGCGACGCGTTCCCCGCCCCCGATTGTCTGGAGGTAGTCGTAGAAGATCGCAACTCGCATGGAGCTCATTCCGCCTCCTCAGCGAATTCTATTCGTCGACATGGTGCGCGCGTGCGCGCGGGGCAGTCCGCATGGGGTCGTCGTAGCCGTGATCGTGGAGCCATTTCGGATCATGCGCGGACCGTTTCCCTGAAGGAGACCCCGTACCGGCGGAGCCATCGGCCGACCGTCCCTGCGTCCACCTGAGCCGCCCCTCGCCGTCGCCGTTTCGCGAGGGCACGTCGTACGCCCGCATACGCATCGAGCCGGCCTTGCGCGATCGCCTTCGCGGTGTCCGAGACTTGGGCCCCTCCTTCATTCTCGGGCCCTCGCGTGTGGTGCCAGGGGAGGGGCCCCGCGAGGAGCCGGGCCGAGTTCCACGGAAGCCCGACGGCCACATACCGCCATGGGTAGTTCTGGAGGAGGTTCCAAATGCGGTTGCGTTCACATAGATACGTCTTGAGGAAGGAGCCCCGTCCGAACGAGGCGGCGAATTTGTGATAGACGATCGACCGGGGCGCGAATCGCGCCTGCCATCCCCGGAGGCGGATTCTCCAAGCGAGGTCGAGGTCCTCGTAGTATGCGAGGAAGTCCTCATCGAAGATGCCCACCGAATCGAGGGCCTCCCTACGGTAGAGCGCGGCCCCCGCGGAAGCACCAAAGACGTCGTAGGATTCCTCGTACTGGCCTTCGTCCCGCTGATTCCATCCTCGATCCATCCCGCTGCCGTCGGGCGCGATGGCCAGGCCCGTTGAGTTGATCACGTGCGGCCGGTCCATGAAGACGAGTTTCGTGGCGACCATTCCCACATCGGGAGTCGCGTGTCTAACGAGCTGGGCCAACCATTCCGGGTCGACGCGGGTGTCGTTGTTGAGCGTGGCGACGTAGGCGCACTCCGGGTCGCGGAGAGCCTCGCGGAGCCCCGCGTTGCTCCCCTTCGCGAAATGACGGTTCTCGGGAAGCGGGACGAGCCGGATCTCCGGGAATTCATCCCGGACGAGGTCGCGCGATCCATCCGTGCTCCCGTTGTCCACGAGCATCACTCTGTAGTCAGGGTAAGTCTGCTGGAGCAAAGATTGCAAGCAGTCGCCGAGGAACGCCCGGCCGTTCCAGTTGAGGACCACGACCCACGTCCGCGCGTTCATTCCCGGGGCGGTACGCATCTGCGCGATTAGAATCTGACGGGAGCCCCGCAGGACCCCGAAGAGAATTGTCAACCGTCTTATCAGCAGACACATTTCGATCGAGACTGCGAACCAACCGCGACCGAAGGGCCAGCCGCTCATTGTCGGCTAGAATTCGACGTTCTTGCCCTGGTCACGGTCCGTGGAATCCTTGTATCCAGGCGCCGTTCCGGATGAGGCGATGCAGAGCAACGACGGAATCCGGGTGGAGGGCGTGGCCGCCTGCCCGTTGTGTGGCGGCGAGGGGCGTGTCCTGTACACGGGTTTCAGGGACCGGTACTGGGACGCTCCCGGCACATGGTCTTTCCGGCGGTGTATGGCCTGCCGCCATCTTTGGCTCGACCCGAGGCCCATCCCGGAGGACATCGGTCGCCTGTACGCTTCGTACTTCACTCACGCCCCGACCGCGCCTCTGCCCTTCCGGGGGGACTCATTCTGGGCCGTAGCCACGCGGGGCGTCCTCGCGGCCCTTGGATACCGAGGTCTCGCTCGGAATGCGATGGAGCGATGGTTCGGCCGGACCCTGCGCTTCGTTCCGCCCATATGGGACGAGTGCAAGGGGGCCATCCGCTCGATCGAGGGCCCCCCGCGCGGACTCTTGGTGGACATCGGGTGCGGAAACGGCTGGTACCTCGAACTCATGCGAGACCTCGGCTGGGCGGTCCAGGGGCTCGAGCCCGATCCCGTCGGCGCGAACCTTGCTCGACGACGGGGTCTGGACGTCGTGGAGCGCCCTATCGAGGACGCGGTTTTCCCAGACGATGCATTTGACGTCATCACGATGAGCCATGTGATCGAGCATGTCATCGATCCGGTACGGGTCCTCTCAATCGCCCGCCGAATCCTGAGGAAGGGCGGGGTCCTGCTTATCATGACCCCGAACGCGGGGAGCTGGGGTCACCGAAAGTTTGGCCCTGCTTGGTTTCACTTGGATCCTCCACGGCACTTGCATCTCTTCACATCTGCGAACCTGGCTGCGTGCGCGGAGAAAGCGGGTCTCCGAGTGACCTCATCACGGACGACGGGAGGTGGCCATCTGGTCTACGACGGCAGCGTCGCCATCCGCGAGACAGGGAGGTTCAGGCTTGGCGACATCGCGATGAAGGCGACGACCCGCGACCGGTGGTTTCGCGCCTTCGAGAGCGTTCTCGTCCGCGTACGCCCGGATGCCGGCGAAGAAATCCTTCTCTCCTGCACGAAAGGAGATTCGGACTGAACCGGCCGGGGACAGCCGACCGTGAGCTTGCGTCCGGATATCGAGAGCTCACTTCGAACTGCTCTCGATGCGGTGCCCTAAAATGCGTCGCATTTGGGAAACGAAGACGGAGGAGTCGAACTCGCGCGCTCGTCCCTCGCATGCCGGCCTCATGGCCTCGAGCTCCTCGGTGGAGGTTCCAGAGACTCGTCCCGCGAGGGCATCCGGCGTCGCGGGTACGAGCCACCCCGTCGTCCCGGGTATCACGGTCTCGCGATAGCCGCCTTCGTCCGTCGCAATCACCACCTTCCCGGAGGCCATCGCTTCGACCGGTGTGAGGCCGAAGTCCTCGTCCATTGACGTGGCCACGAGTCCCCGGCAGGTCGCGTAGAGTTCCAGGAGCTCGGGCTCCGGGATCTCCCCACGGAATTCGACGTTGTCTGGAGGACGCAAGGAACGGATGAACCGATCCGGATCCGCGCCCATTTGCGACCCTCCCACGACGACGATGCGCTCCTCCGGAAGCCGTCGAAACACATCGACCAAGAGGTCGAGTCGTTTCTCGTGCGAGAGTCGCGTCACCGCGAGCCATGTGTCTCCGACCCTCCGGAATCGGTAGCGGGCCGTGTCGACGGGCGGATACACGACGTCCGCTGTCCGTTCGAGGTATCGTTCGATGCGGCTCGCAACGTTGCGGCTGTTTGCGACAATCCGTTCGACGGCCGTGACGGCCTCCTCGTACTGCGGCCGCCTGCGCTCGATCCATCGCCTGGCAGCCCATCGACTCAGCGGTGGCAGGGACCCGAGGAACGCCTCTCGGAGGTCGTAGAACACGCGGACCGGCGTGTGGCAGTACCACAGGTTCGGCCGCAGGCGCGGGGCCGCGAAGACGGCCCAGTTCCCGGACAACACGTACGCATCGTACGCGGGTAGCTCGAGATCGCCGAACGCTTTCGCCTGGCGGTCCTGTCGGAGCGGCGGTTTCGTCGGAACCCGTGCGATTTCCGTTACGCGGACCTCGGCCATGCCCGCCCGTTGCGGGAGAGATGCGTCCAGGTCCGTCACGTAGAGATCCGCGTCGAGCGCGCGCGCCAAGGTGAGGACGACCCGTTCTCCGCCTCCGATGAACCTCAGATGGTCATGGAGGACTGCGACGCGCATGGACCGCGCGGGATGCCGTCGAGTGGCCTAAAAGGTAGCGGCTCAGCACGCCGTCACGGAGCAGCCCCAGGCGATCCAGTACAACTGGGCATAGCCGTTGTCGAACACCTTCACGAAGGGCGATGTCTGGAATTTCGCCACCACGGAGGGGTCCATCGGCGCCGCCGTCTCCCACGGAGTGAGCCGCACGCCGGCGATCATGTCTTGGTCGATCCACACGTACGTGGCGTCCTTCACCCCGGACGGCGAGTTGATGTCGCTCAGTCCGACGAAAGGATCCCCTGTGGACCCGAGAAGGAAAGGTGTGCGCGCGCGGTCCCACGTCGCGTTCACGCCGCCGAATCCGAAGACCGTCGTCGAGCTATGATGGTCTGTCGCGACGAGCCCGCTTACGTGGTCCCTCGCCCAGTACGCCGGGTCGATTGCGAGCGGTCCCGTCCCCTCCTGCCAGCCTGCGAGGGTCGCGGGTGGCGGTATCGCGAAGGCCGCGTTCGCGACGAGGAGGAAGGCGCCCAGTGCGAACACGAACGGTTTCCGTTGACCGCCCGGGGCCAGATCGAGGAGGCGGACGAAGCCGACTCCCGCGAAGATCGCGAGAGGGACCATCAGGTACTCCGCATGCCGATACGGAATCAGGACGCGCGGCGCGGCCGCAATCCCGAGCACGGCGGAGCCCAGGAGGGCGAGGAACCATGCGCTGGGCACGACCCCGTCGCGCACGAAGTCGAGGAACTTTCGGCCCGACGCGGCAAAGGCGAGCAGCAGGACAAGCGGGATGAAGTATGCGAGGTTTGCGGGTGGGACCGCGAACGTTGTCCCGGGGACGCTCGCGAACGCGGCGACGAGGCCGATCACGGCAAGCGCGAGTGCGGCAGCTACGTACGTCGCAACCGAATGGCGGAAGCCGGGGACCGACGGGCGATATCGCCATCTGATGGCCGTCCTCGCGTAGACCGCCATGGCGAATAGGATCAGCAGAACCGGGAAGGCCGCGAGAAGTGTCCACCAGGGCTCGATGTTGACATCTGGGAGGATCGAATCCCGAAATGTCTCCGCATATCCGAACCAGTATGCGAACGTCAGGGCGATCAGGACGCCCGCGTACGCGACCTCGCGCCATTCTCCGGAGGAGCCGCCCCAGGGCTTTGCGAGGCCTCGAAGGACGATCGAGCCCACGACCATGAGGACGAAGAAATAGAGGGAGAGATGGTGGGTCACGATAAGCGCCCCGGTCACCAGGACGAGCGGCAGAATTGCGCGGCGGTCGTACCTCATTCGGACGAACAACAGGAGTCCGGAGAGGGCGAGGAGATTTCCGAGCGTCGCCGGTGCGGCGTGTGCGGTCGTATACGCGTGGGGGAGGGCTACCGCGAGGAACGCTGCGGCGAACAGCGCCGGCAGTTCCTCGCCGTGGATCCGGATTGCGATGAGGAACATCGGGAAGACCGCGAGCGATCCGAGGACCGGGATCACGAGGTTGAGGACGGTCGCGATGTCCACGTCGCCGCCGCCGACCGCGGCGCCCTGGACGAAGAACATACCCGGGAAGTACGGATACGTGATGCCCCATCCGTAGTACGTCGTAGACAGGTGGCCCGCGCGGCCGAGGCTCCTCAGGATCGAGAAATATTCGCCTGTGTCCGACCCCCAGTACACGTACGACAAGAGGGGCGAGAGGCGGACCACGATGGAACCGAACAGGACGGCGGCGAGG
Source organism: Methanobacteriota archaeon (assembly GCA_947084985.1). Lineage (GTDB taxonomy): Archaea > Thermoplasmatota > Thermoplasmata > RBG-16-68-12 > RBG-16-68-12 > RBG-16-68-12. The sequence goes on along the minus strand of CAMTUI010000001.1, from coordinate 55,821 downwards.
CCGAGGGCGGTGGACTTCCTCACTTGCTCGCGAACCGAGACCGGCTAATAAAGGCTTATCGCGCGCTCGATGGGGTTGTGACGGGCAAGCGGTTTGTCGACCCGGAGCCACATCGGCTTCCTAGGTGGCGGGATGACGGACGAAGCGTTGGTTCGGATTGCGAGAGAGATCGAGTACGGGACCTTGCTCAAGGGGATCATGGGGTTGCTCGCGCTCCAGCTGCTCGTGCTGTACCTGATTTGGCTCAAGACCTGAGCCCGGCGTCGCAAAGTATTTCTCCGCGGCCTTTCTGTCCGAGCCGATGCTAGGCCGCTGCCCGGAGTGCTACGCCGAGCTGCCGGAGGACGCGGTCTGGGTCTGCCCGAGCTGTCGGTACACACTCCGCACGCCGATGTCCGCAAAGGTCGGCGTCGGGTTTATGGTCCTCGGCCTGGTGCTGCTGGGCACGTACGTCATCGGCCCGGCGAGCCTTGGCCTCCAATCCGGGGCCATCCCGACGGACTTGGCCGACCTCCTGATCGCCAACTACCCGGTCATGGTGATCGGCGCATTCGCCCTGGGTGCGCTCCTCGCCGCCGCGGGCGCCCTTCTGATCCGGCGGGAACACGCCCGGGCGACCTCCGTCTAGAAGAAGTCGTCGAGCTTTAGATCCTGTGTCTTGTCGCTCGTGAACAGGGACGCGATCGCTTCCTCGATGAGGTCGATCCGCTGCCTCAGGTAGTTCGACACTTCGAACTGCTGGCTGATCTTCTTGGAGACCTCGAGGAACTTCTTCACGGAGCTCTCGTGGACCGTCAACGTAAGGTTCCCGGCGCACTCGAGGCATCGTCCTCGCAGTGGGACCCGGCGGTACTTCTGCCCGCATTTCGTGCACCGCACCTGCTGGCTCGAGAATGCCTTTAAGTTACCGATCAGGTCCGGGAGGAAATGGTGGACGACGATCCGCGCGACGACATCGTCCGGGTCCACCGCACGGATGCGTAGCGCGAGCTCGAGCTGCTTATCGATCTTCTCGAGCATCGAACCCTCTCCGTATGCGGACGCCAGAGGGCCCTGGGCGATGTCCGAGGTGTCGACCGTGTACCCGAACCCTTCATATTGCAGGACGCTCCCGATCCGCTTGCCCACCGTGTCAACCTGGGGTTCCACCTCCCTCGGATGGGCGAACCGCTCCGCCGCCTCGTACAGGGCGAGCGGATACGTCGTCGAGAGGTCGATGTTGTGCGCCTCCTTGTCGATCTCGTTCGGGTCGATGCGAGTGGAGAGGACGAGGGGCGCGTCCATCAGCCCGCCGCGCTTGTCCGGCAGGAAGGACCGCGAGAAGTTCAGCAAGCTGTCGAGGAGCAGGATCACGGAGTCTTCGTCCCCATCGCAATTCCGGCGCCGCGCGGCAATCAGGAACGGGTGCGCGAAGCACGCCTGCGCGGGCGTGAAGCCGATGATGCGGGCGAGGACGCCCCCGCTCGTGTGCGGGGCCAAGGTGACGATGAGACGGCCCAGGAGGTCCTCCGGGGATTCTGCGTGGTAGTGCCGCGCGAGCCCATACGCCTTCTCGAGGAGATCGTCGACGAACGCCGCGACGCGGACGAGGTACTCGCCGCACGACCGCGCGACGATTACGTCCTGCGGACGCAGCTCGATGACCTGGTCGTCCCGCTCGAGGGTCCGGCCGCGCACGTCCCTCGTGTATCCGAGGCGGCGGGCCGCCTCCACGGTGATGCCCGCTTCCTTCGGGGTGAAATGGCTGAGGGGCAGATTCGTCATGTCGTACCGCGTCGTGCCATCCTTGAACACGTAGATTTCGTGCTTCGCCCGCAGGATCCCCTTCTCCAGCGGTTCCGGAGTCTTCGTGCGGGAGATCATTCCCTGGACCGCTTTGATCTCCGCGGGCCGCGATTCGCCGATGCGCTCAAGGGCCCGACGCAGGACGTCCGCGAGGGGCACGCGCTGCTTCGAGGGACCGTTCCGCGGGAGCGTGTGCCCGCCGCACGAGCACCGAGGCAGGAACCACCGCTTCCCGCACGACTGGCAGATCCGCAGCCCGACCTCCACATCGATCGCATCTTTCGAGGCCGCTTCCAAAAGGAGACGTTGGGGGCCGCCCGCGTGGCCAATCGGGAAGAGGGCGTGCGGTGCCGGCTGCATCTTCCGGGGCGCGGCCTTCTCCGGCCGGGCCATGCGCGCGCCGATCCGGGTCGGGCCGCGGGCCTTCACCGGGAACCCCGCGAGGGCCGTGACGAAGGCTAAGGGATCCTCCGTGTCCGGTACTTCGCGGAGGTGCAGAAGGCCTCCGTCCGGCTCGATGCCGAGGGTGGCCAGGAGGACCTCCGTGTGACGCTCCAAGACGACTTCTTGGCCGTCGACCCGGTAGAGGGCCCCGAGCCGCACGAGCCATTCGCGGGCCTCTTCGTCCGCCGGGAGCCTCAACCGGCCGTCGACGATTTTCCCGTGGGCCGCGATGAGATCCCGAAGAGACCGCAGCTCCAGCACGGTCATGTCGTGGAAGAACAAGTTGAACCGAGGGTGCAACGGGACGCCGTGGTCCCGTGACCATCCGAGGGCCCGCGCGGCATCCGGCGACTCCCAGTCGGCGGGGACTTCGCCGAGCTTCTGCCTCAGGAGCAGCACGTACCACTCGAGCGCGAAGGCGCCGGGCATGAGGACGTGATTGTTCTCCATGAATTCGCCGAAGGGGACGAGGATCTCCCCCAGGTCTGCGATGATCCGCACACGATGGGCGAGCCGCTTCGCCGTTGCCGCATCTGGGATCTCGACGAAGTCGCCGGAGTCGAGGACGACCAGCGGTCCTTCGATTCGGTCGCACGACGTCACTGCACCCGCCTTGCCCGGTCGCTCCGTCTTGATTTGTGTCCCAATCGCGATGAAATCGTCGAGGATGTGCATCGTGGCCGGGTGGAGCGCGAGCGCGGCAAGTCCCGTGGCCCTCGTCCGGCCGTACCGGAGCCGGAGCCCGCCCGCACGGCTCGGGTGGCAGAGGACCGGCCGGCCCGCGACGATGTTCTGGATGAACGTCTCGCTGGGCTCGACGCCGGATTCCTCTTTCGTCTCCTCCGGACCGGACGTCTTTTCCTCCAGGTACGCGTCGACGAACTCCCAGCCATCGATCCGCAGCTTGCGCACGTGCTTCTGGATCTTCGGGGCCTTCAGGCACATCCCGTCCGCGATCACGAGGCACGCGCCCCCGCGGATTCGGTTCGTCTCGATCCGTGGCAGGTCCCGGTAGCCGCTGATTTCCGCGTCCTCCGTCCCTTCCCCGTTGATCCCGACGGGGCAGTTCGAGACGATCAGGGCGATCTCCTCGTCCGTCGGGGTGTACTGGAGGTGCTGGACCTGTTTGTAGAGCGGGATCTCTTCCTTGAAGCGTTCGACCTCTTCCTTCGTGGGCAGGTATCGTCCGATCCCGAGCTCGCGCCGCACGACGTCCGCGATGAGGACGCTCAGCGCCTGTCCCGTCCCGCCGGCCGATCGGATCGGCCCCGCGTAGTACAGGTCGACGTAGGACGATCCGTCGCGGTTCCTCTTGACCTTCACACCCGCGAGGCCTTCGAGAGGCGCCACGAGGATGCCCTCCGTCAGGATCGCCAGGCCCACCCGGACCGCCCGCTCGACGGCCTTCTCCTTGTTCGGCGCCGGCCGTGCAGCCATCTCCTTCGCAACGAGGATCGCGAGCTCTTCCCGGTCGTGCTGCTTCGCGAGCTCACGAATCCGGCGCGCGACGCCCTCCACGTCGTAATCCGTCAGCAGCCGCTCGACGCGGGACGCGAGATCCTCCGTGAGCGGGATCTCCACGTCGGTCTCCGGATCGAACCCGCGCGCACGGGCGGCCCGGGCGATCGCGTAGCTCGCTTCGACCTCCCGATCGAGGGCAGCGAAATAGCTGCGGATATCCTCCGACACCACAGGCGAGGCCATTCCATCCCTTCACGAGAATGACGAGCGCCCGGCCGTATCCGGAGGACCGCGTATATGCCTTTGCTCTCGCCGGGTGCGACACGCGCGAATCTTCGCGGGTCAACCTTTATTGTCGAGGGACGTCTCGATGCAGTACGTGATCGAGGCCCGCTCGCCCGCGTCGTTCCGATCGGACGTCCTCGAGGCGCAGGAACCGACCGTCGTGATGTTCTGGGCCACGTGGTGTCCCTTCTGCCGTCGGTTCCGGAAGAACTTCGACGATCTCGCCGCCTCGCGGCCATGGCGCTTCGCGGCCGTGTACCTCGATGACTACGAGAACCCGCTGTGGGACGATTACGCGGTCGACGTCGTCCCGACGCTCGCCCTTTTCCGCGACGGGAAACTCGTTGACCGAGAGGATGGCGTCCTCGGATACGGGATCGACCGCAAGATGATCGATGCCTTCCTGCGCCGCGTGGAGGCGTCCGTCCCATCCGTTGGCTCTCGGGCATGATTTTCACGTCGGCACGTATTAGCGTCCCCTCCGGAATGAAAACGCGTGCGGAAGATTCGGAGCGGAATCTATGGCCTCAACCCGCTTTTGGACGGCGGGGTGAACGAGAACAGCACGACCGTCGTGATCGGCCGCTCGGGCGCTGGGAAGACCACCCTCGCGACCCAGTTCATCCGGCGGGGGCTGCAAGAAGGCCAGGAAGGCGTCTTCGTCTCCCTCGACGAGAACAAGGAACAGATCATCCGCGAGGCCGTCGAGATGGGATGGTCCGACATCCTCGAGTACCTGGACGACGAGCTCCTCGTGTTCATCGATGCGTCCGGTCGCGAGTTTTCGAACTTCATCCGCAAGGAGCTCCCCGCGTTCGTCGCAGACTGGAAGGGCAGCAACGCCCGAATCGCGATCGATCCCCTCACGCCCGTCCTGTGGTCCACGAAGGACCTGTATGAGCAACGGGACCTGATCGGCTACATGTTCAAGCAGACCCGCAAGGTCGGCACCGTCCTGTGCACGCTCGAGGAGCACGGTCTGGCGGACCTTGCCGGGCCGGAGACCGTGATCCCGATGTACCTCGCGGATTGCGTCGTCCATCTCCGATTCAACAGCGACGGCGCCGCGTCGTCACGGCTCCTGCAGATCGTGAAGTGCCGGAACAGCCGACACAGCCCCGGGGCCCATCCGTATCAGATCGTCCGCGGCCTCGGAATCATCCTCGAGGGCGTGGACGGCCGGCGGCCTGCGACCGCGAAGGGTCCGTCCCAGCTCCGCCAGATGCTCCTCACCCGCTCCATGCCCAAGAACGTGCGCGACCACCTCGAGAAGTCCCTTGACGGGCTGACGGACGAGGACTTCCGCACGCTGAAGCCCGAGCAGGTGCTCGAGCTCATCCTCCAGGAGTACCAGGGGACCTGACATGGCTCACGGCATCGGCCGAGCCCTCGCGCGGGCCGTCCGACAGGAGGGCCTCGGGGAGGACCTCGCGATCGAAGGTCCGAGCCTTGCGAACGCGCGACGCCGGCAACTGTTCCGATACCTTTGCCTGAGGCCGTGCGCACGCGTTGGCGAGATCGCACGCGACCTTTCGTATTCCCAAGCCACCGTGCGATGGCATGAGTGGGACCTCCTGGAGAACGGCTACGTCCAGATTGAAGGCACGCGCGTCTTCCCCGCGGGGCTGATCGATCCCGAGGACGCCGTGCTCTTCGCCTCCCTCGCTGCGATGGGCCGGGCCGCGGTGCTTGCCGCGACGTTCGCGTCCCCAGGTACGTCGTATCAGGAGGTTGCCCAACATGTCGATCTCACCCGGCAGAGTGTGAGTAAAATCGCGCAGGAGCTCTCTGAGTACGGCCTCTTGAATCTCGTGGAGGACGGTCGATACCGCCGGCTCTATCCGACGGACCGCCTGACGAAGAAACGCGAGGGGAACCGGCCTCGCGCGGCGGCCTTCGGCGACGCGCTGCTCCGCCGGCTCGCGGACGACGGCCTGTCGCCGGAGCTCCTCCGGCGCGACGAGTCCGCGTTGCTCGTGCGGTTCGGCGTGGGTCCGCAGCGGGTCGTGCTCGACCTGCCCTTGGATCCGTACGTCACCGCGTGGCAAGGCATCTCCTGAGCGAGACGTGTTAACGTTTTGGATAGTCGGCGTGATACGCACGATATAACGGCCTTTATCTCCCAGGGGGACGGCGCTCCCGTCAATGGACGAGAGCTACCTCCAGTGGCTGGCCGCACTCCCGGGTCTCGGGTCCGACAAGGCGAAGCGGATCGCCGCCCGTTTCCCGACGTATGAGCACCTGCGGGCCGCCACCCGCACGGAGCTCGCGTCCGTCGAGGCCTTGACGTCGGCCGACTTGGGCGTCCTCGAGCGCCTGATCCGAAGCGCTTCGGGACGCGACGCGTCGGGCCACCTGTTCCTCTGTCCGGAGTGCGGGTCCTTCGCGGGGACGGATGCGAGGAGCTGCCCCTTCTGCGGCGTCGAGTTCGAAGGTAGCGAGGAGGACGCATTCGCGGCGAAGATCGAAGACTTCCTCTCGGAGGAAAACCCCTCGCGTCTATGCATGACGTGCGGCGCGGCAATGGGCCGCGACGACACCCGCTGCTCCGTCTGCGGCCGGGAGTACGGGAAGGAAGAGGCTGCCTTGCTGCCGGGCCTCGAGGCCTCGCTGGACGAAGCCTCCCCGTTCTGCCCCCGGTGTGGGGCATACCTCTTCTCCGATGAGACGGAGTGCGCGATTTGCGGCACGAGCCTCTCGGCCCCGGAGGCCGGCACAAACGGCCATGCGAATGGGAAGGGCGTCGTCAAGGACTTCTTGAGCCGCTGGCGACGCGTCGCAGAGACGACCCCGCTCTCCGAGCCAGACCGGATCCAGGAGGAGCTCGACCACTACGATCGGCTCCTCGAGGCGGACCCGACCCTCGAGCGCGCATGGACGAACCGCGCCCGATTGCTCGAGAAACTCGGGCGGTTGGGAGAGGCCGCGGACTCCCTGGCGAAGGCCGCGGAACTGAACCCAACCCGGGAGAATCAGTACCGTCTCGAGGTCCAGAACCTGCTTCGCACCGCGGCGGACGCCCCCTTGGTAACGCCTCGCTGGCGGCAACCCGCGGCCACCACGGCGCCGAAGGCCTTCGACCCCCGTCTCATCGAGGCACTCGAGCACTACGACGCGCTCCTCCATGCGGACCCGTCGTTGGTCGTCGCGTGGCGCACGAAGGGCGAGATCCTCGAACGCATCGGACGGACGGAGGAAGCGAAGGCCTGCTTTGCGCGGGCGGACGCCCTCGAGGGCGACGAGGACCAGTCCCTGAAAGCGGCCGTCAGCGGCCTGAAGTCTCAGGGTCTCTCGGTCCGCGGTCCGTCGTCCGCCGGCCGCGTGGACGGTCGCGTGAACGGTCGGACGAACGGTCGCACCAACGGTCGGACGAACGGTCGCACGAACGGACGGACCAACGGACGCACGAACGGACTTGCGGAAGGCCGCGTGAATGGGCTGACCACGGGTGCCGTGAACGGGCTCACGTTCGGCCACGGCGCGACGAACGGTCTCGTGAACGGGAACGGTTTCACGAACGGCCGCCGCGGCCGCCATGGTCCTCCGCGGATCCCCGAGCAGCCCCACTGGTCGCGGTCCGTCGTCGGGATCGCCGCCGTGGTCGCACTCATGCTCATCGTCCCGATCCTCGCGAGCATGCTCTCCCCCGCACCCGGCATCCCGGCGTCCGTGATCCGGATCGACGGGGACTTCTCGGACTGGGTCGGCGTGCGCGCCTACTCCGACTCCCCGACGGACCAGACCCAGAATCAGGGCGTGAACCTCGTCTCGATCAAAGTCGCCACGCAGGACCAGGAGCTCTTCGTGAACGCTCAAGTGCAGGGTCTCCTGTTTCAGGGCGCGCGGGCGAACGGGACGGACCGCCTGTTCGTGTTCGTCGACGAGGACGCGAACCCGGCGACCGGCTATCCGATCGGCGATCTCGGAGCTGATTCCGTGACGGAAGCATACGGGTGGCAGGACATCACGTCGATCCAGAGCGGCGTCGCTTCCTTCCGATTCAACAACACGAGCGGACCGCGGTCGAACGACTGGCGGCGGTTCGTGCCGGGCGGCTCGGCCGCCGCGGCGTTCAACGGTCAGGGAATCGAGCTTCGGACGACGATTGGCGGGGACCCCGCCCGCGCGCGCATCCTGGTGTACGCGGCGGATTCCGACGGCGCCCGAGACCCGGCGGACGGTGTGATCCAGGTCGCGAAGCCCACGATTGTTGTCACGCAGACCACGGTCGCGCCCGATATCCTCGCGGGCTTTGCGGCTCCGATCCTCCGAGTGGCCCTCGCCCCGATGGGGGGATCCGCGCACCTCGATGCCATGAACCTCACTCGACTCGGCACATCCGCGGACCCCGCTACGCTCTCGCTCTACCGAGACGACGGCAGCGGGGCTCTCGACGCGGGCGACGCCCTCCTTGCCATCGCGTCGTTGAACGGCTCAATTGCCAGCCTGCCGGTGAACGAAGACCTCTCGGGCCCGAGCGTCTTCTGGATCGAGGGACGCTGGCTGAACGTCACTCCCACATCCACGTTCGGACTGGAGGTCCGCGAGATCGCCTCGAACGGATCCGCAAGTTTCCGTGCGCCGGAGACGAGCCTCGTGTACCTCGGCGCCGCGCCTGCGAGCCTCGTCGTGGACGGCGCGTTCGGCGATTGGCGCGGTCGGATGTACGGGACGGACCTCCTGGGCGACGTGACGAACCGCAGCGGCGGGCTGCAGTACAACGCGAACGTCGACCTCCTCGCCACGGCGATCGACCTGGGTGCGAACCTCACCGGGTTCGTCCGTGTGGACGGCCGGCTCCTCGGGGGCGAGGACATCCCGACGACGCGTGTGCGGTCGTCCACGACGGCGTTTGATACGGACCTCGACAGCGTCCCGGACAGCATTGAACAGGCCCTGCGGCTCGGCCTCGAACGGGACTTCAACAACGACAACACGACGGACGATGCGGCCCTTGGCGACGTCGACGGTGACGGGGTCCTCGATCACCCGGGCGGCCCGGACTGCTGGCTCAACACGACGATCCCCGCGTGGTACCCAGCCCCCTATGCGGGCCGGAGCGTGTCGCGTTACATCTGCCCGGTCGTCCCCGGACCCCAGGAAGGCGTGGATGTCGTCTACGCGTACGTCGACGCGGACAACTCCACCGGCACGGGTCTGTGGTCCGAGGCCGAAGGACGCATGTACGGGTTCGACTACGCCATCGCCGTGGTCGGGCGGAACGGGGCGATCGCCTCCAGCGGCCTTTACGGGTTCGCGCCCGGGAACCCGAACCCGTGGGCGCAACTCGGGCCGATCGAAGCGCGGCTGGACGCGCACCGCATGGAGTTCGCTGCGAACGCGAGCCTCCTGAACCTCAGTGCCGGATACGGCGTGGTGTTCTTTGCGTCGGACTGGCGCCTCGGGTACGACGTCGGCCTGCCCGACGCGGCCGTGGTGTCCTTCCCGATTGGCGCCCAGGCTGCGAACAACCTCCTGATCAACGAGGTCTCCCCTCAGCCCAATCCGGAGTGGGTCGAGATCGTGAACCCCACCGCGGCCCCGATTTCCCTGTCCGGCTGGACCCTCGCGATCCTCCGCGGGAACAAAGTGACGGTCATCTACACGTTCGCGGCGGTGACCATTGGGGCCTGGGGCTCCGGGTCCGAATATCTGCAGGTCGTCATGTCGTTCAATTCGCTCCCGAACGGGAACACTCGGCTCTTGCTCCGGCAGGGCGTCCAGTCCATCGACGAGACGACGTACTCCCAGAGCGTCGCGAAAGGCCAGTCGTGGTCCCGTTTCAAGGACCCAATCACGGGGATACCTTTGGATACGGACAACGATGTCGCGGACTTCTACATCTCGCTCTTGCCGTCCCCGGGTCGGGGCAACGACCGGCACCGGCCGACGATCGCGGTCGCAAAGGTCGCAAGTCGAGCGGTCGCCGCGCCCGGGGAGATGATCACGTACACGGTGTATTACAACAACACGGGCACGGGGATGGCGAAGTTCGTCTGGGTGAACGACACCCTCCCCGCAGGCGTGATGTACGTGTCGTCGAGCGTACCGTACGCTTCCGTCTCGGGGTCCACGTACGGCTGGGTCTTCACGAACGTGATGTCTGCGACGACGAACTCTCTGACGATTACGGTCCAGGTCAGCGCGGCGGCCCTCGACGGCCAGGTCCTTCGGAACACGGTGACGCTCGACTACACGGATCAGTTGCGCCGCCCACTCCTCCAGAGCCAGGGTTCCGCGAACACGACGGTGTCCCGGCCAATGATTACCGTCGTAAAGACCGCGACGCCGAATGCGGCGCGGGCCGGGGATCTCGTGACCTTCACGATTTACTACAACAACACGGGGTCCGCGGCCGCAGGCACGGTCACGATCAAGGACAACCTCCCGAGCGGGATGACGTTCGTGGGGAGCAGCCCCGCCCCGACGTGGACGGATGGGCGGACGTTCTACTGGAACTTCTCAGACGTCGCCCCGGGGACGCGCAGCCTCACCCTGACCGCCCAGGTCGACGCGACGTTCAATGGCACGCAGCTCGTGAACTGGGCGTTCCTCAACTATACGACGATTGGCGGCTACGCTCTGACGGGCAGCAGCTCGTCTGCGGTCGTTGCGATCCCCGAGCTCACGGACATGATCTTCGTCCTCGCGGTGCCTCTCCTGATCATCGGCCTGCGGCTGCGCTCGAAGCGCCCCGAGAAGGAATAGAGAGTGGCTGACAGCGTTCCATGGATCGGCGGCCGTTAGAGCGGCACGGTTCGTCGTCCACCACAAGGATGGACGGCTAGCGTACCTAGGTCGCCGGCCCAAGCCCTCCTCAGAGGAGGGCAGGCTTCCCGCGGGCTCGCGCACCGCAGTACCGCAGGGAACGTGGGCGGGCTTAACTTCCGGGTTCGGGATGGGACCGGGTGTATCCCCGCCGCTTTGGCCGTCAAACCACTGCTGACCAGACCGAGAGGCCGCGGCATATATCAGGATTTCGTTTCTGGCCTCACTGGCCGGCGAGCCCCACGATGCCGGTGAGCACGTTCCCCAGGAGGAAGGCCAGGAGGAATCCCGCGAGGAGCGGCACCATGAACGGGATCTGGGGCTGGACCCAGGCCCGCTCGATGCCCGCCGCCCGGAGGCGCGCCACGTCGGAGGCGGGGTCCGTCCCGCGTCGCGGGAACAGGACGAGGACGTGGTCTCCCATGTCCGTGACGCGCTCCATGAGCCAGACGTGCCGAGGTAGCGGATCGATTCGCGCGCGGTAGCCGAGAAAGGCCTGCGGGAGGCGCAGGTCCCCGCGGGCCGCGTTGTAGGCGAGCAACGCGAGCGGGACTCCGAGCGTGAGGATGGCGGCGTCCACCCAGACGACAAGGGAGAAGGGGAATGCCGCCCGGGCGGCGGATTGGACGCGGGGATCGAGGGTGAGGAGCGGGAACGGATCCGCCGAGGGATACATCGGCACGAGGAGGGTCAGGGCGATGAGCCCTTTCGCATCCGCGCCTCCATGGAGGAGCCGCACGCGATAGAACAGCTGGTAGAGAACGACCATCACAGGCATCGAGAGGAGTTCGATCGTCCCCTGGCTCACCGGCGACGGGGCCGTCGCGACGAGTCCGATCGAGAACGCAATGAGCGCGGCCGCAAGCAGGAATCCGCCGATCCGCAACGGACGCAGATGCATCCCCCTTTCATCGACGAGCGGCTCGCCGTAGAAGACCGCGTAGAAGAGGATCGCCGCGCTCCCGAGGAGGGACCAGGCCGCGAGCCCCTCATTCCGGAAGGCGAGCTCACCGGCAGCGATCCCGAGGCCCGCGGAGCCGAGGAGCACCCAGAGCGGATCGCGCACTCGGCGTTGGCGCACATCCGACGCGGCCGCGGCCAGGAGGAATCCGGCCCCGATCGCGAGGCGCGTCGCCGCGAACGCGTCCACGTCGGCGCATCGGGCCAACGTTATTTCAACCGTTCCCTCGCGTCGCGCATCGCCGTAATTGTTATTACAGATGGTTCCGCACAGTCGGGCCCATGCGACGTTGGACAGCGCTCGCGGATCCCGTTCCAGCAGCGAGTCGTCCGAACCGGGCCGTCGACGTGAAGCCTGCAAATCGTGCGGTAATGACTAAATAGACCCTGACAAATGGCGTATCAAAGTCTGCGGATTTTCCCGCCGGCTCCGGGCACGTCGCCATGATGGAACCCCGTCGCATGAAGGTGAAGGTCTGCCTCGTCGGCGAACACGCCGTAGGCAAGACCTCCCTGATCCGCCGGTACGTCCTCAACGAATATGACGACCGCTACATCGTCACCCTTGGAGCCAAAGTCTCCAAGAAGGAGCTGGCCTTCACCCCGAAAGGCGGCACGCCCGTCCAGATGGACATGACAATCTGGGACATCATGGGCTCCAAGGGCTTCCGTGAACTCCTCCGCGAGGCTTACTTCCACGGCGCCCAGGGTATCCTCGCGATCTGCGACATCACCCGCTACGACACGCTGGAGGACCTCGACTCTTGGGTCGAGTCCGTGTTCAAGACGGTCGGGGAGATTCCCGTGACGTTCGCGGTGAACAAGACGGACCTCAGGGACCAAGCCGCCTTTGGAGAGGACCAGGTGAAGCAGGCCACGGAGGCGTTCGACGCCCCGTACTACTACAGCTCCGCAAAGACAGGGGAGAACGTCGAGCTCCTCTTCCGCAGCCTTGGGGAGACGATTGCCACGGCCGCCCGGCCCGTGGCTTAACCGCGCCGCCATAGGCTCAAGTATCCCTCCCTTTTCTCCGCCTTCGTGGCGAGCCCTCCCCCCGAACAGGCGACCGTTCGCGTGCGGGTCTCGAAGGACCTCGGCCTCTTCGACCTCACGATGTCCGCAGCGGGCGCGATGATCGGCGCGGCAATCTTCCTGCTCGTCGGGGCGGTGTTCGTCGTCGCGGGATCCCTCTTCCTGGTCAGCCTGGCCCTTGCCGCGTTTACGGCGACCCTCGCCGGCCTCGCATACGCGGAGCTCGCTTCCGGTCGGCCGGATGCCTCTGGCGGCGCGTACGTCTGGGTGCGGAGCGCGCTTCCCGCGCCGAGCGGCTTCCTAAGCGGGTGGCTCTCGTGGGGCGGCCACATGGCCGCAGCCGCCCTGAGCGCGGAGGGCCTCGGCCTCTTCCTCATCGAGCTCGTCCGGCCCTCCGACCCGTCCATGTTCTTCCTGCCAAACCCTTTCGAGGTGACCCTCGTTGGAATCGGCGTCCTCGGCCTCTCCGCGGTGCTCCACTTCGCACGGATCCACGTTTCCGCGAGGGCCCTCGGCCGCCTCACGCTCGTCAAGGTCCTGCTAATCGTGATCGTCGCCGCGGTTGGCGTGGCTTCCCTCTCCGTGACCGCGCCGCCACGAGGAGTCGGATCATCGTTCGTCCTGCCGACGTCCCTCGATCTCGTCCTCGGCGCGGGCGTGTTGTTCATCGCGTTCCAGGGATTCGAGATTGTCGCGCAGCTCGCGGATCAGGCGAAGCGCCCCGAGACGACGGTCCCGCGGGGCATTTTCTTCGCCCTCCTGCTCGCTTTCGCGGTCTACGCGGTGTTCCTGATCGCGATCGTGGGGAACATCCCATCGAACCTCCTCGCGGGCTGGCCGGCATGCAGCGCCTGCCTCGGAGGCTCGGAGGACATGGTCTTCGTGAGCCTCCCGCACTTCCTCGGCCAACCATATGTCAAGGAGGCACTCCTCCTCGTCGGTGTCGTCTCGATGTACGGCGCGCTGAACGCGAACCTGACGTCCGCCATCCGCACGTCGTTCAGCATGTCCCGAGATGGCCTCCTTCCGGGCGTCGTGTCGCGGATCGGCGGCCGCGAGGTGCCTCCCGCCGCGGTGGCCCTGACGGTGGCGGGAACCGCCATCCTCGTGTTCCTCACCGTGGAGACGATCGCGCTCCTCGCGAGCCTCGCGTTCCTCGGGCTGTTCGCGTTCGTGCACGCGTCCATCGTCGCGCTGCGTCGCCGCGAGCGCCGGAGCGGCCCGGGATTTCGGATGCCCTTCGTCCCCGTCCTCCCGATGGTCGCAATCGCGCTGAACCTCGCCGTCGGCGCGACCCTCTGGAGCTTCCCAGCGATGGCCGATTCGCCGATTCCGCCGGGCGTGCTTGCGACGTACATCGGTGGGCTCTGGCTCGCGGTCGGACTGATCTATCACTGGTTCGCCGGGGGACGTGAGGCCGTCCGTCGGACGCCCGCGGCCCCGAGGTCGGAGGTGCACGACATCCTCACGACCACGGAGGAGCACGTCGAGCTCGAACGGTACCGGGTCTTCCTGCCCCTCCGCGAGTTCACCGACGAGGTCCTCGTGGAGTTCGGCGCGCGAGTTGCCCGAGCGCGGAACGCGGAGCTCAGCCTGCTCCACGTCGTCGAGATTCCGCGAAACCTGCCGGCGAAGGCGATCCGCTTCCGCTACGTGGACGACCGGATCCGCGGACTCCAGCGCCTCGCCCGGATTGGCTCGGACCTCGGCGTCGATACGCGTCCCGTCGTGAAGATCGGGCACAAGGTGTACGAGATCATCCTAGACACGATCCGCGAGGAGGCCGTGAACCTGCTCGTCATGGGCTGGCGGGGCGAAAGGGTCGAGGGAGACCGGCGTGTCCTCGGCAGCAACATCGACTACCTTATCGAGAACGCTCCGTGCGACCTCGTCGTGTTCAAGACCCACGGGATGAAGCGCCCGCTGCGCAAGGTCGTCATCCTGACGAGCCCGATCTGGAGCCTCGAAGGGATCGACGACCTCGCCCTCATCGTCGCGGCTGAGGATGCCCCGACAATCGAGGTCGTCGGCCTCGCGAGCGATCCCGCGGGGGCGGAGCGGCTGAAGGAGGATTCCGCTCAGTACGAGACCCGCGCCCGAGCGGCCGGCCTGACGGTGGTTCCGAAGATCGTCTACTCGACGCAGTGGGAGTCGGAGGCCCTGAGGGAGAGCGCGGACGCCTCCCTGCTGATGATCCGGGCGACATCTCCGGGAGGTATGAAGAAGTTCGCGCTGGGCCCGGTGGAGGACCGGATCGTGAAGCTCGCGAAGTGCCCCGTGCTGATCCTCCGAAAGGGCGCCTAGGATCCCGTCGGATGTCCGATCGGCCGGATGCCCGCCTGTCCGAACAGCTCCTGGATCTTGTAGATGAGGGCGGACCTGCACTCCTTCATTCGCTCCGGCTGGCTCGTATACGCCAGGAGCTGATACCGGATCGAGGATCCCTCCAGGTCCTTGCCGAGCGCCTGGGGTGCCGGCTCTGCGACGATCCCTTCCGTCTCCCGGGCGGCCCGTAGGAGCAGGTCTCGGACTCTCGAATGGTCCACACCGAAGTCCACGCACACTTCGACGAAGATTGCATACGGCTTCGATCGGCTGAAGTTCACGATGGGCTCCGTGAGGAGCCGGGAGTTCGGCAGGTTCACGACCTCGCCACGCAGGGTGCGGACCTGCGTGAGCGTGAGGGTCATCGATTGGATGTCGCAGACGAGGTCGGAACCGATCTTGACGCGGTCGCCGATGTCGAACGGGTCCGCGCGCATCAGGGTGACGCCCGCCAGGGCATTGCGGACTGGATCGAAGGCGATCGTCGCGGCGGCGATCAGGAACGCGACGAATCCCACCGCGAAGACGATGAGATGTGCTTCGGACAGGACGAGTGCCAGGATGATGAAGAGGAGGACGATCGCGCCGAGGACCCACACGCCGTAGCGGGTGATCGTCTTGAACTCGTCCACGACCCGCGCCGTGAACTTTCGCGTTCGCCGCTTCCAATCCTCGAAGATCGAGTCGATGAAGCGGTCCGCGATCCCGACGATCAGGATGCCGATGAGCACTCCGATGATCGCGGATTCCGGGATGCCGGGCAGGGTCCCCAGGTTCTGGCGGATGACGTCCTGGTCTTCCGCAGGTAGTGCCCGGATCGCCCCGAAGATCGCGAGGACGACCGCGCCTATGTAGATCAGGTACTTCAGGACGATTTCCGTGAAGGCGAGGGCCTGCGGCGGAGCGAGCCTCTTCGGCTTCGTCTTGAGCTCGCCCCTCAGATACGCGGCGAAGCGGTGCAAGGCGCGCACGATGATCGTCGCGGCGAAGAGGACAAAGATCGCGAAGAAGAGGGCTGGGACCCGCTGCACGAACGCCGTGAGGGCGTCGCGGAGGTTCGTGGAGAACGTCTGGGCGACCGCGAGGATCACGATCGCGATGAACGCGATCCAGACCGCTTCGAGGACGCGGTGGATGAAATCGAGAGTCGGCCGGTCGAGCCAGCGGCTCTCGATTGTTTTCAGGTATTCGAAGTACCGTGAGATGAACGCCAGGACCCACATGATCGCCCCGACGAGGACGACGCTCAGGACGACGAGGGGGAGGTAGCGGGCCGCCTCCACCAGCGGGTCGCTCGTCTGGAACGGAAGGAAGTGCACGCTGTCGGGACGGCCGGCCCGGATAAAAGAGTTAGTATCACGGCGGCGTTGAGCACCGCGAGTTTAAGTCGTTCCGTGAATTCCACGACGGGGGTGAGGCGGGCCCAATGCGAGGATCACGGAATACGCTCCCGTGGCCCTCGTTCGTGACGGTCTGGCGTATTGCGTTCGCCCTGGCAGTCCTCCTCATCCTCGCGGGCCTCTCCCTCTCCTTCAACCTGCATCCGAGGACCTACGTGCTCCTCGCGACGACGACGAGCGCCCGCGATTCGGGTCTCCTCGACTACCTCCTGCCTTTCTTCGAGACGGACACCGGAATCGGCGTGCGCTATATTGCGGTGGGGACGGGCCAAGCCCTCGATCTCGGGCGACGCGGCGATACGGACGTGGTCCTCGTCCACGCGCCCGATGCGGAACTCGTCTTCATGGCGGAAGGCTATGGACGCTGCCGCAGCCCTATCATGCAGAACGAGTTCATCATCGTCGGTCCGCCGGACGATCCGGCCGGGATCTTCGGACTCACGAACGCGACCCTCGCGTTCTCGAAGATCCTCGCCGCCCATGCCCTCTTCATCTCGCGCGGGGACAACTCGGGGACGCACATCATGGAGCTGCGGCTCTGGTCCTGGGTCGGGTACACCCCGAGTCCGGCGACGGACCCGTGGTACGAGGAATCCGGGCAGGGGATGAGCGCGACCCTCGGTCTCGCGTCCCAGCTGGGCGGGTACACCCTCTCCGATGACGGGACCTTCCTCGTGCATGCCGCGAGCCTGGATCTTCTCATCGACGTACGGCACGACCCGCCCTTGCAGAACTTCTACAGCGTGATTCCCGTGAATCCGGACCGCCATCCGGACGTTAACGTCGACGGCGCACTCGCGTTCGCACGATGGCTCGTGTCGTCGCGCGGCCAAGGTCTCATTGGCGCTTACACCGTGGCAGGGATGCAGCCGTTCCGTCCGAATGGGGAGGACCGGTGCGGGCCATGACGGACATCTCGGAGATTAGCCAAATCGTCTGGATTTCGCTCCTCGTCGCGGGGACATCGACGCTGATCGGATCCGTTGTCGGAATTCCCCTCGGAGTCCTCGTCGCGCTGAAGGAATTCCGCGGTCGAAACTTCGTGCGGACCCTCGCCTTCACGTTCTACGGCTTCCCGCCCGTGCTCGCCGGCCTCTTGGTGTTCCTCCTCCTTTCTCGCGGGGGTCCTCTTGGGTTCCTCGGGCTCCTCTTCACGCCGCTTGGGATGATCATCGCGCAGTCCCTGTTGATTGCGCCGATCGTCATGGGCATCACGATCTCCGCGGTCACGAACGTGAGCCGGCGGCTGTACGACACGGCCCTTGCTCTCGGAGCGGATGGGAGGCAGTGGAGGGTCACGGCTCTCCACGACGCCCGCGTGGGAGTCCTGACGGCCGTGATGGTCGGTTTCGGCCGCGCGATCTCTGAGGTTGGCGCGGTCCTGATTGTCGGCGGGAACATCCGGGGCCAGACGCGCGTCTTGACGACCGCGATCGTCCTCGAGACGTCCCAGGCCCACTACGTCGAGGCGACGATCTTCGGCGTGATCCTATTCGCGATTGCGTTCACTGTGTTCGCGGCCCTTCAGCGGTTGCAGGAACGGGGATTTGTGTGACCGCGCCGATCGCCCTCGAGGGCGTTCACAAGTCATTCGGCCCGAAGGATGTGTTGCGAGGTCTCGATGCGGACATCCCGGCGGGCGAGATTTTCGCGATCGTCGGGCCGAGCGGGGTAGGTAAGACGACGACGCTGCGCCTCCTCGATCTCCTCCTACCACCGGACCAGGGACGGATTCTCTTCGGCGGTCGGCCGTGTGCGGCCGGCTCGCTCGAGGCCCTCGAGCGTCGCCGCCGGATGGCGATGGTGATGCAGAACCCGACCGTGTTCCGAGCCACGGCGTTCGAGAACGTGGCCTACGGCCTATGGATTCGCGGGGTCCCCGAGGCCGAAATCCACGGGCGTGTGTTCGCCGCCTTGGACTTCGTCGGTCTGCTCGATTCGGCGAAGGAGAAGGCGGACCACCTGAGCGGCGGAGAGCAGCAACGGATCGCCTTCGCCCGGGCAGCGGTCCTCGGTCCGGAAGTCCTCCTCCTCGATGAATTCACGGCGAACCTCGACCCCGCGAACGTCCGGCTCCTGGAGGGCGCCGCGCTCCGCTTCCGTAAGGAGACAGGATGCACGGTCGTGATCGTCACCCACAACCTGTTCCAGGCGAAGCGGCTCGCGAATCGGGTAGCCTTCCTGCTCGACGGTCGATTCGTCGAGATCGCCCCCGCGGCGGAGTTCTTCGAAACGCCTTCGCGCCCGGAAACCCGCGCGTTCCTCACCGGCGAAATGGCGTACTGATCAGACGAGGGTCACGTCGACCGTCTCGACGGTCCCGACGCCTCTTACGCTCGCGAGAGACTGCTCGAGCGCCTCCGAGCCGCCCGCGGCGTCGTCCACCACGACCATCGCCTCGATCGCCATGATTCCGAACGCGAGGGGTTTCACCTTCATGTCGCGGAGCGCCCCTCCGAGCGCCCCCCGGACGGCCGACTTGAGGGAGTCAATGTCCACGTCGGCGTCCTCCGGCAGAATCCGGAACGTGATGGCGACGCTTGCCATGGAGAATCCTCAGGGTCCCACGAACGAGCACGTGGGGCAGCGATACGCCACGGACTGGTCTCGACAGCGTGCGCATCGCCCGATCCGGGTCTGGCCGCAGCTCGGACACGAGAACAGCGTTGTCCCCTTGCCCGAGAGGACGGCGCCGCAGGATGAGCAGCGGCTCTCTTCCGGACTCACGGAGCGTGGGATGGACTTGGCGTATAAAACATTGCGCCACGACGCCTTGGATCCTCGATTTCCATTGGAAAATTTGGATATTTATCCGTGTATCCGCTCCTCGCGACCCCTTGGAAACCGCGGACCACCGCAAACTTTATAATGAGGCGCCGTTTTGGCTGACGCTCGCATGTCGCCGCAGCTAGCCCGAGGGCCCGTAGCTCAGCTAGGTTGGATGGCGATGGAACCGTCCCTAGAAAGAGCATCCGGCTTTTAACCGCTTTTCGATATCGGAGAGCGGAAAGAAACCGGGTGGTCCGGGGTTCGAACGGGCCTTGCGAGCCGCGCGGGGTCCCCGAAAGTCCCCGCGGGCCCGTACGGCTCGTCGCGCACGACATGCCAGGTGAAACCAGGCCGCCCCGGGAGGACTCCCTTGAGGTTTAACGTATTGGAGCATCAGCTCGTACCAGAGCACCGGCTCGTCTCCGAGGAGGAAGCGGAGCGAGTTCTCAAGGCGTTGAAGATCACGAAGGACCAGCTCCCCAAGATCCGCAAATCTGACCCCGTGATCCAGGTGTTGGAGAAGATCGAGGGACCGATCGACGAAGGACGCGTCATCCGCGTGGTCCGCGTGAGCGGGACCGCGGGCGTAAGCGAGGCGTATCGGCTGGTCATCAGGAGGTAAAGCATGCGAGATTTGATTGACGCGTTCTTCCGAGAACGCTCTATTGTGAACCACCACATTGCGTCGTTCAATGACTTCCTGCCGACGATCGACAATCCGAACTCGCGGATGCAGCGGATCGTCGACCACCTCCGGTCCTCTCCGGAGGACGAGCGACGAGGCGTCATCAAGCTCGATGAGGACCGCACGGAAGGGGACGTCATCGAGATCCGGATCGGCCGGAAACGGGACGACCGCGGCCGGATCGACCTCGAGGCGAAGCCGACCATCACCCTCGGCCTGCCGATCGTGAAGGAGGCGAACGGCGCGACGCATCCTCTCACCCCGATGGAGGCGCGCCTGCGGAACCTGAACTACACGGCGCCGATCTACCTCGACTTCACGATCATCGAGAACGGGATCGAGCGGGAGCCGGAACGCGTCCACATCGGGAACTTCCCGATCATGGTGAAATCGAAGCGGTGCCTCCTATACAAGGAGAACATGGAGACGGAGGGGGAGCTGACCCAGGACGAGTACAAGCGCAAGCTCATCGAGACGGGCGAGGACCCGTACGATCCGGGCGCGTACTTCATCATCGGTGGCACAGAGCGGGGTCTGATCTCCCTGGAAGACCTCGCGCCGAACCGCGTCCTCGTGGAATTCAACGAACGCTATGGCCGAAAGGTCGAGGTCGCGAAGGTCTTCTCCCAGAAGGAAGGGTACCGAGCGCTCACCTTGATGGAGAAGAAGAAGGACGGCCAACTGATCGTGTCCGTCCCGACCGCGTCGGGCCAGATCCCCCTCATCATCCTGATGAAGTCCCTAGGCATGGAGAAGGACGAGGACATCTACAACGCGATCGTCTCCACGCCCGAGATGGCGAACATCGTCTACGCGAACATCGAGGAGTGCCAGAACAAGAAGATCTACCCGCCGAACGGGATCTTCACGAAGGACGACGCGATCAGCTACCTCGAGAAGAAGTTCGCGACGGGCCAGGCGAAGGAATACCGGATCAAGAAGGTCGAGTCGATCCTGGATCGGTCCCTCCTGCCGCACCTCGGGGACACGCGAGAGGACCGGATCAAGAAGGCGATCTTCCTCGGCCGCGTCGCGCGGACCGTCCTGGAACTCTCCCTCGGCCTGCGGCGCGAAGACGACAAGGACCATTACGCGAACAAGAGGCTGAAGCTCGCGGGCGACCTCATGGAGGACCTCTTCCGGGTCGCCTTCGCGAACCTCGTGAAGGACCTGAAGTACCAGCTCGAGCGGTCCTACGCCCGCCGACGTGAGCTCAAGATCTCCTCCGCGATCCGCCCGGATCTCCTGACGCAGAGGCTCCTGCACGCCCTTGCCACGGGCAACTGGGTCGGAGGCCGCGCGGGCGTGAGCCAGCTCCTCGACCGGACGTCGAACATGTCCGTCCTGAGCCACTTGCGCCGCGTCACGTCCCCTCTCACCCGCTCCCAGCCGCACTTCGAGGCCCGGGACCTGCACCCGACGCAGTGGGGCCGTCTCTGCCCGAACGAAACGCCCGAGGGGCAGAACTGCGTGACGCCGGACACGGAGGTGCTCCTCGACAACGGGACGGTCACGACGATCGGCGACCTGGAGAGGACATGGGAGACCACGCGGGTCGCGAGCGTAGACTGGAAGCGCGGCCGCAGGATGAGGACCGCCCACCTCGCCCGCTACATCCGCACGAAGCCGAACCCGCATCTCTTCCAGGTCATGACGAAGGAATCAGGCCGGCACATCCTGGCGACGAAGGAACACCCCTTCTTCACCGAGCGGGGCCCAAAACTGTTGTCCGAGCTTCGTCCCGGCGACCGGGTCGCCGTCCTGCCGGGAGAACCACTTCGGTTCGAGCCGCCCGCCCAGGACATTCTCGTCTCGGAGAAGGACATCCTCCGGGCGCTCCCGCGGAAGTCGGACGTGGCCCACACGATCCGAGAGCTGCTCTCGAAGGACCTCCTCCCTCTCTCCGCGGACAACGAGGCCCTACCGGTCCTCGCTCGAATCGCGGGCCACCTCTTCGGGGATGGCACTCTTTCCGTGACGATGCGTCCGATGAAGTCCCAGGCCATCCTGGTCTTCACCGGCCGAGAGGAGGACCTCGAGCTGATCCGCGGCGACATCCGGACCCTCGGGTTCCATCCGTCGGAGGTCACGAGCAAACGCGTCCGCTCCAAGGTCGCGGACGGGATCTCCACCCGGTTCTCCTGCCAGTCCAAGCCCCTCTGGGCCCTCCTGGCGGCCCTCGGCGTCCCCGTCGGGGACAAGGTGGCGGCCGCGTACGGCGTGCCCCGCTGGCTCCGCCGGGTCCCCCTCTGGATCCGCCGAGAATTCCTGGCCGCCTACTTCGGGAGCGAGCTGACCCGTCCCGCCGTCGACCGTCGGGACGGCAAGACGTTCCTCACGCCCGTCTTCTCCCTGAACAAGGTCCCAGGCGCCCTCCCCGCGGGACTCCGATTCGCCCGCGACATTCGCTCCCTCCTCCGGGAATTCGGGGTTCGGGTCTCGCGGATCACCGTCACGAACGGCTGGCTCCGGAAGGACGGCACCCTGACGCGTAAGATCCGGGTCTGCCTTTCGTCCGAGGCCGAATCCCTGCGGCACCTCTACGCACGTATCGGCTTCCGCTACTCCGCGGAGCGGCAGCGGTTTGCGGGCTACGCCGTGGCGTACCTCGACCTGCGTCGCGCGGCCGTCCGCGCTCGGGAACGGCTCAAGGCGAAGGCGCTCGGCGCCCGCTCGCGGGGCCGCCAGCCCAAGGAAATCCTCGAGGCCCTCCGCTCCGAATCTCTCCGATCGCATGATGTGCACAACTGGGCCAAGAGCCCGCGCGGCTCCGTTCGCGTGAGCGAACTCGACTTCCCCACGTTCGACGCGTTCGTCCGGGATCGGACGGAGGGACTCGGCACCTCCGGGTTCGTGTGGGAATCCGTCGCCTCGATCGCGGATGCGCGAGGGGAGGACGTCCGCGACGTGACGACCTGGGAGGACTCGCACAGTTTCGTCGCGAACGGTTTCGTCGTTGGAAATTGCGGTCTCGTCAAGAACTGCGCCCTCGTCATCGACGTGTCCGAGGGCTTCCCGGAGGAAGAGGTCAAGCTCCTCCTTGCGGACCTCGGGACGAAACAGGTGAAGGGCCAGCAGACCCAGCTCATCCGCATCTACGTCAACGGAGACCTCGTCGGGCTCCACGAGGACCCGAAGATGCTCGTGCCGGAGATCCGCGAGCGCCGTCGCTCGGGCCTCCTCAGCCACGAGGTGAACGTCCGGTTCGACGAGAACATGGGCGAGATCATCATCAACTGCGACGAAGGTCGCATCCGCCGTCCGCTCCTCACGGTGAAGGACGGCCACCTCGTCTTGAGCCGCAAGCACATCGACGAGCTGAAGATGGGCCGCCTTCGGTTCACGGATCTCGTCCGCAACGGGATCGTCGAGTGGATCGACGCGGAGGAGGAAGAGGACACGTTCATCTCGATCTACCCGTACGACGTCCCGGCCCGCTGCAAGGAGTGCAAGCATCCGCTGAGCCGGAACGACGTCGCCTGGGTGAACATGGGGAGCCGGGATGACGAAGCGGACCTGGAGTGCAAGTACTGCCACAAGACGTTCCGCGTGAAGTCCGCGATCACGAAGGACCATACGCACCTCGAGGTCGATCCGATGGCGATTCTCGGAGTGGCGTCCGGCGTGGTCCCGTACCCGGAGCACAATTCGTCGCCTCGCGTGACGATGGGCGCTGGAATGGCGAAGCAATCGCTCGGCCTGGGCTCGAGCAACTACCGCCTCCGCCCGGACACGCGCAGCCATCTGCTGCACTATCCACAGATGCCGCTCGTGCAGACGGACGCGATGAAATTCGTATTCTTCAACGAACGCCCCGCGGGCGAGAACTTTGTCGTCGCGGTCATGTCGTACCATGGGTACAACATGGAAGACGCGATCGTGATGAACAAAGCCTCGATCGACCGAGGTCTCGGTCGCTCGTCCTTCATGCGGACGTACCGCGCCGAGGAGCGGCGGTATCCGGGCGGCCAGGAGGACCACTTCGAGATTCCCTCGCCCGACGTCCGCGGCGCCCGGGCCGACCTGTCGTACGCGAACCTCACGCCCGACGATGGCCTCATCTCGCCCGAGGTGCTCGTGACGGGCGGCGACGTGCTCATCGGCAAGACGAGCCCGCCCCGCTTCCTTGAAGAGGAGACGGACTTCCTGACGCCGCAGAAGCGGCGCGAGACGTCCGTCACGGTCCGCCACGGGGAGAGCGGCTGGGTCGACTCCGTCATGCTAACGGAATCCGAGAATGGGTCGAAGCTCGCGAAGGTGAAGGTGCGCGACCTGCGCGTCCCGGAGCTCGGCGACAAGTTCGCGTCCCGCCACGGCCAGAAGGGCGTCATCGGACTCATCGCGCCGCAGGAGGACATGCCCTTCACATCCCAGGGCATCATCCCGGACCTGATCATCAACCCGCATGCGATCCCGTCGCGAATGACGGTCGCCCACGTGCTCGAGCAGATCGGCGGCAAGGTCGGCTCCTTCGAGGGTCGGTTCATCGACGGCACGCCCTTCAGCGGCGAGCGCGAGGAGGCGCTCCGGAAGGCCCTCGAGGAGAACGGCTTCCGGTCGAACGGGAAGGAGATCCTATACGACGGCCGCACGGGCCGGATGATCCCGGCAGAGATCTTCATTGGCGTGATTTACTACCAGAAGCTGCACCATATGGTCTCCGGGAAGCTCCATGTCCGTTCGCGTGGTCCCGTGCAGATCCTCACGAGGCAGCCGACGGAAGGCCGGTCCCGCCAGGGCGGCCTGCGGTTCGGGGAGATGGAGCGCGATTGCCTGATCGGCCATGGGGCCGCGATGGTGATCAAGGACCGTTTGCTCGACGAGTCAGACGGCACGATCCAGTACGTCTGCGGCAACACGGAGTGCGGCCACTTCGCGATCAAGGACCGCAAGGGGAACCTCCGCTGCCCCGTGTGCGAGAACACGTCGAAGATCTACCCCGTGCAGACCTCGTACGCGTTCAAACTTTTGCTTGACGAGCTCCTTTCGTTGGGAGTCGTCATGCGTCTTCAGCTGGAGGACATGCGATGATGTCGATGCGAGGCGTCACGAAGCGCATCCGCGCAATCAAGTTCGCCCTGCTCAGTCCGGACGAGGTCCGCCGCATGTCCGCGACGAAGATCATCACGGCGGACACATACGACGACGACGGCTTCCCGATTGACATGGGCCTCATGGACTCCCACCTCGGGGTCATCGAGCCCGGGTTGCGGTGCAAGACGTGCGGCGGCAAGGTCGACGATTGCCCGGGCCACTTCGGCCACATCGACCTCGCGATGCCCGTGATCCACGTCGGGTACGTGAAGGACATCAAGAAGCTGCTCCAGGCGACCTGCCGCAAGTGCGGACGGCTCCTGCTCACCCGCCAGCAGGCGATGGAGTACATGGCGGAGATGGAGCAGGTCGAGGAGCTCGGCGGGGACGTGACCGACATCGGCTCCGTCACGAAGGAGACCGCGAGGGAGGCCCAGAAGCGCCAGCGGTGCCCCCATTGCGGCGAGGAGCAGGGAAAGGTCACCCTCGACAAGCCGACGACGTTTCGCGAGAACGGCCACAAGCTCACGCCGAAGGAGGTCCGGGAACGCCTCGAGCGCATTCCGAACGAGGACCTCCGCGTGCTCGGCATGAACCCTGAAGTCGCCCGCCCGGAATGGATGGTCCTCACCGCGTTGCTCGTCCCGCCCGTGACGGTCCGCCCGTCCATCACGCTGGAGTCGGGGGACCGGTCGGAGGACGACCTCACGCACAAGCTTGTGGACGTCCTGAGGATCAACCAGCGGCTCCGTGAGAACCGCGACGCGGGCGCACCCCAGCTGATCGTCGAGGACCTCTGGGAGCTCCTGCAGTACCACGTGACCACGTACTTCGACAACCAGACCTCGGGCATCCCGCCCGCCCGGCATCGGTCCGGCCGGCCCCTGAAGACGCTCGTGCAGCGGCTCAAAGGCAAGGAGGGCCGATTCCGGTCGAACCTCTCCGGGAAGCGGGTGAACTTCAGCGCCCGCACGGTCATCTCGCCGGACCCGATCCTCTCGATCAACGAGGTCGGAGTCCCCGTGGAGGCGGCCCGAGAGCTCACCGTCCCGGTCCACGTCCAGGCATACAACCTCGACATCGTGAAGCAGTGGGTGAAGCGCGGGCCCGTCCCGCTCGGATCGCTCGGGGAGTACGTCCCCGGTGTGAACTACGTGATCCGACCGGACGGCCGGCGGATCCGCGTGACAGAGAAGAACGCGGAGGTCGTCGCGGAGGCCGTCGAGACCGGCTACACGGTCGAACGCCAGCTCGTCGACGGGGACATCGTCCTGTTCAATCGGCAGCCGTCCCTGCACCGGATGTCGATGATGGCCCACGAGGTCCGCGTGATGCCGCACAAGACGTTCCGCTTCAACCTCGCCGTCTGTCCGCCGTACAACGCGGACTTCGACGGCGACGAGATGAACCTGCACGTCCTCCAGAGCGAGGAGGCGCGCGCGGAAGCCCGCGTCCTGATGCGGGTCCAGGAGCACATCCTGTCGCCGCGCTTCGGCGGCCCCGTGATCGGCGGCATTCACGACCACATCACCGGCGCGTTCCTCCTGACTCACAAGGACAGCAAGTTCACGCGCGAGGAAGTCACGTACATCCTGAGCAAGATCAACCTCCACGAGCTCCCGCCCGCGGACATCAAGAAGGGCGGCAAGGAATTCTGGTCCGGGAAGGCCCTCTTCTCCGCAATCCTGCCGAAGGACCTCAGCATGACGTTCAAGTCGTCCATCGCGCCGAAGGGCGACATCGGCCTGAAGGAGCTGAAGGAGGAGGATTCCCTCGTCGTCATCAAGGATGGCGCGATCACATCCGGGACGATCGACGAGAACGCGATCGGCGCGTTCAAGGGCAAGATCGTCGACAAGCTCGCCCGGGACTACGGCCCGGATGCGGCCCGAGAGTTCATCGACAAGGCGACGAAGCTCGCGATCGGTGCGATCATGACAAGGGGCTTCACCACGGGGATCGACGACGAGGACATCCCCGAGGAGGCGAAGAAGCAGATCGCGGACGTCCTCCGGGCGTCCGTCGAGAAGATCGAGGGCCTCGTCGACTCGTACAAGCGAGGGGAACTGGAGCAGATGCCCGGACGCTCCCTCGAGGAGACCCTGGAGGTCGAGGCGATGAAGATCCTCGGCCGGGCGCGTGACCAGGCAGGCCAGATCGCGGGCAAGCACCTCGGGATCGAGAACAGCGCGGTCATCATGGCCCGATCCGGGGCGCGAGGCTCGATGCTGAACCTCTCCCAGATGGCCGGGTGCATTGGCCAGCAGGCGGTCCGGGGCGAGCGGCTGAGCCGGGGCTACTGGAACCGCACACTCCCGCACTTCAAGAAGGGCGACCTCGGCGCGGAGGCCAAGGGCTTCGTCAAGTCGTCGTACAAGAGCGGCCTCCACCCGACGGAGTACTTCTTCCACGCGATGGGCGGCCGCGAGGGCCTCGTCGACACGGCCGTGCGCACGTCCCGGTCGGGGTACATGCAGCGCCGGCTGATCAACGCACTCGAGGACCTGAAAGTCAAGGAGGACGGGACGGTCCGAAACACGGCGGACACGATCATCCAGTTCCGATTCGGCGAGGACGGGATTGACCCGTCGCGCAGCGTCCAGGGCCGCGCGGTCGACATCGACGACATCCTGCAGGAGACTCTCGGCGAGGAGCCCTCCTGGAAGGAGCGGCTGCGGGAGCAGGAGATGGCGTCGTACGGCCTCACGGAGAAGGACATGTACGTCGAGATCACGGAAGAGGAAGTCGAGGTCGAGGAGGAGGAGCCTCCGTCGGAGGAGTGACGATGGCACGCGCGACGACGATCCAGGCCCTGCGGAACCGGGGCATCTCGAAGAAGACCGCGGAGATCCTCGCGGACGCCGGATTCACGCTCGAGAAGCTCTCCTCGTCGAAGGTCGAACGGCTCGCGAAGTTCATCCCGAAGAAGGAGGCCGAGAAGGTCCTCAAGAAACTCGGGGCGCCACCCCCGGAGCCGAAGCCCGCGAAGAAGGAGAGGGCGAAGCCCCGGGCCGCAAAGCGACCGACCGCGAAGGCCGCGGAGGCGGAGCCGGAGACGCCCCTAACGATCCCCGTGAAGGCGCCGCCCTTGACCTCGGCGGAGCAGGAGATCATGGACGGACTCAAGGAGATCGGCCGCTGGCTCCCACGATTCGTCGTGAGCGAGCTCGCCCGCAAGGTCCACGGCCTCAAGCTGAGCAAGAAGCGGCTCTACGAGGTCCTCGAGAAGGTGTGCGAGAAGTTCGAGCTCCACCGGATCGACGCGAACGAGTCCGCCGGGATCGTGTCCGCGCAGTCGATCGGGGAACCGGGCACGCAGATGAGCCTGCCGTTCGGGGAGAAGATCGTCGTGCGCGAGGACGGTCGTGTCCGGCTCGTCCCAATCGGGGAACTCGTAGACGCCTTGATGACTCGCCACCCCGCAGCCCGAGAGGGGCCGACGGAATGGTGCGACCTCCCCGCGGGCGTGGGCCTTGAGGTCCCGAGCCTCTCGGCGGACGGGAAGGTCGTTTGGAAGGCCGTCCGGGCCGCGAGCCGCCACATCTGCCGGGACCCGTTGATCCGGATCCGGACCCGCTCTGGCCGGGAAATCACCGCGACCGCGAACCATTCCTTCGTCACCCGAATGGACGGCCGAATCGTCCCCGTGCTCGGCCGCCGGCTTCGTCCGGGGGACCGTGTCCCGGTGGTCCGCCGATGGGCCGTCCCGTCCAAGAACCGCGAACTCTCCCTGGACGAGGTCCTGCCCCGGAATCGGTACTGGTACGGGAGCGAGCTCGCGAAGGCCCGAGCCAGCGGTCCGAAGTGGCGCGGGGGATACGGCCGGGACTTCGTTGTGCCGGTCAAGGTCGACGCGCTCCGACGGCACCTCGACGGGCGAGCCACGATTGAGATTGAGGATGGCTTCGTCTACCCGGTGCAGATCCACGGGCGAGCACGGCTCCCCGAGAGGCTGCCGCTCGATGATTCCGTTGGTTGGTTCCTCGGGGCATACCTGTCCGAAGGATGGGCGGCCCGCTACTACGTGAACATCTCGAACACGAACGACCGGTTCCTGCGGAGGACCCGGGCCGTCGCGGAGGGGTTCGGGATCCGATACGGCGAATACGATAACGACCGCGGCTTCGCGCCCGCGCACGATCTCCACCTGCGGTCTGTGGTCCTGTCGGAGTTCCTTCAGGCCATGTGCGGCAAACGCTCGGACAACAAGCGGATTCCGGACTTTGCGTTCGGCGCCAGCGACGCCTGCGTCGCGGCTCTCCTCCGTGCCTATTTCGAGGGGGACGGGAACGTGGCCGGAGACCGGGGCGCCATCCGTGCGACCTCGAACTCGAAGGAGCTGCTCGATGGAATCGCGATCCTCCTCGCGCGCTTCGGGATCCTTTCGGGCAAGGGTCGTCGAGGAGACCAATACACCCTGCGGATCCCGGGGCGGTACGCATCGGCCTTCCGCGATGCGATCGGCTTCGAGTCGAAGGAGAAGGCAGCGCAGTTGGACCGGCTTTGCAGGAGGCCCGCGAGCCGCTACACGTATGACGCGCTCGACATGGTCAGCGGCTTTGGGACGATTCTCCGAGACCTCGCACGGACTCTCCGGCTCCCGACGAGGTACGTGAACAACTTCACTCGCCGACAGCGCGTCGGCCGGGCGACACTCGCTCGGTATGTATCGCGCTTCGAACTCCGCGCGACGGACCTCGGGGTCGACGCGAGGCAAGAGCTCCGACGGCTCAAGGCCCTGTGCGACGAAGACGTCGTCTGGGACGAGATCCTCGAGATCCAGGAGGTCCCGCCCCCGTCGGAGCCGGTGTACGACCTGTCCGTTCCGGGACTCGAGACCTTCACCACGGCCGAGGGGATCGTGACCCACAACACGATGCGTACATTCCACTACGCCGGCGTCGCGGAGATGAACGTCACGCTGGGCCTGCCGCGGCTCATCGAGATTGTCGACGCACGCCGGGTTCCTTCGACGCCGATCATGGAGCTCCACGTCAAGTCCGGCCACAACGACCTCGAGAAGATGCGGAAGATCGCCACGGAGATCGAGATGACCTCCCTCGAGGATGTTGCCACGATCGAGACGGACCTCGTGAACATGCGGGTCCTGGCGTATCCGGACGAGCACCGGATGAAGTCCCGCGGCGTCACCTGGTCCGAACTCGAGGAGAAGCTCAAGAAGCTCGGCGAGATTCAGGAGATCAAGCGGGCCATCGGGAACACGGAGAAGCGCGGGCGGGCCCTCGTCGTCGAGGCGGGCGAACCGTCGTTCAAGAAGCTGCAGCGGCTCTTGGAACAGGTCCGGACCCTGAAGATCAAGGGGATCGACGGGATCCAGCGGGCGATCATCAAGAAGCGCGGCGATGGGTACGTGATCTACACGGAAGGGTCGAACCTCCAGAAGATACTCGAGCTGCCATACGTGGACGCGAGCCACACGACGACCAACTCGGTCCAGGAGATCTACGAGGTCCTTGGGATCGAGGCCGCGCGGAACGCGGTCGTGAACGAGGCGTACAACACCCTTCAGGAGCAGGGTCTCACGGTCGACATTCGCCACATCATGCTCGTGTCCGACATGATGACGAACGATGGGGACGTGAAGGCGATCGGACGCCACGGGATTTCCGGGCGGAAGTCGTCTGTCTTGGCGCGCGCGGCGTTCGAAATCACAGCGCACCACCTCCTTCGCGCGGCAATCACGGGCGAGGTGGACTACCTCGACGGTGTCGCAGAGAACGTCATCGTGGGCCAGCCCGTCACCCTTGGCACGGGCGCGGTGAACCTGATCTACAGGCCGCCCGCGGGAATCCCGAAGAAACCTGCCGCGCCCAAGGCCGCGCCAGCCCCGCCGCCGGTGGAGCCCATCGAAGAGGTGACCCCGTGATCGACATCCCCCGGGCCCTTCGCGTCGCGACGGACACGGGCGATGTCCGATTCGGTCTCCGGCAGGCGAAGCGGGCCGCGAAGACGGAGGCGGCGAAGCTCGTCGTCGTCGCGTCGAACTGCCCGGAGGAAGCGGTGTCGGGTCTCGGCGACGTCCGGTTGTACCGATTCCCGGGCACGAACGTCGATCTGGGCGCCGCATGTGGCGTGCCGTTCTCCGTTGCCGCCGTGGCCGTCGTGAGCCCCGGCGAATCCAACATCCTGAGCGTCTAGGATCCGCATGGTCGAGATCGTTTTCGACGAGCAGACGATCAAGTACGTCGCCCTCTTCCAGGATACCACCCGCACGACGGTCGTCGATTGCGTCGATGCTGGGGACAAGCTGATCTTCGTTGTGAAGGAGGGGGAGATCGGAAAGGCGATCGGGAAGAAGGGCGAGAACATCTCGAAGCTCAAGCGCCTGATGAACAAGGACATCCATGTCGTCGAGTACTCGGACCAGCCGGACAAGTTCGTGGCGAACGTCTTCCGCAACTACGACGTGAAGAACGTCCAGATCGAGCAGCGGGGGGACATCGTCCACGCGACCGTGACGGTCGACTCCTCCAAGAAAGGCCGGGCGATCGGCAAGGAAGGCCGCAACCTCCGGATGTCGCGGGACCTGATCGCCCGCCACCACTCGATCCAGAGCGTCAGCGTGGCCTAGCGAGACCTCCCGCGTAACGTTTAACCGCAAAGCCTTGGATTCGAGGGCGATGGCCGGACCGCCTCCCGTCTTCGCGGTGACGACCCCTAGCATGGAAGGATATCGAATCACCCGCTACCTCGGCATCGTCGCCGGTGAAGCGATTCTCGGCACGGGCTTCGACCGGGACTTCATCGCAGGGATCAAGGACTTCACCGGCGGGCGCGTGGGGGAGTGGGAGAATCAGATCCAGCTGGCCCGGCAGACCGCGATCGTGGAGATGTCCCAGCGGGCGGCGGCCTGGGGAGCGAACGCGGTCGTCGGGGTGACCATGGATTACGAGGTCATGGGATCCGGGGGGTCGATTATCCTCGTCACCGCGACCGGCACGGCGGTCATCGTCGCCCGGATTTCCGGCGTGACGACCGAGGACCGTTCCCCCGCTCCGTAGCGCTTCGCCGGTTCGGAAGTGGTCCTGAACGGCGGTCCGGGCGGGCAAATGATTATTATTTCCCCGGATGATAACGAGCCGCCTGCAGTGGCAGGTGAAGGGATCCCCCCATCATGTCCCTCTCGATTAGGGAGACCTCTCTCCCTCCGGAGGAGGAGCTCGACCTCCGGTTCAGCGAGGCCGATCGGGAACTCCTCGCTCTCGCATTCCGCGCGCCGGGGGACGGCCCGCGCGCGTGGCAGCTGAACGGCCTCGCGCACCGGCTTTCCCTCGTGGACGGGTTCGACCGGCTCCTCGCGTGGCCCTCGCTCCGCGGCGTGATGCGGTATGACCACCAGGAGCGGACCGCGCTTCGCGTCCTGCGGGAGATGCATGGGAGGGCCATCCTCGCGGACGAGGTTGGGCTCGGAAAGACAATCGAGGCGGGCATCATCCTGAAGGAATACGCGATCCGCGGCCTCGTGCGCCGTGCCCTGATCCTCACACCCTCCTCCCTCACGAAGCAATGGCAGGAGGAAATGGAGACGAAGTTCTCGTTCCCCTTCGCCATCCTACGATCCATCCATGGCTGGCAACGCGAGCCGTTCCTGATTGCATCGATCGACACGGCGAAGCGGGAGGGCCATCGCCAAGAGGCGCAGGCCCAGCCCTGGGATCTCGTCGTCGTGGACGAGGCCCACCGGATGAAGAGCCGCCTCAGCCTCAACTGGCGTTTCGTCGCGGGTCTCTCGAAGAAGTACATGCTCCTCCTTACCGCCACGCCCGTCCAGAACAGCATGGATGAACTTTTCAACCTCGTTAGCCTCCTCGTGCCAGGCCAGTTGCATACGTACGACCGCTTCCTCGAGCGGTACGTCGCGAGCCCGGATCGTCGCGTGCCGGCCCGGGTCCCCGAGCTGCGCCAACGCCTGCGGGACGTCATGGTGCGGAACCGCCGCGGGATCGCGTTCACGTTGCCGCCGCGGCGGGTTCATGGCCTTCCGGTCCGGCTCGGTCCCGCGGAGCGGCGCCTCTACGACGACGTCTCCGACTTCGTGCGCGACGCGTACTGGACCGCCTCGGGCCGGCTCCCCTTCACCGCGAAGCTCACGTTGATCGTCCTCCAGCGGGAGATCGGGAGCAGCACGTTCGCCGTGGCGGAGACCCTCGCCCGCATGGGCCGAAGCCCGTTCTTCGGTCTCGACGAACGCGAGCGTCTCGAGGCCCTCTGCCAGGACGCGCGGGCGATCCAGTCGAACGTGAAGGCCGATCGCCTCGTGGCCTTCCTGGATTCGATGGACGAGAAGGTCCTTGTCTTCACGCAGTACGTGCGGACCTTGGCCTACCTGCGACACGTGCTCGAAGGTCGCGGCCATCGGGTCGCTGTGTACCATGGCGGTCTTTCACCCGCCGCCAAGGAAACAGCCGTGCGCTCATTCCGGGACGACGACAACATCTTCCTGAGCACAGAGGCGGGCGGGGAAGGCCGCAACCTCCAGTTCGCCCGCACGGTCGTGAACTACGACCTTCCCTGGAATCCGCTGCGGATCGAGCAGCGGATCGGCCGGGTCCACCGCCTCGGCCAAGAGCGCGAGGTCCATGTCGTGAACGTGTGGGCGGAGGACACCGTCGAGGCATACCTCATGGAACTCCTCGACCGCAAGATCCACATGTTCGAGCTCGTCGTCGGGGAACTGGATCTCATCCTCGGCAACCTGGACGAGCGCCGCTCCTTCGAGGAGCTGCTCCTTGACATCTGGGCCCTGCGGGAGGCGGAGGAGCGTCATGCGGCGTTGCGGCGCCTCGGTGACGCCTTGCAACGCGCTCGCTCTCAGTACGACGACGTGAAGGAACGGAACGAGGAGATCCTCGATTCGGAAGGTGAGGCGGTGTCCGCGTGACGTCCGTGGACCTACGTGGGTTCGTCGCCGAGACCCTCGTCGATCTCGGAGCGAACGTTTCCCATGGCGACTCCCTCCTCTGGGTCCAGGCACCTGAATCGGTCCGTGCCTCCCTCGACGTCCCTGCGACGTTCGCCCTTGCCTTCGACCCGTCCCACGCGGGAGAGTTTGGTGCGGAGCTCGTCGCGCCTGGGAGTTATTTCCTGGAACGCCTCCTGTCCGCAGCCGCGAACCGCGGACGATGGGATTCCGTTTGCATCGAGCCGGAGGACGACTGGCTCTGGAGCGTCCTGTCCGATCAGGGGTTCGGCCGGAGCACGGAACCAGGTCTCGAGGTCGTGGAGGTGCGGGCCGAGCGGTATTTCCTGTTCACGTTCCGGTTGACGTTCCTCTCCGACGAGAAGCGGGAAAGCTTCCACGCCCTCGTCGTCTCCCCGACAGATGGGCTCTCATGGCCCATCGGTTTGGAGGCTGTGGACCGTCCGGTCGGCCCGCTTTCGCCGTTCGTCGACCCGCCAGACGTTGTCCAGCCGTACGAGATGGCGCAGGCTACGCTGCGGGAGATCACGAAAGACGAGGTCCAGAAGTTCCGTGGCCGGAGTCTGCGTCTCCTCGAGGAAGAGGTTCGGCGCATCTTCGGATTCTACGACCGGACGGTTGAGGAAATCCGGGATGCGAACCCGACGAACGTCGAGGAGCTGACGCACGCGGTCGACGCGGAGAGGGACCGTCGGCTCGCGGAAGCGTTGGAACGATTCGAGCCCCGAGCCACCGCGGTCCTCTGCGCCGTCCGGGCGGTCCTGGCCCCGACCGCCTCGTTGCGGTGGTCCACGTTCGAGAAAGGCCGGACGATCCGCGTGGACGCTTGGACGAATCGGATCCGTGGCTTGGAGTGCGACGTGTGCCAGGGAACCGAAGGACCGTGGTCCGTCGCGGCGGGTCATGTCACGTGCGCGCCGTGCGCCGTCACGGAAGACGAGTCCGCTCGACCTCGAGTCCGTCCGCGGTCGGATACTCCTCGACGAGGTAGGCGGGCATCCGAAGCTCCGGCGCGATCTCCTCGAGGATCCAGGGCGCGATCTCGAGCCGCTTCCCGTCCCCGGCGAGGCCCATGAGCCGTTTCGGGACGCGAAACCTTTCTCGGAGTTCCTTCATCACGCGCTCCAGGTCGGTCCCTTCGAGGATGCCTTTGATCAACGTGCCGTCCTCCGTGACCACGTCCCAGGGCTTCGCGACGTTCTCCGCGCGGCGCTTGATCCGTTCCCGGAGCTGCCACCCGTCCTTGTAGCCGCTCGTGCAATAGTGGACGGTGATCTTCCTGGGCCGCTCGAGGATCCGCAGCGCGGCCGGGTCGGAGCCCTTCACGCCATAGGATAGCTCATGCTTCGTCTCGTAGCCCACCCGCTTCATCCGCCCGTAGTTCGCCTCGCTGAACTCGAGCTCGTTCAGGTTCACGAACGCGAGGCCTTCCGACTCCGCCCATTCCAGGAGCTTCATCAGGTCCTCCTCGCGGTCCGGGAGGAGAGGCACCTCGAGGCCGACTGTCATGCCGAGGGATCGCGCGAGGCGCGATGCGCCGACGTATCCGCTCGTCGACGCGCGTGCCCAGAGGCCCGGCGGCACGTGGAAGCGGATCTCGTCGAGTCCCGCTTCCGCGAGCATGCGGATCTTCTCGGCGTCTGTGGACACGGTGTACAGGTGCGTGTGGAATTGCGAGCCGAACTCCTGCTTGAGGAGGCGGATGTAGCGGCACGTCCGCTCGATCGCGTCGAACGGGTCCCCGCCCGTGATCCCCGCACCCTTCGCGCCGATCGCGCGGGCCTCATCCAGGACGTCCTCGTCCCGGAGGACCCGCTTCTCGTCCGCGTACACGACGTCCGTGTACATCTTCTCGTCGGAGACGGGACAGTAGAAGCAATGGAACGAACAGAGGCCCGTGACGAAGAGGACCATCTTCGCGCCCTCCGTGCACTGGCGGCAGCCGATGGGGAGCGCACCTCGGGCGAAGCCTCCATAAGGACGTTCCTCGAGTCGCACGGCCGAGACGAAAGGACCCCGGGGGATAAAGCTTCGCCGCAGGCCGCGGGCGACGGAACGCGGGCGGGCGGCATCCAAGGTCCTCGCGGCCTGCCATACCTCTAAGTGGAGGTATGCACCGTGTCCGTGACGAGCCGCTCGATCCGGGCGCGTTTCCGCGCAAACTCCTGTTCTGCCTTCCGGTGGTAGGCGGCCATGCGCCGGAGGAGTTCCGCCTTCGCCTGACGCGGCCGATACGCCTCCCGCCGGACCGATCGCCCGTTCGACCGTTCGTAGTGCCAGAAGTAGACGTACCGGCGTCCGGCGAAATCGCGCACCCGGGCCCCACAGCCGATCTCCATGTTATATACCTCTAAGTAGAGGTATGCCAAGGAATGCGATGGCCTTTCCGGTGGGGTCCGCGAAACTACTCGATCCCCGCCCGGCGTCTCCCTGGCGTGACCCCGAAGTCCAAATCCCCAGACGGAATGGAGGGGGCGTCCAGCCCGGAGGTCGAAGATGCCCGAAGCGGTGATTGTCGGAGCGGTGCGGACGCCGGTCGGCCGCCACAACGGCTTGTTGCGGGACGTGCGGCCGGACGACCTGGCGGCGCTCGTCGTCGGCGAGGTCGTTCGGAGGTGCGGCATCGACCCCGGCCTCGTCGAGGAAGTCTATCTGGGCTGCGCGAACCAGGCGGGGGAGGACAACCGCAACGTCGCCCGGATGGCGGTGCTCCTTGCGGGCTTCCCGGTCTCCGTCGCCGGCGTGACGTTCAACCGCCTCTGCTCCTCCGGTCTAGCGGCGATCAATGCCGCGGCGCGGGCGATCAAGGTCGGCGAGGGGGACGTATTCGTCGCGGGCGGAGTCGAGAGCATGACGCGTGCCCCGTACGCGATCCCGAAGAATCTCCACGGCTCGATGAGCCATCAGACCGCATGGGACACGACCCTCGGATGGCGCTTCCCGAATCCACGGATCAAGGAACGCTACGGGACGGAGTCGATGGGCGAGACCGCGGAGAACCTCCGGGAGATGGCGGGCGACGTCACGAGGGCCGACCAGGACCGCTTCGCACTCGAGAGCCACCGCCGGGCCGTGGCGGCCGCGGAGAGCGGCAGGTTCGCGGAGGAAATCGTCCCCGTGCCGGTCCCACAGAGGAAGGGCGAGTCGGTCCTCGTGGCGCGCGACGAGCATCCGAGACCTGACACCTCCCTCGAGGCGCTCTCCCGCCTGCGACCCGCGTTCCGCGAGGGCGGCACGGTGACCGCGGGCAACTCGAGCGGAATCAACGACGGAGCCGCTGCCGTCCTGCTGATGAGCGACGGGAAGGCCCGCGAACTCGGCCTCCGGCCGCTCGTTCGGATCGTCGCATCCGCGGCGGCGGGCGTCGAGCCGCGGACCATGGGGATCGGGCCGATTCCCGCGACCCGGAAGGCGCTGGACCGCGCGCGCTTGTCGGTGGAGGACCTCGGACTCATCGAGCTGAACGAGGCGTTCGCGATCCAGGCGCTTCTCGTCATGCGTGAGCTGGGATTCCGCCACGAGATCACGAACGTGAATGGCGGGGCGATCGCCCTCGGCCACCCGCTCGGCTGCAGCGGCGCGCGGATCATGTGCACCCTCGTCCACGAGATGCGGCGCCGGGCCCCGAACGAGAAGCGCCCGTTTTACGGACTCGCGACCCTGTGCGTCGGCGTGGGCCAGGGCGAGG
The DNA here is from genome assembly GCA_947084985.1 of Methanobacteriota archaeon. Classification (GTDB taxonomy): domain Archaea; phylum Thermoplasmatota; class Thermoplasmata; order RBG-16-68-12; family RBG-16-68-12; genus RBG-16-68-12. The sequence continues at coordinate 18,244 of CAMTUI010000001.1, read as the reverse complement.
CCACGGTGGTCGAGTGGGCCGGCGCCTAGGTCACACGGGGTTCTTGCACCGCGCGCAGACGAGGCGGCAGTCCTGTTTGCACTCCAGGCAAGTGCCGTGAAGGAAGCGTTCCCGCACGGGCGCGTGGTGGCAATCGCTCACGACGGAGACCATGTGGCCGCAGTAGTCGCAGAGGTGCTGGACGGGTTTCTTCCCCGCGACGTACCGCTGGTACGCCATCAGGATTGCGAGGACGAGGACCAAGGCGCCGATGATCAGGGCGACCATCCAGCACTGCAGGCTTCCCTCGGTCTGGAACGGGAGGCCGGCCCAGGGGGAGGGCACGGGGGTTTATCGAGGCCCGTGGTCAAATATCCATGGGTCGGAATGGTCTCCGTTAGCGGAAAGCCGAACGACATCCGCGGCCCTATATGCCCCGCCGGTCCTACCACACGGGTGGTGTGACGATGTGGCCCTCCGCCCGTACGATCGCGATCCTTTTGACGCTCGGCCTCGCCTCCGGCGGCGCGGCGCTTGGCGTGAACGCGCTCCTCGCGTCGTCCGGGGATCCAGGGACGGACTACGGACTCGACACGGACGCGAACGGGCGGTTTGACTGGCTCGTCGTCGAGGCGCAGGTCGTCCTGCCGGAAGCGGGAACGTGGGACGTGTATGCAAGTCTCTCCGCCGACTCGATTGAGACGAACGTGTGCGGCTACGGGTATCGACTCGCGCCGCCCCCTCTCGGGAATGCGGGTTCGAGCCCGATGCCATTCGCCTGGACGTACGAGAGGTACTTCTTCCCGGCCGGGGCCCAGACGATTCGGATGGCCTTCGACGGGGAGGACATCGTCCGGGCGGGCGCGGACGGTCCTTACGTCGTGCAGGCGATGTTGAACCTCGGCGGCGTCATCGTCTACGCAGACACCCGCCCGCTCGTGGAACCCGCCTCCGGCGTCGAGTGGACGTACACGACGAAGGCCTACTCGGCGGCGGATTTCGACGAGCCGATCCGGAACGCGTTCTTCACCGGCGGCCATTCCGACCTCCCCGTCGACGTGGACGCCGATGGCTCCGCGGACTTCCTCGAGCTGCGAGCCGACATTCAGGTGAACGTACCGGGCCCGTACAACGTGAACGGCATGCTGTCGCGGAGCGATGTCGGCGGGGACGTGATGCAGTTCATCGGGTACGCCTACCGGGATGTGTCTCTCGTGACCACGGACGAGGTTGTGTATCTGCCGTTCCGCGGCGATCAGATCCGCCAGGCGGGCGTGGACGGCCCCTGGAACTTCACGCTCACACTGTACGGACCGTACGACCCGATGGTCACGGTCCGGCCGCCCGGTCCCGCGGACGGGATCCTGCCGCCCGAGCCCATGTCGATTCCGGAAACCCTGTGCGGCACGACGTCTGCATATCGCGCCGCGGACTTCGATGAGTCCGTGGAACTCCTCCGCTACACGGGACGCTTCGAGGAGTCGACGCCGGACCGCGATGCGGACGGCCTCCACGATGCCCTCCTGATCCGCGCGGAGGTCGAGGTCTTCGTGACGGCCGGATTCGACCTGTCCGGGGAGCTCCGCGGGACTTCCACGACCGTCCTCGCTCGGTCGTACGGGCAGGCGTGGCTCGCGGAGGGGATCGCGTGGGCGGAGTTCCCCTTCGCCGGGTCGGACATCCGATCGAGCGGCATGGACGGACCGTACGAGGCGACCTTGTCGATCACGCCCTCGCTCGGGGGGATCGATCCGACGACGACGTACACGACGAACGCATACCGCGCGGAGGACTTCGACGAGGGAGCGCCGAGCAAGCCCGGCATGTATTGGATCGGGAACCTGAACGCGTCCGGATCCGGCACGGCCCTGCGCGTTTCCGTGACCGTGGTCCGCGGGAACGATCTCCTCACCGTCGTCTACGAAGACAGCCTCCTTGTCACCGTGACGGACGAGGCGGGCGTTGTCGTGGGCTCCTTCCGGGAATGGGTCGTCCTCGAGTCCGGCGGTGCCGTGGAGACGTTCGCGTATGCGCTCGACGGGCTCGCCCGCGGGACGTACATCGTGACGGCGGTCCTCGGATCGCCCGACGCGCCGGTCGATTCGCGGACGGTCCGAGTGGCCCTCTGAAGGATCGGAGACAAGCCTAAATCCGAAGGAGTCCGTCGGGCTGGTGTGCAGGCAGACAGCCCGCGCCGGGTCCTGGCCCGGCTGGGGGTGAGACCGCGGAAGGGGCTCGGCCAGCACTTCCTCGTGGACCCGCGAGTGGCCTCCCGGCATATCGCCTACGCGAGGATCGGTCCCTCGGATGTCGTGCTCGAGATCGGCCCCGGACTCGGAGTGCTCACGCGGGAACTCGTCTCGCGTGCGAAACGCGTGATCGCGATCGAGGCGGACCGCCGCTTTGCGTCCTATCTCCGCAAGACCCTGCGCGAGGTGGACGTGGTCGAGGGGGACGCGCTGAAGGTCCAGTGGCCCCCGTTCGACGTGATGGCCTCGAACCTCCCGTACCAGATCTCCTCGCCTCTGACCTTTCGTCTCCTGGACGAGCCGTTCGACCGCGCGGTCCTGATGTATCAGTGGGAATTCGCGCGGCGGATGGTCGCGAAGCCAGGAGGGGCGGACTACTCGCGCCTATCCGTTGGCGTGTATCGCCGTGCGTCGTGCGAGATCCTGGAGCGCGTGCCGCGGAACGCGTTCCATCCGCAGCCGAAGGTCGATTCGGCGCTCGTGCGCCTCGAGCCCCGGCCCTGTCCCTTCCCCCTCGCCGATCCTCAGCGGTTCGATGCGGTGGTCGACGCCCTGTTCGAGCATCGCCGCAAGACGGTCGAGAACGGCCTCCGTCTTGCGTGTGCGGACCTCGCAGCATCCCGCGAGGCCCTCGAGGCGGTCCTTCCCGGCGTGCCGTTCCGAGCCCGGAGGGTCGAGGAACTCTCGCCCGAGGAGATTGGACAAATCGCAGACGCAATAGGCCGCCCGAAAGGTTAATGGCGCATTCGCCAATCGCCGCCATCCAGCTGGCCGGCGGAGGACCCGATGGTCCGGAAGAAGACCGTTTCTGAACTGGAACAGGCCGAGATCAAGCTCCAGTCGCTCTTCGAGAAGCGGGACGCCCTCAACCGGGAGGCGCAGCTTCTTCGCAAGGAGCGGGACTTGATTCACGAGAAGAAGCGTGAGCTGAGCGCGAAACTCCGCGACCTCAAGGACAGGCGGGCTGCCCTTGCCGCGGAAGCCCGGGCACACCGCGCGAAGCGTGATGACCTTCAGGCGAAGGCGAAAGGCCTGATCGAGATGAAGCGGAAGATGCGCGGCTCCGTCCACTCGGATATCGGCGCGGAACTCCGCGCGGTGAAGCGCCAGGCGTCGCAGATGGAGATGCGCCAGCAGACCGCGTCCCTCACCCTGCGCAAGGAGAACGAGCTCCTCGAGGAGATCAAGGGGGCGTTCAAGAGGCTCCGCGCTCTCGAGGCGTTGAAGGCGGAGCAGGATGCGATCGCGAAGGAGATCCGCGACATCGACTCGGGGATCACGGAACTGTTCCAGGCCGCCGAGAAGGAACACCAGGCGGCCGTGGCCCTGAGCCGACGAGCGAGGGCCGTCCACGAGGAGACGACGGACTTCGTCCGCACCATCTCGACCCTCATCGCGGAGGGGAACGAGAAGCACGAGGCGTACCTCGCGGCGCGGGAGAAGGCGGACGAAGTGCACGCGAAGGTCGTCGAGATGCGGGAGACGGTCCTCGCGATCAAAGGCTCGCGCCGTGCAGAGGCCCGCGAGTCGCGGGAGATCCTCCGGCAGCAGAACCGCGCCGTGCGCCAGGCCCTGTACGACGAGAGGAAGCTGGAAGCGTCCGCCGACGAGGCCCTGAAGGCCCTGCTCCAGAAGGGCCGGGTGGAGATCGGATGAAGGCCGTCGTCCTCGCCGGTGGGGAGGGCACGCGGCTCCAGCCGCTCACGTACAAGCGCCCGAAGCCGCTCATGCCCGTCGCCGGTCGTCCGTGCATCGACTACGTCCTGCGGTCCCTCGCCTCCTCGGGCTTCAACGAGATGATCATCACGACCGCCTACCTCTCCGACGCCCTGATCAAATCGATCGGCGACGGACTCGGCTACAACGCCTCGATCTTGTACAGCTTTGAGGAGAATCCCGCGGGCACGGCCGGAGCCGTGCGCCGGGTCGGGAACTTCATCGACGAGACGTTCGTCGTCGCGATGGGCGACATCCTGTGCGACGTGGACTTCAAGGCCCTCTACGATTTCCACAAGAGGAAGGGCGGCGTCGTCACGATCGCCCTCACGGAGGTCGAGGACCCCACGCAATACGGGATCGTCGGCCTGGATGCGAAGGCGCGCATCGCGAAGTTCCGCGAGAAGCCGAAGCGCGAGGAGGCGTTCTCGAACCTCGCGAACGCGGGCATCTACGTCCTGGAGCCGGAGGTCCTCGACTTCATCCCGCCGGACCAGAAGTTCGACTTCGCGAAAGACCTGTTCCCGAAGCTCCTTGCGAAGGGCGTCCCTCTGTACGGCTCCCGCATCGACGGCGTGTGGATGGATATCGGGCGACCTCACGACCTATGGAAGGCGAGCATGGAGATCGTGAGGCGCGAGGGCAAGCCGCTCCGGCGGAGCGGCGTCGCGAGCGAGGGGCCACTCATCCTCGACCCTGCGGCGGACCTCGAGGCGGGCGTCACGCTCGTCGGGCCGTGTTATGTCGGACCCGGCGTCGTCCTGCGGAAAGGGAGCATCGCGGACAACGCGTGCCTGTACGACTCCGTGCGCTTGGAGGGCCGCGCGGTCGTCCGGAAGAGCATCGTCCTCGAGGGCAGCGTGATCGGACCCGGCGCGGAGATCGTGGAAAGCGTCGTGTCGCGGAACTGCGTGATCGAGGAGGGCGCCCGGATCGTAGACAGCATCATCGGGGATTCGATGACGATTCGCGCCGGGTCGCGTCTCGAGAATGCGACCGTGTCCCTGCCACCTTCCTAGGCGTGTCCTTTCGGAAATGCGACTCGCAGGCAATCCGTTTTATACACCTCGGCGAATCAAAGGCCGATGGGACGTCGGACTCTCCTCGTCGTCCTCACCGCGTTCCTCGCGATTCTTTTCGCGCCCCTTGCGGAGGCCGCGACCCCGATCCCCGGGACGCCCCTGAACGTCGTGGACCTCGGGCCATCCAGCCAGGTGGTCCCCCTTGGCAGCGTGACGAACTTCAGCTGGGGCATCTACAACGGCGGCCCGGGGACGTTCACGGTTAACGTCTCCGCCATCTCCGAGGACCCCGCCTTCGGCCTCGCCCTGTCGTCGTCCACTCTCGTACTGCGCCGCGATGACTTCTTCGAGGTCCGGTTGAACGTGACCGTGCCCGGCGGAGGCGACGCGCGCGCTGCCCGTCTCCACGTCTGGTTCAACGTCACGGTCCCGGTGGCGAGTCTCGAGCTTGTCGTCACGATCACCGCTCGAGAGACGCCGGCCTCGGCCGACGTCCTCACCGCATTCGCGGCGATCGGCGCGATCATTGCGATCGGATTCACGGCGACCCTGATCTTCGAGAGGACGCACGTGCCCGACCTGCTCATCCTGATCTTTCTCGGCCTTCTCATCGGCCCCGTCGCCTTGACGTACTTCGGGTTCTCATTCGTGCCTCCCGGCGTCCTCGCTCTGGCCACGCCGTACTTCACGGCGGTGGCGCTGATGATCATCCTCTTCGACGGCGGTCTGAATCTCCGCCTCCGGGAGGTCGTGCGGTATCTTGGCCTCGTTGGACTCCACACGGGGCTCACGTTCCTGCTCACCCTCTTCGCCGTTGCCTTCGTGACGGTCGTCGTGCTCGGGTATCCGTGGCTCGTCGGGCTCCTGCTCGGCGCCATCCTCGCCGGGACGAGCGGTGCGGTGGTCATCGGCATCGTGCGCGCGCTTCGTGTCAGCGAGGAGACGAAGATCGTGCTCACGCTGGAATCCGTCCTGACAGACGTCCTCTGCGTCGTGACGGTCCTCGCGCTGATCGAGCTCCTCCGCGGGGGACCTGGGGCGTCCGTCTCCATCGTCTTCTTCGATCTCGGGCAGGCGTTCCTTGTCGCCCTGGCTTTCGGGATCGCGTTCGGCGTCGGATGGCTCCTGCTCCTCGGCCGTCTGGAGAAGAAGCCTTTCTCGTACATGCTCACGATCGCGGTCTTGTTCGTCCTCTATGCGTTCACGGAGACCTCCGGTGGAAGCGGGGCGATGGCGTCCTTCGTGTTCGGCCTCGTGCTCGGGAACCACAAGGACTTCGAACGGCGGATCCATCTCCGCACGAGCTTCGTCGTCGACGACCGCATCAAACAGTTCCACGGGGAGCTGTCCTTCGTCATCCGGACCTTCTTCTTCGTCTTCCTCGGCGTCGTCTTCACGTTCCAGTTCTCCGGCGGCTGGGCCGTATCCACCCAGCTGCCGGCCCTCGAGATCTTCAACGGCACGTTCGCGCTCTTCTTCATCGGCGTGGTCTGCATCTTCGTGGTGATCGTCGCCGTCCGTGTCCTCGCGGCTCGGGTCACGTCGAGGATCCATCCGAAGCCTCCGGCCGAGCGGCGGGTGCTGTGGACCGTCATGGGCCGCGGCCTCGCGGCCGCCGTCCTCGCCTCGCTCCCCTTCACGATTCCGGCCTTTACGTCCCCGTCATCGCCGGGGGATCTGTACTTCACGAACGCCCTCGCTCCGTACGAGAGCCAGTTCCTGAACGTCGCGTTCTTCATCATCCTCCTCACGGTCGGCGCGACGACGATCGGCGTGGCGGTGTCCGAGCGCACCCTCGGGAAGCTGCCGGGTCGCGTGCCCATGGCGGGCGTGAACGACCCGGGATTTCAGATGCTCCGGGACTTCAGCCTCGACGATCTCGAGATTCTGGACAAGCCGCCTCCCTCTCGCTGATCGAGGCTCGAGCCAGGGCCTTGGCGGTCGGCTCAGCGTCCCGTCACTGCGACGACGCGTCCACGGCGCACCACGGTCTCCACGACATTCGCCGCGAGGCGGTACCCGAGATGCCCGTGCGAGGGGACATCGGTCACGAGGAGGTCTGCCTGCTTTCCGATCTCGAGGCTTCCGATCCGATTCCCGCGGCCAATGGCATGGGCCGCGTTGATCGTCGCGGCCACGATCGCCTGGGCGGGCGTCAGGCCGTTGTGGTGGCATGCGAGAGCGATCACGAACTGCATGGACTCGCACCAACTGTTCGGGCTGAAATCCGTCGCGAGGGCCACGGGGACGCCGGCCTCGACGAGGCGCCGACCGTCCGCATAGGGAAGGCGGGAGGAGAGGGACGTGGCGGGCAGGAGGACCCCGATCACTCCGGCAAGCGCCATCGCCTCGATCCCTTCGGTCGATGTATGGAGGAGATGGTCGGCGGAAACGGCCCGGACCTGCGCCGCGAGTGTCGCGCCGCCACACTCCGACAGCTCGTCCGCGTGTACCTTCGGCCGGAGGCCCAGGGCCACGGCCTTCTCGAAGATCCGACGTGCCTGGGCGACGTCGAAGTATCCGCGTTCCACGAAGACGTCGCAAAACGTCGCGAGACCCGACGACGACACGGCCGGGAGGCTTTCTTCGACGAGCGAGTCGGCGTAGGCATCGGCACGAGTCTCGAACTCAGGCGGGACGGCGTGGGCCCCTAGGAATGTCGTCGCGATGTCGACTCCAGCCCGCTCGCCCGCCCGGAAGGCGGCTCGGAGGATCTTGATTTCATCGGCCGTGCGGAGCCCGTACCCGCTCTTGATCTCCGCGGTCGTGGTCCCGAGGCGGCGCATCGCCTGCAGCCGCTGTCCGGCGAGCAGCGCGAGGACCTCTTCCGGCGCCTCCCGCGTCGCTCGCACGGTATGCAAAATCCCACCCCCACGCGCGGCGATCTCCGGATAACTGAGTCCTTGCGCTTTCCACTCCACTTCGTGCTCCCGGGATCCTGCGAACACGGCATGGGTGTGTGGGTCGACGAATCCCGGCAGGACGACCTTGCCCGTCGCGTCGATTGTGTGGGTGGCCCTCGGGTGCCTCCGAAGGACGTCATCCGTCGGACCGACGTCGGCGATTCGATCGCCTTTCGCGAAGACGGCGCCATCCTCGATGATCGCGAGGCGGGCGGCCTCGTGCCGGGTCCTCGGCCGCGTCGGGCCTTGGAGCGTGAGAAGTTCGGCGGCGTGCATGACAAGGAGGGATTCGATCTCGCGCGCGACTCCCTTCGGTTCCCGGACCTTGTGGGCCCACCCGGTCCTCATGAAAGCCTCCGCACGCCCTCCGGGTCCGTCCGTACGCCGAAGGCGCGGCCACCGGCGGCTCGGATCGCCTCGACGACCGGCTCGGGCCGGTCCGTGAGGGCGACCATGCTCCCGCCTCCTCCGGCTCCGGTGAGCTTCGCGCCATAACTCTGGGGCCGCGCGGCGGCGACAAGCCGGTCGAGGGTCGGATGTCCCACGCCGAGCGCGTTCAGGAGTTCGTGGTTCCGATCCATGAGCCGCCCCGCGGTTTCGAGGTCCTCCCGTTGGAGCGCATGGAGTCCCTCGAGTGTGATCTGTCCGATCTCCCGGACCATTTCCGCCGCCTCAACGCCCGCATCCACGCGTTCCTTCACCCTCGCGACGAGCGGCCCTGTCGCCGCGCCTATCCCCGTGTCCCCCACGACGAACGTGAGGTCCGGCAGGGAGCAGCGATGGAGGGACCACGATCGCGTATCGCGTCGGATCGTCCACAGGTGGTCTTCCCCCGTCTCGCGTCGGACGAGGATCCCACCTCCCGCGGTCGCCGTGCTCGTGTCGATCGGGCTCGCGCGGCCCTGGACGTCGTGCTCGACCGCGAAAGCCTCCCGGGCGATCGTGACGGGATCGAAGTCCCCGCGCAATGCGTGGAGCGCCCCCAGGGACGCGACCGTCACCGCGGCCGACGAACCCAAGCCGGAGCCGACCGGGATCATCGAGCGGACCTCCAACCAGAGCGGTCCACCGGACCACACCCGCCCAACCGCCGTCTTCACGTAGCGATACTTCGGGTCGTCGAGGCTTCGGCCGTCCGCGAGCCATTCTTCGTGAGGCCGAGCGTACACCTCCGCCCGAAGGTTGATGGCGGTGCTCAGCGCCGGCTCGCCGAAGACGACGGCATGCTCGCCGAACAAGATGAGCTTCCCCGGCGCGGAGGCCGCGACCATCGTGGGCGATTCGCCGCGGACGGGCATAACCTTTCTGGGTCCGCGAATTGGCGGCCGCCACTGCTCCCTGCGTCGTCGGATGCGGCCTCGTGTGGACAAAAAGGATTTCTACGGTGACTCGTTTTGTCGGCCCCGAGTCGCGTCCGCGACGCGCTCCCGGTCGCGCGCCGGGTCACGTAGAAGGGATGGGATCCGCGGTGAGTCGTCCGATTAACTGGCATTCTCGGTCGGTCGAGGACGCCTTCCGCCTCATCGACTCGAGCCCCGCGGGCCTGTCGGAGTCGGAAGCGAAGGCCCGCCTCGATGAGACAGGGCCGAACGAGATTCCGGACGCCCGTCGGCGGACGCCCATCGGGATCCTCTGGGGCCAGTTGCGGAGCCCGCTCCTCTTCGTCCTCATGGTCGCGATGGTCATCACGATCGTCCTCGAGCACTTCTTCGACACCGCGGTCATCGCGATCGCGATCTCCGTCAACGTCGTGATCGGTTTCATGCAGGAGTACCACGCCGAACGCGCGCTCGACTCCCTCCGGCGGATGAACGCGCCGAAGGCCGTCGTGCTCCGGAACGGGGTCCACGAAACGGTCCCGACCCGAGGGATCGTCCCGGGGGACATCGTCGTCCTCGAGCCCGGGGTCACGATCCCCGCGGACGGCCGAATCGTGGAATCCCACGGTCTCCAGGTCGAGGAGTCCATGCTCACCGGGGAATCCCTCCCCGTCCCGAAGCGCCCGGATCCGGACCCCGAGGCCACGCCGCTCGCGGAGCGCCATTCCTGCGCCCACATGGGCACGCACGTCGTCGGCGGGCGCGGCCGCCTCCTCGTCGCCGCGACGGGGTCGAACACGGAGATGGGGCGGATCGCGACCTCCCTCGAATCCCTCCAAGCGGACCCGTCGCCCCTCACGCAGAACGTGCGGACCTTCGCGCGCTACATCGGGATCTTCGCGGGCCTTGCCGTCGCGGCGGTCGTTGCCGTCGGCGTGTACCGCGGTTTTCCCCTCGAGGACGTCCTGCTCTTCGCGCTCGCGGAGATGGTCTCCATCATCCCGGAAGGCCTTCCGGCGGCGGTCTCCATCGTCCTCGCGGTCGGCGTCCAGAGGATGGCCCGCCGCAAGGCCGTCGTGCGGAAGCTCTCCGCCGTCGAGACGGTCGGCGCGGCGACGGTCATCTGCACGGACAAGACGGGCACGCTGACGGAGAACCGGATGCGCGTCGTCCGCGCGTACCTTCCGGGCTACGGCCGAGACATCGATGTGGGCACGTGGGCGCGCGCGGACGGCGGGGCCGCGGAAGCCTCCCTATCCATGGTGTGGCGGATCTCCTCCCTCTGCAACGACCTCCGGGAGGAGCAGGACGAGGGAGCGGTTGAGATCCGCGGCGACCCCACGGAGGTCGCCCTGTACGTGTTCGCGTCCGAGGCGGGCCTCTCGGCGCCGGACCCCCGGGCGCGGCGCGTCGGGGAAATCGCTTTCTCCCACGAGCGACGCTACATGGCCGTCGCGGTGGAGGAAGGGGACGGTACGACCCGGCTCTACGTGAAGGGCGCCCCCGAGGCCGTCGTCCCCCTGTGCGGTGCGACCCTCGAAGAAGACCGGCGGGTCCCCCTCGATGACGGTCGCCGACAGGCCCTCGCGGAGCGCAGCGCGGAGATGTCCGCCGCAGGCCTGCGGGTCCTCGGCTTCGCCTACCGGGAACTGGACTTCGACGGCGGCGAGCTCGCGGAGGCCGTCGTGGGGGAGCTCGTCTTCGTCGGATTCCTCGGGCTGCTCGACCCGCCCCGGGCGGGAGTGTCCGAGTCGATCCGCCGATGCCGGGAGGCGGGAATCCGAATCATCATGCTCACGGGGGACCACGCGCTCACGGCGAAGGAAATCGCGCGCCGGGTCGGGCTCCTCGACGACGGACGGGAGGATGTCATTCCGGGAGAGCGTCTTGAGGCCGCGGACGATGCGGCCTTCGCGACTTATCTGAAGGGTTCGAACGTCTTCGCCCGCGTCTCCCCTCACATGAAGCTCCGCGTCGTGGAGGTCCTCAAGTCCCAGGGCCATGTCGTCGTGGTGACGGGCGACGGCGTGAACGACGCGCCCGCCCTCAAGCGGGCCGACGTGGGCGTGGCGATGGGCAAGGCCGGCACGGACGTCGCCCGAGAGGCCTCCGACATCGTCCTCACGACGGACGACTTCAACAGCATCGTGGATGCGGTCGAGGAGGGGCGCCTCGCGTTCCAGAACGTGAAGCGGGTGATTGCCTTTCTGTTCACGACCAACATCAGCGAGGCCATTGTCCTGATCGCCTGCATGGCGCTCGGATTCCCCCTCCCGCTCCTGGCCGCGCAAATCCTCTGGCTCAACATGGTCACGGCCACGCCCGCGGTCATGTCCCTGAGCCTCGAGCCGAAGCATGCCGGGATCATGAAGGAGATGCCGCGCGCGCTCCGAGAGGGTTTCATCAGCCCGGATGTGAAGCACCTCATGGTCCTTGTCTCGGTGGTCATGCTCATGGGGACGCTCGCCCTGTTCTCCTGGAAGCTGGGCCACGGTAGCCTCGACTCCGCGCGCACCCTCGTGTTCACGGGCTTCGTGTTCTTCGAGATGTTCAACGCCTTCAACTGCCGGAGCCTCGGGGAACCCCTGTCCCGGGTCGGTTTCTGGACGAACCGCTATTTCCTCATCGGGCTCGTCGCCGCGGTGAGCCTCCAGGCCTTCGCGGTCTACCACCCGTTCCTCCAGGCCGTCTTCCGGACGACGCCCCTTGAGCCCATCGACTGGCTCGCGATCCTCGCCGTGGCGCCCTTCGTCGTCCTCGCGGGGGAGGTCCAGAAGCGGGTCATGCCGATGTTCCGGCAGCCACGGGTCCGGGCGTTGGGCGCGGCCTAGCCGACTTCGATCTCCTCGCGCGACCTCGTCGCGAGGCGCTGGTAAGCCCCCGCGTCCTTCGTCTGCGGCTGGATCTTCTTCAGGGCGGCCTCGAAATGCCGCCGGCCGATCCGGACCTTCTTCAGGTCCTCTGCATTGAGGTTCGGGAGCCGGGTCGCGTACTCGCGAATCGCGAGCATCGCGGCCTCGTTGCAGACCGCCGCGAGTTCCGCGCCCGTGTACCGGTCCGTCCGCCGGGCGATCTCCTCCAGGTTGACGTCCTCCGCGAGGGGTTTCTTCCTCGTGTGGATTTTCAGGATCTCCTTGCGGGTTTCGAGGTCGGGGGGCGGGATGTAGAGGTGCCGGTCGAACCGCCCCGGTCGCAGGAGCGCCGGGTCGAGGAGATCGGGACGGTTCGTCGCCGCGATGATCGTCACGTTGTGGAGCTCCTCGAGCCCATCCATCTCCGTCAGGATCTGGGAGATCACGCGCTCCGTCACCTGACTATCCGCGCTGAGTCCTCGGACCGGCGTGATGGCGTCGACCTCGTCGAAGAAGATGATGCATGGCGCCGCCGTCTTCGCCTTCCGGAACGTCTCCCGGACCATCCGCTCCGACTCGCCGACCCACTTGCTCAGGAACTCGGGCCCGCGGACGGAGATGAAATTCGCTTCCGACTCGGTGGCGACGGCCTTCGCGAGGAGCGTCTTCCCCGTGCCCGGCGGCCCGAACAGGATGATCCCCTTCGGCGGCCGCGCGTCGAAATGTGCGAACAACTTGTTCATCTTCAGGGGCCACTCGATCGATTCCCGCAGCTCCTGCTTCGCCTCCTCGAGTCCGCCGACGTCGTCCCAGCTCACATTCGGCTTCTCGATGAGCACCTCCCGCAGCGTGGAGGGCTCCATCTCTCGGAACGCCTGGAGGAAGTCCTCCCGGGTGACCTCGAGGCGGTTCAGCACCTCGGGAGGGATGTTGTCCAGCTGGAGGTCGATGTCCGGCAGGATCCGCCGGAGGGAACGCATCGCGGCCTCCTTCGTGAGCGCGGAAAGGTCCGCGCCGACGTACCCGTGCGTGATGTCCGCGAGTTCCTTCAGTTCGACGTCCTTCGCGAGCGGCATCCCGCGCGTGTGGATCTGGAGGATCTCCATGCGACCGTCCCGGTTCGGCACGCCGATCTCGATCTCTCGATCGAAGCGGCCCGGGCGGCGAATCGCGGGGTCCAGCGCGTTCGGCCGGTTCGTCGCTCCGATGACCACGACCTTGCCACGCGCCTGGAGCCCGTCCATGAGGGCGAGGAGCTGCGCGACGACGCGGCGCTCGACCTCGCCCGTGACCTCGTCCCGCTTCGGGGCGATCGAGTCGAGCTCGTCGATGAAGATGATGCTCGGCGCGTTCTCCTCCGCCTGCTTGAAGATATCCCGGAGGTTCTCCTCGCTCTGCCCGTAGAACTTCGACATGATCTCCGGGCCGGAGATCGAGTAGAAGTTCGCGTTCGTCTCGGAGGCCACCGCCTTCGCGAGGAGCGTCTTCCCCGTGCCCGGAGGGCCGTGGAGGAGGACGCCCTTCGGCGCCTCGACGCCGAGCCGCTCGAAGAGCTCGGGATGGCGGAGCGGGAGCTCGATCATCTCCCTCACCTTGTGGACCTCCTCGCCCAGACCCCCGATGTCCTCGTAGTCCACCTTGGGGACCTTCGCTTCCTCTTCCTTGATTGGCTTCTCCGCGATCTTGATCTCTGTGTGCTCCTCGACAACGACCGCGTCCGCGCTCGGCGCGAAGGAGGTGACCACGAAGTCGAACTTCCGGCCCATCACGCTCACGGACATGGCGTCGCCGCGGGTGATCGGTCGGCCCCGGAGCGCCTGGGCCATGTACTGCTCACCGCCCATGATGCGGATCGCCTCCGTCGGCGCGAGGCTCACTTTCTCCGCCGCACGGGCGAGCGCCTTGCGGAGACCGACCTTGTCGTCGATTCCCACCCCCGCGTTGCGGCGCTGCATGCCGTCCATCCGGATCACGCCGCGGTTCGCGTCCTCCGGGTAGCCACGCCGGACGCTCGCCGCCGTAGTCTTTGAGCCCTCGATGAGGACGATGTCCCCTTCGCCGATCTCCAGGATCTTCATGACCTCGGGATCGATCCGCACGAGGCCCCGCCCCGCGTCCCCGGGCTTCGCCTCGGCGACCCTCAGGAACTTCTCACGACCGGGTGGCATGGATGACCGGACTCCTGCGCGGCTGCGGAAGCCGCCAGGCCTCCGCCGCGGACCATCCCATCGAATCGGGATTACTTGAACTCATGCGGACACACCGTCTCTCCGTGAGAGAACGAAAAAGGGGAAGGCGGTGCGGTGTCACTCGACCCGCACCTTGACCGGCTTGGATTCCTGCGTTGGCTCCTTCTTCGGGACGCGGACCTCGAGGATGCCGTCTTTCAGCGATGCGGACGCGAGATCGGGCTTGACCTCGTCCGGGAAGCTCAGGAAGCGGTGGAGGGCCTGGTACGACCGCTCCTGGAAGTAGTAGTTCTTCTCCCGCTCCTCCCGGGACCGGTTCGACTCCGCCTTGATCTCGATCCCGTCGTCCGTCACGTTCAGGTCCACGTCCTCCTTCGCGACCCCGGGCAGCTCGGCTCGGACCAGGAACTCGGAGCCCTTGTCGATCACGTCGACGAGGGGCTCCCGGACCCGGAGGCCCGTCTCGCCCCAAGGACCCTGCGGGCCCCAGAAGCGCTGCTCGAAGCTGCGCCGGAAGTCGTCGAACCAACGGTCCATCTCTTCGAACCAGGCGAAGGGCGAGGTCGTCGCTCGAGCCAGGCTCGTTCCCTCCGTCTTCGGTGTCGCCTTCGTCTTTCGTAACATCCGTATCCACCTCCGTTCGTGGTGGGCGTCCATATGTTTGTATGCGGTTCTATATAAACATTCCTTCGTTGGATTCCGACGGTTATTATGTCCCGTGGCCCTGTCCGCGAGCGTGTCGTCGCCGGAGGAGTCCGTCATCCGCGGTCCCGTCCGCGAGACGCGGCTCGATGTGCCCTGCCCCGTCTGCGGCCGCGGTACCCTGACCTTCCGGGCCGTGTCCCTCGACCTCCCGTTCTTCGGGGAGGCGGTCCAGACGACGTTGGTCTGCGGGTCTTGCGGCTACCGCAACGCAGACATGCTCCTCTCGCGCGACGCCGATCCGATCCATGTGGAGCTGCGCGTGACGACGCCGGGCCACCTGTCCGCACGCGTAGCTCGGTCCTCGTCCGGGACGATCCGCATCCCGGAGCTCGGAGCGAGCATGGAGCCCGGGCCGCGGGCGGAGGCGTTCATCAGCAACGTCGAAGGAGTCCTCCACCGGTTCCGGGACGTCGCCCGCGGTGCGGCCGCGACTGCGTCCTCGCGGGCGGACCGCTTGGCCGCAGACGCCTGCGTCGAGCGGATCGAGCGGCTCATCGAGGGCCTCGGACCGTTCACGATCGTCCTCGAGGACCCGAGGGGGAACAGCGACATCCTCCACGCCGATGTCCGGCGGAGGCCGCTGACGCGGGAGGAGGTGGCGGAGCTCCGCATGTCCGAGGCGCTGATCGATGTCCGGGACGGTCCGGGCGGGGCCTAGCTATCCCGTTTCACCGTGAGCGGGATCGCGCCGCTGTTGAACTCCATCCAGGCGATCTCGATGGGGTCGACGACTCCCCCTGGTACGTCGAGGAGGATTGGCGCCCCCGTGCTGATCTGCAGGGCTCGGGCTCCGATGATTCGGGCCTTTTCAAATCGGGTGTAACGCATTGAGGATCTCCCGCGCGGACCGCGGGCGAAGGTGTTCCCTATCGAGAGAGGACGGCCGTAGGGGGCCCGAATCGGGTGCCCATACTTCAACCTTGCTCAACCGGGCGTCGGGAGGCCGAAGCCCGGTTCGGACGGGGCGGCGGAACGTCGCGTCAGCGTCCGCCCGGACGCGTGGACCGGGCGGAGATGTTCGTTCCAGCCCAAGATAATCGTGGGTGAGAATTCCATGACATCCCTTATGAACTCCGTGGTCCACGACAAATAGAGTTCCGGGCCCCGTGGGCCGGTTCCTGAGGTCTCCGATTCATGGACCAGCAGACATTCCGACACGCAGTCCTCCTCCTCTCCGGAGAGCACAGCCTGTCGATCCTCAAGGCCCTGCGGGACGGACGATGGCGTCTCTCGAGTGAGGTCGCGAAGGACCTCGGCATCCACATCACCACGGCGTCGAAGTTCCTGCAACGTTTCGCGGAGCTTGGCCTCGTCGAGCGGCGGCCGCACGACGCGCGCACGTTCGAGTACCGGATTCGGACCACGCGCCTCAAACTCGAAGTGGACCTGGAGGACGACTCCGGACCGCTCCGAGAGGTCGTAGACTTCTACGTGTCCTACTTCCACTCCCTGTTCGAGCGGATCCGATTCTACGGCACCCCCGCGATCCAGACGGAGATGGAGCACCGTCTCACGACGGACCACCAGGAGCTCCGCAAGGCCGTCTTTGATCAGATGATTGCCGGGGCCGACGGCGGGATCGACCGCCTGAGGGAGCTCGTGGCCGCCGTCCACCGGGACCTGTGGTCCGTCTGCTCGCAAGGTCTCGGGACCTCGACCGCGCGAGGCGTGTTCCAGGCGGCCCTCCGCGACGCGATGTCGAACTATCCAGATCTCGCCGTGCGCTGCGGCCTGACACGACCCTTGGAGGCGTGACGACATGTCGCGCTTGCCCGTCGGGGTTGAGGGATTCGATGCGATGATCCAGGGCGGTCTGCCCGTGGGCTCGAGCGTCATCCTCCAGGGCCCGCCCGGCCAGGAGAAGCTCCGGTTCGCCCTCACCTTCCTCGCGGAAGGCCTGCGGGTCGGCGCGAGCGGCCTCGTGGTCACGTCCTCGCAGTCTCCCGATGCCGTCCTCGCCGAACTGCGGAATCTCGGCGTGAATCTCGACCAGGTCGCGCACGAGAGCCGCCTGTGCATCGTCGACTGGTATTCCTGGAGCGAGGAATCCGTACAGGACGTCGAGGAGCGCGGGGCCGTCGTGCGGTCGTCGATCGATCTCACGAACCTTGGCGTCGCCCTGAGCCGCGCGATCACGTCTCTCGCGGGGGACCAGCCCCGCCGCGCGGTAATCGAGCTCCTCTCCCCCGCCACGAACGTGTACGAACTCCCGCAGGTCTACGCATTCGCGCAGAGCGCGAAGCGGAAGTTCGACCGGTACCAGTTCACGAGCCTCGTCCTCCTGGAGAAGGAGATGCACTCTGCCTCCGAGGTGTCGACGCTCCACCAGCCCTTCGATGGCGTGATCGAGATCGAGCGGACGCGCAGCGGCGATCGTATCGTCCGTAAGGTGGGCGTCCTCCATCTGAAAGACACGTCCACCGATCCGACGTTCCGCGAACTCGAGTTCACGGAGCGGGGCATGCGGGTCATCCGCGAGACGGCGAAGCCCGCTGCGGCACCTCTGCCTTCGATCCCCGGGACCACGCTCGAGTCGCAGGACGAGCGCGCCCGACGGCTTCAGCTCATCATGCAGATCGCGAGCGAGCGGCTGAAGCTCAATCCCCGCGACGCCGACGCCCTCTTCGCGATGGCGGCCGCCCAGGCGACCCTCGACGACGTGCGCGGCGGACTTCAGACCCTCGAACGCCTCGCGGATCTCAACGCGGACTATCCGGGACTGTGGGTCCTGAAGACGAAACTTCATGCGCGTCTCGGTGAGACCGACCGCGCGAGGCAGAGTCGTATTCGGGCGCAGCAGTCGCAGGCCCCGGAGCCGCAGACGACCGGCGTGACGGTCCCGTGTCCCATGTGCGAGGCCCCCGTTGGCGTCGACGCCATGAGCTGCGCGAATTGTGGCGTGAAGTTCACCCCGTCCCGGAACCTCGAGGACGAGCTCGACGAGCTCGGCCAGGCCGCGATCCAGGAGATGGTCGAGGAAGAGCTTCGACATGAGACGAAGCCCGCTCCGGAACCTGCGAAGCGGCCGCTCAAGCCGGTGCCGAAGCCCCAGGCGGCCCCGCAGCCCAAGCCGGTCGTCAAACCGACGCCGAAGAAGGGGCTGACGAACGGCCTCGTCCTCGAGCGTCGCGGTGAGCGCAAGGCAGGGATGACGAACGGCCTGCGGGGTCGGACGAATGGACTCCGCGGTCGCACGAACGGTCTCACAAACGGTCTCGGGCGGACGAATGGCCTCACAAACGGCCTTGGCCGAACGAACGGGCTGACGAACGGTCTCGGCCGCACGAACGGCCTGACGAATGGACTCGGT